>NZ_JAIQZN010000109.1:10991-23761 GCF_023333585.1 Argonema antarcticum A004/B2
CACTCATACTACTGTGACTGAGGCGGTAGCAAAAGTACCTACGGTAGAAGCTCCGAAAGTAGTGGAAAGTGCGATCGATTCTGACACCACTCATACTACTGTGACTGAGGCGGTAGCAAAAGTACCTGTGGTGGAAGCTCCGAAAGTAGTGGAAAGTGCGATCGCTTCCGATACCAGTCATCCTAATACTGTGACTGAAACGGTAGCAAAAGTACCATCTGTAGAACCTACCAAAGTAGTAGAAAATGCCATCTTACCCGACACCACCACTCATACTACTGCCAATGAATCAGTAGTAAAAGTAGGTTCAGTAGAACCTGCAAAAGTAGTTGAAACTGTTATCGCACCTGACCACAGTTCTACTACTACCACAACTAATGTTACTTCCGCAGTAACATCAACATCTACAGTTGAACACTCCACAGTTGTCACAACATCGACAACTCAAACACCTTCTGCTGTTAACAATAATTCGACAACTCCCACATCAGGAATAGCATCTACTACTGAAGTTGCACATTCAGCACAAACTACAACACCTGCAACTAATTCTCCTACCGTAACAACTACTCAAACAGCGCCTCCTGTACAAGCACCACCTGTGAAAGTAGCTGTTCCAAAACCTCCAGTTACCTTTGATTTTCCCAAAGCAAATCAACCGTTAATCGGTGTAATCGATACTGGATTTAGTGCGAATAATATCGACATTGATTACAGCCAAATTAAGTCAGGACACGATTATATAGATAACGATGCTAATCCGTTAGTTAAACCGACTGAAGGAAATGACCCAGGTACGCAGGCGTTAGGAATTATTGCCGCCAAACAAAATAATGGAATCGGCATTAATGGTATCAATGATGATGCACCTTTATGGGTAGGACGTGCTGAAGTTAATTCCGACCAATGGGCGCAATCTTTGATGGAATTTGTCGATGCGGCAAAGGCATCTAAACAACCGAATGCGGTAGTTAATCTCAGCTTTAACTTAACTAACCTAGATGGTACGCCTCGGTTTGAATTGACGGGGGCGGAACGGGCAGCACTTGCTTACGCGCAACACAATAATGTTTTAATTGTGGCATCAGCAGGGGATAATCCGGGGGAAATGTCTGCTATTGGTCAAGCTTCCCTGGAATTTGACAATATCGTTACAGTAGGTTCGGCTGACCGGGTAAATAATTCAGTTGCTCTGTCGAAAGCTTACGATCGGGCAGAATATTCTGGATCTGGCTATGCTCTAGATATTGTGGCTCCTGGTGGCACAGATGAGAAACCCATAACTGTTACCAGTGGTAATGGTGTCACCAAGGACTTTGGAACATCGGTAGCTACTGCAAAGGTAAGCGGTGCAGCTTCTCAAGTTTGGGCTGCTAATCCAGATCTAAGCTATCGCCAAGTGATTGATATTCTCAAGCGGACTGCTACAGATTTGAAGACACCTAACTGGGATCTTGAAACTGGCGCTGGACTGCTTAATATTGCGGCAGCCGTGCATTTAGCGAAGGTTACGCCTGCCATAGATGTTGATGTACCTGTCAGGTATGACTTCAAAAAGTCCGATCAGCCTTTAATTGGGATTATCGATACTGGCTTCATTAGCAAGAATCCTGATATTGATTATCGCCGTATTATCTTAGGCCGCGATCGCGTTGATAACGATAACAATCCATTGCTGCAAAATAGTGAGGGGAGCGAACATGGTTCTCATATCTTAGGAATTATTGGCGCTACCCAAGGCAACGGTATTGGCATCGATGGCATGAATGATGATGCTCCCATTTGGTTAGGTCGTGCCATTGGTTCTGGTAAGTGGGCAGAGTCTCTGCGAGAATTTGTAGATGCAGCCAAGGCATCTGGACAACCGAATGCGGTAGTAAATCTCAGCTTTGATTTAACCCAAATCAATCCTGATGGTAGCGTCACGACGCGCTACGAATTGACTCCCCAAGAACGAGAAGCTTTAGAATATGCGCGTCAGAATGGCGTGATGGTGGTAGTCGCTGCTGGGAATAACGGTGGAACCATGTCTGCCCTCGGTCAAGCTTCTCAGGAATTTGACAATGTGATTACGGTTGGCTCAATCGACTATAACGGTAATCGTGCTGATTACTCCAACTTTGGTTTTGGTCTAGATTTTGTGGCTCGTGGTGGCACGCCGGATCAACCTGTAATGTCAACTGTAGGTGAAGGTGCAGATCTTGGGCTACTCAGTGGTGAGGAAGAACCACTAGAAGATGAGATGTCTACCATTGCCCGAAATACTTTCGAGGAAGTATTTGGGCCTTTCAGCGCTCCTCAAGAATTGGAAAGCGATGAGCAAGAACTGGAAAATCTGACTCCTGAAGAACGGCAAGTTTACGACGAAGCAACAAAAGAAATTGACCAATTACTCAAAGATTACCTGGGTGCTGCCAGCCAAAAGATAGCTTTGGAATATGTTGATGGCTATTATGCTGCCAGTGTAGATGCACTCAGTCAATTTGTTGATGCCTTTGATGAAAATTTGGCTGATAACCTGATTAAGGCCGAAGAGATTTTAGGAAATGCTGGGTTTAGTACAAACGCATCCACAACTACAACGAATTTAGATTTTTCCATACCTCTAGATTTGGGTGTGGGTGAAATGGCTGGCACATCAGTTGCAGCAGCAAAAGTCACAGGGGCAGTTTCTCAAGTTTGGGCAGCTAACCCAGGTCTGAGTTATCCGCAGGTTAAAGAAATTCTCCAGAAGACCGCAGTGGATCTCAACTCTCGTGGTTGGGATGCTGCAACAGGTTCGGGTTTAGTGAACGTAGAAGCAGCCATAGAACTAGCAAAACGCACTCAGCCTCAACCCTATCAACCAAAACCTATACAATCTCCCCTGACTTGGAGCGGAGAAGGTAAAGTTACCCCAGGAGAACGGGCAGTCAGCGTTTCCGTTCCAACTTTTACAGGTCGGGTGATGAATGCTGGATACGTTACAGAAACAGGATGGTTGAGGATACGTTCTGGCCCCAGTACAAACAATTCACCAGTTGGCCTTAAATACCCTGGCGATGCTATTGATTTTGATGCTTATGAAAACAATGGCGGTTGGGTTCCAGATCCGTATATGCCTGGAGGTGGGAGTAGTCGCTGGTATAAGATTGCTGGCACTAACAACTGGATGTCTGCTCTCTACATTGACAATACTCCAGAACGTGTCGAACAAGAGCGCCAACGATTAGAAGCAATTCGCCGTGCTGAGGAAGAGGCTCGTCGTGCTGAAGAAGAAGCTCGCCGTGCTGAAGAAGAGGCTCGTCGGGCTGAAGAAGAACTGCAACGCATTTTGGAACAACAACGCCTCGCTGAAGAAGAAGCTCGACGGCGTATTGAGGAGGAACTGCGACGGATTTTAGAAGAACAACGCCGCCAACAAGAGCAATTTCAGGCAGCCATCAGTCAAGTGTCTCAGAAAGTAGGCGATGTGGGCGCACAATTGGGAGGCTATGTTAGCAACGGTGTCAGAGTATACCAGTTTGATAAAGGCACTTTGTGGATTCAGCCTGATGGTAGTTCTGCTTTTTATGAAGCAGGAAAAAAAGTAGCAGAGTTTTTCGATCCGAACAAAGAGGGAAGCTTTGGTAATTATATTTGGAATCCTGCCTATCCTATAGGCGTAAATATTGACAATAATGTTTCCAGGGGGATTGACAATGCAAATAGGATAGAACAGTTGGGTAAGCTTCTTGCGTACCCGGGCTTTTCAGAGGGTATGAATGGTTTTGTTTTAAACCCTCCTCGCTTTGGTAAATATTCCAATTACGTAGATAATGTATTCAGTTTTATCAGTACTTATTCAAAGAATTGGGATGAATTTATTGAAGGAAAAACATTTACGAATCCCGGGAAAAATGGATTCGTATTTAAAACACCTGGAGCACTTGCAAAAGGAACTGGATGGCTAGCAAAATCAGGAACCATAGGAAATGTGCTAGGGCTTGTTCCAACAGCTTGGGAATTCTTACAAGCTAAAAATGACCAAGAGAAGGGCAAAGCATTGATTAAAGGTGGAGCTGGAATTCTGGGAAGTATGGCTGGGGGATATATTGGTGCAACTCTATTTGCTCCCATTTTACCTCCAGCTGGCTCAGTAGTCGGAGGAATTGCTGGCAGCTTATTGGGTGGTTATCTTGGTGAAAAAGGTGGTGAATGGGTCGCTGATAACTGGCCATCTATTCGTCAGAACGTCGAGAGTGGTTGGAATGCTACAACATCAGCTTTCAGCAGCGCTGTAGAAGCCGCTAAAGCTAAAGCCCAAGGAGCTTTAGAAAAAGCCAAGGCAGCAGCCGCAACAGCCAAAGCAGCTTATGAAGTTGCAACAACTACCGTACAGCAAGCAAAAGTTGCCTATCAAACTTTCAAACAAGAGATTCAAAAACAAACCACCCAGATTGTTCAGCAGTCTCAGCAAAAAATAAAAGAAGAGGCACAGAAAATACTGAGTAGAGTTACTCAGAATCCTGTTGTCCAGCAAGGCTCTAAAGTCGTTAAGCAAATTGCCAATTACGCTCAGAAAGCCGTTCAAGCAGTTGGCGGCATTATTAACGGAGCTAAACAGTTTGCGAATAATATCATCAACACTGGCAAAAAAATGGTCAACAATGTGATTGAGACTGGTAAGAAAGCCTATGAGACGGTCAAAAATGTCGTAACCAATACCTACGAAACAGGTAAGAAAGTAGTCACGGAAACTTACAACAAAGCTGTTCAAGCAGTTAATACTGTCAAAGATACTGTTTCTAACGGTTTTAATGCAGTAAAATCTGTCTTCCGATTCGGTTGGTAGCTGTAGTTCAGCTTATGAATTGACTGTGGCTTAAAAGAGGATCAAAGGTTGGGGACAGGTGCCGATTGTAAGCCCAAACTCGACTAGAGATTGTGGAGTGCGATCGCTTTTTTGGGGGATGAAGAATGCGATCGCTTGAATGGGGATGAAGAGTGCGATCGCCTCTACTTTCTGCACTTAGCAACTTTCAACAATTAACCGTTCAAACAAACAATCACCATGTCTGCATTTACCTTTACCAACAAATTCTATTTCCTGAGTTTAGGTATAAGTTTGGTCAGTGCGATCGCAAGTGATTGAAACACGCATAGCAATCGCCTTTAACTTAAGCCGCAACTGAAGTCGGACTTGGAGGGGCTAAACCTTCTTCTTGGCAATAGTCAAGATAGCTGGCGATCGCTTCTTGAGCATTGGCGATTGCTTCTTCATAAGTTTTCCCATAAGTGCAAGGCTGCATCGCTAATTTAGCAAACTCTGGCAGTGTTACCAAATATAGTTGATCCTCTTGTGACCATTGAATTAATAAACTATAGCGGTAATTCATTCCTCTGATTCCTCTGCTGCTATTGTTTCTAACTCTTGAATCGCTTTTTTTAACAACTTCTCTAAATACAACGGTGTATCCTCACCGTCTTTGAAGGCAATGGTAATCAACAGTTGTAGTTGCGGGTGCTTCCAGTTCTGATGGCTACCCTTTCCACGCCGTTGTCCAAACCCCAATCTAATCAATTCAGTTTTATAGTCCCGAATTTTCCTTGGCATATATGCCCTTGCGTTATTTGCATAATTTTCAATCTTGGTTGATCCACTTGCTAGTTTAGCACTAATGATGGACGGAAGGCGCGATATGCCTCCGGCATGGCTAATTTTGAAAAAGTTTTGGCAGACGTGCGATCGTGCTTTTTGGGGAGACTTTTTGTAAACATTTGTAAAGTTTGGGAGATTCCGCATAAAAGTAGGGAGCTTTTCCTGAGAGATAAGTAGGGAAAAGTATCTGAGCGATCGGATCGGGTGAAAAAGTACGATTAGCTAGCGTACCGTAGCCGATCGCTTTTTTGAGGATGAAGAGTGCGATCGCATTCCTCACCTCTCACCACCGACTTCTAGTAAAGATTTGTAAATTTACGAGATATCGCGCATAAAAATAGCCAGCTTTTTCTGAGAGATAAGTAGGGAAAAGTATCTGAGCGATCGGGCCTTGAGAAAAGTGCGATCGCCTCTACTTTCTGCACTTAGCAACTTTCAACAATTAACCGTTCAAACAAACAATCACCATGTCTGCATTTACCTTTACCAACAAATTCTATTTCCTGAGTTTAGGTATAAGTTTGGTCAGTGCGATCGCACTTTCCTTACCTCAACCTGCTGTATCTGAAAGTGTGCCTTTTGGTGAAGAACAGAATTTGCCTTCTGTACAAGTAAATCCACCACCACCTACTTCAAAACAACCAGTGTTCGATGGTATTATCCCAATATCTGAACTACGCCAATCAATTGCCGATCGGATTTTACAAAACACTTCCCAAATTTCAGCTTTGTCTATTTCCAACCTAGAAATTGTCAGCGTCCGACAAGTTACTTGGCCAAATGGTTGTGGGGGGCGACCAGTAACACCAGATATGATGTGTACGCAGGCTTTCGTTAATAATTGGATAGTTACGGTAAAAAGCGGTGAACAAGAATGGGTTTATCACACAGATGGATTTCGATTGTTACTAGAACCAGATATTATTATGCCCGATCTAAGCGAACCAAATATGTGGGGATTCAGAAATGTTCCCAGGGGAGGTAATTTCGATCCACCAACTGCTTACGGTTTTCGCTACAAAATGGTTTCCGACTCTCTATTTACGGAAATTATGGAGTTTCCTACTGGTTTTGCTAAACCTTTTGGCGTGTTAGTAAAAGATGTTTTTCTCGGTGAATTTCAAAGAGGCGATCGCGTTCCTTTTAGCAACTATAAAGCCTTACTCGGTAACTTACTTACAGATGGCATGGGTGTCGAAGAATTTAGCGTCGTTGGTCTTAATGTCGATCCGACAAATCCTACCGCATTTCCCCTCAGACTTGACTTCAACACTGACATAGCTAGCTTTAATATGTACGCGATTCTCAATGAAGAACCTCAGTCGGTTCCCGAACCTAGTTCTTTATTCGGTATCTTGACTTTTGGTACTTTTGGTGCAGGTTTATTGCTGAAACGGCAACGGCAATCAGTCAAGTAAGCTGAAGATTACAGCGGATTGCAACCGCGTGAGGTAGAATAAAGCGATTTTCTTCATAGGGCGTTCGTAGGGGCAGGTTTGGCAGATAATTTTTGGCTAACCGACAAGAATTATGGCAAAAACCGCCCCTACAATTTACTTGCACCTCACCCATTTGCCAGTCGCTATGAAGAGTGCGATCGCTAATTTGCTAAAATTTAGGCAGTGATAAATTTTAGTATCGCAGATGAATCCATTACAAAGATAAAGAGCCAATGCGTAAACAGACCATTCAATATACATCACCATTAGATGCCTTAGTTGCCGTTGCCAAGCGACTGAGCTTGTATGAAAACCAACAAAAAATGAACTCTGAAGAATTCTTTACCCAATACAATCAAGGATTATTGTCAGATGATGCCCTATTGATAGAATGGGCAAATGATTACCGTCATTACCTGGCTTTACATCAGGAAATAGCGCAACAACTTAATTATGGTGCCTAATTATTTATCTGATTACCTCGATCGAGTCGAGCAAGCAATTCAACAATGCAGCAATGTTGATGTCGAACGTTATGAAGAAGAAATTTTGACACCAAACCGGGCTAATCTGAAAATTCGATTGCGCTTCAATCAGACACACTTGTTAGAAATAAACGAGGCAATCGTAGTTGCAGATAATCAATTAGAATTTCTCGATTACCGCTACCACTTTCAGGATGAACAAAATCGCCTAATTTTTCGCTATGATAGCACGCCTCATTTCCCCAATCTACCCAACTTCCCCCATCACAAGCATTTACCAAATGACGTAATCGCTGCTCTTAAACCTGAAATTACTCAAGTTTTGCAAGAAGCAACTGAGGTAATGAGGTAAAAGTAACGATCGCTTTTTTTGGGATGGGAAATGCGATCGCGCAGCGTGTCGTAGGCGATCGCTTCCATTGTCCCATCCCTCTAAATTGTAAAGAAATATAACAATCCCCCATCAGCCGCATAAAAGCCACCCCTTACGCCTGAGAGATAGGTAGAGGGGTAACAAAGCATTCCCCAACCTCAACCCATACAGGGATCTACCAACCACGATGAACCTCGAAGAAAGCCAAACTCAGACAGAATACCAAAACTGCATCTGTCCCGACATCCGAGACTATTGGAAACTAGCCCAAAGAAAAAACTGCGATCGCGTTATCCTCCTATCCACCCAAGGAAATCAGCGCTATCAGTTTTCTGCCGTCGAAGGTTACGCTTTGCGCTACTTCACCGGCGAATTCACCGGACAAGAAATCCAAAACTACTGTCAGGAACAATATCAAAATGCCATTTCCCCCAACCTAGTAGTAGAATTACTCCAAAAACTAATCATCTTGGGTATCCTCGCCGCCGAAGTAGACGACAAGGAAAGAGGGAGAGGCAAAGAAGGGGACAAAGGGATAAACGAAGCATTTTTTCATTCGCCCACTCCCCCACTCTCCCTCACCCCCACCCCTAAAAGTCCCCGCCTGAAACCCTGCGTTCACTGGGTAGCGCATCCCGGCGGTTACTGGATACTACGGAACCCAGAGGATGTCACATTCCTGCAAGTAAGCGATCGCGACAAAGCCATTATCGAACGACTCGGACAACTACCAATTAATATAATTACAGAAGAATTTTGCATCACTCAAAACGAACTCAGATATCTCCTTCAACTCCTCACTGCCACCGGAATGCTAGAAGGAAGCAAACCAGCCAAAAAACGCCGTAATAAATTCACCCCTCTCCAACTACTATCCTTTAGAATTCGCCTATTCAACCCCGACCCATTTCTAACCAGACATATCGACATAATACGCTTTATTTGGACAAAACCAACAGCATTTCTCCTCACCGCCTTTCTAATTATTTCAGCCATCATAGGATTCAACCAACAACCAGAAATCATCTTCATCGGACAACAACTACTAACAACCTACAGCAGCAGCTTATTCTTACCATTTGCCCTCCTTACTGTCTTAGTTGTTACCCTCCACGAACTCGGACACGCCTTCACCCTCAAACACTACAACGGCATAGTCCCAGAAGTCGGCTTACTATTCATGTGTTTCATCCCCTCCGTCTACACTAACACCACCGACTCCTATTGTTTATCTCGCAGCCGACGAATATTAGTAGTAGGAGCAGGCGTACTCGTACAACTAATTCTTGCATCCATTGGCTTAGGATTGTGGAACTTATCAGCCAGCGGTACATGGCTTTCTACTACCAGTTTCCTTCTCATGTCAGCCGCACTATTTACAGTTGCACTTAACCTAAACCCTTTAGCAAAATTTGATGGATATTACCTCGTCGTAGCCATCACTGGAATTAATAACCTCAGAAGCCGCTCCTTTAAATTTTATGCCAACCTTCTTACTGGAAAACCCATTCAAGAACTGTGGAAAACGCGGTGTATATTAACAGCTTATGGCCCTCTTAGCATTGCCTATATTTGGTTTGTTTTTGGTTTCCTTATATGGCATATAGTCGATTGGAACCTTAGCAACATCCCCACCACAGCCGCAACCCTACTATTTGTTTGGGCTATTTACTACTTATCCCCTACTTCTCAACATAACCAAACCCCTAAAAATTAAACCTTCAGCAGGTTAATAGGTAATTAAAAATTCTGACCTAATCACCAATCACCAATAAAAGCTATGTCTGCAATCAATCCAAACAATTCCCCGAAGCGAATACAACTCAAAGTTGTGCCGCCTACCGACCAATCCGAAACCATACCAGTACCTAAAATCACCCCGACTTCACCCGTCACTGCTGACACTCCCAATCAACAAACTTCTACAGCTAATCAAATAACGCCACCTGTAAAATCTGGAGAATCATTTAATTTAGGACGCCTGATATTAATTGGCGGTTTACTAGCAGGCGGAGTTTGGGTTTCTCAGATACCGATACCCACATCAGTACGCACCGAAGCGCGGTTGGAACCCTTGACCGACAGCCATCGACTTGTTTATATGCAAGTAGCGGGTACGGTAAGCAAATTTTGGGTGAATTCTGGTGATTCTGTCAAAGCAGGTCAACCAGTTGCGGCTGTTGCTACAGTTGATTTAGAATCAGAAATTATTCAAAAAACAGCTAAATTACAGGAACAAGAATCAGCCAAAGCCGCTGCTTCTGTACGCATTCCCATTTTCCAAGGCAAGGTTGAGGAAGCTATCGAACAGTCAAAAGCCGCTCAACGTCAAGTCGAAGAAGTTCGCCAAGATATTGAGCGGATAAAAAATGGGAATCCCACTCCAGAAATTCAAAAATTGCAGGCAGAAATAGAAGCGCTAAATAGTCGAATTCCCGGTATTGAGGCGCAAATACTCAGTCTGCACGAAAATTTACGGGAAGTTGAAAAATCGATCGCTTCCTATGAAAAACCGGAATTACAAGAATTAATGGCTCGATTACCTCTTCAGGACAAATTAAAAGAACTGAGAGGCCAAAAATTTACTATTCAAGGCGAAGTCAGTAGCAAAGAGCAAGAAATTCAGGGAATTAAACATCAAATTGAAGCCCAGCTTGAAGAGATTGAGTCTATCAAAAAGAAATTGCAAAAAGATTTGGCTATCCGCCAAGATGAGCTAGCGAGTAAAGTAGCAATTAAGCAAACTGCTGTTCAGGAATTAGCAGCAGCTAAAGCGGAAGTAGGAAATCTCACTCCGGCGATTGAAACTTTGAAGGCAGAGTTACAAAAGTTGCAAGAAAAACAACATAAAAATCAGCTTTTAACAGCACCGATTTCTGGGATAGTGGTCAGCCAAAATTTACATGAAAAGGTGGGTAAAAAAATGGCAGAAAATGAGGCTGTTTTGGAAATTGCTTCCTTAGATAAGTTGGTGGCTTTGATTGAAGTTCCCCAAACGGATTCGGATTTAATAAAAGATGTGATGAAGAAACCATCAGCTACGGTAACTTTACAACCCCTAGAACCCGGACTGCAACCCATTACTACTCGTATTGAGAGGATTGAACCTGTGCTGCAAAGTGACCCTTCCGGACAAAAACAATTGTTGCGGGTGAGAGCGATCGTTGATAATAAGGATAATCTTTTTCAGCCTAATGGGAAAGTTTATGCCCAAATTGAAGTGTCATCTCTTCCTTTGTATCAACGGGTACAGCGCGAGTTGATGAAGCTGCTCAAAATTCGCAAATATGTTTAGTCTGTGTTTTAGCGCTCCGATCGTTACCCGATTTTCAATTTGACCTGCTTCAAAGTTTTGTGGTTCTATGTGTGCAGATGCAGTCGAGTAAGACAGTTCAATTTTAACAAACTGAGGAACCTAACGTCCCGCACCCAGAACAATTCCAGCTTTGGCGCGAGTTTTTTTAGTGCCTGTAATAAAACATAAACGCCAGTTACCGATTAACTGCTCAAAAGAGTAAGAAAGTTTATTGGTTCTGGCGTTTTTCTCAGATTCAAGCAAAGCTTCGACTACCTCAGTAGCAGGTGGCTTAGAAGTAGAAACAACTACAACAGAGTTAGCAGCTTGTTCGAGAACCGACGAGATAGTCATCAATTAAAGCCTCCAGAGGTAAAAGACCGAGCGAATGCAATGTGATGGCCATCTCGCTATTGATAGATTTAAATCCGCTTGCCGATCCTTTTGTGCTTAGTCTAGGCTTATACCAATTTTACATGAAGTTGCATAGAATAAAGCTTCGTTATTTATTGTCTCCTGTAAAGCTAGCTTTATGATTCTTTTGGCCAAATTGTCGCTCTCTAAGCGATTCTAGATCTTTAATAGGTATTCCCAGGGAAGCACTAAGTAGGGTAAGTTCCTCACAAGCCGGTTCTTCTCCTAGTGAGATCTCTACTAGCCTGTTACGCTCGAAATTTACCCGTTCTGCAATCGCATCTAAATCTTGCCCCTGCAATAACTCAGTGATTGTGGTTACCTTGTCTGTTAATCCGGTTAACTCTGAGTTCAAACTGCGTTTTACAAACACATAATCGTCTGCCAACGACCAGAACCTGATTTGGAGATCGCGTAAAGCTTCCAAGCAATCTGGAAAAGCTAGCTTTGGTAAGATTTCATTCTTTAATACCTGTAATGCTCTAGCTGACTCTTCTAAGTTGCTAATTCTAACTTGCTTAACATTGCGAGTGATGGCCGCTAAATTGATTTGGCCTTCTAGGAACTGCTCAAACTCGTTTAAATCGATACCCAAGAAAGAGCATAACTGTTTTGTGTTCTCTTCTGATAGGGAAGAACTACGAAGTGTGTTCATCCTGTGAACAACGTGCAAGGAAATGCCAATAGATCTGGCTAAGCTGCTGTCACTAGGAGATCCCAGCAATTCCTTTAGCCTCGTCGCCAAGGCTGCCAATCGCTCTTTTCTTCTTTCCTTCAGAGTAGTCAACTACCTCAACTCGCACTTGAAGCTCTCTCCCAACTTACCATAACAACCTATTGACGCGCAGTAGTTTGCATATATATAATCTGAGTATTATCGTGCAAACTTCTTGCACGCATATTTGTAAGTTATGGTATCTTAGTATTTAAGCCTCTAAAAAAGGCAAACCCCAATCCCTTCAGTATCTTGACGGAACTAGGGATTGGGGCAATTGTCCCCAATTTTTTGTGTGGAGACAAACTTCATGTTAGCCAATAACGCTCATCTAATTCCACATCGCCCCCAGGCAATCAGCCTATTGGCCGGAGTAGGTGGGTGGGACTTGGGAATGGAAGCATCTGTGTCAAAAATAGCGATCGCACC
>NZ_JAIQZN010000216.1 GCF_023333585.1 Argonema antarcticum A004/B2
TAATGAATCCTCAACATTTAAGAAATTGGTTTGCTAATTGCTGCTACTGTACCTCATAACAGCGGGAACCGCTGTATTAGATAGCGTTAGACAAGCTAACTGGCAATTATTGGCACCTCTTCTGGAACGTCAGCCGCTTTTTCAGTAGCTTTTGCCAAAAACTTTGTATTAACGATGTTTTTGTAAATCTCCAGATCGGCTTGCCAATTATCAAGAACTCGGTAGAAACTCTTTAAGCGTTCTTCACCAGTCTCAGTCGGGATATCGTAGCTAAAATTGCCCGAAAATAAGATAACAGGGACGGTTTTTCGATCTTCAAACCGCATAGATACCTCATTGACACTCAGATTCAAGGAACTCCGTTCCAGGGTGTAAGTAAAGTTAACTGTAACTCCCACGGGTGCAGTGCCTTCTTCATGCCAAAAACTGGGGGAAAAAAGTGTTTCAGTTAGGTATTTGCGGGCTGATAATTGCTGTGACTCAAAGGAAATATAGTCTCTAGGATTGAGACCTATACCCTGGTATTCTATGTTTGGCAGCGTCTGTATGTACTTGCGAGCAATGTTTGGTGTAGCTAGTTCTGCTGTTGTCTTCTCAGCAATTGCTTCTAAAAATATCACTCGATTGGGTTCAGCTATAATACTAATGCCATTAGCAAAAGTAACCTGAGCCACACGGTTGGTGTAGACTGGGGGACGAGCTAACTCCCAGTCGGTCGGGACGATGCCACTGTATTTCAAGAAATCAGGGTTTAAAATGGTCAGGTTGTGATTTTTGGCGGCGATGACGATCGCGAACTCTTGGAGGACTAAAGTTTGATTCATAGACTTTCCCTGATGAATGTTTAAAATTCGAGCTGATAACGTGCCCTTTAGCGTAGCTTTTTGCCAGATAACTGAGTCGTGCTAACTCATCCAAATTTTTCAATTTTCTTTGGACTTAAACTCAGATTTCCAGTAGCTGCACGCTTTTGTAACCCAGTAATTTTGAGTAAGGCGGCAATTTTTGTTATAATCTAAATTCAAATGTTTCGCTTCCGAAATTCTGCGTAAATTTTCCACAGTTTTAAATTATATCAGCTCCGTTTAATCACCTACATAATTTTTGTTTTTGGTTATGCCTAGATAAATTCAAACAGGGAGTAAGCCTAACCAGGGATAGAGCCAAAGAGGAGAAAATAGAGTATAGTAGCTTCTATACTCAAAACAGCCACACTCCTCAGCCAGCCAGTAGAGATAGCCATTGCAGTAGAAAAAATGAGGATAGCTTGTATTTATTGCCTCATGAGGCTTCTAGGGATCGGCCTCCCGGAGAGTGACAGAAGAGGGATAGTTGATGGCAGAGTCTTAAGGCAGCCGCGATTCGTTCAAAAGTTTTACCCAAATGGCAGCGTGCGACTGACCTTCGCAGCACAAAGAATGCGATCGCCATCCTTATACCCTACAAACCGCACAAAAACCAACTCTCCCTCAGCCAGATCATTTACATCAGCTTGATGCAGCTGGGGATTGTAAGGTACTTGTTCCCAAACTTGACCTATAGGTTCAATATCCCAACTTGCCAGCAGATTATCCAGCGTTGTGAATAAGGAAACTATATTAGAAGCAGGCACTTGAGGGTTGGCCAGTACAGCCGCCCGTACACTGCAATAGTTAATCAACAATGTTTGCAATTGGCGAAAAGTCCTGGAACGCTCATCCAACCGTACCTCTGTTGTTGAATGTTCTAACTGTCTTTTGAGAACGAGGCACTCTTTTGTTAATTTTTCAACTTGAGCCGACTGAGAACGGGATATTGAGCCAGATTGCGACTGAGTAACTAAGCGCTGCGAGGTAGTAACCGGGAATAGATCGTTCCTTAGTGACTCCTGAACGCCAGTACTAGCATCGGTTTGAGCCGAATTACTCTCTTGAGTAACCTCGCAAACGGATGCAGAGGTCACAGGAAAAGGAACAGCAGAAGTTACATTTAAACTCTCCTCCACTTTGACAATTGAAGGCAGAAGGGAATCTTGTTTAGCGTCTGCTGGAAGCTGACAGACTTGTTCTGTCAGCCGATCGTCGGTTACTGAGTTACTTGCCGTCGCGAATGAGGCTGAAATGCTCTTGC
>NZ_JAIQZN010000110.1 GCF_023333585.1 Argonema antarcticum A004/B2
AGAGAAGACGTGGAGGATGCTGAGTAAATCTTGGGTAAGTTCTGAGGATGGGCAGTATACAGTTTGGTTGAGAACCAAGATTTGTCCACCGTTTTGCTCAACCAAATACTGAATAAGCTCGAATCCAAACCTAGCGAGTCGGTCACGACAGGCAACAATAAGCGTGAGCTGATCTCCGCGCATAAGTCTGTCCAGTAAGGAGCGCAGTCCTTTCCTTTTGAAGTTAAGCCCGCTTCCGATGTCTTTGATGATTTCAGCTTCTGGGTAGAGGGATTGCATATAGATGATTTGTCGGTTGAGGTCGTCTCGCTGCTTTGAGGAAGAGACTCGACAGTAGCAAACAGTGGCAACTCTAATTGAATCGCCTCTAATATAGGACTCGATATCGTAGAGCCTTTGCCCTGCTTGGTTTTTAATGCTTTTGATCTTCCCTTCATCTGCATATCGCCTCAACGTATTAGGATGCAACCCCAGAAATTCGACCGCTTTTCTGAGTGGAATATATGCCATACCTAAAGTATAGCATTAGTAATCGTTAGTGAGCATTAGTTAACAAAATTTTAACTAGCTAATAACCTCTAAAAACCCAGTAGTTGCTGAAGGTGTGTAGATAGGTCGATTTCTTAAACTCCATCCCCGCTCGAACTAGCTAAAATCATTGCTATATCTAGGTTTGCGGTTACTTGAGGAGTAGGTGCGATCGCGATCGACGCACCTCAGCCAAATCCTGAAACCTCCAATGTTGGTGAACTTGCGTCGATGCCTTACCTAGACTGGATTTGAGCCATGTTGTTGACCTCATTTTTGATGCCGATGTATGATGTTTTTACCAGGTGCGTCGATTTGACGCCTGTAACCCTCTCTGGATATAGGCTCTGCGACGAACTCCCTACCGATTGGGTTAAATCGGATTAGTTGGAAACTCGACTGCAATGTCGACACCGGAAAAACTTACAGGATCAACCCTACCGATTGGGTTAAATCGGATTAGTTGGAAACCACTTCAAAGCAACTTGATCAAGCTTTGGATGACAATCCCTACCGATTGGGTTAAATCGGATTAGTTGGAAACCAGTTCAGGGAAATCTTTTGCTAAAGCTACGGCCAAATTATCCCTACCGATTGGGTTAAATCGGATTAGTTGGAAACTACTTCTTTATTTGTTGTTGGTTTGTCCAACAGGATTGACAGCCCTACCGATTGGGTTAAATCGGATTAGTTGGAAACTCCCTGGCAGCAACTCTAAGGTGTCTAAGTTTACCCCTACCGATTGGGTTAAATCGGATTAGTTGGAAACAGTCGGTGCGGGAGCTATGCCGCAAAATTTAACGTTTCCCTACCGATTGGGTTAAATCGGATTAGTTGGAAACGGGCTTAGTGTTGGCGGTACGTTTCGTACCGCAGCCTCCCCACCCCTACCGATTGGGTTAAATCGGTAGGGGTGGAAACTGCTCGTAGACCACCGTCAACAAAAATGTTGACGGCCCTACCGATTGGGTTAAATTGGATTAGTTGGAATCAGTTGGCGAACTTGGTATCGTTGGCGGTTTGAAAAGTGAAGCTGCTAGATCTGGAGTTAGTCTGGCTTTTTCTAAGAGTTCTTTGGGAGTATTTTGCGCGATCGACAAACCGTAACGTCGAACTTCTTCGGGAAGATTAGCAATTTCAACCAATCCTCGCTCAATAGCACGCTGAAGTAATTTCATCTCCTCAACCTGATGTTCCATCAGCTTGTTGTACAGCTTAATTTGAATTTCTTTGCTGATTTGGTTGTGCCAATAATTGAGTAAAGGTTTAATTTCAGTTGATTGTTCACCACTCTTAGTATTACTCTGTGGGGATTGTTGAGCTTTTTGAAATCGTTTCCGACGTAGGCGATCGATCGCTACAAGCAAAGCAGTAGGCCCAATATAAGTAGTGCCAAAACTCCAAGCAAAGCTGACAGTGCCAACAAATACACCGTGCAACGCAGTAGGAGGGTTTAATACGAGTGCCGCTTGAGGATCGGAAGACTTTCGATCGTCTTGTAAACCTTGCGTTCCCAAACTGCTAACATCTGCCGTGGCAAACAACAACTGCCCCAGTGCCATGTAGTACAACAAACCCTGCGCGACAAAAGCCGAAAAACGCCCAAAACGAGAAATCAATTGAAGATTTCCGATCAGAAGTTTTTTGTGGTCGAGGTAAGCATCGCTTAAAGATGTACCCTCCAAAATTCCCGTACCCATCAAAGCTACAGCTTCGGTAATGGGTATTTGAGTTCCAAACATGGGAATGGCAATACCTGCCCCTCCACTGAGTAAATACAGCAACAAACTGCTGGAAACATAAGTTGAAACTAAAGTGGCTACATAAAAAATACTTAATACTGCTACTAATGCTTTATTCCAAAAATCTGGTTCGTTGGCAAAATTAGAAGTAGTGGTAGGCTCAAGTTTTCCATTTTCTTGAGTATTTATGACAGCCGAATTGGTGTTAGTTGCCAAACCATCATTTAATTCTGCCCACTCCGGTGCTAATGGAGGTTGGGTTTGTGGCTTGGGAACTGTATCGCGCTCAATTACTTCAGTGTAATCAGCACTTACTTGCCTTTTTGGATTTTGCATCCGCTTGGCATATCTACCGGATACTTGAGGTTGATGACCGTTATTACGGTAGTTTTTTTTGTCTCGATTCATAGTGTAAATAAAGTGGCGTGTAAAAGTGAATAATTGCAAGTATTAAGACCGGGCTAAAGGACAGAGGGGACGATTGACCAAATTCGGCTTTAGCAACGTAACTTTGTCACCATAAATGCGAGGGACATATATTGAACCCGGTTCGATCTGGTTCATAACTTCAGCTAGTTCTTTCGGCAAAGTATTGCCAGATAAACCTCTATCAATCCCTCGGAAAGGGTGAAGGAAACCACCAGCACTAAGTCGGGTATTAAAAGGCTGAATTCGACCCCAGCGCGATTCGCTTTCTGACAAAACTGGTTGAATAGTAATGTGTTGTTGCCAATAAGGAGTAGGTAAGGTAAGAAACAGCACTACTTTTTGCTGTTGAGCGTTGTAGTGCAGTCGGTGCATAGGAGAAGCATCCAAGCGTCCCGGTTGAACCTGCATTACTGTCTGTTTTTCAGCTATAGACCATTTTCCCCGGCTATCTTGTCGCACCCAAAAGAAACGGATAGAGTCATCAGTTACCGGCAGTATTACTACCGATCGACCTTGGGCAGAATTATTGAATCGGGCTACAGGCAAATTTAACTGTAAAGAAGTCGAATTTAGTTGCGCTCGCAAGTTATCTCCCAAGTTAAAAGATTGGCATAGAGCATTCCTTTTAATATTTCCCTCTGCATTAGGTATAGAACTCACCTGCTGTGACAATGAAAGTGCTTGGCAACCAACTAGAAAAGTAGTGGAACCAAAAACAAGCATTTGCAGTAATTTACTTTTCATATTGAAACTCCAAATTAGTAATCTTGATGATTTTCAACTTGTTTTCTCAATCAACTTTGATAATTAAATTTAACCAAGACTATGGAAAGGGGGACTTCCCAAAAATGCCAAAAGCCGCTTCGTTGAAGCGGCTTATAAAAATTGTCTGCTATTACCGACGAACAGGTTAAGATTTAGTCAACTTTACCAATAGGTTAGCCAAAGCTTGCACCATTGGGCGAGTTGAAACATCTTTTCCCCGCGCCAATTGATGAACGCTACCTGTCAGCACAGGTTCTTTGTTGGTAATTGTATCTGAATTACCATACAAATTGCTGTAGATAATTGCAATTACAGGTAAAGGGTTTTCCAATTGTTTCTGACAAAGCTCTTGCCAAGCGATCGCATCATCTTCTGTCTTAGCTAAAATAATGGCGTGAGTAGCTTGAGACATGATAAGTTTATTTTCATCGCTGGGAATTTTACCGCCTACGTCAAATAACAACAGTGAATTTTTAATCACTTTAATTTCTCGTGCTTTAGCTTGGGCGAATTCGGGGGTAAACTTAGCTTTGTACTCTTCCTTTAATTTAGTAGCTAACTCTGGATATTTGGCGACAGTTTCCGAGTACCAAGAACCATCACCATCGGGACAACCTGAAATGGCATAGAAATCGGCTGGTGCATTGTTCAAATTTAAAATAGCTGCTTTTAAACCATCTCGCAGTACCGTTTTTCCGGTATTGGATGGCCCACATAAGACAGCTTTAACTGTAGGCTGCGGGTCATAATCTACATCAAAGGTATCCCCAACTTGGTAATCTTTAGTATGACCGATCGCCACCACATATCTATCTAATCCTTTATCTCCCAACTTGGGGTCGAAAACTGCTACGCTACTATATAGATGAGCAATTTTATTGGCAATTGCAAAACTAGCCAAGACGGTGGCGCGTCCGTTAATTTTCAGCAGTCGTTTACCACCGGGTAATTGTCCCGAACTAATTAATTTTCCCAATTGTGCTTCTGCATCTAGTAAAATTCGATCGCCATCAGCTTTGACGCCATTGTTAATTTTGGCAATTAAAACATCATCTTCCCAATAGATTAAAAATGAGGGATAACTATCATCCATCGTAGCTACTTGTTTAACTTCACCAGTTTGAAAGTCAATTCGACTACCTACGGGATACTCCGTAGCGGTACTGATGACAACAACGTAAGCACTCAAACGAGTATCCGAAACAGCGATCGCTCGATATAGGTGCGCGACTTCGTGAGCTAAAGTATAACTGGCTAGCACCGATATTCTGCCGTCGATTTTGAGCAGATTTCCGCCTTGCAGTTCCCCAGCAGCTATCATTTGGTGCAAACGCGCCGCCGCATCCCGCACAATTCGATCGCCATCGGCTGGAATTAGTTCGCCGTCTGCATTTTTGGCAAAATCTACTTTTAACGTATCTCCCTCTAATCTGATTTGATAAGTAGTCATTGGTTTTCCCTGACCTGCGTTGACTATTTTACTTTCGCACGAATATGGAAAGGGGGGTTTCCATAGTTGGTTAGTTTAAAGAAGTAGAGTAGGGTGCGTCAGAAGACGAAACTCTCAATCATCGATCTATAACCAAAGTCTGACGCACCCTACAAGTAGAGTAACACTGGAAATTTATGTCTGGTAAAACCTTTGACTTTCAACCTACAGTAGAACTGTTGCAGGTGTTGGCACGCGGTTCTTTGAGACAGAATTTGCCCAAAGCAGTGCGGTTGTGGGTGATATTGCGATCGCTTTACGGCGACGAAACAGATCCGATTCGGTTACAACTCAATAAAAAGTTCACTTACAGCGATTGGAATAAACTATTTTTCACCCAAACTGATACCGATCATAAAGATTACAAGATTCCGCTCGCTCACGATCCGCAATGTCCTTGTGCTAAAACTATTCGTGATTGGCTATTCAATCCCGATTCGGGTATGAATGCAGAAGAATGGCAATGTAGGTTCCTAAATCTTTACCCAATGACAGGACAAGATTTAGATAACTTGCTATCTTTTGGCATAATTCCCCAAGCCGAAAAGAATCGCAAAAATCAGAAACGATTACCGTCAGGTCGTTTATTTGCCATCACCAGTAAAAATATTCAGTACGACTTCAAAGCTTTGGTGGAAATGGGATGGTTGCAAGCGCAAGCAATTAAGGAAGGTCAGGGTAAAAAGTTTAAAATTGTGTATTCCCTGGTGAAAGATTTTCCCCAGGTTGCTATTTACCCAGAAAATGCTATTCTCGCTCCTGGTACAACGGTCGTTAGAAATGCACTCGCTAACGATTTGGCTGATTTCTTTGAAGATTTTGGGCAGAAAATTAACGGCGAACAGCGCTTTTTTTTGGATATCGAGTATATTGTTCATCGCCAGTTTTGCCAGCAAATTAATACCTTGCGTAAACAGCTAAAATCTATTTGGCATCAACCGCAGATCCCGCCTGTAAAAATTACTTATGTCAGTGCAAAGAACTATCAAAATTATCACGATCGAGGAGAAGAATATATAGTTTATCCGGTGTGCATTTACTATTCACATCGCGCTCCTTATTTGTTTGCGTTTGGTCAAACCCCAAAAGATGATGGTAAAATTGATTGGTATGATTATCGGCTCGATCGCATTCAAAGTTTGCAGCAGTTAAAGTGGGATGAAGTGAATATTGAGGGGTTTACCCAATTAGTTTGTCAATCCAAAACACCGAACCAAATTGAAAATTACCGTAATGACGCTTGGGGATTTGATTTTTATAAGCCACAAGAGTTACTATTATTGCGGTTCGATCGCTATTTCCATTATCGCTACATTGAGGGAACAGAACGGGATGAACTTTTTACGAAAATCCCATATAAATATGCTGAGAGCCAGATTCTTAATGCTCGGATAGATTCGGAACGAAAGCCGGAAATTTTAAAGGTTTTCTATTCTCGTTCTCCCGAAGATATTTACTGTCGAGTTAATTATCGCACAGATGATAATAATGTAATCATGCGTTTGAGAGCATGGGGAGCCAAGGTAGAAGTTTTACTTCCTTGGTCATTGCGATCGCGTATGGCTAAAGATATCGAAGATACTTGGAAGCTTTACCAAGGGTAATAGGTTGTGGGTAATAGGTAATAGGAAAAAAAATTATCTATTACCAATGACAAATGACAAATGACAAATGACAAATGACCATGAATACTAAAATACCAAAACTCTCAACTCGGTTTGAACAAGCTTTAGTTTATGCTACTCAAATTCACGCTAATCAAGTTAGAAAAGGTAGCGATATTCCTTACATCAGTCACCTGTTAAGCGTAGCAGCGTTGGTATTAGAAGATGGCGGAGATGAAGATGAAGCAATTGCGGCACTTTTACATGATAGTATTGAAGATTGCGGCGGTGCAGAAACTCGCCAAGCTATTTTGATACTATTTGGTGAAAGAGTTACGGATATTGTGGACGGTTGCACGGAATCTGATACAATACCTAAACCACCTTGGCACGAGCGCAAATTACAATATATCAAACAAATGCGTTACGCTTCCCCATCCGTACTGCGCGTGTCAATGGCAGATAAACTACATAATGCCCGGTCGATTTTAGCTGATTTGTATCAACATGGCGATGCAGTTTGGCAAAAATTCAAAGGGGGAAAAGAAGGTACTTTATGGTTTTATCAGAGTTTGCTGGAGGTGTATAACCAGGATAGCTCTAACTTTTTATTGTCAGAATTAGAAAGAATTATTGCTCAATTGGAACAGAGTAGATAACTTGATTATATTCTAAACCTGTACAAATATGTTAGATTATTACGAGGGGCAAATACCGATAACTTTAACAAATCTACTTATTGGTATTATGCTGCTTATCTTTTTCCATATTTTGATGTTAGGAAAAATCATGCGAACAATTATTACGACTACGGGGACTTCACTTTTGACTAATGCAGAAAGGCATTTCAAGAAGGACAAAAAAGCCATCACTGAAGACGAATTAAGGCAATTTTTTAAGCAAGTGGGTGCAGTAGCAGCTACAGCAGAAACCAACTCTTTACTTAAAATGGCTTATCCAGATGATGAAGTAGTTTTATTATATACTACAACGCCAGAAGGGGAACGCTGTGTTAAAGAAGTTCAGCGATATTTGGAAGGCGAAAAGTGGCACAATGTGCGACAGAGACAGTTACCATTAGAGCAAAATGAAGCTCAATTTGAGCGGCGAGGTTTGCGAGAATTAGTTAATATTCTGATTGAGGAGATTGGCAAAGCACAGCGAGAGCAGCGGGAAGTCATTATTAATGCCACAGGTGGTTTTAAGGCAGAAGTTGCTTATACTACAATGGTGGGGATGATTTTCCAAGTACCTGTTAAATACATATATCAGTTTTTTCAGCAACCAGTCACTTTTCCGGCTTTGCCTATCAGTTGGAATATTGATTTATTGATTGAATACGAAAGCTTTTTTGAGTGGCTGGATGGAGAGCCGAGAAAGGAACTGGAAATTGACCAACGTTTAAAAGCAGTTGCGGAATGGGATAGGCAACGTATTTTGCAGTTGCTTTTACCTGTTGATGCTGATGGTGATGTATTTCTTTCTCCAGCGGGTGAAATTCTCTGGAAACGAGTGGCGCAACAACGGGAAGTTGCGGAATTACTGGAAGATTCGGCACCTTCTAAGATTGCTGTGACTGATAAAATTTCGAGTTCTTTGGATGAAGTTAAGCATCATTATCCTAAAGGTACGAAGGCATTTGCTCAAAAAGTGGCTCAATTTGAAGCAGTAGAAGAAATTGTTGGGGGCTATTTTGAACCAACTACGATGAAACGAGTGAAGAAGGTTGACGATGATGGTTCAATTCGCGTTTTGTGGGCTGATAATGAGAAGGCAACTAATATTACAATTCGCACGACTGCACGGGGACAGGCTCAGACTTTGAGATTTTGCGATCGCTACATTCGTCCTTTACTGCTTCAATAGGCAAAGCTGGGAAGTGCGATAGCTCTTTTAGGTTGAGAATTTTATAACTTTTTTCTCAGTCCAAAAATAGCTCTCTCTGTTCGGAGGGAGCTATTTTTTTATCGTTTCCAACTAATCCGAATTAACCCAATCGGTGGGGTAAGGGTGTGATTAAAGTAGGGAAAGATAATTACAAAGTTGTTTCCAACTAATCCGAATTAACCCAATCGGTGGGGCATATGATGTTTTTCTTGCGAGCGTTGAAAAGAAACGTTTCCAACTAATCCGAATTAACCCAATCGGTGGGGCGGTAATTACTATCCGCAATTACCACACCAGTGCCAGGTTTCCAACTAATCCGAATTAACCCAATCGGTGGGGTAGAGTTTTTTGGCTCCCTGTTGCCAGCAGGGTTAGTTCTGGTTTCCAACTAATCCGAATTAACCCAATCGGTGGGGGTCAAAATCTCCAGGCGCAAGACTTCCCTTGCCAAATACAGTTTCCAACTAATCCGAATTAACCCAATCGGTGGGGAAAAAAATCAGCCCCAGCAGCCGCAAGGAGGTGGAATAGGTTTCCAACTAATCCGAATTAACCCAATCGGTGGGGGGTGACGACACTCTGATTGGCGGAAACGGAGGCATTAAGTTTCCAACTAATCCGAATTAACCCAATCGGTGGGGCATTTTATTAAAAACGAAGCTTTCCGACGGGACTCTTTTGTTTCCAACTAATCCGAATTAACCCAATCGGTGGGGGGACGACTCCGAGTCGTCCTCCAATGAAGAAGAAAAGTTTCCAACTAATCCGAATTAACCCAATCGGTGGGGTTTGTTGATCCGAATCCATTTGAATCATTACCTAAACTGTTTCCAACTAATCCGAATTAACCCAATCGGTGGGGACACCCCTGGAAAAGGTTTCTGCTCGGGTGGTGCCTTGGACGTTTCCAACTAATCCGAATTAACCCAATCGGTGGGAAAAAATGTGGCTAACCCCAGCCACGCAAACACTTTGTTCGCGTTTCCAACTAATCCGATTTAACCCAATCGGTAGGGCTCTGGTGATAATGGGATGGGCATGAAGTTCTCTGTGTTTCCAACTAATCCGATTTAACCCAATCGGTAGGGCTTTTGAAGAGCTTGAAAACCGGTGGAGCTAAAAAAAGTTTCCAACTAATCCGATTTAACCCAATCGGTAGGGTGGCCGTTGGTATCTTTATGGGTACCGATGGCGAACTGTTTCCAACTAATCCGATTTAACCCAATCGGTAGGGCTTCTGACTGTTTCCATTTCCGTGGTTGCTCTTGCCGTTTCCAACTAATCCGATTTAACCCAATCGGTAGGGACAACATCCAACAGCTGTTTTTCCTTCAACTGAGTTTCCAACTAATCCGATTTAACCCAATCGGTAGGGAAAGTGCAAAAAAGTATGAAAGTACTGGACTTAGTGTTTCCAACTAATCCGATTTAACCCAATCGGTAGGGCAACGTCAGCTGCGCACCCGAGCTTCCTTATTATGGTTTCCAACTAATCCGATTTAACCCAATCGGTAGGGGAAATAATCGTAACCCTCGCCTCAATCGTGAGGAACAAGAAGTTTCCAACTAATCCGATTTAACCCAATCGGTAGGGATGTCCCGAAAATTGAGGAGACACTAGTAACGGGTTTCCAACTAATCCGATTTAACCCAATCGGTAGGGTTGATGACATTTGGAGTTTTACTCCGAATGTCAAATGTTTCCAACTAATCCGATTTAACCCAATCGGTAGGGGATCTGTCTGGACACGGGTGAGTTTAAATCCTCTTATCGTTTCCAACTAATCCGATTTAACCCAATCGGTAGGGGGCTTTATCAGAAGGAGAGAAAAAAGATGCGGAAGAAAGTTTCCAACTAATCCGATTTAACCCAATCGGTAGGGATCAACTTCTTGCTACAATCTGCCCTCTTGCCTTCCAAATGTTTCCAACTAATCCGATTTAACCCAATCGGTAGGGCCGCTCAGGCTCACATTCACACTAGGAGAAAATCCGTGCGCGTTTCCAACTAATCCGATTTAACCCAATCGGTAGGGGATAATAATTTCGTCCCACACACCCGCTGCCACCTGGGCGTTTCCAACTAATCCGATTTAACCCAATCGGTAGGGAGTACAATCTGAAGCAGAACTAGGCCGTCTAATTAACGTTTCCAACTAATCCGATTTAACCCAATCGGTAGGGCCTTCTATTTTGTTTAAAGGGTCTAGAGATTTCAATTAACCCTACGTTTCCAACTAATCCGATTTAACCCAATCGGTAGGGATTTTTGACATGTGGTCGCCCACTGACTATACGGCGTTTCCAACTAATCCGATTTAACCCAATCGGTAGGGAATTGCATGTTTACGTCGAAAGAACTGCTTGAAAAGTTTCCAACTAATCCGATTTAACCCAATCGGTAGGGTTCTTGCCCCTTCCGCTCTTCCTATTGCTCTAGGAAGGTTTCCAACTAATCCGATTTAACCCAATCGGTAGGGTTTGAAAAATGTTGTTGGGATCGTTGCTGGTATTGCTGTTTCCAACTAATCCGATTTAACCCAATCGGTAGGGAATCCTAGTTTTTCTGTGCAGAGATCGGAAATATTTGTTTCCAACTAATCCGATTTAACCCAATCGGTAGGGAATGAGCTTCCTTTGTTCTTTGTTTAATTACATTGGTTTCCAACTAATCCGATTTAACCCAATCGGTAGGGTAAACCTCTCACTTTTCTGGAGTCTCTGATGTTGAATTGTTTCCAACTAATCCGATTTAACCCAATCGGTAGGGCTCAAACAATTCTTAAGGTCTCAAGGCCCTATCTTGTTTCCAACTAATCCGATTTAACCCAATCGGTAGGGGAGCAAATCATGAAGACTACTATAGGTGCCGGCTTGATGTTTCCAACTAATCCGATTTAACCCAATCGGTAGGGCATGCAGAAGAAATTGAAGTTGGTTGGTATTCTTTGTTTCCAACTAATCCGATTTAACCCAATCGGTAGGGAACAGGTCTGTGAAGGTCGTTCTGGGTTCGTCCAAAAAGACGGTTTCCAACTAATCCGATTTAACCCAATCGGTAGGGCTAATACCTGTAAACAAACTATGGTCTACCACATCAAACGTTTCCAACTAATCCGATTTAACCCAATCGGTAGGGGCAATGTACATACAGTAAAACCCACCCTTGACAGGGTTTCCAACTAATCCGATTTAACCCAATCGGTAGGGGTGACAGTAATTCAAACGGAGAGGGTTGCTTCATCTCCAGTGGTTTCCAACTAATCCGATTTAACCCAATCGGTAGGGTTCGGAAACAATGATCGTCGAAAATGTCCTCTACTCTGAGTTTCCAACTAATCCGATTTAACCCAATCGGTAGGGGCCATGTCCGATCTCTTCAGTGAGACGACCGGCATGCTTCTGTTTCCAACTAATCCGATTTAACCCAATCGGTAGGGATGCGGGTGCGGTCGAACATGCTTCGCGTGGAACCAGTTAACGTTTCCAACTAATCCGATTTAACCCAATCGGTAGGGTAACAGAAATGCTGTTAACGGCTGCTCCCATGTTTCCAACTAATCCGATTTAACCCAATCGGTAGGGTTTTTTTTTTGATTTGGTTTATGCTGACCCGAAGCACTTTGTTTCCAACTAATCCGATTTAACCCAATCGGTAGGGAGCAATTTGAAAAACCTGTGTTAATCAAGGCACTTAGTGTTTCCAACTAATCCGATTTAACCCAATCGGTAGGGTCTGATACCACTGACCACAGTGTTAACGGTAACAACGTTTCCAACTAATCCGATTTAACCCAATCGGTAGGGGCGAAAGCTGCTCAACAATTCAAAGAAGCTCCAAAAGTTTCCAACTAATCCGATTTAACCCAATCGGTAGGGAACTAAGCCAGCTGCTAGGGAGTGAAGAGCTTCGTGTTTCCAACTAATCCGATTTAACCCAATCGGTAGGGCCATTGGGCAAGAGTCCGGGATCGCTACGGGTATGGAAACGTTTCCAACTAATCCGATTTAACCCAATCGGTAGGGTACAAATATCCAAACAAGATGAAAAATCTTAACAGATCGTTTCCAACTAATCCGATTTAACCCAATCGGTAGGGAGAAAAGGTAAGCCGGTGACCGACTGTTATCAAAAGTTTCCAACTAATCCGATTTAACCCAATCGGTAGGGACCTAGCGGGAAAGTTAAATCAGCCCAGGTTCATCTTGTTTCCAACTAATCCGATTTAACCCAATCGGTAGGGGGATAAAGACAAAATCCGCTGGATGTGTGGATTCTAGTTTCCAACTAATCCGATTTAACCCAATCGGTAGGGTTCTTTTGGTGGTGGTAGCCATCGCCGGCCAGTCGGCATGGTTTCCAACTAATCCGATTTAACCCAATCGGTAGGGTCGCTTGTGGGATTTCTGAGAATATTAGCTCAGAAGGTTTCCAACTAATCCGATTTAACCCAATCGGTAGGGCATGCAAATTGGTTTTTCCAAATGCAGATAAAGTTTAGTTTCCAACTAATCCGATTTAACCCAATCGGTAGGGGGAAAGCCCGTTGCCGTCTTGCTGAGTAAAATGTTTCCAACTAATCCGATTTAACCCAATCGGTAGGGGTTATGCAATCTGTCGAAACTCTTTTGAAGGGAGAAAGTTTCCAACTAATCCGATTTAACCCAATCGGTAGGGGTCCTCCATCTTTTGTTTCCAACTAATCCGATTTAACGTTTGTTTCCAACTAATCCGATTTAACCCAATCGGTAGGGTTGATGAATTCTGGTAACCGTGACGAAGCTTTTTCGTTTCCAACTAATCCGATTTAACCCAATCGGTAGGGTATTAGTTACGAGGATAAAGCAAATGTTGGATATAATCGTTTCCAACTAATCCGATTTAACCCAATCGGTAGGGTATCTGGGCAATAACATGCCCAGTAGACCACGCGTTTCCAACTAATCCGATTTAACCCAATCGGTAGGGAGTTCGTCGCAGAGCCTATATCCAGAGCGGGTTACAGGCGTCAAATCGACGCACCTGGTAAAAACATCATACATCGGCATCAAAAATGAGGTCAACAACATGGCTCAAATCCAGTCTAGGCAAGGCATCGACGCACTTTGACGATTTTAGTATGGTTTTGGGAGTTGGATGAGGTGCGTCGATCGCGATCCGAGCATTACCCCATGTCAGCCCAAACCTATATACAGCAATAATTTAAGCGATTTTGATGTCTTAGGAAGGCAGAGCGATCGACCTACCTGCACACCAAAGAGTCAAACCGAGAGGATAGGGGGTAAAAAGGTGCGTCGATGAGGGTAGCCAAGGTATCCAATTCTACAAAAGCCTGATTGTGCAAGGGTTTTGAGCATTTTAGAGTAACGGAGAAGAAGTATTGAGCGATCGACGCACCTCGATCGCTCACGATCACCCTCTCTCTGTACAAGCAATTAGTGGTACGGTAGTCTTAAGAATGTAGAAATGGACAAATCTTTTATCGTTTCTGAGATTTAGCACCTAACTGTAAACGGCGGTGATTCTTGAGAGGTTTTAGGTTATAACTGATTTCGACCTCAATCAATTTATCTGTGTTTTGGCTAATATATTGCAGCCTCCTGTCAGGATGAGTACAGGCTAAAATAACGCCCGCAGTCATTGATTTCGTTGCGCCTGTATAATCGGTAATAATTTGTGAATTATCCATGTTATATAGAGCTTTAGCCTCCCCATAGATTGCATCAACTAATTCACAAATGTAGTTGGGATCGTCAGCGCGATCGTTTGGTACTAATAAATCCAAAACTTCCTCTTTAACTAAAAGATTTTGAGTAACTAACTCAGGATAGTGAAAAATTTGACTCTTACACTTTTTTTCCTTAACTAATTTATCAATAATATTCTGCGCTTCCGGTAACGATTGGTCGGTACAAATAATCCAGCAGTGCTGAAGTTTTCCGTTTTGAAGATGATGCCTAATAACTACTTCTGCGGGTGTTGGTCGAGTTCCATTTTTCGGAGTTGGACTTGCTAAAACAATTAAACCGGGAAACGTTTCTCTCAATTCATTTGTATTAATTTGTGGTGGCTGATTGAAAACGCGATCGCGCACTTCTCGGATTAATTGCGGCACCTGAGAAATCATTAGTAAGAACACAAGTAATCCGGCAAAAGCTACCGCTACCCAAAACTGCCAGAACACTTTAGTAAACCCAAAGTTTTCTGCCAATAAAGTACACCCTGCCTCAAAAATAACAGTCGATAAACCATTGATAAATAACCCTAAAAAAGGAGTAACAATAAAAAAGTAAAGTAGGAAATAAATCACCGGAGAACGAGCCGGCTCTGAAATAATCTTGAAGATATTTAAAAAACTTTTGCGTTTCATGGCTAGTTTACTTTTTTCTAATGGTTCAGTGCATAAGTCCTATAGGGACTAAGGGAAGAAGGAAATAGAATAAGCGAGTTGCAGTAACTTAGAATATTATAACTACCTTGAGGGTTTCTATAAAATGCGATCGCACTTTACCATACTCAACTATCTCCCAAACCCCAACACTCTGCTAATTCAGATAAAGAATTAATTGCTTGATTCGCACTCTGAACTATTTTACTAGCATTTGGAGCGTGCCTTTCATATCCAGCATGGTCGAGAGTATTCCGCAGAGTTCGCACCTTATGCCACACAGCAATTAATTGTCTTTTTTCCGGCCATTTGTGAATCTTTCTGCCCTCATCTTTTAGTTCTCTTGGCGGTCTATTCTGACCTATATCCCAAAGTGCATCACTAATATCTTCACGGGTATGTCGATTATCAATATCTACACTTCCCTCTAACTTATAATTGACAGCAGATAACAACCACTCCCTAGCCAGAGTCATTGCTTCAATGATACGATTGTTCTTATGATACCATTTAATTAACCTAAATTGAGCTTGCAATGCTGCCTTCGCATCATTATCTAAGTTACCTACAAAGGAACTGAATGTTTGATTAACTTGTTGCCGCAACAGTTCAAAGGGGACAACTCGATTCGGCTGCTGTTTTTCCGCTTCCAACAAATCTTTAACTAAATTATCTGCTCGATTACCCAATTCTAAAGGCCGACAAAGTAAGGTAGCTAATGATAAATTAAAAAGACTTCCTGCTGCATTTTTATTAGCACCTAATTTGTCGCTATTGGGATTAAGGAGTTGAGATAACTGCCTTGCATCTCCCGTTTCCACAAATTGGTTACTGGCAGCAATCCAGTCGATCATGGATACAAATTCTGATAAATCGATAACAGGTGCTAATCCGTTATTTTCGGATTTTAAATCAAAAGCGCCATAATAAATTGCCTCAATTGTTACTTGTTTAGCTGTTTTGAGATAGGCGGCAAATAAGAAGACGAGAAAAGGGAGCGATCGCAAACCGTGAGTGATGTCAAAAATCACGCGATCGCCCCTCTCAATATACCCTGTAATAATAGTAAATATTTGCCACATTTCGGCAGTATTATTACCAGTGGGGATATCAACCGCTTGAATTCTGGGGTCGTTAAGTGCTTCTAGCACCGGCCAATTTACTGTTTTAGCTTTTTCAGTTAGGCAGACTAACATCAAGTCATATTTATCTTCGCCACAAAATTGCCGCAGTGCTTCTGGAAACACTTTACCATCATATTTTGTTTCTTTGCCATTGCGATCTTTAAAGGCGTAGGTAGTGGTGAAGGTGGCGGGTGCTGCACCTAGAAAGGTGATGATTTTTAGACTCATAATTTAGGCTCGTTTCCCCAGGTGGGCTCAATTTGCTTAAAGCCACTATTGCCAGTAGCTAAAAATTCCATAAATTGCTTGGATTGATCGTCATGCAGATCATTAGGAAATATCGTCAATATCTCCATAAATTCATTTTCTAAACAAATCAACTTGCCATCTTTGATGATATATCGTGGATACATCCGATGCCAGATTCGCCCGATTTGTCCCATCTCTCCAGCCAAAGATGAACCTTTCAATCTGTCTGTTTCATGGAACCATTGGACTGCCAAACTTTGCTTATTATTTGCAATCCTGCCCCAAACTTGTACTTTATTGGGATGCCATGCTTCCCGCCAATTTTCCACATAGCTGTTTGGCTGGTAGTTTTTAACTTCCGATCGTACCCAGGCGATCGCTTGTTCCCGAATGTTGGTAATAAACTTGGTAATGTCACTCAGATTGGTTACTGGAATGTAATACTGTTCTGAACCCTGTGCAAATTTCCAATCACACCCGATCATAGGTTTATTCTTATTATCGAAATAGCTAGGGTAAAACAGTTTATGGTGAATCCGTCGCCAAGATTTGCCAAAGCCTCCAAGTAAAACAGAAAATTTGACTAGACTAATAATAAATTTTTCTAGCTGTGGGTTAACTTTGCCTATTTTGAGCAGATTGAGTCTACCATTCTGCAATTGATAGATTGGCATCTCAACTGTGACAAGCTTATTCAATTTATTATTGTATTGTTGATAAGTGTGCTTGCCTTTGGTACAGAGTTTACCTTCTACTGTTGTGAAATTAATTCCTATACAACCAACAGTCGCTTCAGTTTTACTATCTTCGCTTTTTTCAGGAATTCCACCCCAAAGTTTTTTAGTTAAAATCTGTGCGGTTTGCTCATCCGTTATCCCACCTAGCAAACGTAATGTGTGACCTCTCAGGACAGCCTTGAACATATTAGGGCGAAATTCAGGCGTTTTATGTTTATCTTGTTCATGTTCTTTCAAAAGCAACTGAGATGATAAACCTTGCCCGTTGAGATGGATAGACAAAAGAATGCGATCGCTATTTTCAAGGGGTTCAACAGAACCATCTTGATTAACGCGGTTGGCATATCCATACCCGGCACTCACCCGCGAACCAATACCACTACCTAAAGCCTTTTCCCAAATTTTTTGAATTTCCTGCCATTCTTTTGGAGTCAATGTTTCAATACAGGAAATACCAAACTTAAACTTAGGCTGATAGAGAGAAATTTGAACATTTGCATTCTCACCCTTTTCTTTAGTATCTTTCATCCCTACCTGATAGGGTTGTTGACCATGTGCAATGTCTACAAGGCGATCGCACTGTGCCCAAGACATATCTACAGGGTAGCCACCATGAAAACGCAAGATTCCCGGTTTAGTTCGTTTCTCACCTTTTACCGTAACTTCACCGCCACAGTAACGTTGACATTTAGTCTGATCTTGACAGGCTCTCCTAAATGCCCCCTTCATGCTAGAACCTGGAAAAAATGGCATTCCTTTTGCACCCATCACCGGACGAATTATTCCTTCATCTTGTCCGCCATTAGTTACCATTCGCCAACGAATCTCGTATTCCCAGATTTCCACATGAGAACCAAACTTTGGTAGTTTGAGAGTAAATTGAACGGTTGCTGGAGGAAGCGTAGGCTGCGTAGGAGCAGCGTCAGAACCAATAGGTTGAAAGAGTTTCGGCTTCCCAATTGCCTTACCTACCTTTTTTGGTTGAGGGGGACAGCCCTCTAGCCATTGCTTAACCCAACGCTCATAGGCAGGCTCTTCCTTCTCTTTTCCAACATACTGAATATTTCCCCGATCTGGAATTTGTGCCTGAAACATCAGAGGAACATCTTTGGCAACTGCGCCGGATTGGATGTGGAGAGGTTGTTTTTTAGCAGAAGGTTTTTGAGGAGTTTGTGTTCCAGAAGGACTTTCTATGATTTTTTGCGGGTGAGATTTTTTGTCAGGTTTATTAGTTATTTGATTATTCTTCTGTTCTGTATCCAGTTTACGCTCTGGCTTTGGATAGAGATTGGGTGCATCTGGCATTTGATTGTTCTCCAGTTCTATATTTAGTTCACGCTTTTTTATAGCGTTGTGTCCACCACACCATGCAGTCACAAAGTTGGGTTAAGACTGCGATCGCAACTTTGCGATCGTCTATTGAAAATTTCCATAACTCGGAGATTTGCTCAGAGCGATCATTTTTGTTTGGAATTTCAATATCAGCTAGTGCCATAATTTCAACTAATTTGTCCCAAGTTGCTTTCCAATAGTCTGCTTCTTCACCATCTAATCGAAGCTGTTCTCCCCAAAAACGTTCTAAGCCATACGCTACTGTAGTTCGCATTTTGTAGACCTGACCCAAGACATCTCGCTGGTCTTTTCGTTTCCAGACCAAATCATGCGCCTCTTTATCCAATTTGTAAGGTTCCCAACCCATTGTTATACTCCTTTTAGTGTTAGTGTTAGCTGACAATGACCAAACCCAATTGATTCCAACCCACCCAGATAGATATCGGTACTTGTAAACGGCTTCCATGAATTACCGTCTTTATCTAGTTTATGAGCAATTGGAAATACCAAAATTGTTTCTTCAGGTAGTGCCTCTGTATTGAAAAATTTACCGTCTTCAACTCGTTTTTCTTCCTTCTCCAGCGTGACTCTGGTTTGACGATACAGTGCCATGTCGTGAATCATAGCAATTTCATCATCCCCAACCACAACGGCTGGACGTTCTTGGTTATCGGGAAACCATTCAGATAAATTGTGCTTTCGATTATCAATGGTTATAAAACCAAAATTGAAGAATAGCTTATTTCTTTCCAATTTTTGTGAACTGGTGTAAGGTGCTGGGAGGTCAGCTTTTATTGTCTCTCCTACAATGCGTTTGTAGCGTTTTAGTAATCGAGGACAACTCACCCAAACAATCGGCTGTCCTGGACAAAATACTGGCAACCACAAGATTGAGGCATACTCAAATTTTACCAACGATTCAGTTGTGCTATCAGCTTCGCCTTTAACAGCTTCATGTCCATACCAGAGGTTTTCATTCTTATCGGGTGGTACATTGATCTTAAGTTGTTTGGCTTTCATCTCTAACCATTCTAATTTTGTTCTTGTTTCTTCCTGACCTTGTGCATTTATAAAACTAAAGGTTGCGGGAATTTTTTCTCCTCTCCTTATTAATTCTTCTTCTAGCCATTTTTGGCGAACTAGACGCATATCCGCCCGAAACCGTCCCCGAATCGAACTACCAGGAATAATCCCAGTCTGCGTAAACTGATCGCGGAAAATCAAGTTCAAATTCCCCGTTTCTTCCCCCGCACTTGCACCCACATGAAGCGGGGCTAAAGTTTCAATAATTCCGTAAGCTTTGTGATACATTTATTGTACTCCCTTTGCAAAAATTCCCAAAACTTTACTGACATCTTTCAGATAATACTCTGTCGCGTCAACCTTGAGTTGTTTTTCCGACAATTGTAAGAACCTCCAAATATTACCAGAAGTAACTACTCCTAAGATAACTGGTATTTCATTTCCCTCCCGTTCGTTAAAAATTTGAGCCGCCAACATTTCAGAAGCGCATTGACCCAACCCCGCGACAATATTTTCCTTTTTAGCCTCTACCAGAACAATCACAGGGGATTTCACAAATAACTGTTCTGTCGAATTACTAATGATATAATCGCAAGTTCCATTTAACCCCCGTTCAAAATCAACATTAAAATCTACTCCCGAAAACAAGCTGATTTTTGAGGCAACCTGTTTTCTCAAGTCTAGCAAAATCGGGGCAATAATCATTTCCGATCGCGCTTTTTCCGTATTGATTTTTAAAGCCAATTGTGCATTGTCTTGTAAAAATTCTGTGAGTAAGGGAGTGGGTTCTAACTGAGGAACGTTGGCAAATAAGTCTACATCTTCTGAAATAGTCAAATCAAAAGCTTTTTGTGCTTTTTCTAAGGTAAAATCACTGTAGGCCATTGGATTTTCCCCCTTCATTATCCTTTGGTTTGGGATCTAATGGTAGTGCTAAACCACAGCCCCAACGTTTAAATGAAACACCTTCTTTCGGAAACCACTCTTCCGGCCAAGATTGCCAATTTCCGAGAGGCTTTTCTAAAACATAAACTGTACCTGCGGGTATAGCATATCGACCTCGTGATAGGGTTTTAGCTTCGCCTGATTTCGCATTAGGACTATTGCCTAAACGATAGCGCGTAGGAGTAGGGCGTTCAGTAAGAATCGCACATTTATTATCTGGCCAACTTAACTTATCGTCATTGTCTCGATTAGGGGCACGATAAGATAAGCGTTGGGAACCCCAGACAGCCGGTGTAATTAATGCAAAGCTACGCCCTAAATCTTGATTGAGTAAATCGGTAACAGTTGGGCAGATATCCTCACAGCGTAAGTCTACTAAATGCCCCTCACCGCCAAAGCGATACCAGCCATTCTTAATTTCAGTATTAGAGAGATAAATTAGACAAGCATCAGGGTTTAATTGTACTCCATTTTCTAAGAATAAACTACCTTGTTCCTCTTCAGGATCTACAACTCGTCTTTGATCCTCTTGCAGTCGCGGATGCAGGTGAGGGACGAATTTCCAAATAAAAGTTTCATCTTTTTCATCTTTTTCTCTAACAACAGGAGGATTTTCGCGATCGCGTAATTTTTGCCAGTCGGATATGGCTATCCAAGTTCCTTTTTCAAATTTATCATTATCTGGCGTTTGCCATTCTCCCTTTTCATTCTTTACTTGCCATTTCAAATTTTTGATCGTAGGTTGAACATCTCGATCCTTCACTGAGCAATGCCACTCCATTTGCTGATGAATTTTTTTGTCTTTTACTAAGCAGTTAAAAGGAGTAGGAACATAAAAGTTTTGCGGGTTCCGATTCCACGCCCAAAACGGCCCCGCCAACTGCAAATTCCTGATTTCCTCCGGCGGTAAGGAAGCAGCAAAGATTCCCGATAAAGTAGCAGCACTGGGAGGGAAGCTAGTGCCAGAACGTCCGACTAAGTTTTCTGGTGATAAAAATCTTCCGGCGCTACCATAGAGGAAACCTAATGGTTCAATGACAATTAGGTGTTTTAACATAAATGAAATCCTACTTTTGCTAAATTGATTATCCAGTTATTGATGGCTTTATTAACTTTTTCTTTGTTTAATACTCCATTGTCTTCATAAAATTTCCTTTCTCCGAGAATTCCAGATTTCTTAGTCTCATCGTTGTTCCATATTTGATCGGTTAAAATCTTTCGGAGTTCTTTTTGTTTTTCTTCTTCTTTTCCCTTAACAAAGTAAACTTCAAATAATCCCTCAGCAATGCTAATATTTTGATCGCTAAAAGCATGACGTGACTTTAGCACCGCGACATCTTCATAAATATGCCCCCAGTTTTTGCCGCCATCGCGATCGCGATATCCATCAATTACTGTTTGCAACAACCACCAAGGACACACCCATTCTATCCAGTTACCACCGTTAAATAGCACCCGCAAGGCGAGGCGATCGCGTCCTTTACTTTTGGCTGATTTTTCTGCCTCCCGACAATGTTGCAATACATCTCGCTGCGGTACATTCGGCGCAGTCCATACAAAACCTACACTGACAGTAATAGGTTCCCGATGATGTCTCCAAGTATCTAAATAATTTGCATTATCTGACTTAAATTTATAAAACCATTCCAAGCAGTCAGAAGCAATTAATTTTGGCTCTCCAATTCGATAAAAAACTCCAAATAAATCATCGCCTCCTGCATAAACAATTCGCCCTAAATTTTTAGGTAAGCTTCGTTTCAGATGCCTTTCACCCCAATTCAGCATGGCATAACTGAATTTGTGTAATGATTCAGCTTCATCTTCTCCCTTGTCTTTCAAACTTTTCAAATAATCACCTGCTTTGTCTCCATCTCCTTGAAACCACCCCGTCCATTGATTTTCTGATTCTTCGGGAATAACCTGAGTTTCTCCTTCTTCTTCCCAACGTCTTAAATCGCGAAACGTGCGCGGCACTTCTGTCAGCTTAATGCCAATGTTATGACTGGAGTTTAGACTAACCGCGCTTTTAAGCGCGGTTAGTCTAAACTCCTATATCCAAGAGATGAAAGTAAAAAGA
>NZ_JAIQZN010000111.1 GCF_023333585.1 Argonema antarcticum A004/B2
AGCTGTAAAACCCTTACTTCGTGCGGGTTTTACAGCTTGTTGTCTCCCCCCCAGGTTGTATCCTAAACCGGCTCTTGCTAAAGTGTTTTTAGAGAGGCCAGAATTGCTCAAAGAGGTGTGGCAGGGGCTTGAGCGGATTTCTGATGAGGCGTTGATGGGTGAGGGGCGCGTGTATGGGGGTGGGTTGCATAAGCTGGAGCCGAGGGAATTGGGTAATGCTTTAGGAGAGAAGATTCTGGAGGTTTTACCTGAACTCTCATCGAATAATCTCGTAATCTAACGACCAAGTTAGCCTGCGCCGCATCGCGCTGGGACAACAGCTACAACTCATCAATTGTCACTAACCCACCTTCTGTAAACTGAATCACAAGTTCTTGCTCATTCAGCAAAGCTGTTCCAATCAGGGGCCGTCGTCCTGTTGCAAATACACGAACAGATCTTTCCTCACCATCCCAGAGTATAGTCGCTTCGTGAACCGTCACCAAGACTTCGCTATTATCTGCCAAATTCACAGGAAGATCGTATAAGAAGGGCAACCTTAATAGAGTGACTGCTTCGGGTGGCAAACACAGATAGTCGGTAAAGCCTGTGTCCACAACAAACTCAATTGGGAAAGTCGCTCCATTCGGAAGAAGAAATGTCAAAGCAACAATCGCGTGTCTATCGACCACGATACCGGAGATCACTTGCTGACACGCTCCATGACACCACCACCGAATGAAGCAGCGACATTGTAACCAATACAAATGCCAAAGAGTCGGGCATACGGGTGCTTCGCGCTCAGATTATGCGCTGCTTTTATCCCAGTTTTATCAACTTCATAGTCACCTGTCTCAATGTCGATGATGACCATTTTGCCAATGTTCTCTTCTGTCTCCACTTTTTGACGAATACTGCTTTCGTACAATTGCCTTGCACGTCGGGCAACCTCTTCACGGCTTAGCAGGATTGCTTGCATATTTGACTCTCGATCGCTACGCTATTTCTATAAACTCTTCTATGGTATCTCACAAGCAAATAGGATGAGTACTGCCCACTCTAACTACTTTAGCTGCTCACCAAGTCCGGGAGCCTCTGGTTTTGGACTTTAGATTTTATGCCGTCGCCGCTTTTCCTACAGTCAGGGTAATGGAATCCCTACTGTAGCTTAAGTAGGGAAAGTAAGCGCTATCTGGAGCAAGCATCGCTCTCCCTGGTATGCTCAGGAAAAGCGTCCTCCTTCCCCGTTTCTCTGCACCTATATGGGTCATAATTGTGGTAAGATCAAGAGCCAGACATTCATCTGTGTTAAGGTGTGAGGAAGTGATTCCAGAATTTGATGAAAACGGCAATCTACCACCAGGAGTACAATTTTGCGAATGGGAGGAGTTTAAGGAGAGATTTGGTACGAATTCTACGAGGCGGCAGATGATAGATGGTTTGGAACTGGCAATGACCCAATTAAAATCAGCAGGCTGTAGAACTATTTATATTGACGGTAGTTTTGTTACCAGTAAACCAAAACCTGGTGATTTTGATGCGTGTTGGGAACCGGAAGATGTGGATTACGATTATCTCCGAAAGAATGCCCCTAGATTACTAAATCATTTGGATCGTAGCGCACAGAAATCCAAATATAAAGGTGAAATTTTTCGTTCAGATCAACCTGTAGGAGATTACGGTTTAGCTTCCTTAGAATTCTTTCAGCGTGACAGAAAGTTAAATTATAAAGGCATTATTGCTATAGATTTATTGAGGTGGAAACCATGATAAAAAATGAAAAAGAGTATGAATACAGTCAAGAATGCGCTCGAAAATTTGAATATTCTATTAGAGCGTTAGACCAAGATGAGGAACTGAAGAAAACCGACCCCGATGGTTGGCAACTTTCTCGCGATGTCAAACAATCTCACCTGATGGCTTTACAAGCAGAAATTGCTGAATATGAAAGGCTTATTAATTGTGACAAAATTCAGCCAATTCAAATTAAAGTTGAGAGCATAAATAAGCTGTCAGATGCTTTAATTAAAGCTAGAATAGCAGCCAAAATCAGTCAGCAAGAATTAGCTCAAATACTAGGAATTGGAGAGCAGCGAGTTAGGCAGTATGAGGACACAGATTATCAATGTGCCAGTTTTGTAGAAATGCTCGAAGTTAGCACAGTTTTGGGCGTAGAATTTGAAATGGCTGTGATGCGGGTAGATTTTGAGGAAATAGAAGCTGTTAAACAAAGTGCAGAAAAATGGCGCAAGGAAAAAGTGAGTATGACTGCTAAAACATTATAAATGTTAGTGATTTGCCCTAAAAGTGGATTGTTAGGGGGTGCATCGCTATCTGGAGCAAGCATCGCTCTCCCTGGTATGATCGGGAAAAGCGTCCTCCTTCCCCGTTCCTCTGCACCTATATGGGTCGTCAGGATACTGGTAGAGGTAGACCTTTTCGATTTATCTTGAATCATTCAAGGGCGACGGCTACCAATGTTTATTTGATGCTGTATCCTAAACCCTCTCTTGCCAAAGTGCTTTTAGAGAAGGCAGAATTGCTGAAGGACGTTTGGCAGGCGCTCGATCGCATTTCTGATGAGGTGTTGATGGGTGAGGGGCGGGTATATAGGGGTGGGTTGCATAAGGTGGAACCGAGGGAACTGGGTAATGCAACTTATGTAGAATTGTTAAAGTTTTACCAAGTTGGTAAGCTGTTTGGCTATATTCATACTTACGGTTGCTGCTTAATATTTTACGCCCAAGGAGAATAAATAATGGACATTTTGGGAATAGCGCATGAAATTAATTATGAGCTAAGACATATTGGCAATCATTATGATTATATTTTAAGTCCTCAAAAAAAGGTTGATATTTTCAACAGTATTGTAACTTGTTTGACAAGTGAATATGCAGATGTAATTGAACTATCAATACGCAATTGTCGCAACCATCAAGAAATATTTAAATGGAGCTATGACTTAAGCGATAAAAAGTACCCTCAGCGAAAAGGTGAAGATATTCAAACAATTCTTATATCCCTCAAGAAAATTACACAAGAAGTCTACCTAAATTGTGACGTAAAATGGTCATCTCAGTTTTCACAATTAGACCCACGAGCCAAAGACAAGGCTCTCCGTAACACTATTTGGGACAAAAATTATACAGATCCTTCTAATTCAGATAAAAGTTTAGAAACTACCAGCTTAGAAGATCAATATGAAACATCACAAAAACTAAATGGAGCTAATATATATGCTGACTATAGTGTGATAGAGTATGAACTTTTGAAACTTGCTTCTGAAACAGAATTACTTGATAATACTACAGCAAAACAAATTACTGCTGATATAGGTGTTTATTTAAACGTTATATTAAAGGAGTGGAATGTTCACTTATTGAAGAGGATAAAATCGATATTATAAGTCAATGGAGATTTGAAGTTATTTCAAATAATCATCTGGCTCGTTCAGGAGAACTTTTCCCCCAAATAATAACTAAATATTACGATTGCCCTACGTCCTGTCTGAAAATACAGGTTCTCTTTAGTGAGGAATTTGAGAATATGGCTTTAAACCAAAAACAATTCTATATGAAAGATACAATTTTTGCAGAAAAAGGTTCTGTAACTTTAAAAAAAAAAGAGGTTGGCTGAATTATATAAAAAAATATTTAGTTAAAAAAGTTACTAGCTTTAAATATTTAGCGAATTTGTAGGTAAATAAAAATGAAAAGCCTTGTTATTTCCACATCATTATCGATTACAGGAGCTGATGTCTTATATGTAGGACAGCAAATTAACCTTGATTTACAAGCTTTGAGTAAAGCCTATCCGAAAATTATATCTTTAGACTATGCAGTAAAACTTTTCAACTCCTATACCACTTTTTTAATAAACAATGCTGTTTCTGATATAGGATTCAGCCTATATGATCCAGCTAACGAAAATCTCGTATATCACGAGTATCGATACAAAGTTGTTTTAGGTGTAGATGTCAGATCCGTAACAAAGGGAAACCGTCTTGGAACAGGAGGAAAACCCGTAGAAACAGTCTGGGTTCCTAGTTCAGCAGCGTTTACTCCTTGGGTTATATGGTCACCTACTATGTTGAATTTGTCAAAAGAACAACAAAGAAGTATTGTTAGTGGTACAAAATGGTTAATACCAGGAGAAGGTTCTACCTTTAAGGGTAAATACGAAGGAGGAATTTGGAGCAGCTTAGGGCTTTATGCTAGTGGTGATCTTGGAGTTGAGGGGCAAGTTTGGAAAATTTAAAAATTTTTGAATAATGTCTATTTTAACAACAAACTCAAATTTAAAATTATGAGCCATCTTCATTTATTTTTATACCTACCAGAACAAGTTTATCAGTTTATAAAACTGCCAGCCTCTTCAGTGATTGAAACGACTCTAACTATTTCATCTAATAAAGCGAGCCTGCCGACTTTAGTATCTGTAGAAAATATTATTAAAGAAATTAATGCTAAGGGATTTGAGCTAGAAAATAGCGATCAAATTAATAAGATATCCAGCTTAGTTAATAATTATTTAGTTACAAAACAAGCTATTTGGCAAGATCAATCTCTGGAGTTAAATGTTACACGAATATCATTACAAGATGAAAACTTTTACAAAGAAATTCAAGAATTTCGCAATTTAACTACTAATATGGTACGCCAAATTACTTACTTTGAAAATAAAAATGACTCTTACAACGTTAAGAACGTACAAGATAATGCTGTGAAAAAGTTGACAGAATTCGTACAAAGTCATCCGAATTGGTGGGATACTAAAACAGGAAAATTATTTAAATTTTTTGGCCAAACAGCTATTACTACTATCTGGCAAAGGTGTATTGGTACTGCCTTTGATACTTTGATTAGTAGCATTTTTTGAGTAATATCATTATGGAAAATTCAAACACAGACAAATTAATTATACGGAGGTTATAAAATGTCATCTTTATTTTGGATAATTTGTTGGGATTATGGCTTTTTTCCAATAACTAGCACAACAGAAGAAGCTATTATTGAAGCACTTCGGAAACAATTTATAGGGCAAAAGATAGGGATTAGCGATATAGGAAGATACTTAGAAAAAATACCCGTAATAATTGGAGGTGCAAAACAAAGCTTTTCTGCACATTTAGAGCGAGTCGATCCTCCTACTACTTTTACAGTTGACACCCACACTATTTTTCGGGTCAGTTCAGAAAAAGATTTTAATAAACCTTCGTTAGTTCAAGGAGATAGTATTTTGGAGCCTTTACCAACAGCCGAACTAGATGAACTTGTTACCTTTCAGATAACATTCAATCCTCAAAAGCTGGATTTTTACTACATGGAAATTTATAAATCGCTAGTCGGTATACCCAAGGAAGAGATACTTCTAGAAGTAATAAGTTTGTTAACTCCATTTGAAAAAAAAGAGAAGTGGAGTCAGCAATATTATCAAACTGTATTACCTGCTCTTCTGACTACTGCAAGCAAAGCCCCTGTAATTGTTTTTGGTGGAGATCCAGGTACTGGAAAAACAGCGTTAGCAACGAGTATGGGAGTGGCATTAGCGCAAAAGTTAGGTGAGAAAGTTCATTTTAAACACCTGGGGCTAATGATGCGTGGCATGGGATATCAGGGACGAGCTAGTAGCATGATTGTAAAACTATTTGAGCAAGTTAAAAAAGACTATATTAAACATAAAGAACCTATAATCCTTTTTTTTGATGAAGCTGAAGCTATTGTAGGTTCACGCGAACAAACTGATTCAAGTTCGGGAGCGCAAGAAAATTTAGCAATAGTCGATTCAATTATTATTGGTGTAGATAGTTTACGCAAGGGACTACAGGCACGAGTTGTTGCTTTGTTTGCTACAAACTTAACAAAGCGGATCGATCCAGCTTTGTTGCGGCGCAGTTACTATTATCAATTCAAAAGACCTGATGAAAAAGCACGTCAAATGCTATTTGAATCATCTTTACAAGGTATGAAATTCAATAAATATGATATAGATAGGCTAGTAGAAGCTACAAAACCCAAAACGATCGATGGTAAAGAAATAGCCTTTACGCCTTCTGACATAGTTGAATTAATAATTAGTCGTGCATTAAATGAAGCAATACAAGCCAATCAGCCTGTCAGCGTGGAATCTTTGTTAAGTTTTTGCCAAAAGACAACTCCTACAGGTGCTTTGTTATAATCTGTATACCGCTTCCTAAACATACTAATTCAGCTATTTGTAATTATGTAGCTGATAGTTATGTCATGGAAACTTTTAATGTTTCTCTTCAGTCCTTAAACTTCCGTTTTTCTGGTGGTTCTATCCAGACGAGACAGAAACCATAGCTAGTGCGACGGCCATCAAAAATTACATTAGAACTCTCAAGAGCTACATTTTTAGTGCAACTTTTATCGATCAGTTTCCCACTATTCCACTTCATCAAATTCCGAACTATTCTATAAGCGGGGTAGCATAGATGATAAAAATCCACTAGCCCCAATCTCTACGCAAACAATCCCGACACTGACACAATAAAACCAGGTAACAAAGGACTGGTTAAATTATCTTCTTTAAACAAAGTCATCGCTAATTTCAAAACCCCATTATCCCGGCGGTAAACCTCAACTTTTTGCTGTTGTCGGTCAAAAATCCAATATTCCCGCACGCCTTGAACTGAATATAATTTTAACTTTGATAGGCGATCGCGTTTTTCATTGTCCTCACCTGGAGACATCACCTCTACCACTAACTCCGGTGCCCCGCGCAAATGTCCCGATTCATCTAATATTTCTGCTAAACGCTCATTACTTACCCAAACCACATCAGGAATAACATTATCAGCATCCGTGAAGATAATACCGGGTACCTGGACAGACTTACCTAACTGCGTCTGTCTTGACCAAATAGTTAACTCAAAGCAAACATTATTAGTAACTTTTTGATGTTCCCAGTGGGCTGCTCTTGTCACGACTAATTCTCCTTCAAGGATCTCATAACGGTTGCCATTATCGGGTAAGAATTCTAAATCAGCGCTTATCCAACGGACTTTTTCTGTAGTAGACATAGCTTTAACTCCGCTCTGTTCTGTTTTGATTATAGTAGGAGTGCAATTAGTTCAGTCAAAACCCGCAAGGGGAGGCGCGATCGCTCTAACTTACCTTTTATTCAGGTATATGCGTTACAAAAGGAACAGCAACTACCTCGCCTTCTGTGTCTCCAACTTGTACTTTTAGCCCTTCGCCACCAGCCTTAGTACGGATATAGCAGAGTCCAAAGCTACCTTCATCGGTTTCGGTATAACTGGTAAGCTTGCCGACTTTTTCATCGCCCACCGTAATTAGGCTACCCGGTTCGGCTGGCGCTTTTAAGCGGATACCCCAAAGTTGTTGCTTCACACCCTTATAAGTATTCAATCTGGCAATAGTTTCTTGACCGATATAACAACCTTTACTAAAAGAAATCGTCTGCCACAATCCCGCCTCTAAAGGATTGTAATCTTCCGTTAATTCGCGATCGGGAACTGGGCGTCCTTGCTCGATTCTCAATTGCTCCCAAACGCTCGCTCCCATAGGTACTGCGCCTACTTCCACTAATTTACTCCACAGAAAAGCAGCACTCTCAGCAGGCGCAATCAGAGTGTATCCGGGTATTGCCAAACCGCTACCGACAGCAACGCGAACCCCCCCTTCCGTCCCCCCCGTCCACAGGGGGGAGACAGGAGAAGAAACAGGGGAGGAAACAGGAGAAGTCCCCCCCGTAGACGGGGGGGAAACAGGGGGGGTAAACAGCAATTGGTGACTACCGTAGGGTTGACCGATAATTGTCCCAGCGCCCAACTGTTCTAAAACGGCGTCACTTTTTGGGCCGAGCAAACTGAAAGTAACCGTATCATCAGTAACATCAGTTAATTTGACCTTATCGGCGAAAAAGATATATTGGTCTAGCCATTGCATCACTTTTTGGCGACGATTTGGCGAAACCAACAGCATTACCGCATCTTCCATAACATAGCCAGTCGCTAAGTCAATAGTCCGAGCGGTAGATGTTACAAAAACAGTATCGCAACCTTCTCCCGGCTTAAGTTGCTGGAAATCGTTGGTACTTTGATTGTGTAAAAATCGAAGTCGATCGTCATCAGAAACGAGAATTCTACCCCAGTGAGAGCGATCGCACAAAGCCACCCCCGACCGCGCAGCCCTTTTGGCAGCGAGATCGTTCCCAAAACTAACTGCGATCGATTCGCCAAACATTGCCCCAGCTACTGCCTGAATATCGTATAGTTCCTTAATCATCTCTATCTAATCCCCTCACTGGACAGGCAAATTCGTAAATACCTGCTCTACTATTGCCCTTGTCTTTGCTTCCAAACGATCCCAATCCACATCCCCACTTTCATCAATAAGACTGGTATCAATCTCCACTTCCTGGCTTTCCAGTTCGCTGTGTGTAGGTTTGTAATCCCGAAAACAGACTTGATAACAAAGTTCCCACAAATTTACGCTCATTTGCTGCTCTCCATGCTGCAAACAAAGCAGATAGCCGGGATAAGGAGTTTGCACTTCCTCATAAGTAGCCTTCCAGAGAGATTGCTCCAACTGTTTGCGAATATTATCGATTACGCGGAGATAAGCAGGTTGCATCAGTAGTTCAGCCTGCTGCCATGCAACCATATTAGTGATTTTGGGCTTCATCGGCATCAAGTAGTGAGAGCAATCCTTTGATTTTGACAATCCCACGGTAGAAGGAGTCTACTTAAAACCTTACCGCTAATTTCTAGGACGGGGTGGCTCAGGGACAAGCAGACGCTGTGGCTCAGGGACAGTCAGACGCTGTGGCTCACGGCGTAAGCGACGTGGTGGCTCAGGAATACGCTCCAACGAAGCTTTAAAAAAGTAAACCCGACCGCAATATTCTGAAGAGCTAGCACAGATGGTTTCTATAGAAACATTGCTGACATTGCCAACATTGAACAACAAAGAAGCCGTTTGTGCAGCCGTAACGCTACGAGTAGCTACCTGCCGCCCATCCAAGTATATATTTACGGTATTGGGAGGACTTGTCGTGTCGCTGTCAAGCATCCCAAATTCCAGCTGAAGCGTTTGGAATCGAGGTTCAGAATCTTCGGGCCTGATCCTACAGGTTACTGCCGCTGAGCCATTGCTAGGACTCAGTTTCATCAGACTTTTATAGACAGACCTGCCTATAGCTACATTTTCAGTATCTGGACGCCAGCGACCAGGGCCACTACCAACACAGGTAGTTCTTAACAGAGAAACAGGGTTCTGTATGCCCTGTACGACTTGAGTTCCTATAGTCGTCAGAGTCAAGGACAGCATTGCACTGGCTATAGCTTGACTGAGCAACTTGGTTTTTTGCATGAGTAGTTTTCCAAGTCAACAGGTAAAAATCCTTACTTATCATATCCAATTGGCTGCATCAGAATTGGTCGTTTTTCTAAATCTGAAGTTAATTATCCTCGAATCTGGGCTCTAGCCCAGATCTGGTTTGAATTGTGGAAGCCGCAGAGGGCCTCTAATCGGTGTGAGTGTAGTAGGGGTCTTCGCGCCTGATTAGATAAGTGCGATCGCGTCCTTCCTTTTTCGCCCGATATAGCGCTCTATCAGCCGCATCGATCAGCTTTTGAGGCGAAGATTCATTACCGGGGAAGGTACTACAAACCCCCAAACTCAGAGTAACGTATTTGGCGATCGGTGATTTGGCATGGGTAACCTCTAATGCTTTTACTCTTTTTCGGATTAATTCCGCAATGTAAAAGGCATCTTCCGATCTTGTATTTGGCAAAATTACCGCCAATTCTTCTCCACCGTAACGAGCTACCAAAGCACCCGGACGATTTACCGCCGCCTGGATCGCTTGAGCCACCTGCTGCAAACAGAAATCCCCTGCCAGATGTCCGTAAGTATCGTTGTAAAGTTTAAAGAAATCCACATCGCACAAAATCAAAGACAAAGGCGATCGGGTTTTCCCAAAAATGTCTTCACCAGATTGCTCCTGCCCCAAACGACGCCATTCTTGATTGAGGTAAGCATTAAACCGACGACGATTTGCCAGCTGAGTCAGGCTATCTAAAGTAGCAAGACGGCGCAATTTTTGATTTGCTACCTTCAGATCTTGATAAAGTTGCGCTTGTTGGATGGCGATTCCTACCTGCGTGACCAATTGCTGAAGTAGATTGATTTCTACCTGCTGCCACTGTCGCGGTCTAGAACATTGATGAGCAATCAGCAATCCCCACAATTCTTCTTTCTTAAGTATGGGAACCACCAAATTTGACTTAACTTGAAACTGAGCTAGTAAATCGATATAACACTGCTCCAAACCATCACTGTAAATATCTCTTGTGGCTCTAGCCCGACCTTCTCTATAATATTCTATGTGGCCTTCTGCAAAGCATGGATCTGTAATTGTCTGTTGTAAAATAGGCATCCATTGTGGGCTTACCGATTCTACAGCCACTATCCCGTCACCGCTTGATTTGAATTGATAAATAATTACCCGATCCGTTTGGAGAAAATGCCGCACTTCGTTGACTGTAGTATTGAGAATTTCCTCTAAGTTCAAAGATTGGCGGATACGCTCTTGCATTGTGGCAATTAGTCTCTCTCTCGCCATTTGCTGTTGCAAGCGCAAATTCTGTTCCCTCAGTTGCTTTTGCAGTTTCTGTACAGTCAAATGAGTCGTTACTCTAGCTAAAAGTTCTTCGGACTGGATAGGCTTAGTAATATAATCTACTGCTCCTACTTTAAACCCCCTCACTTGATCTTCTGTGTTGGAGAGTGCCGTCATAAAAATGACGGGTATGTTTTTAGTCGCTTCATTCTCTTTCAACCTACGGCAAGTTTCAAAACCGTCAATACCAGGCATGACTACATCCAATATAATGATGTCTGGCTGGGAATATTCAGCCTGGAAAATAGCTGTTTCACCATTGCTAGCTACCAATACGTTGAAGTTAGACTCGTTTAAAAAGCTACTCAAAAACTCCAAATTGCTGTAATTATCATCGATAATTAAGATAGTCCCTCTATTGAACTGCTCAAGGCTAAGCTCGATTTGGAATTGGGGATTGGGGATTTGAGGTTGGTCAATCATATCGCAAACTACCAATTGGGAATTGATAAAATTATTCCGTATTTGGCTTGCACGCTGAGTGATTGACTACCTTGAGCCTTTGTGAAAATTAAGTATAAATCTGGTGCTTGGAGACTCCGATCCTTTGTGAGGCTACTCCGATCGTGTTTGTGATGAACGTCACAGGTTCCCCTTTAAACTGCAAAGGTAGGGGCCAATACTGTTCGGATCTCGGATACTCTCCTGCAAGGAAAGAAGTCGGGGGACAGGATGAAGAACAGGGTTGTGGCGATCGCTCTTAACTCTCTTCATGCCCTGTGCTTTTGGCCCATACCTTGTCAGGTCAATTGTCACAACCACCTCAAAACCATTTAGCGATTTAGCGTCATGTAGCAATAAAGTTTCTACAGGCTAGTGGGGCGGGTATTTCCGAATTATTACGCTAATGTTCATTTTGAACAGTTCAAGGTTTGCGGATAGAAGACTGGGGGGTGACGGGGTGAGGAGTGCGATCGCACTTGTGTAAAGATGAGGGAATGTGGAGTGCGATCGCTGGAGTATAATTAAGTTAAAAAAGAGGTAGATATAATATAATGGAACATAAAATTTTAGTCCGTTCCCATGTTGGTTCAGATGGCATATTGCAAATAAAAGTACCAACAGAATTTAAAGATGCTGATTTAGAAGTGACAGTAACTATTCAACCTGTCACCCCAGCACCAAAGAAAACGCCAGAAGAGTTAGGCTATGCGCCTGGTTTTTTTGAAGAAGTAGTAGGCGGATGGGTAGGAGAACCTTTAGTACGAGAGGATCAAGGTGAGTATGAAACGCGGGAGGAATTAGCTTGACATATCTTTTAGATACTAATACCTGTGTCCGCCTTTTGAATAATAGTAACTTGCAGATAGCTCAGCGGATATCAAGAACGCCAGCATCAGATATTTATTTATGTACGGTTGTTCAGTTAGAGCTTTACTACGGAGCCTATAAAAGTTCACAACAAGAGGCTAATCTGGCTAAATTGGCTCGTTTATTTAATCAATTTTCGATTTTACCATTTGATGAACTCTCGGCTAAAATCGCGGGAAGAATTCGCGCTCAACTTGCTGCGTTGGGAACTCCGATCGGCCCTTATGACTTCCAGATTGCAGCGATCGCACTTGCAAATAACTTAATTTTAGTAACTCATAATACGGGTGAGTTTAGTCGAGTTCAAGGACTGCGGATAGAAGATTGGGAGGTGACGGGGTGAGGAGTGCGATCGCACTTGTGTAAAGATGTAGATGCTTCTTTCAGGATAGCTTTCGGATTTTGTAGATTGGGAGCGATCGCAGTTTATAATAAAGTTGAGGGAGAGTGGGAGCGACCGCAGTTTTATTAAATTTTGATAGCAAATTGTTTCAACAAAGGTGACAAATTACTCGTGACAAATTCAAAATACACAAAAACAGTTGAACAGCTACGCAAATCAGCTTCTATGTTTTGGCCCTCAGATTTGTCTGAGCAAGAAGCTGAACTTAGTATAATTCCGAAGCTTTTGGAAACTCAAGAAGAGTTTATTTCTATTCTTAGCGTAAAGGTTAATGATTTAAACGGTTTATTTCAAGTAGTTAATGCTGCTACTCTGTCAGCTAATATGTTTATTAAGCATTTAGTTGTATTGGCAGATTTTGGTGGAGAAAATCTCAAACGATTAAATAGTCAGTTTAATTTTTTATTTCCTTCTAAAGAGCTAGACTATATTTGGAAGGGAAAAAGTTGCTTATATCAATTTGAAGCTCTACCTGTAAAAGGTCAACTCAGCAATGAAAAACTTGGCATTGATGGCAAAAAGCTACTCAAAAAACAAACACTGTCTACACTACATAAAGATATTATAGCATTGCTTTTACTAGCCAGTAGTTCAAAGAAGCAAACCTCAGTCAATTTTTTGGCTAAATGCGAAATTGGTAATTACATTGGTGAGCCGGAAAAACTAGATAAATTCATTAAACAACGTTACATTTGGGTAAGTCGTATAACTTCTGGAGCTAAATCCAACACTTTAGGACAAATTGCTCAAAAATTTGTAAAAGACTACTTAGACAAACATTTAAATATTTCAGATATTAAGGTAGAACAAAGTGGTCATTTACCAGGTATCCGCCACACCGATGACGATGATAATCGCGCTACTTCATTTGATATAGTAATTTCCAAATTAAATAAGAAGTATGCAGCTATAGAAGTTAGCTTTCAAGTAACTACAAATAGTGTCATTGAGCGTAAAGCTGGACAAGCGAAATCTAGATTTGACCAAATTGAAAAAGCTGGTTATAAAATTGCCTATGTTATTGATGGAGCAGGTAACTTCGAGAGAGAAAGTGCGCTTAGAACAATATGCTCATATAGTCATTGCACAGTAGCATTTAGCGAAGGAAACTTGGATTTAATTTGTGAATTTATGCGTAATTATTTTAGTTATAATGAGGAATGATTATTGATGATAATTCTTCCTCATTATATCATTGTAAATTGAAGGAGAAAGCTTGTATGCAAAAACTTCGCTTTATTGACTTATTTTGCGGAATTGGCGGAATGCGACTCGGTTTTGAATATGCCGCTCATTCATTAAATTACCAAACAGAATGTGTATTGAGCAGCGAAATAAATCCAGATGCTCAGTTAGTTTATAAGCACAATTTCGGTCACACACCTTTAGGTGATATTCAGTTTATCGCCGAACTACCAGAGCATGACTTTTTACTGGCCGGTTTTCCCTGTCAATCTTTTTCTTATGCAGGTAAAAAAGCAGGTTTCGGCGATACCAGAGGAACACTATTTTTTGAAATTATGAGACTGGTTGATACTCACAAACCAAAAGCTCTAATTTTCGAGAATGTAAGAGGTCTTTATACCCACGAGCGCGGGCGAACGCTGGAAACTATTAAGCATGAAATTCAAAAAAGAGGTTACAGTTTCAACGTCTTTTTACTAAATAGTTCCAATTTTAATTTGCCTCAAAATCGTGTCCGAATTTACATTTTGGGAATTTTAGATGCCAAGCCGCAATTTGGATTAATTTCAGATCTAGGAGCCAAAGATTCTCATTCTTACAATTACGAGCAATTGTCTTTGTTTTATCCCCATAGAAAAAATGTCACTGTTGCCGATATACTGGAAGATAATCCAGATTCAAAATATGACTGTTCGCCGAATTTCGTCAAGGTTTTAAAACGTCTTGTTAAGGATGATTTCAGTAAGTTAAACGGTGTTCGACTTATTGATTACCGTGGCGGAAATTCGATTCATTCCTGGGAAATGGGATTGCGCGGTGAATGCAGTTCAGATGAAATTGAATTAATGAATCTATTTATCTTAAAAAGACGTAACAAAGAATTTGGTCGTCACCAAGATGGTAAATTATTAACTAGGGAACAAATTGCTAGCTTCTTCGCTCATTCTCAACTTGATGAAATTCTGGAATCTCTCGTTGCCAAAAAGTATTTGCAAATTGTCAATGGTAAGTATAAGCCTGTGTCGGGAAACTTTTCGTTTGAAGTTTATAAGTTTCTCGATCCAAATAAAATTTCTGTAACCATTGTTGCTAGCGATGCAAATAGATTAGGTGTTTATCATCAAAATAGAGTTCGCCGGATTACTCCCCGTGAAGCCGCACGATTACAAGGTTTTCCAGATAGTTTTATTCTTCATTCTGACGATGATAAAACATACTATCAAATGGGTAATAGCGTCAGTATAAATGTGGTTAAAGCTGTTGCTCAGGAAGTTATATCGAAGACTTTATACTACTATATGCAGTCAAAACAAAAAGTCAAGTTATAGACTGTTTGGGATCTCAACTGTGCCTCTAACGCTTCCACCAAGTTAAAATATTTTAGATATGGGGTGGGCGGGATGCCTGCCCAGCTTTGAGTTTATTTCTAATTTCTCATCTGGAAACAGACTGGACACTCAAATGACCCCAACAGCGATCGCTCAAGTTTATAGTTAAATTAAAACTGAGGCTTAACATACATCACCCATACCTCCTGTAATCGCACTGCATCATCATCAGAAATATGACCCAATTTATACAGCAATAAAGATTGCTCCAAACAATCCAATCTTGACAATCGCACTGTTGAAGCAACCCGCAAACCACTTGTCTGCCAGTCGTTAAGCGCGACATCAGTCTGACTGCGCGGTACAGTAGAGGTGACGGCTGCTGCCACAATATCCTGCCTATCCAACCAAAGTACAAGGATAGGACGCTTTTTAGATGCACTTCCATCCGTAAACCTAATTTCCGCCACCCAAAAATCACCCGCCTGGATAGTCATCATACAACCCCTCATCTTCAGGTGCGTAACTATTCAAAAATGCGTCATGGTTGCGGATGGTTTCAGGCATAGTATTGATTTTCTCAATAGTGATGATCCAATCACCTGCACCCAAGCTCTCAACTAAAGATGCTGGCAGATTTAACTTTTCACCTGCTTGGAGTTGTACTTGATAAGTTAACTTGATAAGTTCGCTTTTCATATTTCATTGTTGATAGTCTACAACTTGAAATCATCCTCACTCAAATCAGCTGCGGTAGGGACACGGCATCATTTAATATTTTGCATTATAGATGAATATTTATGCCGCCGTGTCCCTACAAAACCCCAGAAACCCGGTTTCTTCAAGAAACCGGGTTTCTCTGCACCTCACTCACCTGAAAAGCCCTGTAAAATATTTTAAATATGGGGTAAGCAAGACACCTACCCACTTTTGAGTTTATTACTAATTTCTCATCTGGAAACAGACTGGAGACTCAAATGGCCCCAACAGCGATCGCAACACCCACAAAAGAATCACCCCTTTTATTTGAGGGACTGACCTGGAGAGAGTTCAAAGCAGTTGAGCAATTGTTAGACCGTCCAGGCTATCGACTTTCTTTCTTAGAAGGAATTTTGGAGATACGACGAATGCCGGGAGAACCCCACGAAACTGTTAAAAAGAGGATTGCTGCATTGTTGGAGCTTTACCTGCTGATGGCAGGATTTGACTTTACTCCAACTGGCTCAATGACCCTGGAAAATGAAACCGCCGCCGTCAAGCGAGAGGCGGATGAATCTTATAAACTTGCTCCTGGTCGAGTGCGTCCCGATTTAGCGATCGAAATCGTGTTTTCCAGTGGCGGTATTAACAAGTTGGAAGCCTACAAGCGGCTGAAGATCAAGGAAGTGTGGTTCTGGGAAGATGGAGTGTTAGAAATTTATCACCTGCGGGGAGAAGGAAATGAATTTTATTATGAAAAAATTTCCAGTAGTGAAGAAGTGAAAGGAATCGATCTCGATTTGTTGTTGCGTTGCATCAATATGGTCAATCATGTTGATGCTATCAAGACTTTTCAACAAGCTTTTCCTACACAAAAAACCTCGACACAACACAGCTAAAACTAGGCAACAAAGGCGAACTCAATTCATCATCACCCATCAAGGTTTCCACCAATACCAACCGCGCATTTTCCCGCCGATAAACCTCGACTTTTTGTAACCTCCAATCAGCAATCCAATATTCCTCAACTCCCCGTGTAGAATAAAGTTTCAGTTTAGCTTCTTTATCTCGACGTACATTCTCTGTACCAGCAGATAAAACCTCTACTACCAACTCAGGCGCACCAGTCAAATGTCCCGCATCATCTAGTAAAATGGCTAATCTTTCATTGCTAATCCAAACTACGTCCGGTATTACATCGTCTGATTCGCTAAACACTATGCCGGGACTTACTACTGCCTCTCCTAAACCACTTGAGCTTGACCAACTCTCAAGTTCTATGCAGATATTCCCACAAGTTTGTTGATGATTCCAGTGGAAGGGTCTAGATGTAAACAAATCACCATCGATAATTTCGTAGCGTGTACCGACATTTTCCGGCAGGAATTCTAAATCTGTGCTATTCCAGCGAACTCCTTTAGTTGCGGCTTCACTCATGGCGGATATCCTTCTAAGCGATCGTAATTTCTAGGATAGCCTGTGAATAATTCCTACGCTTTCACTTGTTCCGAAATCCACGCCAAATAAGGCTCAGAACCAGCAACCAACGGCAAAGCAATAATTTCTGGCACTTCGTAAGAATGCAACTCTCGAATCTTTGCTTCCAGAATTTCAAATTTAGCCAGATCGGTTTTAATTAAAAGTTGCCACTCTTCTTCTTTATGCAGAACACCTTGCCAAGTGTAAATAGAATTAATTGGTATCAAACTGACGCAAGCGGCGAGTTTTGCTTCTACTAAATTTTGTGCGATCGCTTCCCCTTCCTCCCGCGTACCAGCCGTCACCAGTACCACACCATAGCGAACTGTTTCAGCACCGTTATCCATCACCTGCAACCGCCTTCCACTACACCGCCGTATCAGTTGTAACTAAGTAAAAATACTCTCTAGTTCCTCTTGGTAATACTGTACCTGTAAATTTGGCCCCCTCAATATTTGCCCCTGTCAATGTGGCATCTGTGAGGTTTGCATCAGTCAAGTCTGCCTGACTCAACCTTGTCCATTTCAAGTTGGCTTTTTCCAAGCAAGCTTTTGTCAGATTCGCGCCTGTCAAATCTGCCCCTGTCAAGTTTACCCCCCGCAGTACCCCTTCACTTAGATCCGCTGCCATCAGATTAGCTCCTTCCAAGTTAGCGCCACTCAGTTTTGCTTCGCTAATATTAACTCCATCTAACTCCACGCCACTCAAATCAAGTCCATTCAAAAATGCTCCGCTGAGATTGACACCATTTAATAAAGCGCCATACAGCATCGCCCCACTCAATCTAGCACCTTGTAGATTTGCCCAGTTAAGATTGGCTCCGCTGAGGTTAGATCCTCGTAGATTGATTCTTTGCAAATTAGCCCCGCAGAGATTCGCACCCCAAAGATTAGCGCCTCGGAAATTAGCACCGCTGAGATTAGCACCGCTCAATCTTGCTCCGGGTAGTTTTGATTTTACAAAAAAAGCACCGCTCAGCTGAGCTTTCATTAAATCTGCCTCGACCAGTTTGGCTTCGCCCAGTTTGGCAAATGTTAGATTCGCCCAGTTTAGTAACGCGCCACTCAGGTCTGACTTGGTTAAACAAGCACGACTGAAATTCGCTCCCCTTAGATTAGCGCCTGTAAGGTTTACACCTATTAGAGTAACTTCTGTTAAATCGGCTCCACTGAGATCGACCCCAGCAAAATTTCTGTTTCCCTCTTCATAAAGCTTTAGGATCTCGCTAACTTTCATATTCTCACTGCCTCTAGTTATTGAAAATTTGTCTCAAAAACTATCGAGGATAGTTTTTGAGAGAAGCGATACTTAAACCGCTTGAAAAAACAAAATAGCGGCTCGCATTGAGTAGCCAGTTTTAATTCTGGATGATCGAGAGAGGGCTAGTTTGGAATAAACTGCGATCTCTTAATAAAGATTTTACTATTTAAAAGTAGGCAATTCTAGCAGAGCGGGTAATTTATGTTACAAATATTTTCAATTATGAAAAGCAACTCTGTTGTGAAGTTCCTACACCTACCCATAGGGAGATGTAGACTTCTCAAGTATTACAAAGAATATGTATAACTTCCTTAGAGGTATCATCAGTGATATAGCAAAAGTCATTCATTCACTCATTCAAAAGTGAAATGCTTGCTGTGAATTGGTTCTGGCGTTTTAGGATGCCCTAACCGCCCTGGCGGTTGCTATAGAAGCAACTATGACTGGGATACCTTTTCGGCGTTTTATACTGGGGAATGCGTCCAGCCCCAGTCTCTTCAAGTTGAGAAAAAACGCAATCCGATGTGTGGTGTAGGGGCGTGGCCTACACCAAAGCACAGGTTATGCGATCGCTTCACCGTAGAGTAGTCTGTCTGTAGGCGCAGCCAGTCAGAAAACCGACCGGCTATTAGGTTTGAATCTAAGTTGTTGGCAACGAATAAACCTGACCATCTATTAACAGTCGCGTAATACCTTTAGCTTTCAAATAGGGAGAAGCCTTCTGGAGAATCTTGCCATCAGGAACCTTAATCACTCGCTGGGCGCGGTTGGAAAAACGGCGAGCTACTCTGTGGTTGTCAAAAACCGGCAGAGTCCTCTGCTGAACTTCCTCATTGGGGATCTGACCCAAGTCGCCAAAATCCTTTAGCGGTCGCGTGATTAATTCTGCCGCACGGTCTACCACCAAATAGCACGGTTTGGGAAAAGACGCCTCCGACAATGGCAAAACCCGAACTACGGCGTTGCTTGGCACCCGCCTTTTGGGGAGGATAATTTCCTCATCCAGGTCATCTTCATCGTCGGTGTAGTCTAAATCATCATCATCATCATCGCGATCGTCATCATCCAAATCTGCAAGATCGTCTTCAGTGTCTAGCAGATCTTCCCCCAGCATTTCTTTGATTCTGCTATTTGACCCACTGTATGGTTCATCCAGCAAATCGTCGTCCTTTGTAGCAGTGCTTGAGGCCCGAAGATCTAACCGTGGCGATGAAACTTTTTCTGACACTCTTAGATGTTCGCTTACAGAAGCAGATGTCGCGGAGGAACGCCGTCGCAGGCGTCTGTTGAGACCCGGCGATCCTTCTATTGCATCATCGGTGGCTTCGCGTTTCGGGTCTTCCACTACAGGCGCTTCCGGTTCAGAAACGGCTGTGTGCGGACGCATCGAACGTTTTTGCTGAATTAATATTTCGTAGTCATCAGGTGACAAAGTGCTTTTTAGCAAGCGACTAATAGTAGAGTGGCTCACATCATAGCGGCGAGCCAATGTTGAGGTTGTTTCTTCTGGATTTCTGTAGAGCTTAAGGATCTCAGATTTGTCAGCTTGAGTTAATTTTTTAGCGGTCATAAAGCTTAATTTCCAGGGCGTCTACGCCCACCACCAGTGCGGCGGGAACGGCTTGATGTATCGTATTCGAGGGCAGCTCCAATGGCAAACAGCACGCCACTAAATACCCAAAAGATTTCTGGTAAAGAGCCACTCTGGTAATTATCTATATTTCTTTCGGCCCATTTCAACCACATATCTGCGATGTAAAGTGACAAAGTTGCTCCTGCAATCATCCGCCAAGATTGGGAAAAACGGCCTCCCCAAAAGGCTAATAATAACATTGTGGCAAGAATTAACAGGGCAACATCGCAAACCACGTAAAACAGATTCAACCAAGGGACAAGAAACTTTAATTTATTGTCCAGTTCCTCAATCCAAGAAAATTTTGAGGCGGCTGGGGCTGGTTTAGCATTAGTAGCTGGTTTAGCTGTTCCTGTGGGCTTGGGTTTAGCAGTTGGCTGCACTGCTGGTGCTTTTAGGGCTGGCTTAGCCGTGGGGGAGGCAGGAGCGGTTGCCTGAGCAACGATCGAAGGTGGGGTTGCCGCCTCGGCTTTGTTGGAAAAGTCGGGGGGAGCAATCAAGTAGGCTAGGATAATCCCGATCGCGGCGATTCCCGCCACAATTCCCCACTGCCACTTCTCCAGATTTAGCCGCCTTGAAGAAACAGCTTGAATCATCCCCCAGCCAAGAGAAATATAAGTAGCGATGAAAAAGGGATCGGCAAGAGATATATCTGGCTCGATCTTTAAAGCCAACTCCCAATAGCCAAACAGCAAGTTCCCTATGAAATAAAACAGCATCCCCAGACCAAATCCCAGCCAGACATTCCGTCCGCTGACAATCTGAGGACTCCGCCAATTCCTAAAACACAGTAAAGCAGCTGACAGGTAAGCCATCTGTTCAAAAACATAAGTACCGATCAAGTACCAAACCGGACGATTGTCCCCTGTCGTGACGCTAAATATCAAAAAGAACAAAAGGGCCAGAACTGCCCAAGCAATTCCAGCTAGAACAATTGTCCGTACTGGCAAAAGAGTTTTAGGACTGGATGATTTATCCGTTGGGTTGCTCATAGGGGTTCATAGAGGGAATAGCTGGCGATGGAAAGCACGGGCGTCAATAAGCTTTTGACCGCTGCTGAGATCCGAAATTTCACCATTAGGAAGCTCTTTGTCTTGGCTATATACAAGTCATTAAAAACGATCCGATACATTTTCAACGCTATTGCCACAGCTTACCAAGGGGAGATTGATTCAACCATTCTGTAAACTGCGCCTGATCGGCGGCTGGCAGGTCTTGTAAGGTGTCCATAGCTCGACTGACAAAGCTTGAGTTCCCGAAATACTGTTTACCAAGACGATAAAGTTCCTGCAACAGGGTGATTATATGATGTTCTTCCCAGGGGGGAAGTTGGTTGGCACTCAGCGGATCTATTGTGAGTAGGTTTTTGACAGCTTGCGGCGAGTCTGCTTGTGGAAAGCGCCACTGTTGAAGTATTTCCGCGAGATTTTTTTCAAATAATCCAGCCTGTCTGCCTCCTAAGAGATCTTCTATGTCTATATAAACCCCTTGCAGCAGCAACAGACAGGCTTGGGTCAGAGCAATCGTTTTAGCATCACCAGGGACATCGCTAGTGAGCTGGTCTAAACGGATTTTGCCCCAGACGCTATATCGTTCCGGTTCCTCCAATAGGACACAGGCTTTCCCTCGGTTATCCGTCAGATCCCGCCAGAAGGCTTTGGCTTCTTCCTCTTGGTTCGCTCGGAACACACTGATTAAGCGAAACGTTTGCCCCTGGTAATTGAGAATGGGAATCTGCTGGTCCCGCTTTGGGTGCTGAACGCTAGTTATTTCAACATCCTGCCGTTTCAGAATAAACATGACACTGGCAATTGACTCCTGTCAGGACCTTCGGGTGCAGCTCTTGGCGTTGAGTGTAATTACGCCTGCGACACTCTTGATATGCAGAATGCTGGTTTACCAGGTGCGGCTGAACTGCGATCGCAAATTAATATCACACTATCTTATCCAAGGCTCATTCTCTTGGTTTTTAGTGTACATCTATCAGATGCCTATTCCACGCCAGCCCTCTGAAAAGTTTCCGATCTTAAATTCGATCGCCCTGTTGCACCACAAATCTTAGCAATTTTGATAATATAGGCAGACAGATGACAAGTGGGTGCGTAACTCAGGTGGATAGAGTAGCAGCCTTCTAAGCTGCGAGTCGCAGGTTCGAGTCCTGCCGCACCCGTTTAAGAAGAGGCTAGGGGTTAGGGACAAGGGGGACAAGGGGGACAAGGGGGACAAGGGG
>NZ_JAIQZN010000112.1 GCF_023333585.1 Argonema antarcticum A004/B2
AAAAATTTAACCCTCGATGACAACAGACAATTTCTCGCATCACGCTTACGCTACCGATGCAACCGGACATGATATGAAATCTTCTCTCTTCTCTGTGCGGTTCGTTAAAAAATTGCACAACTCAAGCAAAATTGCTATATAACTAGCAACAGCCTTGGCGGTTAGGACATTCTCAATTCCACCAAACCCTTGATTTTAAACCCTTCTTCACCTAGCCCCTAACCCCTAGCCCCAATCTCTTCTTTACTTTTGACTTTTCTAGCCCCTTTTTGACTTTTGACTTTTGAATGAGTGACTTTTCTAGCCCCTAGCTATAACTAGCATCAAATTTAAATTTGTGAGGAGAAGTTCTGAATGACTGCTAAACTCAAATCTGTAGACCAACCTGTTCCCGAAATAACCACCGGCAGAAAGCACTACGTACCTCGCAATCATCGTCGCATCCTCTGCGTTTTTCCCAAGTACAGCCCCTCGTTTGGCACTTTTCAGCACGCTTACCCTCTGATGAGGGGTGTCAAAGCTTTTATGCCTCCCCAAGGTATTCTGGTTGTAGCTGCTTATTTACCAAAAGAATGGGAAATCCGCTTTGTTGATGAAAATGTGCATCGGGCAAAAAAGTCGGATTACAAGTGGGCAGATGTGGTAATTGCCAGCGGAATGCACATTCAGCGCCCACAGTTGAATAAAATTAACGAAATCGCCCACAGAGAAGGCAAAATCACAGTTATCGGTGGCCCGTCTGTGTCCGGTTGTCCTGAATATTACCCAGATTTTGATATCTTGCACCTGGGTGAGTTGGGAGATGCAACCGATCGCACGATCGAATATCTTGACGAACACAAAGAACGCCCCGAAAAGCAAATTCGCTTTGAAACCAAAGAACGTTTACCCCTCTCCGAATTTCCTATTCCAGCTTATCATTTACTCAACATCAATAAATATTTTATTGGCAGCGTGCAATTTTCCAGCGGTTGTCCTTATAGCTGCGAATTTTGCGATATTCCCACACTTTACGGTCGCAATCCGCGCATGAAAACTCCAGAACAGGTGTTAGCCGAACTGGATGAAATGCTCAAATCGGGTAATCCCGGCGCAGTGTATTTTGTAGACGACAATTTTGTAGGCGATCGCCGCGCCGCCATGCAGCTGTTACCTCACTTGATCGAATGGCAAAAACGCAATGGCTATCCCGTTCAATTTGCCTGCGAAGCTACCCTAAATATAGCGCAAAGTCCCAAGCTTTTAGAGATGATGCGCGAAGCATATTTCGGGACAGTTTTTTGCGGCATAGAAACCCCTGAACCCCAAGCACTCCATGCTATTTCCAAAGATCACAACCTCAGTATGCCGATTTTGTCAGCGATTAAAACTTTGAACAGCTACGGCATGGAAGTGGTATCGGGAATTATCATCGGATTAGATACAGATACGCCAGATACAGCAGACAAAATAATCGAATTTATTCGTTTATCTAACATTCCCATGCTGACGATTAATCTACTGTACGCCTTACCAAAAACAGCATTGTGGGATAGGTTAGAAAAAGAAGGCAGATTAGTTTTTGATGAGAATCGCGAATCAAATGTTGAGTTTTTAATGCCTTACGAACAGGTAGTAGAAATGTGGCGTCGCTGCATTACAACTGCCTACGAACCAGAATTTTTATATCAACGGTTCGCTTACAACACCGAACATACTTTCCCGAACCGCATTCAGGTTCCCAACAGTCCGCAGCGTGCTTCTAAGGAGAATATTCGCAAGGGTTTGACTATGTTGAGTAAAATCCTGCTGAGGGTAGGTGTGTTTGGTAGTTACCGCAAAACTTTCTGGAATATGGCTTCACCAATATTGAAAGCTGGTAAAATAGAAACGTTAATTCATATTGGGTTAGTAGCTCATCACTTAATTGAGTTTACTAGGCAGTGTGCCAAAGGTGAAGAATCGGCTTCTTTCTACTCTCAGAAAGTGCGGCAGCCCCAGCTATCTCTGCTCAAAGCTCCTTCTAGATAGATTCTCAACTCCTCACTTTCTCAAATGGTAGCAATCTTGATTGAGGATTGGAAAAAGCGGCGGAGGAAGAAAACCTCTAATGAATCGAGTAACAGTTAACCCCCAGTCAATCGCCAATGACTCAAACCCCAGACTCAAACCGAATAGACCGCTTGGAGGAAGATATGCAGGCAGTTAAAGAACTGTTGTCGTCGTCAGCAGCGATCGCAGATCGAAACACTCAAGCGATTAACCTAATCGCGGGACACCTCGATGGGTTGGCCGTCAGGTTTGGCCAACTGGCTGAGAGTCAGCGCATTACCCAGTCTTCAATTGACCAACTGGCAGCGTTGATGGTGCGGTTTGCAGAGAACGCAGAGGCCGATCGAGCAGCGATCGGGGAACTTCAGTCTGAAGTGAGAGGAATTCAGACTGAGAACAGGCGCATCCTTGATTACCTGTTTGGGCAGCAGAATGAGCGGCAGTGAACTGGGTCTTCACGAAAACTCCAACGTTAGAGGATCGAGCCCACAGATGAATCCGTGGGCTCAATCTAAAATCCTCTCATCAAGAATGAACCATCAAAAATTGACCGTTACCATTAATTTCACCATTGCAACTGGCAAAATTACGCACAAACCAAATCAAATAAAATCGCCAAATCCGGCGAAACTTGGCATAATCCATGCCATAATCTAACGTTTTTACTGTTTCTTGGTTGTCATCAAAGTTCTTTAGCCAATTGGCAAATGTCTGAGAGTAATTCGTGCCATTGAGATACCATCGGTTTACAGTCTTCAGATCCTTGTTATGGCTGGGAACCGCATCAAAATTCCAGTAACGACCGTAAGGAAAAATATATTTGTGCGTGTAAGCGCTGGATATGTTATTGGGAGTACGTACCGTGATGATGTGAATAAAGACCTTACCGTTATCCTTGAGAAAAGAAGCTAACTTTTGAAAGGCATTTGTTAAATTACCAACATGACAGAAAACGCCTATCGAAAGAATTTTGTCAAATTTAGTATCAAACTTTGCATCATTTAAGTCTCCTTCAAACAGGCTGAAGCGACCTGAACTCAGATAGCTTTCAGGATCTTGCATCTTCTGGCGCATATATTCGCACTGGTACTTGCTCAAATTAATTCCTGTAAACCGGACATTGGGGAATTTGGAAAGAATGTAATTTGGTACGCAACCCCAACCGCAACCAAAGTCTAAGATGTGGTCGCCGTCTTTAATATCTAGCTTTTCAATCACATCATCAATCATCTGCATCTGCGATTGCTCTAAGTTAGTTGCTCCTTTTTCCCACAATCCCATGCTATACTTAGGATAAATGACTTTCCCATCGCCTAACATCTGATTGAGCATATCTTGAGGCAAGTCATACTGAATCTTCATCAAATCCCGCGAACCTTCGGCAATGCGATCGGTTTCTGTTAATACCCATTCATAAGGTGCAAGCAGAGAGGGAAAATAGCGAAAGAAGATGGGCATAAAGGTATTGAACATACCTTCTAAGACAGCATCGGGAACTTCCAATCCGTTAATATAAGCCTCTGCAACTCCCATTTGCACCGCGTTGACTACAGGAACTACTCCACGAGTTACTTTGTAGGCTAGAGGACTTTTGATATTTACATTTCCTACTACTGGGATATACTTTTCGATATCTTGCAAAATGGTGCTAGAAGTCATAGTCACATCCTTTGTCTAATGGTTATTGAAGATTGTGGTACAATGCTGTCACAGAAAATTTCAGCCATTTTATAAATGCAATGACTACAATTTTCTAGCATGAAAATAATGGAAATTGCATCTATCAAAAGAAAGAGAAAATAGCAAGGTAGTCATGATCAATTCTGAGATGAGTTTACAAAACTTAATAAATCGTGTGCATGAGGAAGCAATGATTCCGCAAAATGTATACGCAAAGACATTGCGGCCTTTACTTCCGGCTGAAGCGTTTGCGCCTGATAGTAGTAAGTTAGTTATCCTGTTGATTAATCTGATAATCTTGATACTGGGTTGGACTATAGCCTCTGGGTTAGATCGCTGGCCTGTATATCTTTTGTGGCTGTATTTACCTTTCGCAATCATCATGGGCAATAGCGTCATTGTTTTGCTATTTAGCTCACATGACCTGATGCACGGAAGTGCGATTAGAAACGTCCGTGCGATGCGTATTATTAGCTTGTTAGGACTAACATTGTTGTGGATGCCACCGACATTGTGGAAAGCAGTTCATAACCGCGAACACCACAATAAAACGAATTCCTTAAAAGATCCCGATCGCAATTATTTATACCAACAACCTAAGACTTGGGGCAAATGGATTCAGAATTTGTTTGTGCCTTCGTCGGAAGTCAATCCTTTCTGGTTGACAGTGGGAATGACTTCCGCATGGGGAGTACATACTTTCCGCAATTTAACTTCTGTGCTGTTGTTTAATAACGAATCAGTTGATTATGTTCAGGCTGCATTTACCGTTAATAGTAAGGAACGTCGAGCGATCGCCGGTGAATTTTTAATAATCTTAATGCTTCATTTGAGCATTTTAGCTTACCTGGAATTTAACCCCATAAAACTTGTGCTGAGCTACTTTCTGCCGATTGGGATTGGCTATGCAGGCATAATATTTTATGTTTATACAAATCATATGCTCTCTCGAATGACCAGCGTTAACGATCCGCTGATTAATAGCCTTTCTATCAGGGTTCCTAAAATCTTCGATTTGCTGCATTTAAATTTCTCTTACCATACGGAGCATCATATTTTTCCAGGAATAAACTCTGACTATTATCCGCTGGTTCAAGAATTACTAAAAATTCACTATTCTGACCGCTTTAACTTATTGGATGCGGGGGAGGCTTGGCGCTTAATGCTGCAAACTCCTCGGCATTACAAAGATGAAAATACGTTTACAGATTGGGATGGAGAAAAGGATATTACCTTTCCTCTGGGCCGATCGATCTCAGAGTAAAAGTTAGGGGCTATATAGCGGTTTTAAGCTGCATGGAGTTTAGCACAGAAACTTGAACAAAAACTAGAAACCCGGTAATATCATGTCCGGTTGCATCGGTAGCGTAAGCGTGATGCGAGAAATTGTCTGTTTGAATCCAGGGTTAAATTTTTACCACAGATGAAGACAGATGAACACAGATGAACACAGATAAGAGAGTTATTTTTTTTAGACAATCGATGCCACCGGACATGATATAACTCCTGCGAAACCGGGTTTCTTTTCTTGAATAAAAGGCGAGGGATTAACTCAAGAGACATTTAATTCTGTGAGTATCCCACCTGATTGAACTCGCAGTCGCCGTCCTCGCCAATATACGCTTTGACCGAAAGCGCCTCCTACCCAAATCGCAAAGTTCATCAAATCGCGAATGGGCAGGGCCCAAAGCCACCAAAAAAGTTTAGGACGGTTCATACTGTAGATAGCTGCCTGTGCCTGAATAAGTCTCAAAGTTATTGTGGCAAGAGATACAATTACTGCCCAACTTTGAAAGCCGGATAGCAAAAGTAAAGGGATGCAATACACTGTGCCGTAAGATAATCCTAAGCCGTAATATTGAAGTCCACGGTTGAGGCGAATTGTTCTTGCCCAGCGCAATTCTCGGAGGAAAACTTCCTTTACGGTTTCGCGTCCGCAATCATTATCGAGGATATATTTGGAAAGTTCAACTCGATAGCCTACTTCGGTCGCCATGTTACCGATGTGGTAATCTGAACCGATGCGATTAACTACTTTTTGCAGTCCGCCAAATTTATCGAGTACGGATTTGCGGGTGGCGATGGTGGGGCCAAGGGAAAATTTTAAACCGCCATCTATACTTCGCGCTACTAGGACGCTGGGGATGAATTCGGTACACCGTCCGAGGGATGCTAAAGCTGCACCGAGGGATTTTGGATCGCGATCGCAAAATCCACAAGTTATCACCCCGATCGCCGGATCGGCAAGCGGTGCTGTCACCGTGCGGAGGTAGTCTGGATTAACGCGAATATCACTATCGACCAAAATTACAATTTCGTGTTGTGCAGCGTCCAGCAAGTGGATCAAATTGCTAATTTTATGGCTAATGCCAAGCGCCTCTAAGCCGCAAAACAGTTTAGCGCGATCGGGAAATTTGGCAACTACTTCTTGCAATAGGGGAACTGCTGGATCTTCAGGGTTCATCACCCCGAATAGCACCTCGTAATTTTCGTAATCTTGGTTGCACAAAGAAGTCCAGTTTTCCATTGCGCCCTCATCCACTCCACAAACTGGAATTAATATTGATACTGGGCAATCGCCAGCGTAAATTTCCTGTTTGGTGGTAGAGAAAAAGCGAATGGTGCAGAAGTAGCACCAAGCGTAAAAAACTACCGATATCCCAATCAGAAGCAGTAGAAATCCTTCTAAAATGAACATCATCAAATTGGTAATTGGTAATTGGTAATTGGGTTGAGGTAACCAAACCCAACATTAATTTTCTGCTGTTTGTTGGGTTTCGCGATGGCTCAACCCAACCTACATTTATAATGACTAATGACTAACTGACCATTCCGAATACGCTGCCGATCGCACGAACTACATTACTCGGCTGCATCGCATCCGTTGCTGCGGTGGGTTCGTAGCCGCAATGTACCATGCAATCTGCACATTTGGGATTGCCGCTACCTCGACCGTACTCACTCCAGTCTGTATTTTCCAGCAATTCCTTGAAGCTGGCGTAATGACCTTCGTTGAGAAGATAGCAGGGTTTTTGCCAACCGAGAACGCTGTAGCTGGGACTACCCCAAGGCGTGCATTCGTAATCTTTCTCGCCGGTGAGAAAATCTAGAAAAAGTGGGTTGTGGTTGAAGTTCCAGTTTTTCTGGCGTGCTTTGTATGGCGCTAAGATTTCTCGGAAGAGGGCTTTCGTCTGTTCCCGTTGCAGAAAATGATCGCGATCGGGTGCCCACTCATAACTGTAGCCTGGGGAAATCATCATACCATCGATATTCAGCGTGGCGATGAAGTCAAAGAAATCTTGCATTTCTTTGGGGTCTGTTCCCTCGAAGACGGTGGTGTTGGTCGTTACTCGAAATTCTCTAGCTTTGGCGGCGCGAATCGCTTTGACGGCTGTATCGAAGACGCCTTTGCGATCGACGCATTTGTCGTGCAGTTCCTGCAACCCATCTAGGTGGACGCTGAAGGTGAGGTAGGGCGAAGGCTGAAATTTATCCAGACTCTTTTCCAGCAATAAGCCATTGGTGCAGAGGTAAACAAACTTTTTCCGCTCTACCAACCCCTTGACAATTTCATCAATTTGTGGATGAAGCAGCGGTTCTCCTCCAGGAATGGAGACGATCGGTGCCCCACACTCTTCCACGGCGGCAAAGCACTGTTCGGGGGTGAGGTTTTGCTTGAGAATTTCTACTGGGTGCTGGATTTTTCCGCAACCGGAACAGGCAAGGTTGCACCGGAACAAGGGTTCCAACATCAAGACTAAGGGATATTGTTTGCGGCCCGCAAGACGCTGCCCGACGATATATTTCCCTACTTCCAGCGCTTGTAGTAAGTTAATTGCCATTAATTTCCGCTCCTCTCACCAAACCAATACCGCGATCGGTGTTTTGCGTAGTTTAGCGTAACTGATATGACGATCGGGTGAGGGCGAGTGACAGTTTTACCAAGATGCTGACGGTGCGATCGCTTATGCCGAAAGAATATATAATAGATGAACATGAAATAAATTTTATAGATTTAAACCGCCTAAAAAACCTGCTTTAATCCCAATTGCGTCGCTATATTGAGTGCCATGACTTCCACAACAAATCCCCCAACTATTCTTACAGCTTTACCCGACCACACTCAGTTACCGGAGTCAGACGGAACATTTGTGAAAAATTTTCAAGAACATCCTCAAAGCATCCTGTTAACAGATTCAATTACCCCCTCTCTCCAGCAAAGGCATCCCGACGGTAATTATTGTATCGGTCAGGATTGCGGAATTTATTGGCGTTTAACCGATCCCCCAGAACGAGGAGCCGAATCGCCAGACTGGTTTTTTGTCCCTAATGTGCCAGCAACTCTCAACGGAATAGTGCGCCGTTCTTATGTGTTGTGGCAAGAACTGATATCGCCGTTAATTGTATTAGAATTTGTATCGGGAGATGGGTCAGAGGAACGAGACAGAACGCCCTTATCGCGATCCGGTCAAGAGGATGTTAAACCTGGTAAATTTTGGATTTATGAAAATGTCATTCGTCCGGCATTTTACGGAATTTATGAAGTCAGCCGCGCACGGGTGGAAGTCTATCATTTAATGGAGGGTGAATATCAGTTAGTGGTAGAAAACGATCGGGGTCACTATCCGATTACGCCTTTAGGGGTGGAGTTGGGAATTTGGCAAGGACGCTATCAAAATATGGAATTACCCTGGCTCCGTTGGTGGGATAGTGAAGGGAATTTGTTGCTAACTGGAGATGAAAGAGCGGAGTTAGAAAGCCAAAGAGCGGAGTTAGAAAGCCAAAGAGCGGAGTTAGAACGGCAAAGAGCCCAACGAGCAGAATTACAGCTTGAGCAGTTGCGATCGCAGCTGCGCTCTGCTGGAATTGAACCAGAAGTGTGATAATTCGGTTGCATCGGTATGCTTGTTTATAGTTCATGGTTCATCGCTATTTCCATTAACTTTGAGCGAGAATATGTCGCAAACGAAGATTGAAAAACTTACTTCTGAGCAAGAAGCGCTAATTCCAGTTTATCGGGAAAAGTGGCGAAACATAGCGCTTTCTACAGAGCCGATCGCTCCTCAAAAAGCAGCTGATGCGATCAAAGTAGTTTATCAGCTAATTGGCTATCAAGAGCCTGAAATTATTTTCTGCGATAGCCCTTTTGCAGCTGGGAAAATTTTTGGAAATCAAGCAGGAAACCAACTGGCGAGCCGACTGACAAGCCAACTGGAAAGCCTACTGTGGAGCCAAATGGTGAGTCGAGTTGAAAGTGAATTGTGGAGCGAACTGACAAGCTATCTGTCGAGCGAACTGGAAAGGCAATTGTGGAACCAACTGTGGAGACAACTGGAGAATCAACTTGCGAATCATCAGTTTAATCTTGTTAGCATTTGCCCGGAAGTATGGGCTTGTGCTGGCAGTTTGTATGATTTTTGTATTGCTGTTTTAAATTGTGCTTACTTGCCAAGAGAGTGGCAAATTTTTCAGTCGCTAGTTGGCGATTGTGGTTGGATTTTACCATACGAAAAGATTTGTTATGTGTGCGATCGGCCCCGTTATCTGAATTTTGACGATCGACAACGGTTACACGCCGAAGGATCTCCCGCTATCCAGTTTGCTGACGGCTTCAGCGTCTACGCCTTTCACGGCGTGAGATTGCCTGAAAAATACGGTAAATTTCATCCGCACCAATGGCAACCGAAATGGCTTTTAGAAGAAGATAACGCGGAACTGCGGCGAGTGCTAATTCTGGGGATTGGCTACGCACGCATCTGTCAAGAATTGCAAGTTGAGGAATTGGATTCTTGGCAGGAATACACTTTATTGAAAATTGGTAATGATGTGGATGTAGAACCTATTCATTTATTAAAGATGACCTGTCCCAGCACGGGATTTATTCATGCTTTGCGTGTACCACCCAATTTAACATCTGCAAGAGAGGCAATCGCTTGGGTAAATTGGGGAATCGATCCAGGGGAATTTAGCGTGCAAACATAGTGTCTGTGTGGTATAATGAATAAATGAACTTTTTTTATCAACTGCTAGATCTGGATTTTGAATGGGACACAAATAAAGCACGGAGCAACTTGGAAAAACACGGTATTACTTTTCAAGAGGCGGCTGAAGTTTTCTCAGACCCCTTTTACCAGGAAAGTGATGCAACGGCTAATTATGAGCAACGTGATTTTATTATTGGGTATTCCTTGTCCCAGCGCCTATTGCTGGTAGTTTATATAGAACGAGGTGTGCGAATTCGCATAATTTCTGCTCGTCCTGTTACCCCTACTGAAAGGAGATTATATGAAAAATAGTGAAGAAGTTGAATTAAAGCTGCGACCAAGACCAACAGAAACAGTCTCAATCCCGATTCCATTAAATACATTAGAATCGCTCAAAAAAGTAGCAGCGAGTCGAGATATGTCTTTGACAGCTTTGCTGAAGTTTTATATCGGGCAGAGTCTGAGGCAAGACTTAGCCAAAATGTTTAGCGATCGCTTGCTAGAAACAACAGTTCAGGTTTTATCGCGGCACATCGATTCGGAGGAAGAAATCTCGGCTATTATTCAAGAGATTAGATCCGAAACTGGTCGAACTATTCGTTGAACGAGTTCAACTGTTTCCGGCAACCATAGATAATAATTCTTGTTCGTCGAGATTCGTTTTTATAGATTAAATCCTCTTACAGAAGTTGGTTTTCGCTATTGCTTAACCCAACCTACATTACAATTCAAAATTATTCCTAAACCAGGCTACGGCATCTTTTAAAGCTGTCTCGATCGCAGTTTGAGGTAAACCCAATTCTCTGACGGCTTTTGATGGATCGTAATACATGGTTTGTGTTGCCATACGAACGCCATCCAAAGGAACGGAAGGCGCTTTGCCTAAAGGTGCGAGAATGTTCTCGTCAATCCAGGCTACACTTAAGGGCAACCAGGCGGGCACGGTGTTTTGAGGTGCTGGCAAACCTGTAATTTCGGCAAGTCGATCGAGTATTTCTTTAAGGGTAATGTTTTGATTGCCGAGAATGTAACGATCGCCTGTTTTCCCCTTCTCCAAGGCTAGCAAATGCCCGCGTGCCACATCCCGCACATCGATAAAATTTAAACCTGTGTTCAAGTAAAAAGGCATTTGCCGACGCAGGAAACGTAATATAATATCGCCTGTAGGAGTAGGCTTGATATCGAAAGGGCCGATCGGACTGGAAGGATTGACAATTACGACATCTTGACCATCCTTAACGGCTTGCATTGCTACCTGTTCGGCTAGATATTTAGACTTTTTGTAGTGACCGATGAGTTTGTCGATCGCACTTTGATAGGTTTCATCGGCGACACCGCCCTCTTTTACCCCAATAGCTGCTACCGAACTGGTGTAAATTGTGCGATCGATCTTTGCTTGACGAGCTGCTGCTAGCACATTCCGCGTTCCTAGCACATTTTGGCAATAAAGTAAATCTCGATCGGCTTGCCAAAGCGAATAATGTGCAGCAACGTGAAATAATACCTGACAACCAAGCATTTGCTGCCACAAATCCGGGTCGTTCAAATCGCCTTTGACGATTTCCACATCTAGATTTTGCAGGTTATCCAGACGGCTGGATGGACGCACCAGCGCCCGAACTGCGTATCCTTCCTTTACTAGCAAGCGTACCAAGTTGGCACCGATGAAGCCTGTACCGCCTGTCACAAAAGCTTTTTTGGTCATTGGTCAGTTGTCAGTGGTTATATTGTGTCCGGTTACATCGTTAGTACATGAGTGATATCGTCACATTGTTTGTTTTCATCGTTGGTTACATTTTTACCACAGATGTTGGCGCAGCCTTCCCGTAGGGTAGACAGATTAACGCAGATAAGAATAAGAACATGAATTTTTTAGGTGCCCGATGGGTAATATCATGTCCGGTGGCATCGGTTGTCTAAAAAAAATAACTCTCTTATCTGTGTTCATCTGTGTTCATCTGTCTTCATCTGTGGTAAAAATTTAACTCTCGATTCCCACAGACAATTTCTCGCATCACGCTTACGCTACCGATGCAACCGGACATGATATAAGAAGATGATATCGTTGGTCATAGTAAATGAGCGAGATCGTTAAATTTTCTGTTTTCATCGTTGGTTAAATTTTTACCACAGATGAAGACAGATGAACACAGATTAACACAGATAAGAATAAGAACATGACTTTTTTAGATGACCGATGCGTAAGGAGATGATATCGTTGGTCATAGTAAATGAGCGAGATCGTTAAATTTTCTGTTTTCATCGAGAGTTAAATTTTTACCACAGATGAAGACAGATGAACGCAGATTAACACAGATAAGAATAAGAACATGAATTTTTTAGATGACCGATGCGTAAGAAGATGATATCATTTGTAATTAGTCATTGGTGAGTTAACCCAATCTAAAATCCAAAATCTAAAATCGCTTGGGCGATCGCAAATCATCCAGAATATCGTAGACTACGGGAACGACGATCAAGCTCAAAAGGGTGGAAGTTACCAAACCGCCAGCAATAGCTATAGCCATCGGACTTCGCACCTCGGAACCCGCCCCCAAACCCAAAGCTAGGGGTATCATCCCTAAAATGGTCGAAGCGGTAGTCATCACGATCGGTCTGAGGCGCACTGGCCCTGCTCTAAGGATAGCCTCTGTCCGGTCTAAACCGGATTTGCGTAGCTGGTTGATGTAATCCACAAGCAAGATAGCATTTTTATTTGCCAAACCCAACAAAAACACAAAGCCAATTAGGGAAATCATCCCAAAGTCGCTTTTGGTGACGAGTAGCGCTACCATTGCTCCCACTAATCCTAAAGGCAAAGATAAGCAAATAACTAGGGGATCTATCCAGCTTTTGAACAGGAAAATCAGCACAAACAAAATGCACACCGCCGACAAACTCAGCGTGGTTCCGAAGCTGGTGAATACCTCGTTGCTACGGGCTGAATCTCCTCCCAAATCCAGAGAAATACCTGGGGGTAAAACCCGATTAGCTTCAGCGACGATGATATCGGTAGCTTTTCCTATAGTTAAGTCTTGGCTGAGGTTAGCACTAATATAAGCTGCCCGTTTGCGATTGCGATGTTCGATCTCAAAGACGTTACCGTCTTCATTTGTTTCACCTGCGATCGTGACATCGACGAAACCCGGTATTTTCTGGATACGAGCTTCGATCTTTTTGACTGCATTGCTTAAGGCTTGGATGTCATCGCCTACGAGGGTAAGCTGGAGGGGTTTTTGAGCGCCGCCGCCGGTTTCGACGAATTGAATATCTTCTACGCTGGTGGTGACTCCTGGCAGATTGGGCAATTGCTGGCGAATTCGATCTTGTACTTCGGCGGTATGAAGTTTGCGATCGCTTTTCAGTTCTACATAGATAGTGCCTCGATTCGCCTCACCTTGGCGAGAACCCACTACTGTAAATACTGTTTGCACTTCTGGAGATTTCAACACCACCTCTTCCAGTTGCTTAGCAACATCGAGAGATTCTTTCAAAGGGTCAGTCTCTACTCCGGCAGAGGATTTTAACCATTCCGGTAGATATGCAGTTGCGGATATGGGAGTCCTATAAGTAATGTTGAACTCTCCGCGATCGAGTTTGGGAATAAATCCTTTCGGAATTAGCGGAATTAACCCTATCCCAGCCATGAAGCTAGCCACGGCTAACGCTATTACGATCGTCCTGTGCTTGAGCGACCAATTCAACAAGTTCCGATAACTTTGGGCAAAGTGTGACCAGCTATGATTTGCTTTGGCAGCGAATTTTGAGGGTTTGGGTTTTAGCCAAAATACAGCCAAAACAGGGGATAATGTCCGAGCAACCAGCATTGAGGTGAGCATTGCTGCTGAGACGGTGATGCCGAAGGGCTTGAAAAATTGGCCGATTGTCCCGCTCATCAACGCTATGGGCAGAAAAACCGCTACAGCTGTTAACGTTGACGCTACAACTGTCAGTCCCACTTCATTGGTGGCGTGAATAGCAGCTTGACGAGGATTTTCTCCTTCATCAATGTGGCGCATGATGTTTTCCACATCAACGATCGCATCATCGATCACGCTACCGATGACTAAAGCTAAGGCTAACAGCGTGATTGTCTCCAGGTTGAAGCCGTAGATAGCCATGACGATAAATGTTCCCAAAAGGGATGTGGGAATCGCCAATGCGGATATGAAAGTGGCTCGCCAATTCCACAAAAACGGAAATATAACTATAACTGACAGCAAAACTGCCTCAAGCAAAGCATCGATCGTTGCTTGAGTAGCCGATCGAATATACTCTGCTTGAGTTGCAGCTAAAATTAATTGCACTTCAGGTAAGGCGGACTGCAAGTTAGCTACTTTTTTCTCAACCTTGGAGACTACTTCCAGGGTGTTGGCGTCGCCTTTTTTGATTACCTGAAAAGCTAAGACATTCTCCCCGTTGAACCGCACTAAGGTGTCTTGCCCCTCTGCCCCTCTCCCACTCTCCCCCTCTCCCACTCTCCCCCTCTCCCCCTCTCCCACTCTCCCACTCTCCCCCTCTGCCCCTCTCCCCCTCTGCCCCTCTGTTGACTCAGTAGCGCCCAAGAGCGTTACTTTCAGCACTCCCGGCACTTTGGCGATCGAGGGTACGATCTGCTGTTGCGCTATTGCGGTTAACTCGGCTAGATTTTTGGATGAACTTTCGATAACGTAGCTGACGGCGGCTGACTCGTTGAGGTTTAAGGGAATAACTTTGTAGGTCGATCCTTGGGGAAGAGTCAATTGTCCAAGTTTTGTTTCGACTTGACGGCTCGATTCCTCCAAGTTTGACCCAACTGGGAAGGATACGCTAATTACTGTTTGGTTCGGATACGTGGAGGAACGCGAACCACCGACTCTTGGAATCGAGCTGAGGGACTGCTCGATCGGTTGGGTAAGTTTTGCCTCTGTTTCCAGGGTATCTGTGAATGGTGCTGTGGCATTGACGATTACCACTGGAAAGGTAATATCGGGGAACAGGGCATACTTGAGGGAACTGAAAGCCAGAAGCCCAGCCACTATTACCGCCATCCAAAAACTCAAGGTCAGCCACGGATGCGCGATCGCTAACCTGGAAATGTTGAAGCGTTCTCGTAGAGTTGTTTTGCGGCGATTTGGCTCGATCATGTTCTCAGAATTAGCCCACAGGTTAAAACCTTACAACCACTCCTTACTTCCCCATCCTAGCTTCGTGACACTTTGTTAACTGGAAATGCTGAGTACCTTTGCCTAGACGGTGAGCGATCCGGTTTTGCGAGATGCGATCGAACTTCAGGGTAGGAAGGAATCGCGCCACTCTCGTCCGATCCAACTTTTGCTCAACCGTTACGGCATTGACCAAATCGATTCCCGATAATATTGAGTCAGCTTTTGTTAAATTTGGCTATGCCGAGTGCTTCCACTCCTTTTTTGCTTTCGGGTTATTTGCGATCGCTCGTCCGTCTGGCCTTTTCCCGATCAATTCTTCACTATTTTCCATCCCGTTATTGATGAAGAAGCCCGCCACTTTGATATTATCTGTGTTCATCTGTGTTCATCCGTCTTCATCTGTGGTAAAAATTTAACCCCCGATGACAACAAAGAATTTGACATATCAGTCTTACACTAACGATGCGTAAGGACGTGATATAAGCAGATAAACGCAGATGAGATTTACTTTTTGAATAGGTCTAATGAACATTAATGCCATTTTAGTTCCTCAAGGGTCAGAGTATAACTCTGTTAGTCGAGGTTTAAGCCGCGTTAATGGCAGCAACCCGCCGATTTTTCCGATTCCGGTTGGTGTTAAGCCAATTATCAAATATCTGGAAGAGTGGCAAAAAGCGGGATATTTGTTTAATAATCAGCAACCCAGAGTTTTGCTGATGGGTTTGTGCGGTAGTCTGACATCCCGCTATTCTGTTGGAGATATTGTGGTTTATCGAAGTTGTGTTTATGGTTCGGATGAAAAATTGCCGGAAAAAATGTGCGATCGCACTTTCACAGACGAAATTTCCAATAATCTGAAGGAAAAAGCTTTTATGGTCAGGGGTTTGACGAGCGATCGCTTAATTTATTCGGCATCAGAAAAACGCCACTTGGGTGAAATATACGATGCTGAAGTAGTTGATATGGAAGGATTTGCAGCTTTAAATGTTTTAAATAAAGCTGGGTTTGCAGTGGCAATGTTGCGAGTAATTAGCGATGATTCTCAGCACGATCTACCCAATATCAATTCGGCAATAAGTGCCGATGGTTCGCTGCAATCTCTGCCTTTAGCGATCGGAATGTTACGCCAACCGATTGCTGCAACTCGCTTAATTAAAGGTTCTCTTCGCGGATTGAAAGTATTGGAAAAAACGACAACTAACTTGCTACAGATGTAGGGGCAATTCATGAATTGCCCCTACATCTGAGGGTGTTAATTTGTAGCCGAAGTAAATCCAAACGATATTACCTTAAAACGGCTTGATGGGTTTTGTAGTAATCCCTGTTAGGGAATAAACTCGACCTTTCCAAGCGCCGCCTTGTCCTCGCCAGTGACGCCAAGCGGAATCTAGGGTCATGAGGGTGTAGAGAAATGCGATCGCAGGTAAGCAAAAAGACCATAAGCTCGAACAACCATATAGTTTAAGTGTAGGTAAGTATGCGATCGCCATCAGCAACCAGGTAGATAAACTTACCAGCGCAACTAACCAATTCCCCGTTAAAAGACCCACTATTGCACCAACTGGCGGAACTATATAAATCAGAGTCATTCCTATCAGCGTTCCCAATAAAAGTAACGGGGAATAATTCAGTTGTGTAAAAGCAGTACGCGCTACCATATCCCAGATACTAGATAAAGATGGATATGGTCGCAAGCTACGAGTTAAGTTGGTAAGTCCTAACCAAATTTTACCTTGAATATTTGGTTGTTGATTGTTATTGAAATTTTCTATGGGATCGTTCACCCGCCAGGGATTCAAATCCCTGGCTAATAGCTGAATTCCTCTAAAGAGGGCTGAAAAGCTAGATTTATTCCACTTGAGTGGACTTTCGCTATTAGCAGGGGAATTGATTCCCCTGCGGTTCTTGACAGCTTGTGCAAGAGCGCAATCGTCAATTAATGCTTGGCGAACTACCTCAATACCTCCCACACGATTTAAAGCTGAACTACGAATTAAAATACAACCTCCTGCTGCTGCTGCTGTGGAATTCTTCGGGTTATTTACCCACCGAAACGGATACAGTTTTTGAAAGAAAAAGACAAAAGCTGGGATTAAAGCTTTTTCCCAAAAACTTTCACACCTGAGCAGTACCATTAAGGAAACTAAGTCTAAATCATCTTGCTGAGACTTTGCTACTAACTGGCGAAGATTGGTGCTGTGGTGTTCGATATCTGCATCAGTTAGCAGAAAATAATCTGGTGTTGGCGTTAGCGTTTCGGCATAGCGAATGCCTTGTTCTATCGCCCAAAGTTTGCCACTCCAACCTGGTGGTAGCGGTTCGCCAGAGAGGATATGCAGTTGCTGAGATTTGTCTAATTCTTGGGCAACATTTTGGGCGACGTTGGCTGTATTATCGGTGCTGTTATCGTCTACCAGGACAATCTTGAAAGAGCCGGGGTAGGATTGGAGGAGGGCCGATCGCATTGTCGCGGGTAGCATCTCTGCTTCATTCCTGGCTGGAATTACCGCACAGACAGAAGGCCATTTTTCCAGTTCTTTCGCTGGAACGTCTAACCGCTGATCTGCTTGCCAAAATTGTCCCCTAAAACACAGCAATACTACCCAAATCACTAAAGATATAAAGGTTATGCCTAATCCAATTTCACCGATAATCATTTTGAAAGTTAATAACTTCAGCGATAATGATACAATATTATAAAAGCAAAGAATCAATCCATAATAATTTTCTGTGCAAACCTGAATTGAAATATCTAGCTAATTCCATTGACAACTACCCCTTATCTTAGCCCCCTCCCCGTTGACGGGGAGGGGGTTGGGGGGTGGGGTTCCTTGGAGCAGCTTTCAACCTGTGGGTACTTATAATTATGAAGCCCGATTGATTAAACCCCACAGCCAAATAGCAACCAACGCACCTATGATAGCAACAATAATACTAGGAATGTTTATAGCGTTGCTACCCACAAGCACGAATTTTCCCGTTTGGAATAAAGTAAATAACATCCCTCCCAGGAAAGATCCTACAACACCCAGCACAATCGTAGCGAGAATGCCACCCCCTTGAGCACCGGGATAGATCGCTTTGGCGATCGCACCAGCAATAAGACCTAAAATTACCCAAGCAATAATATTACCCATCTTTTTGGCTCCTTCACTCTTTCTTATTCAAAATACCAGTATAGCAACTCAATAGAAATATTCGGGTTATCGAGATCTAAAGTTTTTATGTTTAGTTATATTTTTTTACTTAATAAATGGTTACATTGAGTTAAAAAAAATTGTCAAAGAGATCGCCAACAATAGCTCAGTAAAAGTACCTACTGTTAAGTGCGATCGCATCTTTTAGTTCGTTACGTGGCGCTAGCCAGTACAGAAATATAGTTTGTATACTTCCATACTCGTGCATTTTGCTGATGATCGATAGAGGGGTCATACCCCTCCATTAACAAAAGTCATCAGACAGCCCAATTCTCTGCCTTCTGTTTTTTCTCGCCCCCAGATTCAATCTGGTCGCGAGATTTAAGGGGGTTTCGCCCAGCTTAAGAGTGCGTGCCATTCGGGTCAGACCCCCATTAACAAACTTTATTAGCGGTATGCTCTCCGATTCATCAAATTCCACAGCCAAATTGCAATCAATGCACCTATGACAGCGACAAAAAGACCGGGAATACTTAAAGTTGTTGATGCTAGCTGGAAAGTTCCTGTTTGCAATAAAGTGACCAGAGTTCCACCTATGAAAGCGCCGATCGCGCCCAGCAGAATTGTGCCGAGAATACCGCCACCTTGATAGCCGGGATAGATGGCTTTAGCGATCGCGCCAGCAAGAAGACCTAAAATTACCCAAGCAACAATATTCATTTTTTTGACTCCTTGAATGTTTATTAAACACTTTTTTATAATAGCAATTGACATTGAATTTCTCATCTACCGAACGATATAAGCAAATAGAAATAATATCGTGTCCGGTGATATCGATAGTATAGGATATCCGTAAATTATCTGTTTTCATCGTTGGTTAGTTTGTAACCGCAGATGAAGAGGGATGCACGCAGATGCACGCAGATATGAGAATGCTACCGGACATGATATCAGGTGATTCGGTAATTACCAGTTGCTAATTCAGTCCAATTTCTGCTATAAATCGCAACTAATTAAGCATTTTCCTTGATGCTGCCTTAAGCAGATGTTGCTGAGAGTGAACGGTAAAGTATGCAAACTCAAGACAGAACTAATGTATCCAGCGTCGAAGCGGCGATCGCCGCTTCTCAGAACTACCTGCTTTCCATCCAGTATCCCGATGGTTACTGGTGGGTAGAGTTAGAATCCAACGTCACCATGATGGCAGAGGTAGTGCTACTCCACAAAGTTTGGGGTACAGACAAGACAAGACCTTTGCACAAGGCAGAAACTTATCTGCGTAGAGAACAGCGATCGCACGGCGGCTGGGAACTATTCTACGGCGATGGAGGCAATCTCAGCACATCGGTGGAAGCTTATATGGCGCTGCGGTTGCTGGGCGTACCGTCAAGCGATCGGGCCATGAAAAAGGCACGCGATTTTATCTTAGAACGAGGCGGCATTAGCAAAACGCGCATTTTTACCAAGCTACATCTGGCACTAATTGGCTGTTACAGCTGGCGCGGGATTCCCTCAATACCGCCTTGGATAATGTTGTTGCCAGAATCTTTCCCCTTCACCATCTACGAAATGTCCAGTTGGGCGCGGAGTAGCACTGTTCCTCTGCTGATAGTATTCGATCGCAAGCCTGTTTTTATAACCGATCCAGGCATCACGTTGGACGAACTTTATGCAGAAGGCGCTGGCAATGTCAAGTTTGAATTACCCCGAAGTTCCGATTGGACAGATTTGTTTGTTATTTTGGATGATGCTTTCAAATTAGCCGAAAATCTGAATTTAGTACCTTTTCGCCAAGAAGGACTGAAAGCCGCCGAAAAATGGGTTTTGGAAAGGCAAGAAGAAACAGGAGATTGGGGTGGAATTATTCCCGCAATGTTAAACTCACTTTTAGCATTGCGCTGCCTAGATTATGACGTGGCAGATCCAATTGTGGAAAGAGGTTTGCAGGCACTAGATCGATTTGCGATCGAAACCGAAGATACTTATCGAATGCAGCCTTGCGTTTCCCCCGTTTGGGATACCGCTTTGGTAATGCGAAGTTTAGTTGATTCGGGAATGACACCCAATCATTCAGCCCTTGTGCGTGGAGGAGAATGGTTGCTGGATAAACAGATTCTAGATTATGGCGATTGGGCAGTCAAAAACAAGCAGGGAAAACCTGGTGCTTGGGCGTTTGAATTTGTGAATCGCTTTTATCCAGATGTGGATGATTCTGCCGTTGTGGTGATGGCTTTAAATGGAGTGCAGCTACCTAATGAAAAGTTGAAAAATGCGGCTATTGCACGTACCGTTGCTTGGATTGCGACGATGCAGTGTCAAGCTGGTGGTTGGGCGGCTTTCGATCTCAATAATAATGCAGATTGGCTGAACCTTTTGCCCTATGCCGACCTCAAAGCCATGATAGACCCCAACACAGCCGATGTGACGGCAAGGGTGTTGGAAATGGTGGGTAGTGGCAATTTATCAATTGACGATCGCAGTCTAACTCGCGCCTTAGATTATCTCAAAAACGAACAAGAACCCGAAGGTTGCTGGTTCGGTCGTTGGGGAGTAAATTACATCTACGGCACCAGTGGAGTTCTCGCTGCACTGTCTCTGGTCGCCCCACAGTCTCACGCCAATAATATCGATCGCGGTGCAGCTTGGTTAGTTAGCTGTCAAAATCCTGATGGCGGCTGGGGTGAAACTTGCTTTAGCTACGATAATCCGGCCCTCAAAGGACAAGGAAACAGTACAGCATCTCAGACTGCTTGGGCAATAATTGGCTTGATGGCGGCGGGTGAAGCAACGGGAAAGTTTGAAAAAGATGCGATCGATCGGGGAATCAACTATCTTTTGGCTACTCAGCAGTCAGATGGCACCTGGGATGAGTCATATTTCACCGGCACCGGCTTTCCAGGTCACTTTTATCTGAAGTATCACCTCTATCAACAACATTTCCCTCTGACAGCCTTGGGGCGCTATCAAGCTATTTTCAGCAAATAAGAGCTTAAATATGACAATACCCTCGCCGATTCTTTGTAGGTTGGGTTGAGGCACGAAACCCAACCTACCCTCTTAAATATGATAAACCGGGTTTCTTTGGAAAACAGAAACCCGGTTTCTTCAAGATGGTCATAAAAAAGTACACAGCCAAAATAGAGTGGTTATTAATTCTTCACAGCGGCTTAAACATAGAAACTATATTTGTAACGCAACCGCTAAGCTGTTTCTAACCAGTCAAAAATTCTGTCTAACTGTGACAAAGTGACGAGTCCATATTGCCACAGAATCATGGGGATATGGCCTGGGCACTGTTCGCTTTGGCGTATCGCTAGAGCGATCGAGGATGCCGGGATCGCCAATTCTTCTTGTAAAAAGTTAACTAATTTAGTCTGCATAGTAGATTCCCTTGCTTGAGAGGGTTAAGATTTTCCCTCTACCAACCTATGACAAAAATATCGTTTAAAAATTCGCCTATTAGGGTGATTTAACTACCGCTTATATTGTGATTTCGATCACAATAATCTCAAGACTGTAGCGTTTACTCAGCCAACATAAATAAGTCTAACGGAAAATGACCATAAGTGCCGCTAATTGATTCATTTTCTGAAGATTGGCAAGACACCAGAACGCCGCGATACTTTCCCGTGTAGGAATCGAGATAATAGGATTCCTTGTTGGTATTGAATTTGATGTAAACTGAGCCTTCTATTGAGGCGGCTTCGGTGGCGTCAAGGGGGATTTTGTAGCCCAAACCCTTTAAATAGCTTTCTAGGGCTAAGAACCCTTGTTCTGTTGTATCAGCACAAATACCTAAATTCTGGTAATCAGACAAATTGGCGATCAGGAGTAGCGCTTCGCGGACTAGGGCTTTTTCCGATTCTGATTCTATAGGCTTCACATCAATGCAGCTGTATTTCTGAAGGATTTTTTGTGCTTGTTCGGCGGTTATTTGAGGGTTTTGAGTATTCATGGATTTTGATAAGTAACTCAAGTTGCTAGTTAACTCAAGTTGCTAGTTACTTGCTTTCCGGGTATGTTGTTGCGCTAAAGCGCTCTTATTACAACTGGGATAAGAGCGCT
>NZ_JAIQZN010000113.1:0-17893 GCF_023333585.1 Argonema antarcticum A004/B2
AATTCCTCTCCCACTCCCCCACTCCCCCACTCTCCCACTCCCGCTAAACATACAAATTAAATGCGTAGCAGCTTACCAAGTCCTGCCAGTCCCAAGTTTTAACGCTGCCTGCTAACCTTGACTGGGAGACACATCGGGATAAGGCTCAACAACTATGCAGGAAATATCTGTCGATCGCAAAAACAAGCGCATTATGCCGGAAAATAAAGCTGCCGAAGACATTAAATTGTTGGTCTTAGACATTGATGGCACAATCGCAGGCGAGTCCAATCAAATCCGAGAACCTGTCAAACAGGCGATTAAAGCAGTTCAAGCAAAAGGGGTCAAGGTTGCGATCGCTACTGGTCGGATGTACCGTTCCGCTTTACGCTTCCACCAGGACATCGGTTCCCAACTACCTCTGATAGTTTACCAAGGAGCTTGGATTCAAGACCCAGCTACCCAAAAAGTTCTTCGTCACCTGCCGGTATCAAAGAAATTAGCATTGCAACTTTTAGGATACTTTGAGCGACCGGAACTGCGATCGCTACTTTCTGTACACTTCTACATCAACGATCGACTCTACGTGCGCCAAATCACTCCCGAAACCGAGATTTATGCCCAACGTTCTGGTATAGAGCCTATCCCAGTCGGCGACCTACGTCTAGCCCTTAGTACGGATGACGGACAAGATATCCATCCCACGAAAGTTTTAGCTCTCAGTGACGATATAGATACGATCGAGCTATTGTTGGGGTCTTTGAGGCAGGAGTACACCCCAGCCGAACTTTACCTTACCAAATCTGTCGCCACCTTTTTTGAAGCCACTAACCCTTTGGCAAATAAAGGAACCGCAGTCCGTTACTTAGCTGAAGAAATCCTGGGACTGCAAGCTAGTAACGTTATGGCTGTTGGCGATAACTATAACGATGTCGAAATGCTTGAGTATGCCGGTATTGGTGTAGCGATGGACAATGGCCCTTCAGACGTACAGGCGATCGCTCATTGGGTAGCTCCCAGTGTCGAGGACGATGGCGTCGTTGCTGCGATCGAGAAATTTCTCATCTAAAACCGCTTAGATCAGAAAGGAGACCGACGACTGGCCGTGTTTCGTCTCGGTCTCCTTACTGGTTCGCTCCTCACACACCAGTTAATATACAAGACATGAAATAGATTTGTCATCCCTTTATCTATATTAATTTTTGATAAGTATTGCTTAGTTTTGGCAAATCTTCCTCAATGAACTTATAGCTCTAGGGGTGCAAAGACGCCTAAAAAGTCTTGTAACACTAGCCGGAGCAAGGTTTGAGTAACTACGAGCAGCCCCAATCTTGCCTGAGCCAAACAGAGATCTTCTTTCTTGACTTCACCCCAGATCCGGCATCTGCGGTAGAAAGTCTCAAATAAATCGCTAAGAGTCAGCGCCGTTTTCTCCCAATTGATTTCGCGCCCGGAAGGGTAAGGGCAGTATATATTGTCCTGTAAGGCAAATAAATGGGAAATCAGAGCGCGTTCTGCTGGGTGTACCAACCGCAGTTTTTTGTCCGATGTCAGCCAGGGAATCGGGTTGGGAGAAACAAGGCTCCAGCGAGCCGGACTGGTATCGCGATCGGGTTCCACTAGCGCGATCGCACCCTCTCGGTGAGCAAGACGCAGCAGCGAACAGCAACGAGCGTGAGCGTACTGAACCGCAAAAAGCTGGGACTCCTTGAGTGCTGAGTACTGAGTACTGAGTGCTGAGTGCTGAGTGCTGAGTGGGGGAGTGGGAGAGTGGGGGAGTGGGGGAGTGGGGGAGTGGGGGAGTGGGGGAGGACAAGGAGGACAAGGAGGACAAGGGAGACTTTTGACTTTTGACTTTCCATGCCCTACCAAACGCTGCAACCAAGCTGATATGCCTAAATCGCTCAATTGGAAATGAATCAAACCAGGAGCGACAACCTTTACCATACAATACTGTTCATTATCTGTATTCTGCGCTACATTTAACCGCAACAATTCTCGTGCGATCGCCGTAGCAATATCCGTAATCGGTATTCCCCATAACTTTGAGAGTTTGAGCGCGATCGGCGATACGTACAATATTTTGGTTTCATCTTTAACCTGGTATAAAGCCAGAGTTCTTGTATTAACGCCATTTTCAACAACCCCATTCGAGAAAATGTGAGGCCCTGGGATTCCCAAACTAGGGCCGATCGAATCTATTGCTTCTTGCAGCCAAAGCAGCAGCAGATGCTTGATAGTAGAATATTCAGCAACTGGCAAACCCTCATTCACAGCCCTTTACCGACGCTTGTCATCACTTTCCGGCGATTCCATCTGTCTACGGTTATAACTTGCATCAAATATAACAAATCACAAACTTAAAACAGGTATTATTGAGGAAAATATAAAGTATCTTTTATTACTTTGAATTTCCAGTAAAACTTGTATAAAGTTGGTATAAAGCTAATCTAGATTTAATATTCCCTGTAACTTGTCGATAAACGTCCCATTAATGCCCTCTTTTTGGCCCCTAAACCTATGGTGCAACAATCTCTTTCCTTACAACCAACCACTTTAAACTCAGATACACCCAGACCTGAAGGAGCTAGGCCCTTTTTAACATGGCAGCGCATACTCGACTGGGCGAACGAACACTATCGGTGTCGCACCTTCAGTAAAGATGAGAAAATTCCAGCCCGCCCAGGGCTACTGTATTTAGTACAGCGGGGTGCGGTGCGAATGGTGGGCGTTGCCCAAGTCAGCGCCACCCATCGCAACCTTAACTCACGCGCCTCCACTGTCAATCAAGAAGAAGCTTTTTTGGGCTTTGTAGGTGCCGGACAACCATTTGAAATTGTAGCTCAGTCACCCTTTACACTCCACAGCTATGCCCATATCGACCAAACGTCTGTAGTGTGGATGTACTGGCACGACTTAGACAATTGGCCCCACTTCCGGCGGGAGGTTTTGGATGCGTTTCGCTACCAGCACCAGCGCAAGCTGCTGTGGCTGAGTACCCTGGGACAGCGGCGCACGATCGATCGACTATTGGGATTTCTCACCCTCTTAATAGAAGAATATGGCGAACCCTGCGACCAAGGATACTCTCTACCCTGGACTCTCACACACGCTCAAATCGGTAGCGCGATCGGCTCTACTCGCGTCACAGTAACTCGCTTAATGGGCAAGTTACGTAGCAGGGGATTAATCCATACCCAGGATGATAATCTGATCTGTTTACCTACTGATACAGCCCTACGCCGGTAAACAGAGACTGGGGAGTGGGGGAGTGGGGCATTTTTTAACTCATTCCTCATTCTCACAAGTTGTCAGATTGCCTCAGAAGACGAAAGCAGGGGCAAAGAGAGGGTGAAGCGTGCCCCCTGACCCTTGCCAGAGTCCAGAGTGATACAACCACCGTGGAGTTCGGCCAACTTGCGGACGATCGCCAATCCCAACCCAGTACCCTGATACTGACGAGATAGAGAACTATCAATTTGGGAGAAAGGAGAAAAAAGTTGTCCTTGTTCAGCAGGATCGATACCAATGCCAGTATCCCAAACTAAAAAGTTAATCCTGTCAATTGGTCTGCCTTCTAATAAGAGACGAGACTTATAGACCTTTAAACCGACTGTTCCGACTGGGGTAAACTTAATCGCATTGCTGAGTAAATTCAACAGCATTTGTTTGAGGCGTCTGGAATCTGCTACGAAATATTCCAAGCTGGGTTCTACCTCTATTTCCAGAGTCAAACCCTGTTCCTGAACTCGCTCCCGAATAAAATCGATCGCGGTGTGTACCACTTCATCGATGAAAACTACCTGGAGTTCTAGTTCCAGACGACCCGCCTCAATTCGCGAGAGATCGAGAATATCGTTGATTACTTCCAGCAGATGTTGACCGCTGCTATTGATCCGGTCAACATATTCTTTCTGTTTGACGTTAAGCGGGCCAAAGCATTCTTGTAGCAGGACGCCTGAGAAACCAAGAATGGCAGTCAAAGGCGTCCGCAGCTCGTGACTGGTGTTGGCAATCAACTCACCTTTGACACGATTGAGGGTTGCCAATTCGTGGTTTTGTGCTTGTAGGCGTCGCCAAGTGCGGGATTGAAGAATAGCGATCGCACATTGACTGGAGACTTGCTCAACAAGCTGCATTTCATCTGCTTCCAATTGACGCGGCGTGGAAACCGATCCTAAACCTGCTCCTGGGACTACGCAAATAGTACCGATCAACCCTTGTGCATCCCAAATGGGACTTATGAGTACAGTGTGGCGATTGGCTAGAGGTAGTTTTTTTTCAGAATTATTTATATAACAGCTTTTGCCACCTAAAATAGCACTGCGGCAGTTTTCTGGCAAATTCAAAAGCGGCAAGTGCATTCCCACCAACGATAAATCTGCTGGCAAGTTCGATTCTTGTCCGTTCCCCGATTCCCCGACTTCCCGTCCTGCGTTCCCAGTTCTTTCTTGCCGGGATAAGATCGGCCAAAAGCTTTCTATCTTATTGTTAAAGTATTCGCAGCGCACCGAAAGCAATAGCTGCTGCCGATCGAAAAGGCTGGCATAACATCCCGCAACTCCTAGAGTTTGTACTAACCCTTCCACAGCAGCTTGGAGCATTTGATCTTCCTCAAGATCGCCCCGATACAGCGTTTTGGTCAGGTTGCGGATCAGTTGTTCAAATTGTAGCGATCGCTCCAGGGATCTAGTCCTTTGTTTAACTCGTTCTTCCAATTCTTCTGCGTGGACTTGCAGTTGCTGCACTCTTACCGACTGCTCAAAGGCAATAGCCACCTGATTCGCAACCGCTTGCACGAGCTGCTGTTCGTCTGCTGTCCACAGCCGGGGCGTGCGACAGTGGTGAACCAGTATTAAGCCCCACAGCGGACGCAATTGTAGTGGCTTCAAGTCTTCATCCACCCGTTGAATCGGCACTGCCATCATACTGCGTACCTTGATCGCTTCCAGCATTTGTACATGGCAGCTGGATAAACCTTCCGCACGGATATCTGCCACGTGCCAAAGGCGACCTTCGCAATAGGCTTTCAGATAGCTTGCGGGAATTGTCTCGGCACTGAAAGTTTGCCCCCAAATCGTCGGATAAGCAGGATCGACCGCTTCTGCTGTACAAATACCACTTTGGTCTGGTTGCAACCGATATGCTACCACCCGGTCTGTACTCAGAGCGAATCGCAACCGTTTGACCGCAATCTCTAGAATCTTGGGAAAATCAAACGTACTGCGGATAGTAGCGGCAATTTCGCTTAGAAGTGATTCCCACTGTCGCCGCTTTTGGAGTTCCTGTTCTGCTCTTTGAATTGAGCTAAGATCCTTGACAAAAACCAGCAGGTAGCTATCCTCTGGTTCTGGGGTAACGATCGCAGACATCGTTACCTCTGTCCAGATAATCTCCCCATCGCGACAGATGAAGCGCTTTTGCAGCGTTTGTCGTTGCAGACTCCCGTGTATCAACTGCTGAATGCACCTCACCTCAGTCGCAAAATCTTCGGGATGAGTGATCGATCGACAATCCAGTCGGCGCAATTGAGCTTCTGTGTAGCCCGTTAGTTTCTCAAAAGCTGGATTTGCCCTTAAAATCCCGCCATCCAGACACTCGAAAAGAATGCCTGTAGGTGACTCCCAAAACAGAGGATCTAACATAAGAGCAGGTGAAGAACTATTAAGCGGTGAGATCGAGAATTCACAGACGCTTGGTATCTGTGAAGCTAGGGTAAATTTAAATGTATTTTCTGAGCAGCCTTCGTGCTTTTCTGCTTCTCTGCAACCGTTGGCACAGTCTACCTCGGCGAAAAAAGTATAGAACTTTTCTTGCTCTTCAATCACCAAAGAAGCTGGTAGAACCAATGGCAGCAGCTGTAGCCACAACCGTTTTAGAGCGCTGTTATTGTTTTTTAGGTCTGCGGCAGTCAATTGGGAGCATTGCGGTGCTGCGATCGCTATAGCTGGGTGTGCAAGTAACTCAGCAATGCTTTGCGAGTCGAAAACTAGCAAAATTCGCCAGGTTGCATTTATACTGTCTGGGGTTTTTACGGGTTCTACCTGCATCCACAAATTAAATCCGGTGCTTAAAACTATTACACTCGCTTCCATTCCAGGCAGGGTAATTAGCTGGATTGCTGGGACAGGTTCGCAAAGCTTTTGCGCCGTCATTCGCACTGCGTTAGCACTACTTCCTTGCAAATGGTCGGAATTAGGAGAATCGATCGCAATTTGAGCCATCTCTACTATTTCCGAGCCAGCTTGTGCCAGCTTCTGACATAGCTCTAAATTTTCGCCCACTACGAGTAACGCCCCGATCCACCCACCAGATTCCAGGGCTATTTTCAGAACTTGTAAGCAAGAATACCAATTTGAACCTGTCAGTTCTAGTATGATTCGTGGTGTTATAGTCGAGTTTTTCATTTACTCTCAGCAGAATAACAATTTGTAGTCACCAGAGGGATATATTTTAGGCAAATCAGCTTGATTTTCCGAGAATGGGTCGAAAAGTAAGGTTTTTCAGGATGAATTAAGTTGCCTAAAGCCCCTAAGCTAAAAGAAGATTTAAAGGCTGACCTAAGTTTGAGTGACGCGCCTTTTTCAGTCGCTTTCAGGCTTTTGCAGCAAGCCCTAAAAAAATATTATTTTTTATACATTGTCCCTTGATACCATTGTCCCTGAGAGAAGTGGGTACGGACGCCTTGTCAACAATTCGTATCAGTGATGGGGAAATGCCAGTCAAACCCTTATCCGCTTTAGCGTATACGAACAAACCCAAGCTTGGTAATCATTTCTTGACCCTGCCCGGTGAGCAAAAACTTCGCGTAAGCTTCACCAGCTTGCTGTTCTACTTGACCGTTCTCGCATTTAACCGAACAACTAACGCTGTTGCGGCACTGGGACAAAATCGTAGCCAGTTCTAGAACGGTTACCGGGTAAGATTTGCACTAGCTGGATGTTAGCATTGCGATCGCCAGATGGCAAAAAACGAATGGTGCCAGAAGCACCTGTTGTCGAAAAGTCTGATGAAGAGAGCGCTTGTTGTACTCCCGCTCGTGTCGGATTGCGCTGGAGTGCTACAATTAGCGATCGCACCGCATCATAAGCTAGCGCTGTTCGCCAGTTTACATCCGCACCCCAAAGTTTTCTGGACTGCTGGGAAAAGCTTAATTTAGGATCGGCGTCAATGTGCCAGGGAACTGCTAGTGTCATCCCAAGTGCTTCCTCAGCGCCGATTTCCAATGTTTTTGGTGCATAAACGTCATCTCCCCCAAGCAATTTTAACCGTTTGCGGTTGACACGAACAACTTGGAGTGCTTTGTCTAAGCTTTCAGTATTGGCTGCTAACATTAACACCTGTGCGCCCCGCCGAATTGCCTCTTCAACACTTTTAGACGCACTAAAATCGGGACTGGATAGGTCAAACTCAGCCGATACTTGTCCGCCTCCCAAAGAAACAGCGGTGACGAATTCAGATTTAAGAGATTGGCTATAGGAACTCTGAGAATTGAAGAAAACTGCTGCGTTTTTTTGCTGTAATTTTGTCAGCATATAATCGGCTAAAGCCCTTGCAGCAATGTAATCGCTGGGAACAGTTCGGAAAACGTAGCGGCTGAAGTTTGAAAGTTTTACAGAAGTACTGATAGGAGAAATAGCAACGAGTTGTCCCGATTGATAAACGGTTCCTGCTGCTAGGGTTACATCGCTGGCATAAGGGCCTACCACACCTAATATTTCCTGATTTTTCACTAATTCTGTGGCAACTTGCTTGGCAGTTTCTGGATTGTTGTCGTCATTTGCGATCGCTACTTTTAACTTTACCCCGTTAATTCCTCCAGCTTGATTGATTTCATTTTGGGCTTGAGCGACGCCGCGCAGAATTTCCGAAGCTCCGTTGGGGTCTGTACCAATTGGCACAGATACACCGATTGTGTAATTTTTTTGCGTTCCAATCCGGGCATTATTGAGAAAGATTAGGGCTTCTGGGTCGTTACGATTTGCTCGCAAAGATGTTTCCAGATTAGAAATAGCTTTGGAGAAGTTTCCATTTGCGATCGCTTCAATTCCTGCCTGTTTTTCCGGTCGGACTTCTCCCGGCATTAAAGTCTTATTCCCGAAACTGATGCGCTGTTGCGGAGATTGATTAGCAGGTAGATTTTGACTGGTTTTTTCCTTGTCTGAGAACCCATATTTTCCGTTAAACCACCATAAGCCGCCGCCCACTAATCCCAATGTAATGAGGAGGGCTAAGAATAAAATTTTGGTTTCGTTTTTTTGAGACATGGAAGACTTTGTGCTAGAAGTTAAAACATTATGGAAAGTAGTTTATAAATCAAACGAAATAGAGCTGTTACTGCGATCGCTAACAATCCTGCCCCAACGACCAAAATAACGAAATCTGGAAAAGCTAGTCCAGCACGTAAAAAAGGGAAAAACCAGACGATCGCAAACCCAATACCCCCAATAATCAGCAGATCGACCTTTTCGATCGTCCGACGGTACTGGGCAAAGATTAGACCGCCTAAAATTAGCATTCCCAATCCAATGCTAATCGGCGACAATCCTAGCAGACTGTGGAGGGAAATTCCCAAAAGTCCGGCCATCATACCGCTGAATCCTCCGTTACCCAACAATTCCAGCGTGGAAAAGGCCCCAACTGCACGTCTTGATGGCATACTGGGAGGCTGGGCGACCCCAGAAAGGGGTGGTTGAGCCGTTGATGGTGGGGGAACGGCGAGCTGCGATATAGAGGCAGGAGGGGGTGTTTGCGGTGGTTGGTGTAGAGTGAGTGCCGCTAGCACCTCTTGAGCTGATTGAAAGCGTAAATTTGGGGTTGGTACAAGCATCCGGTCTAAAACATTGGCTGTGCGATCGCTTACAGAGGCATAATTTCGCCAATTCCACTTGTTAGTATAGGAATCGAATAGTTCCTTCGGCTCTTTGCCTGTCAGCAATGTCAGACAAGTCACAGCTAAAGCATACAAATCAGTTGATGGGTAGACTTGACTGCCAGACATTTGTTCTGGAGGGGCAAATCCCATTGAATAAATTCCGGTGGAACCTCCAGTTGAGGGTACTTTTGTCACTTGTTTGACTGCCCCAAAATCTAGCAGGTACAGACGACCTTGACGATCGCGCATAATGTTGGAAGGCTTGATATCGCGGTGAATAGAACCCCGATCGTGAACAAACTGCAATACCGATAGAATTTGCCGCAATACTTCCAATACTTCATTTTCGGAGAACTTGGCTTTTCGATCTAGTTCCTCTTCTAAATCTTCCCCATCTATGTATTCCTGCACGAGATAAAAAAATTGGTCTTGCTTTCCGGGCGGAAAACTGGGGACATTTAATTCAAAGAAAGCAAACAATTCGGGAATCTGGGGATGTTGGTTGCCCAATTCCTCCAAAACTTCGGCTTCTCTAGAAAACAGATTTTGAGCAGTTTGTAACTGCTGTGGCGTTAAATCACTAGCCGGTTTGAAGAGTTTTACCACGCAACGACGCATAGCTGGCGTATCGCGATCGCGTGCCAGAACTGCCACTCCAAATCCTCCCTGTCCTAACAGCTTCAATGGCAGATAGCGATCTCTTAATATCTGGGGCATTCCGCAGGTTATACAATACTTTTGAGACACCCTCTTAAGAGTAGTCGGATCGTCCAAATCCGAGAACAAATTGAGGGGTCGAGGGCAGTTTGGACGGGTGCAGTAAATTTCCATAGATTAGGAATTTGGTATTATAGCCACTGTCAGATATGTTAGGACAGTATCGATCGTCCAAAGCAAGGAAGCCACTGTGTTTGTAAGGCATCCGAAGCACTTTGCTATAGTAGTCGGGCATTAGCAAAAGTTAAAAGGTAAAAGGCAAAAAAAACTTGATTTCTGGTTTCTTTTGACTTTTGACTTTTGACTTCTCAAGCCTCGCTTCCTTTAACTGCCGTTAGTCGAGACACTTTTCTGTGGTTCACCAGCAGTTGTTTTCTGGGAATACCCAATTAATGAAGGTGTGTCTAGAATATCTTTTCCCCATCCGGGATTGGCAAACTGGGGCAGTATTTCGCGGCTGAAGGCTTCTGCTGCCTTTGAACGATAACGATTGGGATTGGCAATCACTGATAGCATTCGTTTGATGACCACATCTTCAATTCTGGCGCGGTGGAGAAACCCCATCTGCAACTCTTTTTCTATTGCGGAAATGGAAACAAAAGCAGCGCCTAATCCCGATTGGACGGCATTTTTAATTGCCTCGATCGAATTTAATTCCATTTCGACTTTGAGACGGCGAGTATCGATGCCCCAGCGCGTCAATACCTGGTCAATGACCTTACGAATGGTCGATTGGGAGTCTAAAGCTATAAATTGGAGCTTGTAGAGGTCATCTTTTTGGATGATATCGACTTTAGCAAAGGGATGAACTACAGGCAAAATTAGTGCCAACTCATCTTCTAGGTAAGGCTTTATTTCCAAAGCTTCTACCAGTTCCGAAGGAATTTCCCCTCCAATAATAGCGAGATCTACTTGTCCGTTGGCCACACTCCATGCTGTACGGCGTGTGGAGTGAACGTGCAATTGCACGGAGACATCTGGGTATTTTTGGCGGAATAAGCCAATCATGCGGGGCAGGAGATATGTCCCGGTGGTTTGACTGGCTCCTACAATTAAGGTGCCACCCTGAAGGTTTTGCAGATCTTCGATCGCGCGACAAGTTTCTTCACAAAGTGATATTATTCTTTCGCCATAGCTGAGCAGGAGATGACCGGCTTCTGTCAGTTGTGCCCGTCGCCCCCCTCGGTCGAATAACGGCACATCCAACTGCCGCTCTAAGTTTTGCACCTGCAAACTGACTGCTGGTTGCGAGACATAAAGACTGTCGGCAGCGCGTTTGAAGCTTCCCTCGGCGGCGATCGCCTTAAGAATACGCAACTGATCTAAAGTGAAAGGAAGGTCAGACATAACTGGCTTACCTGTAAAGGTGGAAGGAGCCTTGGGCGAAAAAACTATGGTTGTATGGGCTTTGACTCGCGCTGGAGAGCGAATTACTGTTGTGATGCCTCTGCTGAAATCGAAATTAACATAACAAGGGATCGTTTCCACTGAGAATATTTGTGGCACAAACTGTGAGCGAATCGATCGAAGTGAAATTTCTGAAGTATTTATGATGTTATTTGCAAGGCTTACTCCTAGCCATTTCGCTATTCTGGGGTTGCTTTTGGGTTTTGCGATCGCTCACAGCGGTTTAGCTGCCCTCCGTCCGTGGGGTGAAAAACAGATTGGCCCCAGGGCTTACCGCATTCTGTTTGCTTTAGTTAGTCTGCCGCTAGCTGTCGTCACAATCCTTTACTTTTTTAACCATCGGTACGATGGCTTGCAGCTATGGCAGGTTCAGGATATACCGGCAGTGCAGCCCTTGGTATGGGTGCTGTCAGCTGTATCTTTCCTGTTTCTCTATCCTGCTACATTTAACCTGCTGGAAATTGCTGCGATCGAAAAACCTCAAGTTCATCTTTATGAAACTGGCATTATTCGCATCACCAGACATCCTCAGATGGTGGGACAGGTAATCTGGTGCATCGCTCACACTCTCTGGATCGGCACCACTTTTACCGCAGTCACTTCAATTGGCTTGATTCTGCATCATTTGTTTGGCGTCTGGCATGGCGATCGCCGCCTTCTGTCTCGTTATGGCGAAGCCTTTGAAGCGGTGAAAGCTCGCACTTCTGTCATTCCCTTTCTCGCTATGCTCCAAAGGCGTCAAACGTTTGTATGGCGGGAGTTTATTCGGCCAGCTTACCTGGGATTAGGTGTTTTTGTGCTGCTGTTGTGGTGGGCTCACCCACTTTTAATGCGGGCTACCGCTAGCGTTCGCTTTTAGGGCTAGGGGCTAGGGAAGTCAAAAGTCAAAAGTCAAAAGTCAAAAGTCAAGAAGGGATTGGGGGCTAGAACACCGATTCAGTAATCGTAGGGGCGAAGCATTCGGGTAGAAAATCTATCGCTCTCCCCCTAGACTTTCTGCCCGAATGCTAATGCCTCCGGCACGCTTCGCGAACGCCCCTACAAGCTAAAAGGCACCAAGAAGTATTACTGAATCGGTGTTCTAGGGGCTAGGGAAGAGGGGCAGGTGAGATCTACAATCCAAAATCCTTTCATCCAAAATCCAAAATCTAAAATCTACCAATAAGTCACAAGATCCCGAATCGATGTAACATGATCCCAACGCCATATCAAACCCATATAAACCTTAGCTTGAGGGATCATGCTGCTGTCGGTTAACGAACGGACGTTTACACAAGAAGTTTTAAAATCTCCCATTCCGGTGCTAGTTCATTTTTGGGCTCCCTGGTGTGGTTTGTGTCGAATGATTAGCCCCCAATTAATTCGGTTTCAGGCAAAATGCGGCCAAAACGTCAAGCTAGTAGGTATTAATGCTGACGATAATTTTAAACTGGCTCATAGTTATCAACTGACTACTTTGCCAACGCTGATTTTGTTTGAAGACGGCCATATTGCAGATCGTCTCGATCGTTTCCAAGGTCGGGATGACCTGTCTGCGGCATTGGATTCCATTTTCCTCGGTTATGCAGACCGTAGCAAACACCAACGCTTCCAGCCGATCGAATATCAAACTTTCTCTGCATAGCTTACTTAAGGCGCAAGCGAATATTTTTAAATACCTCACCTCGATATATCGGAGTGAGGTATTTTATCATTAACGCTCCTCCCTGCAACCAAAACAGGACTTACCCAATCGCCCCCTAACCCCCCAAATCTGGGGGGAACCGGAGCTTATACCAAATCCGATCAGAAAAACCCTTTTTGCTTCGAGTCGTCAAAACCTTTCTCTGCAAGGTTTTGACGAAATTTAGCTAGTTGGTATTACTTCCCCCAGATTTGGGCGCAGAGGGGCGAAGCAAGAAATATAGCCACAGTCAGATATGTTAGGACAGTGTTGAGCTATTGTCCGCAAAGAAGCGACTGTGTTTGTATTAAAGCACTCAGCACTAAAGGGGAAGAACTTTACGATCCGACTGGATGGGCCTAAAAAACCCGGTTTTCTTGAGGTTGTGTTTAACTCATAGAGACGAAGCAATCAAGTGTGTGTCACAATTGTTAACGGTTTTGCTGTCCCTTGAGCGAACAACTTTAAAGTAGGCATTAGTGATGGAACCGATCTATCAGTATGCTTGGCTAATACCCGTCCTGCCCCTTTTCGGGGCGATGTTAGTCGGCATCGGGCTGATTTCGTTTAACAAATTTACGAACCAGTTGCGGCAGTTGAATGCCGTGTTTATAGTCTCCCTGCTGGGAGCGGCAATGGTTCTATCCTTTGCTTTGCTCTGGAGTCAATTTAAAGGCCACGAACCCTATCTCCGCACCCTGGAATGGGCGTCGGCTGGTAATTTTCATCTCCAAATGGGCTATACGATCGATCATCTAACAGCCCTGATGTTAGTAATCGTGACGACTGTAGCCTTCTTGGTCATGGTCTATACAGATGGCTACATGGCTCACGATCCGGGTTATGTACGCTTCTACGCCTATCTGAGCTTGTTTAGCGCATCGATGTTGGGTTTGGTAATTAGCCCAAACTTGGTGCAGGTTTATATCTTCTGGGAACTCGTCGGGATGTGTTCCTACTTGCTGATCGGCTTTTGGTACGATCGCAAGGCAGCAGCAGACGCTTGTCAAAAGGCGTTTGTTGTCAACCGAGTAGGTGACTTTGGATTGCTGCTGGGAATCCTGGGTCTTTACTGGGCTACCGGCAGCTTTGAGTTTGATGTCATGGGAGCCCATCTACACGCTTTTGTAGAATCGGGCTATGTCAGCGCCGGTTTGGCAGCTTTGTTGGCGATTTTAGTATTTATGGGGCCGGTGGCGAAATCCGCTCAAGTTCCCTTGCACGTTTGGTTGCCGGATGCGATGGAAGGCCCAACGCCCATCTCGGCTCTCATCCACGCAGCAACGATGGTGGCCGCTGGGGTATTCCTGATTGCACGGATGTATCCGGTGTTTGAAGACATACCTGTGGCGATGAATACGATCGCCTGGACGGGTGCTGTCACCGCCTTGATCGGAGCAACTACCGCTATTACCCAAAACGACATTAAGAAGGGTTTGGCCTATTCCACGATGTCCCAGCTGGGCTACATGGTAATGGCAATGGGGGTAGGTGCATACAGCGCTGGGTTGTTTCACTTGATGACCCACGCTTACTTCAAAGCAATGCTGTTCCTTGGCTCTGGGTCGGTGATTCACGGGATGGAATCAGCGGTCGGTCACGACCCTGCTTATGCTCAGGATATGAGGATGATGGGCGGTCTCAGGAAATATATGCCGATCACCGCGATTACCTTTTTGATCGGAACTTTGGCTATCTCCGGTATCCCACCCTTTGCAGGATTCTGGTCAAAAGATGAAATCCTGGGTTCTACCTTTCAAGCTAATCCAGTTTTGTGGGCGATCGGCTGGGTAACCGCTGGAATCACCGCTTTCTATATGTTCCGAATGTATTTGACCACCTTTGAGGGCAAATTCAGGGGGAACGAAGAAGATGTGCGGAACAAGATTACGGCAGAAGTGTTACAGAGTCAGGGTTTGGCTTTTGGCCCTGGCGCAATGAATCCGCAAGAACTGACCGTAGAAGCTCACGATAGTCACAGTCACAGTCACAGTCATAGCCATTCTCCCCACGAGTCACCGATTACGATGACTCTGCCGCTGATGATTCTGGCAATTCCTTCGATGCTGATTGGCTTGATAGGAACTCCTTTTGGCAACTATTTCGAGGAATTTATCCATCCGGCGACAGAATTAGTGGCCGAGTTGCCAGCAGAAGGCGGACACGAAAACTTGACAGAATTCCTGATTATGGCAGGCAGTTCTGTCGCGATTTCGTTGATTGGGATTACGTTGGCTTTCTTGATGTACTTTTGGGGCAAGATTGATGCGAATGCGATCGCGCAAAAAATCCCCTTCTGGTATAAGCTGTCGAAAAACAAGTGGTACTTTGACGAAATTTACAATAACCTCTTCGTTCAAGGTAGCCGCCGCTTAGCCAGAGCAGTTATGGAAGTAGACCTCAAAGTGGTCGATGGTGCTGTCAACCTAACAGGCTTAGTTACCCTCTTAAGCGGTGAAGGTCTGAAATACTTGGAAACAGGCCGCGCCCAATTCTACGCCTTAATCGTGTTTGCAGCAGTCCTCATCACCGTGATTTTCTTTGGCGTAACGTGAGAAGAAGGGGCTAGGGGCTAGGGGCTAGGGAAGAAGGAAGAAGGAAGAAGGAAGAAAATTGCTGCCCCACTCCCCCACTCCCCCACTCCCCCACTCCCCCACTCCCCCACTCCCCCACTCCCCCACTCCCCCACTCCCCATTTCCTATTCCCCATTCCCTTATTCCCAATGAATTTTCCTTGGCTGACAACGATAATCTTGTTTCCCATCGCGGCGTCCCTGCTGATACCCATCGTGCCGGATAAAGACGGCAAAACAGTCCGATGGTACGCCCTCATAGTCGGACTGATTGATTTTGCCCTGATTGTTTACGCTTTCTACACCCAGTACGACTTAAGCAATCCAAATCTGCAACTGGTAGAAAGCTATGCCTGGGTGCCTCAACTCGACTTAAATTGGTCAGTCGGGGTCGATGGGTTATCAATGCCTCTCGTGTTGCTAACTGGTTTCATGACGACCCTGGCAACTTTGGCAGCTTGGCCGGTAACGCTAAAGCCGAAGTTGTTTTATTTTTTGATGCTGGCGATGTACGGCGGTCAAATAGCCGTGTTTGCTGTCCAGGATATGCTGTTGTTTTTCCTGGTATGGGAACTGGAATTGATTCCGGTTTACCTGCTGCTGTCAATCTGGGGCGGTAAGAAGCGCCTTTATGCGGCTACTAAGTTTATTTTGTACACAGCGGGCGGTTCGCTATTTATTTTGGTAGCGGCGCTGGCAATGGCGTTCTACGGCGATAAGGTAACGTTCGATATGAGCTACCTCGCCGCTAAGGACTACGCCCTGAATTTCCAACTTTTGATGTATGCAGCGTTTCTGATTGCTTACGGGGTTAAGCTGCCGATTATTCCATTACACACTTGGCTTCCCGATGCTCACGGTGAAGCTACCGCACCAGTACATATGTTGCTGGCTGGTATTCTCCTGAAAATGGGCGGATATGCCCTCCTGCGGATGAATGCGGGGATGCTTCCTGATGCCCACGCAGTTTTCGCCCCAGCTTTGGTGATTTTGGGCGTTGTGAATATTATTTACGCCGCTCTCACTTCTTTCGCTCAGCGGAACTTGAAGCGCAAAATTGCTTATTCGTCAATATCTCACATGGGATTTGTGCTAATTGGGTTTGCTTCTTTTACCGATTTGGGCACCAGTGGCGCAATGCTGCAAATGATTTCCCACGGTTTGATTGGGGCGAGTTTGTTCTTCCTGGTGGGAGCGACTTATGACCGGACGCACACTTTAATGCTAGATGAAATGGGTGGCGTCGGTCAGAAAATGCGTAAGATGTTCTCGATGTGGACAGCTTGTTCTCTGGCATCTTTAGCATTGCCGGGAATGAGCGGTTTTGTCGCAGAGTTGATGGTGTTTGTTGGTTTTGCGACCAGCGATGCTTATAATCCCACTTTTAAAGTGGTGGTGGTATTCTTGGCAGCGGTTGGTGTTATTTTGACGCCCATTTATCTGCTGTCGATGTTGCGGGAGATTTTCTATGGCCCGGAAAACAAGGAGTTAGTCGCACACGAAGCTTTAATCGATGCGGAACCGCGAGAAGTGTTTATTATTGCTTCTCTGTTGGTGCCGATTATTGGGATTGGGTTTTATCCCAAACTTGTGACTCAAATGTATGATGCCACAATGGTGAAGCTGACGGCCCGATTGCGTGCCTCGGTACCAACACTAGCGCTGAAAACAGAAGATACAGCTGTGCCGATGGCGTTGCAGCAAATGATGCGTGCGCCGGTAATTGGCGATCGTTAAAATGCTCAATGCCGTACATAACGGCATTGAGAAATATAGCCCCCCAACGGGGGTTTTTTTCTTTGGAGTGGAGGTGGCGGGTACGATCGCTTTTTTTTGGGGATGAGGAGTGCGATTCCTCCCTCATAACTCTTAGGCGATCGCAAATTCACTTAGTTTCCGGTCTTCTGGGTGAGTAAGGCATAGCTTTTTTAGGGGGGGTAAAAACGGCTTAATCGCTATTCTAGACAGAAGTGAAATCAGTAGCGGTTATTGTACTAGCTTGAATCCCTTTCAAAGTCGCTAAGAGTTCATCAGTATTAGCGATCGCAATTACAGTATTGTACAGATTCGCACCCGTACCTTGAGCTAGAGCAAGTTGCGCGAAAGTTAAACCACCACCTAATCCCAGGCGATCTTCACCATCTGCAAAGTCAGCAACAACATCAGATCCTTCTCCTGCTGCCAAAACGAACAAATCTGCACCGCCACCACCGTTGAGGCTATCGTTCCCAGCACCACCAATCAGGATATCGTCTCCTCCAAAACCATTAATAATGTTATTTTCTGAGTTACCTGTCAGAGTATCGGCAAACTCAGTACCATCGATCGTATTTAGATTGACAGGGACGAATTCAATGTAATCAACTCGCGCATACTCAGCTTGGTTTGCGACCCCTTGTATTTGGATGGTTGTTCCCTGGTCAATTGATAGACCTGTTGCGATCGTTTTAATTACCCCAGTTTTGCTATCAACAGCGCCACTCCCCAGATTTTGGTTGAGGGTGCGTCCATCCACCTGGATACCACCTATTGAGGTTGTCAGCGTAGCCTGTCCATCATTTTCGTCAAAATAACGCAGAAGCACATCATAGGTGCCGCTAGCGCCAGTAAAGGTCGTAGCAGCTATACCATTAGAGCCTTTGGTTTGGGGAAGACCGATTACTTTACTACCTGAACCGA
>NZ_JAIQZN010000113.1:17993-21703 GCF_023333585.1 Argonema antarcticum A004/B2
CTGGGTAGTGCCATTTCCTTCTGTAATGTTGTCAGCAGATAAGCTTGCCGTCGGTAGGGTAACGTCAGCTGGTGGTGAAGGTGTTACTACGGGGACGAATTCAATGTAATCCACTCGCGCAAACTCACCTTGGTTTGCTAGTCCTTGTAATTGGATGGTTGTTCCCTGATTAATTGATAGACTTGTGGCGATCGTTTTAGTTACCGCCGTTTGACTGTTAGCCCCCGAATTGCCCAGATTTTGGTTGAAAGTCGATTGCGCTATCGTCGTACCCCCAATTTTAGCCGTCAGCGTTGAAAGTCCATCGTTCTCGTCAAAATAGCGAACTACTACGTCATAGATGCCGCTAGCACCGTTAAAGGTCGTGGTAGCAGTGCCGCTTGAACCACCAGATTGAGCTAGACTGATTAACTGACCGTTGGAAGCAGCACTATTTGACTCCACCAGATAAGTTGTCCGCTGCATATTTTCAGCTTCAATGCGGATGTTCCCCAAAGGCGGAGGTACGTTGACTTGGAATGTTCCTAAATTGCCACTTGGGAAGGCGTTGTTTTGAGTATCTTTGACCTCGCCGTTTTGCAGCGCCACATTGTAAGTGCCGTTATCCGCTGTATCCCAGCTACCACCAGGGGCGTTGATGCGGTAAAAGCCTGTTACATCAGCACCGCTTTGATTGACACCTACTAAGTACGCTAATTGGTTGAAATTATTTGTGCCAGTTACGCGGATGTCATTACCATCAATGGTAGACAAGTTCACACCGTCATTATCCGTATAAGTGACGGAGAAAGTGTGAGTGGTTTCGTCGTCTTCTGTAATGTTTGTGGCAGATAAACTTGCTGTTGAAGATATCTCGTTAGGGATTAATTCTACGTAATCCACCCGCCCATACTCTGTCTGGTTTGCTGTACCTTGAATCTCGATCTTTGTTCCTTGGTTAAGGGTGAAAGATGTGGCAACAGTTCGTCTCGTCTTAGTTTGACTATTTACCGATGCACTGCCCAGGTTTTGGTTCAGTGTCCACTGATCTACCTGATTGCCCCCAATCTTTACTTTGAGTTGCGCTTGTCCGTCGTTCTCGTCATAGTAACCCAGGACTACATCGTATTTGCCTGACGTGCCAGAAAAGTTAAAGGAGGCGATGCCGGTGGCGTTTGGTGTATTGACTAGACTTATTACCTTTCTGGCTAAGGCGGAGCTGTTTCCTGATTCGACGCTATAATTCGTCAGCGTCATGTCCTCGGCTTGTATCCGGGTGGTTTTCTTTATATCGGTAAAAGGCAGAAGCGCGTCGTACCAAGCATTGCCGATTTTGGTATAGCCATCAATGGTGGGGTGAATTTTATCGGCTAAATCGTTCTCGTTTAGCTTACTGTTTATATCGACAAAAGTAACTTTTTTGCCTTGAGAAACCTTGTTATTTGCAATTTGGAGAACTTGAGTGTTGAAAGTCGCGACTTGTGCTGCATCGTCCGCAAATTTAAAAGATGGCGGAATAGAGCCTAGAAACAACCGTGCATTAGGTACTTTACTGGTGATTTTGTCAACCAGTGTGTTGAGTCGATTGCCTGCATTGCTAACATCGTAATTCTGTAAAATATCATTTGTGCCAATCATCAACATAATTGCATCCGGCTGATACGTGGTTAACCACCCATCCACCGAACTGGAAATTTCATCGATTCTCCACCCCCTATGTCCTTCATTGTTTCGATCGATGTTGCTGGGGCCACTGGATATGGAACCTACCATATCCGCACTAAAATTATCCGCTCCAAATAAATTCCACAATTCGGTACGGTAACCTCCGCTCTCCGTATCACCTACTTGTGAATTAACCACTCCATAGCTGATTGAGTCACCCAGGGGCATGATCTTGAACGACATATACATTCCTCCAAAATAATTGTTGTAGCTACAAAATTGTCACATCAGTATTTACTAGGAGAGCTAGTTCCTAGCTTTATGTATAAATACCCTGAAGAGTCAGTGAATCTTGGTATATTTACGGTGTTTGTTGATGTCTACTGTAATAGATACTTAAGAAATATGGCTAGAAGCAATATCAGATCTTTACTAATTCTTTTAAATAAGCACCATTTTGGCGCGAAAGTGTAAAGCTTGTATAAAGTAACCCGTAAATATCTCTATTGCGATCGCCACTCGACCACCCCGACACACCGCTTACTCCTTTCTCGCTGAAAGAATATCTATAAAGGCCGCAGAAGGGCAGAGGGGCAGAGGGGAAAAAGAATGATAATCTTCTGGCAGGAAGGAAGTAAAAAAAAATGATTTTGGATAATGGAATTGACCCCACGGATGAATCCAGGGGCGACAAAACCAATAATTTCAAAAGTCAGTCAGTAATCTCTCTGTAGCAGTAATTCTCGACAATTTGCAAAATGCGTTCAGCCGCGTGACCGTCGCCAAAGGGATTGACAGCCGTTGCCATTGCGTTGTAGACACTGGGGTTACTGAGTAACTCACTTGCGGCGGCGAGAATGTGGGTTGGGTTGGTTCCCACGAGTTTGGCCGTACCAGCTGCGATCGCTTCCGGTCTTTCCGTAGTTTCCCGTAACACCAGCACCGGCTTCCCCAAACTAGGCGCTTCCTCCTGCAATCCACCAGAATCAGTTAACAGCAAGTAAGAGCGCTGAATTGCCCCTACCAATTCCTTATAATCCAAAGGTTCGGTCAGAAACACTCTGGGATGGTTACCCAACATTGCCTGTAGCGGTTCTCGCACCGTAGGATTTCGATGCAGAGGTAACAGCAAAGCCGTATCCGGGAATTTACTTAAAATTTGTAGAAATCCTTGGGCGATATCCCTTAACGGTTCGCCCCAATTTTCTCGCCGATGAACAGTTGCCAACAGCATCCGATACTTCTGCCAATCTAAAGACGGAATATTGCAAGCAGGTTGACGTTGCGCCATCATCAACAAAGCATCTATTACAGTATTGCCAGTTTGGTGAATTTCTCCCACAACACCCGAACGGCGCAGATTTTCCACAGCTAAAGAAGTCGGCGCGAAGTGTAGCTGGGTGACTTGAGAAATCAGACGCCGATTTGCTTCCTCCGGGTAGGGATTAAACAGGTCATCCGTCCGCAAACCTGCCTCTACGTGCCCCACAGGAATCTTTTGATAAAATGCGGCCAGCGCCGCCGCAAAAGCAGTGGTAGTATCTCCCTGCACCAACACCAGAGTTGGCTGCATCTGGTGAAATAATGTTTCTAACCCTTGTAAACTCCGACAGGTAATATCTGTTAGAGTTTGCTGGGGCTGCATAATTGCCAAATCCTCATCAGAGTTTAGATCGAAGAGTTGCATCACTTGATCCACCATCTCTCGATGCTGGCCGGTCAAAATCACTCGCGTCTCAAAAGATGAGGAACCCTGAAAGCGCTGAATTACCGGAGCTAGTTTAATGGCCTCTGGACGGGTTCCGACGATAATACAAACTGTGAAAGGTGACTGGGGCATTAAAAACGAGTGGATAGCAAATGTGCAAATATAAGTCTGCCATAATCCTACAGGCATCTGGCAAGCGATCGGGAAATACACAGGGTGTGGTCAAAAACAGTTGGTTATAGGGGGGACAAGGAGGACAAGGAGGACAAGGAGGACAAGGAGGACAAGGAGGACAAGGAGGACAAGGAGGACAAGGGGGACAAGGAGGACAAGGAGGACAAGGGGGACAAGGGGGACA
>NZ_JAIQZN010000114.1:0-15146 GCF_023333585.1 Argonema antarcticum A004/B2
TCAAAAGTCAAAAGTCAAAAGTCAAAAGTCAAAAGTCAAAAGTCAAAAGTCAAAAGTCAAAAGTCAAAAGTCAAAATGGGCTAGGGCTAGAAGACCAATTCAGTAATCGTAGGGGCGAAGCATTCGGGCAGAAAATCTATCGCTCTTACCTATATTTTTTACCCGAATGCTTCGCCCCTACAAGCTAAAAACGCACCACCAAATATTACTGAATCGGTGTTCTAGGGGCTGGGGAAGAGGTGGAAGATTCTGCTCCTCTGCTCCTCTGCTCCTCTGCTCCTGTAGACGTTCTTAATTCCTGAAACCCTTGATTCTATTCCCTTCTTCCCCTAGTCCCTAGCCCCTAGCCCCTAGTCCCTAGCTATAGGCATCGCTTAAAAAAATCCTGAAATCCATATATCTTAAAGGTTCCATCGATCCATATTAGACAAGTACACCTTAGAATAGGGCAGTGAAACTTCGCTTTGATGAGCATTTCAGCGATTTTAAGTTGAAAGTCCCGCTCATTGCTGAGGAACTTGGTCTCCCTCAAAAGACCCGGAATCATTCAGCTGCCCCAGGCCAACGCCAGTTGGATGGGGCTTACAAATCACTAACAGCAGATTTCTAAGGAGTTCAAGCAAGAAAATGAACAAGGGCGAATTAGTCGATGTCGTAGCTGACAAAGCTAGTGTGACTAAAAAACAGGCGGATGCTGTCCTCACAGCTGCCCTAGAAGCAATTGTGGAAGCGGTTTCTTCTGGTGACAAAGTAACGCTGGTGGGCTTTGGCTCTTTTGAGCCTCGCGAACGCAAAGCCCGTGAAGGTCGAAATCCCAAAACTGGGGATAAGATGGAAATCCCAGCGACTAAGGTGCCTGCCTTTTCTCCGGGCAAGCTGTTCAAGGAAAAGGTCGCGCCCCAATAGTTAATTGTTTGACAGGGACGAATTTTTTGTTGCATCGACCGCTGCATGGGGGGAATTTAGCTTGGGCAGCTGCACTGGCAGGCTGTTCCCCTGGTGCTATTGTTGATTTTTCGGCCAGCATCAACCCGTTGGGGCCACCAAAGTCGGCTTTAGCAGCGATTCAAGCGCACCTGAGCGACCTAGTAGCCTATCCAGACCCGGATTATCAGCAACTGCGATCGTCCCTGTCTGAACTGCACAATCTACCTTCTGATTGGATTTTGCCCGGTAACGGCTCTGCCGAACTGCTGACTTGGGCTTGTTGGGATCTGTCCAAACTCCAGAGGACTTATCTGGTGACGCCTGCTTTTGGCGACTATTTCCGGGCTTTGAAGGCATTCGGCACGAATGTGGTGAAGTGTCCTTTGGGGACTGGGGACTGGGGACTGGAGAGTGGGATCTGGGACAAACAGATGGGCTCAGGACACATGAGTGGTTTGCTGCTGAATAACCCTCACAATCCGACGGGTCAGCTGTTTTTCAGGGAGACGATTCTGCCACTACTGGAGCAATTTGCTCTGGTGGTGGTGGATGAAGCTTTTATGGATTTTCTGCGGCCCTCTAGCCAGCAAAGTCTAATATCGGTAGTGCAGGAATATCCCAATTTGGTGATTCTGCGAAGTCTCACCAAATTTTATAGCTTGCCCGGTTTGCGGCTTGGTTATGCTCTAGCTCATCCCGATCGACTTCGACGCTGGCAGCAGCTGCGCGACCCTTGGCCGGTCAATATTTTAGCCGCTGCTGCTGCCCAAGCTGTCATTAAGGATACTGTTTTTGGGCAGCAAACGTGGGATTGGCTGGAGGAGGCTAGAGCCCTCCTGTTTGAGGGTTTAGCTCAAATACCGGGCTTGCATCCCTACCCCAGTGCTGCCAATTTCTTGCTGGTGCAGTCGGAACAATCTAGTACGCAGGTGCAGGAAAGTTTACTCAAAAAAGAGCAGATTCTGATCCGCGACTGTCTCAGCTTTCCTGAATTGGGCTCTAGCTATTTCCGGGTGGCAGTTCGCTCTGTGGCAGATAACCAACGCCTCATTGATGGGTTGGCAGAAATCAGAAGCAGGGAAGAAGGGGAGAATTTTAGATTTTAGATTTAAGATGGCAAATTGAATTTGAAATCTTAAATTTGAAATCTGAAATTCCCCAATCCAAAATCCAAAATCTAAAATCCAAAATCGTATGGTTGACTACGATGTAGTTGCGATCGGGGGTAGTCCGGCTGGACTTTATACTGCGATCGCGGCAACTTACCTAAAAGCCCGCGTTGCGTTGGTAGCATCCCCGCTGCTGGGTTCAACTTGGTCAGAATCAGGCTCTAAATGCAACAAAGCTCTCATTCAGGTGGGACGAGTTGCCCATCAGATGCGCGAAGCATCATCTTTTGGGGTTTATTGGGAACCAGAGTCAGAATCTGCACGGCTAGGCGTGGGAGTGCGATTTGCCGACGCTCTGAAGTGGGCTAAAGGGGTAGTCTCTGCCCTCGACGAACAGCATTCTCCAGCTGTTCTGGCTTCTCTGGGTGTGGATGTAATTTTTGGTGAAGGGGAATTCTGCCGAAAACCACACTTTGCTTTTGTTGTCAATGGGCAAATTCTGCGATCGCGTGCTTACCTGATCGCCACTGGATCTCGTCCTGTAATTCCAGACATTGATGGACTGCAAAGTACTGGTTATCTCACTCCCGATACTATCTGGCAGCAGGCAAATGTCAACATCCCCAAAAGCTTGATTTTCATCGGCGGCGACCCCGTAGGTATAGAATTGGCTCAGACTTTTGCGCGTTTGGGTTTCCGCGTCACTGTTGTGGTGAAGAGTTCCCATATCTTGACTAAAGAAGATTCGGAGGCGGCGCTTCTCGTTCAAGCGCAATTGGAAGCTGAGGGCGTCCGGGTTTTGACGGGGCATCAAGTTACCCAAGTAAAGTGGCTTGATGACAAAAAGTGGGTTCAAGCTGGAGATCGGGCGCTTGAAGCTGATGAAATTGTAGTTGCTGTCGGTCAGCAGCCCAATGTTGATTCTTTAAATTTGGAAGGGGTGGGGGTGAAATGCGATCGCCACGGCATTGACGTTAATCAAAAATTGCAAACGACTAACTCCCGGATTTATGCCTGCGGCGATGTTTTAGGTGGCTACCGATTTGCTCACGTGGCAAATTACGAAGCTCGCATCGCCCTCAAAAATATGTTGTTTTTCCCGTTTTTCAAGGTTGATTACCGCTATATGCCTTGGGCTATCTTTTCCGATCCGGAACTTGCACGGGTAGGTATGACTCAAGAACAAGCTAGACGCCGCTATGGGGATGATGTGTTAGTTTTGCGCCGCTATTTCAAGGGGGTGGACAAGGCTCAGATGTGCGGGGAAACTACAGGTTTTTGTAAAATCTTGGTTCTTCGCAGTGGTGAAATTCTCGGTGCCCACTTGGTTGGGCCGCAAGCGAGTGAGTTGATTCATGCGATCGCTCTAGCTATGCAGCAACGTCTGAAATTTCAAACACTGAGTCAACTACCTACAATATTTCCCACTTTGTCTGATATTTACTCGCAAACAGCAAGCGACGGTCATCAGCAACGTCTCTCTCAACATCCCACTAGGCAAAATTGGTTAGAAAGTTTCTTCAATCTGCGTCGTTCTTGGTCTTAAACGAGAAATTGTCTGTTGTTATCGGGGGGTAAATTTTTACCACAGATGAAGACAGATGAACACGGATGAACACAGATAAGAGTGGTAATTTTTTAGACAACCAATGCCACCGGAAATGATGAATCCCTCTCGTACTGATTCCTAAATTATGATTTAATTAAGTAAATGAGGTATTATAGTAACTGCTCTCGTCGGTTAGGACAACTCCAACTTTTACCTCTGCTCTTTCTATCCCTTACTCCGTAACCCTCTTCCCTCTTCCCTCTTCCCTCTTCCCTCTTCCCTAGCCCCTAGTCCCTAGTCCCTAGCCCCTACCTATAATATGTTCTCATTCATTAAAAAGATTAGCAATAAGTTGATTCACAAGTCAACTTATATTCATCATGAACCGATTAACAAAGTCAGCCTAGTTATTCTCATATTAATTGATGTTTTTGTCCTGGTTAATGTTTTTAGTGGATTAAATAGTATTTCCCAATGGCCACTCAGTCCATCCGAAGAATTTCCGTGCTTTTTGGCATATCAAGATTACCAAACAGCCGATAAGAAAGGAACTACTGCATTTAATGTCACCACTATTGAAAATCTAATTGAGCAAAATAAATCATCTCCATCTCTTGCTGTTGACAATTCCAACAGATTGGGTCAGAGTTCAAATCTATGTACAAACTACACGCGCTTATCCAAAGCGATTAATACCGCTGAAAATGTCCAACTAAAAGCGAGTATCGATAAACAAAAAAGCGAAGTTTATTCTCTAAAACAAGACATTCAAACGTTGCAAAGTCAGTATAATTCTACATTACTGGAAAAAATTGCTGGTCAACCTACTGAAAAATCAATCAATAAAGTTAATGCCGATCGCGTAAAATCAGAAATTGAGCGCAATCAGAAACAAATCGCCAATAAGGAAAAGGAAATCACCGATCGCCAAACTAAATTAATTAAAGATCCTGCTTCGGAGGCTTATCTTAAGCTTCTCAATAATACTTCAGAATATCAAGCAATTAAAAAGGGGTATGAATCAGCCGAGTTTTGGTATCCCAATAAACAACTACTATTACAAACCTTATTTCTATTACCGTTAATCCTCATAGCTTATCTTTGGCATTCAACAGCAATTAGAAAAAATATAGGGTTGCAAGCGCTACTTAGTTGGCATCTACTTCTCATATTCTGCATTCCTTTGCTGATTAAGTTTTTTGAGTTTCTTCAGTTTGGTAATCTTGTCGGTATAGTGATTGATTTAATTATCGATCTGTTCGGTGGATTAGTTTTTATTGCCAGTTATGCGTTGATTTTGATTATTCCTTTATTAGGGTTGGGTTTAATCAAAATACTTCAAAGATGGGTTTTTAATACCCGCCTTCAAGCCAAAAAGAGAATCCAAAAAGTGCGTTGTATTAATTGCAACTTCCAACTTCGCTTGACCGATGAGTTCTGCCCATCTTGCAGTTTCAATCAGTATATAGATTGCTCAAATTGTCATCATAAAACGTACAAGTTTACAAAATTTTGTAGTAGTTGCGGTCATCAAATAGAAGAGAATCAATAATCTGTAGGAGTTAGATAGGAGCAGTTACGTCAACTGCTGTCCAGGTGAGAAAACATCGATTACCCTTCTGCTCTATTATTTTTGCACCCAAGCGATGATAAAAACTCAATCCGCGAGTGTTGCGAGCATCAGCATTCCACGCAAGATGAGTACAGTCATTTGCTTTAGCAATTTGAAAAAGATGACTCATCAATGCCGATCCTGCTCCCCGGCTTCTCATCTCTTCATCTACGTATAAATCATCTAGCCAAATGCTTGGTTGACCTGCAAATGATGAGTACCTAAATCCATACACAGCGAATCCAACCTCAGACTCTGAAGTCTCTGCAAACAAAACGTAAGAAAAAGGAATTGCTCCAAAAAGTGTTTTACGTATTTTTTCCTCGGATACTTGCAACACGCCAGAAAAAGCGCCAATATTTCGATCGAATTCTGCCTTCTTCTTGATAAAGGATAAAATCAGCGACACATCATCAGGGATAGCAGTTCTGACTCTCATTGATTAATTCTCACCAGGCTCAAGATTATTCTTCTCTTAGTAAAAAATTGGTTACGCTTAACGCTTCCATTAGTGTTTGGTTTTGGTCGTCGGTGCCTACTGTAATTCGGAGCTTATCTTCTAATCCAGGTTGCTTGAAGTAGCGCACCAAAATTCCCTGTTCTTTCAATTTTAAGTAAAGAGATTCTGCATTTCCTTCTGGAGGAGTCGCTAAAACAAAGTTACCGTGAGAATCAAGCACAGTAAACCCTAAATTATTTAAGTTTACTGTTAGCTGTGTCCGAGACTTTTTAACTTTGTCTGCACAAGCATTTTTGTAGGATTGATCTCTCATTGCTGCTGTGCCAACTGCGATCGCTAGAGCATCAATATTGTAACTGTCTTTTACCTTGAATAACCCAGAGAGTAGTTTTGGATTTGCGACTCCAAAGCCCATTCGCAAGCCTGCTAACGAATACCCTTTTGATAAGGTACGCAATACGATCGCATTCTCGAACTCTTGCACCAGAGGTAGGGCCGAAAACTCAGCAAAGTCAACATAAGCCTCATCGATTACCACAATTCCCGATACTTTCTGTAGCAATTCCCGCAGATCGTCCAAAGGTACTGCGTGACCGGAAGGGCTATTTGGAGAAGCAATGAACGTAATTGCGCCATTTGCCGCAATGAGTTTTTCGATTGGTAATTGAAAGTTAGCAGCATAAGGAACCTCAACTATTTCCGCAGGCTGCATAGCTGATAGAGTGCGATATAGCACATAGGTTGGCATGGGATACACAACTTTGCGATCGCCTCCTTCCGCACAGGCTCGAACCAGTACATTTAGCAATTCATCGCTGCCATTGCTAACAATCACCCAGTCAGCGGGTATTCCCAACACATCACTCACTGCCTGACAAAATCCGATCGCAAACGGATCGGGATAGCGTCGTAGCAACTCGCTATCCAAATTTCGCAGCACCTCTATCGCTTTTGGAGAAGGTGGATAGGGATTCTCATTTGTATTCAGTTTAATAATTTTTATTCCTGGCTTGGGCTGTTCGCCTGGAACGTAGCCCGTCATGGCATCAATTGCGGGACGGAAGTAGCTCATAGTTAATCATAGTAATTCCTGACAAGTTTGTTCATTATATGACAAATTGAGTGGATGCAGCCAAATCCGATTCCACGCTTATTTCGATCCAATTTTTTAGAGAATTAGGTGATTGCTATTTACTGGTATAAGGGTGATTTAATTGAATCTCAAACGCTGGAACTGGGGATAGACGATCCGGGGCTGTTGTACGGGGCGACTGTTTTCACGACGCTGCGGGTGTACGATCGCTCTTTGGATAGTGCCGGGACGAATTGGGCCCGACATTGCGATCGCATTCGTCATAGCTTAGAAAAGTTTGGCTGGCAAATGCCAGACTGGGAGAGAGTGCGACAAGGTGCAGATCTGTTGAAGGCGCACTTTCCAGTCTTGAGAATTGCCATATTTCCCGATGGGCAAGAGTGGATTACAGGTAGATTATTACCAAAGGATTTGCTCGATCGCCAAAAGTCGGGCATAGTCGCTTGGTTAGCAGAAGCCCCCGAATTTCGGCGCAGTCTGGCCGAACACAAAACTGGTAATTATCTCTCAGCTTGGCTAGCATTGAAAGAAGCGCAAAAATACGGAGCTAAAGAAGCGATTTTGCTGGATTCATCTGGAAATTGGTTAGAAACCAGTACAGGCAACCTGTGGGGCTGGCGAGATGGCAGGTGGTGGACTCCGCCAATAGATGCGGGAATTTTACCGGGATTGATGCGAGATTGGCTAATCTGCAAGCTGAGAAGTCAGAATGAAATAGTGGAGGAGGAGCCTTGGAGTGTCGATCTGGTAGCAGGATTTGAGGCGATCGCTTACAGCAATAGCGTTGTAGAAGTTGTTCCCATCCATACCATAATTAGGAGTCAGTTAGAGCGGGAGAGTGGGAGAGTGGGGAAGACCTGGAGTGGGGGAGACGGGAGAGTGGGAGAATAAAAATATTGTTTTTTTGAACATAAAGTATAACAACTCCGAAAGAGCCAAAAGAAAAGAGGTATGGGGGATGGGACTAGCTTGTTTTTTCTTTTGACTTTTGAATGAGTGACTTTTGACTTTATCTAGCCCCTAGCCATTTTCTGAGATAGGTTAAAATAAATTAACATAAGTTAACTAGAAAAATTCCTCAGACTCTAAAACCCAGGAGGGTAGACCAAGCGTGAATAAACAGTGGAGAAATGCAGGGCTGTACGCACTGTTAGCCCTGGTAGTGGTTGCATTGGCGACCGCATTTTTTGACAACAAGCAACCTCAGAGAGAAACGTGGCGCTACAGTGAGTTCCTCCAGAAAGTCGAAAGCAAACAGGTAGGGAAAGTCAGTATTAGTGCAGATCGGTCTATGGCCCGCGTGCAAGCCCCAAATGGCAACAGGGTGATAGTCAATCTTCCCCCCGACCCCGACCTGTTTAATTTTCTGACTAAAAACAAGGTTGATATTTCAGTTTTACCACCAAACGATGATGCCTTCTGGGTGAGGGCGATGAGCAGTCTGTTCTTCCCCATCCTGCTTTTGGTGGGGCTGTTCTTTTTGCTGCGACGCGCCCAAAATGGCCCAGGCTCTCAGGCGATGAACTTTGGTAAGTCGAAAGCCAGAGTGCAAATGGAGCCGCAAACCCAAGTAACTTTTGGGGATGTCGCGGGTATCGATCAAGCAAAGCTGGAACTCAACGAAGTTGTTGATTTCTTGAAAAATGCCGATCGCTTCACGGCTATTGGCGCAAAAATTCCCAAAGGTGTGCTGCTAGTCGGGCCTCCCGGAACGGGTAAGACACTGCTGGCGCGTGCTGTAGCAGGTGAAGCGGGTGTTCCTTTCTTCTCGATCTCCGGTTCTGAGTTCGTCGAAATGTTTGTGGGTGTTGGCGCTTCCCGCGTCCGCGACTTGTTTGAACAAGCCAAAACAAATGCGCCTTGCATCGTCTTCATTGATGAAATTGATGCTGTCGGTCGTCAGCGGGGTGCTGGTTTAGGCGGCGGTAACGATGAGCGCGAACAAACTCTCAACCAGTTGCTGACTGAAATGGACGGTTTTGAGGGGAATAACGGCATCATTATTATTGCAGCAACCAACCGCCCAGATGTACTGGATGCAGCACTGCTGCGTCCGGGTCGTTTCGATCGCCAAGTAGTTGTGGATCGACCTGATTTTGCTGGGCGTCTGGAAATTCTCAATGTCCATTCCCGTGGTAAGACTTTAGCTCAGGATGTGGATTTAGAGAAGATTGCCCGTCGGACTCCTGGTTTTACTGGGGCGGATTTGTCCAATTTGCTCAATGAAGCGGCTATTTTGGCGGCGCGTCGCAATTTGACGGAAATCTCGATGGATGAAGTTAATGATGCGATCGATCGCGTGCTGGCTGGCCCAGAGAAAAAAGACCGGGTAATTAGCGAGAAGCGCAAGGCTGTGGTAGCTTATCACGAAGCTGGACACGCCGTTGTCGGTGCGTTAATGCCAGATTTTGACCCAGTGCAGAAGATTAGCATTATTCCTCGCGGTCAAGCTGGCGGGATCACTTGGTTTACGCCGAGTGAAGATCGGTTGGATTCGGGTCTTGTGAGTCGTTCTTATCTGCAAAATCGGATGGCGATGCTGTTAGGCGGTCGTCTTGCTGAGGAGATTGTCTTCGGTGAGGAAGAAGTGACGACTGGTGCTTCTAGTGACTTGCAGCAAGTGGCGCGGGTGGCGCGTCAGATGGTGATGCGGTTTGGGATGAGCGATCGCATCGGCCAAGTTGCCCTGGGTCGTCAACAAGGTAATATGTTCTTAGGTCGCGATATCATGGCAGAGCGCGATTTCTCCGAAGAAACTGCTGCTGTGGTTGATGATGAAGTCCGCAGTTTGGTAGACCAAGCTTACAAGCGGGCAAAAGAAGTCTTAACAAATAACCGTAGTGTGCTTAATCAGTTAGCAGCAATGTTGATTGAGAAGGAAACTGTGGACGCTGAGGAACTGCAAGAGTTATTGGCAAATAGCGATGTGCGGATGGCGACTGTAGCCTAATCGATTTTAGGTTTAATTTAAGATTGGGGTAATTCGGGAGTTCTCCTGGATTACCCTGATTTTTTTGGCTCTTTCAGAATCAATATGTGATATAGCTAGGGGCTAGGGGAAAAGAGAAAAGGGTTACGGAGTAAGGGATTGAAAGACCAGAAGTAAGAGTTGGAGTGAGGATTTCAAAGACTCTGAAAAATTTTTTCTCACACCCCTTGACTCTCCAGTGTGCTGGAGACTCCAAGATAAAGATAGTTCACTCCAAGAGAGTTTAAATCATGACCTTACAACTAAAAGTGCCTAATATGGCGTGTTCGGCTTGTAGCGAAACCATTACCAAAGCCATCAAGACGGTAGGGGCGATCGGCAACAATTTTTATGCGCTAATGCAACGCCTGTACCGTGGTCTGTATAAGCGATCGCACCATATTGCTTTTGTCAACAGCGATTAATGGACTGGCGCTCTAGGGCCTCATTCTCAAAAAGAAAGTTAGGAGGTGTTGAATGGAAAACGCCAATTTGAAACTGCGGGGCATGAGTTGCGCCTCTTGCGCCAATACAATCGAAGATGCGATTCGCTCCGTTCCAGGCGTAAGTGAATGCAGCGTTAATTTCGGTGTCGAACAAGCCACTGTCACTTATGAACCTAGCAGAACCAATCTCAAAGAAATTCAGGATGCAGTTGATGCAGTGGGATACTCTGCTCAACCCATACAAGATGATTTTGCCGCAGATGATGATGCAGAACGTCGAGAACGGCAAGCCGAAAATCGGGAATTAGCCACGAAAGTTTGGGTGGGTGGCATCATCAGCACCACTTTAGTTATCGGTTCGTTACCCATGATGACAGGTTTGCCGATACCCTTCATTCCCATCTGGCTGCACAATCCTTGGCTACAGTTAGTGCTGACAACGCCAGTTCTGTTTTGGTGTGGTGCATCTTTCTTTATTAATGCCTGGAAAGCCCTCAAACGCCATACAGCAACAATGGACACATTGGTAGCAATTGGAACAGGTGCTGCCTATCTTTACTCCCTGTTTCCAACTGTCTTACCTGAGTTTTTTACCGCTCAAAGATTACCAGCCGATGTGTATTACGAAGTGGCGGCGGTTGTTGTGACGCTGATTTTATTAGGACGACTGCTAGAAAATCGTGCCAAAGGGCAGACCTCGGAAGCTATTCGCAAACTCATGGGTTTGCAAGCTAAAACTGCTCGCGTCATTCGGAACGGCAGAGAGGTTGATATTTCCATTGCTGAAGTCGTTTTGGGCGATGTGATTCTAGTCCGTCCGGGAGAAAAGATTCCGGTAGACGGCGAAATTATTGAGGGTTCCTCAACTATTGATGAAGCAATGGTGACGGGTGAAAGCGTGTCCGTGAAAAAGAAACCCGGCGATCAAGTAATTGGAGCCACTATTAACAAAACTGGCAGCTTCAAATTCCGCGCCATGCGAGTTGGTAAAGACACATTCTTAGCGCAAATTGTCAAGTTGGTGCAACAAGCACAGGCTTCTAAAGCGCCCATTCAACGATTGGCAGACCAAGTAACGGGATGGTTTGTGCCTGCGGTGATTGCGATCGCGATCGCTACCTTCATTCTCTGGTACAACATCATGGGAAACGTGACGATGGCGTTGATTACCACCGTAGGAGTGCTGATTATTGCTTGTCCCTGTGCCCTGGGTTTAGCCACACCAACCTCCATCATGGTGGGAACGGGTAAAGGTGCAGAACATGGCATCCTCATTAAAGGTGCGGATAGTCTGGAACTGGCACAAAAACTGCAAACGGTTGTTTTAGATAAAACAGGCACAATTACGCAAGGAAAGCCAACCGTAACAGACTTTATTACAGTTAACGGCACAGCGAATAGCAATGAGTTAAAACTTTTACAACTAGCTGCATCTGTTGAACGAAATTCTGAACATCCTCTGGCAGAAGCTGTTGTGCAATATGCTCAATCTCAGCAAGTGGGATTAACGGATATACGGGAATTTGAAGCGATCGCTGGCAGCGGTGTACAAGGGTATGTATCAAATCAATTAGTGCAAATTGGCACACACCGTTGGATGAAAGAATTTGGGATCGATACTAGCGCCTTACAACAAGACTGGGAGCGATTGGAATATCTCGGTAAAACCGTAATCTGGCTTGCAGTAGATGGAAAACTGCAAGCCATTATGGGGATTTCTGATGCAGTGAAACCTTCTTCTGCCAATGCAATTCGTATTTTGCAAAAGATGGGATTAGAAGTAGTAATGCTGACGGGTGACAACCGCCGCACGGCTGAAGTAATAGCGCGAGAAGTCGGCATCAAACGAGTCATTGCAGAAGTTCGTCCAGAGCAAAAAGCGGCTCAAGTCGAAAATATTCAGGCAGAAGGAAAAATTGTCGCAATGGTTGGAGATGGGATCAATGATGCACCTGCACTCGCTCAAGCGGATGTAGGGATGGCAATTGGAACCGGAACAGATGTAGCTATTGCTGCTAGCGATATCACTCTCATTTCTGGTGACTTGCATGGCATTGTCACTGCTATTCAACTATCTCGCGCCACCATGCGAAACATCAAACAAAACCTGTTTTTCGCATTCATCTACAACGTGGCAGGGATTCCTATCGCAGCTGGCATTCTCTTCCCAATTTTTGGATGGCTTCTCAGTCCCATTATTGCCGGTGCGGCAATGGCATTTAGTTCGGTTTCAGTTGTTACGAATGCACTGCGTCTGCGGAATTTTCAACCGAAAACACTCTAAACGAAAAAATCTTAATTTATCTGTGTTTATCTGTGTGCATCTGTGGTTAAAAATTCTCGAAATCCAATTTTCAGAGGAAACAACGAGTGAAGAAAACAGCAATTATCGGTAGTATGGCGAGTTTAGGAATTATGCTAGTAACTGCTTCCGGTGAGGCAGTTGCACAAACATCTCGCGAAACTCACCCCTCTACAACAGAACAAACGGGTCAGTTTCGTCACATTGAACAACCATTAAGTAACAAAGTTTTAGTTACCCTTGGTGGACTAGGATTAATTGGTTTAGAACTGTGGTGGTTTCTGCTCAGTAAACCTAAGTCGAAAAAAGCAACCGCAAGCGGCGGGATTCAAGAAGTAACCGTGACTGTTGATGGTGGTTACGAACCAAGTCACATCGTTGTGCAGGCGGGTCAACCTGTGCTACTCAACTTCCATCGCAAAGACCCCAGTAGTTGTTTAGAAGAAGTCCGCTTTCCTGACTTTCACATTGCACAAGAACTGCCACTCAATCAGACTACACCGATTGAATTTACGCCCGATAAACCAGGCAAGTATGAGTTTACTTGTGGCATGAATATGTTCCGGGGAGTCGTTGAAGTTCAATCGGCTGATACAACAGTAAGTCCATCTCCAAAAACAGTTACTCAGGCCGCTAGGGGAGCAGAAGAACACTCAACTTCTCCAACATCCAGTGTGGAAGCGACAATCACGCCAGAGGGAATTCAAGAGGCTACGGTAACGGTTGAGAAGGGTTACCAACCGCAGCAAGTAATTGTTGAAGCTGGATATCCGGTTCGCCTGCACTTCCAACGTAAAAATCTCAGTAAATGCTATGACCAATTACTGATTCCAGAGTTTGCGGTAGCTGTTGACCTTACACTTGACCAAACTACAATTGTGGAGTTTACGCCTGAGAAGCCTGGTACGTATGAATTTATGTGCGGCATGAGGATGAATCGTGGGGTAATTGAGGTAAGAAAATCAAAAACTTCTCAACAACAAGAAAAGCTTCATTCGATGATGCAAAACTAACGGATGGAGCTACAATCAATGACACGCGATCGCTTTGGCATTTAACGCTCAATAATGTCTCACTGCTTCAATAGGTGAGTCTGGTTGTGCAACCTCCAAAGCGGTGGGTATCGCTTCTACAAAATAGGGTGAAACCCTATGCCACTCCTGCAAGTCAAGCGCGACATGAAAAAAAGTCTCCTGCAAATTATCGCTTTTACGAAGAGAGATGTAACCCCGGCACTTGCCCGTTGCTGGATCGAGTGGCTCAAAAGCTTGCCACAGGAGAGGTAAAGGAACCCAATGGGGCGGGTATTTGAAACGGGCAACATCTAGCAGAAGAACCAAGTCTCGCTGAGGATGATAACCGCCGATGGGCGAAAAGTGACCGTCTCCCGTTTGTTCTAAGACTTGTCGGCTATAGGAAGCAACGATATGAATTCCTTCAGGAGTAGCACTCGCCTGTTGTACAACTTCCCGAAAACGATCTAGACTGCTTTGGTTGTAACGGGATGGAGTTGCGATCGCTCCATTACAACGAGCCAGACAGACAAATTCATCGAACGTAATGCCACTATTTTGCACAACAGGGAGTGGCTTACAGCAATCTAAGAATTCTTCCCCGTACCAGCGCCATACACCTTTCCAGATTCGTCCTGGATCGATGGAAAGCGCATTCAGGACAATAACCAGCGTTCCCAAACCACAAAAAGCAGGTTCTGCTTGGGTATGAAACTGTTCAGCTAGCGGAAAATACCCTGCCATTCCTTGCATTTCCAGTGCTTCTCGGAAAATTTGCCTCCCTTCCAATGAAGAGAAGGCAATTAGGGGTTCTGGTAGAGGGCGACGGTAAAATCCTTCAGCAGACATTGATTTTTAGCTTATCGGGTTGATTCGTCAGTGGCAGCAAGCCTAGCCAGTTTATTGGCTCGCCGTCAACTATCAAACCGTCGAACTTTTTACTTGACTCTCCGGTTGACTGGAGAGTTTAGGATAAAACCTGACAGACTGTTGTCACCCCGTCAGGTAACTTCTTGCGACGACTTTCAAATAAGATTTTTTGAGGAAATTGATTGGCCAATTCTTCCAATTTTACTCTTCGATGCTGCTGTAAGATAATAACTAATATCAATAAATAAATACGTTGTTGCGCTTTAGGGTTTAATTCTATACAGGGTTAAGCTGCTACGCTTGTAGCCCGCCAGCGATTCAAATCGCTGGCTAATAGCTAAAGTCCATTTTAATGGACTGAATACTAATCTTCCAGTCCATTTTAATGGACTTTCGCTATTAGCCCGGAAATTGATTTCCGGGCGGGTGTGGACGACACCACCAAAAGGAATTGATTCCCCGGCGGACTTTGATCGCAAATGCAAAATCTAGGTTTAAGGTAGAAACTGTTGCCAGAAACAAAGGTGATGACCCTGATGCAAAACCTGAGTTTACCGAGTTGGCGGTGAACTTCAACGCGACACCCGCCAAATTTTGATTGTTTTGTCATTACTACCACTAACCAAAGTTTGCCCATCTGGACTGATGGCGACAGAATAAACATAGCCGGAATGACCCGACAAAGTGCGGATTAAATTGCCTGTTGCCAAATTCCAAATGTTGATTGTTTTGTCATTACTACCACTAACCAAAGTTTGCCCATCTGGACTGATGGCGACAGAATAAACATAGCCGGA
>NZ_JAIQZN010000114.1:15246-21614 GCF_023333585.1 Argonema antarcticum A004/B2
TTGATTGTTTTGTCATTACTACCACTAACCAAAGTTTGCCCATCTGGACTGATGGCGACAGAATAAACATAGCCGGAATGACCCGACAAAGTGCGGATTAAATTGCCTGTTGCCAAATTCCAAATGTTGATCGTTTTGTCACTACTACCACTAACCAAAGTCTGCCCATCTGGACTGATGGCGACAGAATAAACATAGCCGGAATGACCCGACAAAGTGCGGATTAAATTGCCTGTTGCCAAATTCCAAATTTTGATGGGATTGTCACTACTACCACTAACCAAAGTCTGCCCATCTGGACTGATAGCGACAGACTCAACCCAGTCGGAATGACCCGACAAAGTGCGGATTAAATTGCCTGTTGCCAAATTCCAAATTTTGATGGGATTGTCACTACTACCACTAACCAAAGTCTGCCCATCTGGACTGATAGCGACAGAACGAACCCAGTCGGAATGACCCGACAAAGTGCGGATTAAATTGCCTGTTGCCAAATTCCAAATTTTGATCGTATTGTCACGGCTACCGCTAACCAAAGTCTGCCCATCTGGACTGATGGCGACAGACAGAACTGAGCCGGAATGACCCGACAAGGTGCCGATTAAATCGCCTGTTGCCAAATTCCAAATTTCGATCGTATTGTTATGACTACCGCTAACCAAAGTTTGCCCATCTGGACTGATGGCGACAGAACTAACTGAGTCGGAATGACCCGTAAGAGTTTTAACTAAAGAAACATTTTCTAAAGAACTTCCTCCCCTCACCACTGGAGTAGGCGAACTAACAGAACTCCCACCTAATTTAGAAACCCAAAACCCAATTCCACCCCCCAAAACCACCAAAACCCCCGCCGCCACGCTTAGAGGTAAATTGGTTTTCCGCTTTCCCAGCTTTTGCGCCAGTTCCTCTATCCGCTGCAAAAGCACCTGGGTATTCAGCGGTCTATCCCCTGGCTTTCGCGCCATCAAATTATCGATAAAATCTGCCAAACTCGGTGAAATATTCGCCGCCTGTCGCCAGGGAAACACATCGTTATGGGCATCGTAAAATTTTAAAGGATACTGTCCGGTCAGCAAATGCACAAACGTCCGTCCCAATGCAAAAAAATCTGATTGCAGAACAGCTTGATGATTCGCTTGTTCCGGTGGCGTGTACCCAGCAGAAACTATCCCCGTAATTTGGTATCCCGCACCGAGTTTGGCAAGATAAGTATAGGTAGCTTCCCTCGCGGTGCCAAAATCAATCAACACCAACTGCCCATTCGGTCTTAGCATGATATTGGGCGGCTTAATATCCCGATGGAAATACTGCTTCCCATGCACTAAATGCAATATTTCTGCCAGTTGCTTTAACCACGCGATTGCTTGCTGTTCGGAAATGGGATGATTTCCCTGCTGTTTTAGCCACTCTTCTAAGTTTGGCCCCTCGATTTTTTCCATCACAATGCAGTGCAAAATCAACCCGTTTCTGGTTTGATACGGGAAATAACCATCGACTTTGGGAATACCGGGATGCTGGAACTGCGCTAATACTTTTGCTTCTTGCTGAAATAGTTCGACTGCTTTCGGTTCGTTGTTGAGATGTTCTTTGAGGACTTTGAGTATTTTGGGGGTTCCCGGTTCCTCTGCGGTGTAAATTTTGCCAAAACCGCTGTTATCGCTGAGGAGTCGCATCACGCGATAGCGTCCTTGCAGGAGTAAGTCGGAACCGCAACTTTGACAGTGGCGGTTGTTACTGTTCTGCGGGTGGTCTGGTTTTGGGCAAATTGGGTTGATGCACAGACTCATGGCGGGCTGTGGTTGGGTGTAAATTTTAGTATAAGGGGGATTTTGGTTTGTCTGTGTGATGGAAGGTTTATTTTTTTACCACAGATGAAGAAGGATGAACACAGATGAACACAGATGAAGAAGGTGGATGTATGTTTGCTGATGGAAGGTTTATTTTTTTACCGCAGATGTAAGCGGATGAACGCGGATGAACGCTGATGAAGAGGTGGATGTATCCTTATTATATGTGCGATCGCTCTTTCGCTACGTTGTTGCCATGCCGCGCTGAAGCGCAACAACATACCAAACTAGCCCCTACCCCTAGTCCCTAGCCCCTAGCCCCTAGCCCCTCTTATGCTAACTCTCTCACAAGCGATCGCATTTGCCTACCAGTCTCTCCAATCTGGCCAAATATCTCAAGCTGAATCGATATGTCAGCAAATTCTTCAGCAGCAACCTGACTGCGGCGAAGCGCTACATTTGCTGGGTGCGATCGCACATCAGTCGGGTAAGCTGGATGATGCTATTCTCTATTATCTCCAGTGTATTGCTTTTTCCCCAAACTACGCCGAAGCCTACTACAGCTTGGGTGCTGCTTTACACCAGCAAGGTCAGGTACTTGAAGCAATATCATATTACCAGCAAGCGATCGCACTCAAGCCAAATTATATCGATGCACATTTCGATTTGGGTAATGCTTTCAAGCAGTTGGGCGATTTATCGGCTGCTGTTAACCACTATCAGCAAACTATCGCTTTCAATCCCAACGATGCGGAAGCTCATGCTAACTTAGCAACTATCTATTTAGAAGAAGGTTTTATTGTACCAGCTATTGCACATTACCAGCAAGCGATCGCACTCAGACCGGGCTTTCCAGGACTATACTACAATCTGGGTAATGCTTTTCTCGAACAGCGCCAGTACCCAGAAGCGATCGCCCAATATCAACAAGCTTTAGCTATTGTACCACAATTTCTATATGCCTACCTTGGGATAGGGACTGCTTTAACGCACCTGTTTCGGTTTGAGGAAGCCATTGATTGCTTACAGCAGGCTCTAATTATAAGTCCAGACAGTCCTGAAGCCTACTTCTGCTTGGGGATAACTTTTGCTTCTCAGAATCAAGTAGAAGAGGCAATTAACTTCTTACAAAAAGCATTGCAAGTTAAACCAGATTATACGAAAGCTTACTGGTACAACGTTTTTCTCTTACCTATCCTATATGATAATTTAGAGCAAATTATTGTGTGGCGTCAGCGCTTCTGTCGAGGAATTAATAAATTAATTGAACAGACTGCTTTAAATACATCTGAAAGTAGAAAGCTGGCTTTAACCATCTTCAAACAAAAATCGATTAACTTCTTTCCGGCTTATCAAGGTTTTAACGAACGGGGTGTACAGCGAAAACTAGGAAAGTTTTTGCATCAAGTGATGGTAGCTAATTATCCTCAATGGTCTATCCCTTTGTCAATGCCACCTCTGGCTAAAAATGAGAAAATCCGCATCGGATACATTTCTACCCACTTTAGAAATCATACCGTAGCTAAGTTAACGATTGGCTGGTTAAAAAACTGCGATCGCAAAACCTTTGAAATTTATACCTATCAAGTTGCCCCTGAAGTAGATTTAATCACTGAGAAATTTCGTGATTACAGTGATAACTTTTACCATATATATGGCAACATTGAGGCAATTTGTCAACAGGTAATTGCGGATAAACTGCATATCCTGGTTTTCACAGATATTGGCATGAGTCCCGTGACTTACCAAATTGCCGGATTGCGTTTGGCACCCGTACAATGTGCAACTTGGGGTCATCCAGTTACTACGGGTTTACCAACAATTGATTACTTTTTATCGAGCGATTTAATGGAACCAGACAAGGCCCGATCGCACTATTCAGAAAAGTTAGTTCGTCTGCCTAACATCGCCATCTGTTATGAAAAACCAGATGTTCCCAAACTTAGTAAAAATCGCTCTTATTTTAATCTCCGCGAAGATGCTATCATTTATCTTTCCTGTCAATCTTTATTTAAATACTTACCTCAATTTGACCAAATATTTGCCGAAATAGCTCAAAGTGTTCCCCAAGCCCAATTTGCCTTCATTGCCCATGATTCTCCAGTTGTTAATGCAGTATTTTTAGCGCGTCTGGAACGGGCGTTTGCTAACGTAAATTTGGATGGAAAATATTACTGTGTGCTTTTGCCGAGAATGTCACATATTGAGTACTTCAACCTCAATTTAGTTTCAGATATTTTTCTAGATACCTTCAGTTGGTCAGGCGGTAACACCGCCTTGGAAGCTATCGCCTGCGGTTTACCTGTGGTGACTTGTCCGGGAGAATTTATGCGCGGTCGTCACTCTTATGGAATTTTGAAGATGATGGGGATGACGGAGACGATCGCTCAAAATGAAGCCGAGTATGTTGAAATTGCTGTTAAACTGGGTTTAGATCCAGATTGGCGTCAAGATATATTCCGAAAAATATGCGATCGCCATACCATGCTTTACGATGATAGAAGCTGTATTACAGCACTAGAATCTTTCTACAAAACGCTAGTTCTAGGAAATACAGTACCTGTTAGTACGGATTGACTACAAATTTTAGATTTTGCGCGAAGTGGGCGTCTTGGCAAGCGAGTGTGGTCTTGGGGGTTTCCCCCATGAACACCGAGCGCCATTTCCCGTCACGATGCCCACCGAAGCACCAGAGGATTTTGGATTTTCGATTGTTTGGTTCATGGAAAACTTCAGAAGGCGAAATAAATCTAAAATCTAAAATCTAAAATTACAAATTGAGTTAAGTTTCCCGCAACCGCCACAACTTAAGAGAGCTGTCATCATCGTCACCGGCGAAAGTATCATCGGAATTTGTGGTGACCGACCAAAACCAATTGGAATCGCCAGTGAGAGTGCGAAGCAATTTACCGTTGTCTATCTGCCACATCTTAATAGTATTGTCATTACCGCCACTAACGAGAGTTGCATTATCGGGACTAATAGCAATTGAGAGAACCGCGCCAGAATGACCGGAGAGGGTGCGAAGCATTTTACCGCTGGAAAGCTGCCAAATCTTGATAGTATGATCGGAACTCCCACTCACTATAGTTTGACCGTTAGGACTTAGTGCCACCGAATCAACCCAACAGGAATGACCTTTAAGGTTGCGAAGCATTTTGCCATTGGAAAGCTGCCAAACCTTGATAGTATTGTCAGAACTGCCGCTCACCAGTGTCTTGCCATCGGGAGTAATAGCGACAGCAGCAACCCAGTTGGAATGACCTTTGAGGGTGCGAAGCATTTGGCCGGTGGAAACTTGCCAAATCTTGATCGTGTTGTCAAAACTGCCACTAACGATCGTTGTACCATCTGGACTGATGGCAAGGGACAGAACCGACCCACAATGACAAGTTAGGGTGCGAAGCAATCTGCAATCTGCGATGTTCCAAACCTTGATGCTGTTGTCATTACTGCCGCTAACCACAGTCTGTCCATCGGGACTAAAGGCAAGGCAAAGAACTGACCCAAGATGACCCGTAAGAGTACCCAGCAATTCGCCGTCTTCTAAGTTCCAAATCTTGATTGTCTGGTCATTTCCGGCACTAACAAGAGTTTTACCATCTGGACTAATCGCGATCGCACGAACATAGTCTAAGTGTCCCGTAAGGGTGCGAAGCAATTTTCCGTTGTCAAGCTGCCAAATCTTAATTTCCTCAGAACTTGCACTCACAAGTAGGGGGGATACCGGACTGATGGCGACAGCACGAATGTAGTTGGAATTACTGGTGACGGTTCTAACTAGGGGAGGACGGGGGTTAGACGTATACATGGCTACGGTCAATCTCCTTTAGGCGTTGCAAAATCAGCTGGGAATTGGCAGGATGGGGTTTGGGTGAAGCCGCCTTTACTTGGAGTGCCAAAATCTGCACTTAAGTGGTTAAATCTCGCATTCTTGTAAAGTACGGAACTCAGGGTCTATAAATTTTATCAGAAGTCAAGTAAGAAAACGCAGATACTACCCTTATGTAATAATTTGCCAAAACAAAAGTTATGGCATGAATTGCCAGCAGTTGCCTTCAGCCGAATGGCACGCACGGGTTAGGCTCGGCTCTGCCTCCTGTGTCCGCGATCGCTCTAAGCGCCATTCGCCTTAAGCCCTCTGCTTTATAATGCCCAAGAAAGCCTATAAACTCTCTAAATATGTTTGTTTTATTTAGTTTTGTTTTCTTAGGATGGAGATAGCAGTTGGCGCGATCGCCCCTGTGACCTGTGCAAGCTAGATAAATTCCGGTCACTGCCCCTAGAGTGCCAGTATTAATCTATACCCGTTGCTCCTGTGCCAGAGCATGATGTTGTCTGCAATTCAAATCGTATCCATCCTAACATCTCTGGTGCCAGCAAGTAACACCAAGTTGGGTTCAAATCTGGAAATTTGTAAAAGGAAGCGGGAGAGCGGGGGAAAAGGGGAAAAAAATTCACTTCCCACTTTCCAAAACCAACTCCCCAATTTAAAATCTAAAATGGATAAGCTGCTACGCATTTAATTTGTATGTTTAGCGGGAGTGGGAGAGTGGGGGAGTGGGGGAGTGGGAGAGGAAT
>NZ_JAIQZN010000115.1 GCF_023333585.1 Argonema antarcticum A004/B2
CCTATCTGACCCACTCGCCGATCGCTTGAAAGAGCGCTGCGCTCCGCGCAACCGCACCCACCCTTCTGAGCAAGTTCAATAAGACTACCTAAAAAATCTACCACATTTTGACTGCAACACCGCCAAAGCCTTATTTAACCGTTGGTTTTTGACTACCTGCCCTTTAAGGGGCAGGTAGTCAAAAACCAATATTAGAGAGGCTTTGGTAGTTTTTGGAGATGTCTAATGGTAGCGGCTTTGACCTTGACCGTAGATGTCATGTGCTGACTAGCTCTCCACTTATAATATTCAAAACTGTTCTTGTTCTGGGTTTTGTTGTCTCTTCTTACTCCTAAGATCAATTTGTTCCATTACCTGCTGATACTGTCTTCGACGTTTGGAAATTTGCTCGTCGATTTGTGGAGCGCGAATAGTGCGAAACTGTTCCCATTGAGGTGCTGACAACTCACGAATTGTTTCGAGCGGGATTGCCTTCTCAACTTGAATGCCGTGGTTGTGCCAAGCGTGAAGTCCGGCTTGACTCCAGCTGCTTCTAGCTACTCGTTCCACTAGATTGAGTCCGGTGCGCGTATTGAGCGCAGGTAATTGTTCGCGAAGAAATTCTCGCACAATGAGCGTCGAAAGTCTAACGTGCTTTTCATCCTGCCTCCCCAATTGCGGTAGTCCTTGAAGGCATTGAAGTTTCCCTTCCAGACAGAGAATTGGGTTAAGGACATTCAGTTCTAATCCGCTCAGTATGCCTCGTCCCACAAACCGTTGAGAAGTGCCAGTAATTTCAGCATCGCTAAGTCCAAATATCGAAGCGAGAATATCAATTCTCAGGTTTTTTCCCTGTCGATCAACTAAAACAACTCCGGCATTTGGACTGGGATCGAAGTCGCGGTTAAAAGTAGCGCGTCCGTTTAGTGCATCCCGGCAAATCGTGACTTCAATTCTCCCTCCATAAAAGTCGAGGTCTTCACTAGCAAAGGGGCGATACTGATTCCATTCTTGAGTATCTTGTGCATACTGGAATGCCCAAAGATTGATTGCCTGTCCGCCTACCACTACGGTTTCTAATTCTGATGCTTGTAAGCGTATCCAAATATCTCGTAAATCTTCAGGGGTCAGAGGTTCCATAATTTGGCTCTAGGGTTTCTGTCCATCCTTGGCTTGAATCTCGTTGCCATAGATGGGGATGCAAAATTTGGTTGACAGTTTCTTGTGCTGTTTTGGGGTCTTGTGCCAGAAGTTCTTGACGACGTTGAATTTTGGCAACAGCTAAATATTCGGGGTTAGGTGAATTTTCTGACATAGTGCAGTCGATCGGATGGACTGTTTCAATTTTACAAAAGCAAATTGTTGCTTGTCCCGCACTCTATTCTTAATTTGGCTCTGTTGGGGAGGAATGCGTCATATTAGAGTTGATTCAGCGGCGTTTTCAACTATTGGCTGAGTCAATTAACCATCCTAATGGATGCTCTGGGTCAATCTGCTCTCCCAAGCGCGATCGGTAGGCAATGTCGATCGCTTCAAATTGCATTTGAAGCGATCGTAACTGCTGTGACCATAGATGTGATGTGAACGATCGCGATCGCTGATTCTGGTGTGTTCCGCCTTAAAGCAATTGACCAGACGGAGGTATCAACAACGACTTTCATAGTTTTTGTCGCTGTTGCTTGTAGTGGTAGTCTTCGTCGTAGTCAATAGTGCCGAAGAGTTCGAGTATTTTAAGCTGTTTGCGGCGTTGGATGTACTCGCGCAGGGCGGCTTCGAGCGCTGCGATGATTGTCCGATCATTTCCCAAGGCAAGTGCTTCTTGGAGAAGGATTTCGTCGATTTGGAGATTATTCATGGGAACGATCGCAACTTCGTGTACGCACTATTATAGCAGCGACAGCGTAGGGCGCTCCAGGCCCTAGCCCCTAGTCCCTAGCTATATAACCTGCGTGTATCTGACATAGCTTCTAATTCCTGACTTTTTAGGTGGCAATTTTTTATCAGGCTGGGCAATCTGCTTTATGCAGTCTCTTTACTTGCTCCACTCCTTAGTCAGATGGAAAATCTAAAACTAACTTGCAAATTCGGCTCTTCCGTACAAGCGTGTGCCTCTCTTATTCGTTTTCCGGTGGCCTAAACCTTAGCTGCCTGGGATTTCATGGCCCTGGCTCGTTAAGATGATATTCGATAGTTATCGACTATTGACTGACAAGCTATGGCCCACGCAAGGGAGCGATCGCCACAACCGTCCTAAAAGCCTTGAAACTACTGTAATTACAACAATCCTATCGCTAAAGTGATAGATGGTTTTACGTCAATAGCGATAACAGCTTACCCCTCCCTGGTAAGAACGCACGTTGCAGTTGGTTTGTAGACAATGAACTTAACAGTTTGACAGACCCTATTTATGACTGAGGCTCAAGGTAATAGTTTCATTACCGACCCAGCCGAATTGCACTATATCTGGGATGTAGTCAATCGAGTGTTGGATCGAAAGCACGAACTAGGTTCAATTCAAGATTTTCAATCAGCCTTGAAAGAAGCTAGCTTGTCGCCAGGTCGGGAAATTCAAATAAATTTAGTCAACCAAAACGATCGATTGGTTGGCTTCAACTTCAGTTTCTCAAATCAACCCGATAAAACCACAGTTACTATTCCTTTCAAGCAAGAACTTGAATTATCACGATCGGGTGGCAGTATTTTACCACAACCACCTCAAAACTTCACCATCGATATAGCAGCAAAAAAAGAGAAAGGCAACCTTTTAACTCAAACGCCACCTGGTCAATTAGCTGTTACACCACCACTGCAAACACAAGAAACGCGCGTATTGCCAAAACAGGATGAGGAACAGATTAACTCTCCCTCACCAGGGTTGAAACTAAATCCCAACTTGGCAAGAATAGCAGCATATCTTGCTTCTCGCAGTGAAATTGATGGCTTGTGGTTGACTGGTACAACTCTCAAAACAGTCACCACATTAGCTCAATCTTTAGAAACTGAAAATAAACCCGACATCCAATTCCTCGGTAATGCAGTCATCAAACGCTTTGAACAAGTGCTACCGCAACAATTTGCGGAATTAACAAATGGCAGTTCTGCCAAACCATTTAACTGGAAAGACCCCCATTCTGGCCAACAGTATCGTTTTGAATTTTATAATGCCACTTGCACAAAAGAAGGTCAACCTCTAACTCCTGCTACCCTAAAAGGTTTCCGGCAATCTGGCAATTCTAAACAACCAGTATTTTCTGCTTCCCTGATTGATGCCAAACGCGATCGCTGGCTGATAGAACAGTGCGATTTTACCACATCTCAACTCCATTCTATCACCGCTTGCAACCGTTCCACTTCTGAAAAAACTCCCAAAAGTTTGGAAAACGCACTCTAAAAGTTTCTCACCACACACCCTTATTTATCAGGTAAATAATCATGCGCGACTACTACAACCGTTACAGCAACGAACAACAATCACTAGCACGTCCTAATCCCTTAACCAAAACAACCACTTGGATACTACAAAACTGGAATGGAGATGCTACTGCAATTTCAGGATTGGGATTGGGTTTGATTTACTTAGCAGTTAAAGAACCAGTACTAATCACAATTATCCTATCCACTGGCTTATTGTTCTACTGCCTAAATCGCATTATCCATTTCGTACCTAGCTTAAATCGACTTATTAGCTCAAAAATTCGATTTTGGCACGTCGCCGCCATCATCATGGCAATCACCATCACCTTTGGTTTATTCGAGATGCCAGCAGGTGCAGTATTTTTGAGTGGATTAGAAGCATTTGTGAAAACCTTAGCACAACAAAGTGCATCTGGTGGTGGACAAGCAGTTAGCGACCAAGCAGTAACCCTCGTATTTAACTTAATTCGCGCTGTATTCTTAATCTTGGTTGGTGTAGCTGCTTTATTTGCATATAACCAAGCACAACAAGGAAACGATTGGCGTCCCATTGCCACTCAAGCAGGTTTAGCCATCGGTATCGTACTGGCGATCGACGTAATAACCTTCCTATTTATAGGAGATGGAACAGGCGGTACTGGTGGGGCTTAAATATTAGTCATTTAGTTAGTAGTTAGTTCAACCTTTACTAACTACTAACCATTACGTGAGAATCAACAATATGCAAGACCCAGATAGAGAACCAATTCGCGTCAATAAAATATTAGGAAAGCAAGCGAGTTTCGGCCCTATCCCTGCTAACCAAATCTTACCCTGGTTTGGCATTATCCTACTTACCTATCTAATTTTTGATGGCGTATTAGATTGGGGAATACCCAAAGTAGCTGCCATTAGCTTCTGGTTAATAGTTAGTTGGTGGTTTCTGACAGGTTCAGACCCCGATAGTTACATCAATCGCTTTCGCAAACCAACTGGTCGCAATTGGGTAAGCGGCGGGGCACTATATATCTCTCCCCTACTGACTAGAAGAACTAGAAGAAACTTGAAAAGAGGTAAAAGATGAAAGCTAAAATCCCCTCAATTAATGCTATGGATGAAAAAGGAACTAAAACCACTTATTTCCCTTTTGAAAACGAACTAGATTTATGTTGCGTAGTTCGCATTGAAAAGGATAATCGCCGTATCGGTGCTTTCCTCCTCAACAAAGGTGATATCAGCGACGAAAACAAATTTCAAGTCGTCTTCGCCTTCAACATAAAAGGTATTCACAATCAACTTTATAAAGAAGAAGTCGCCTCGGCTGCTAGCGGAATAGCCGAAGCCATGAAATTCTTGCTACCTCAAGAAAAATGCACCTTTCTTCTCGGTCGTTACTCCGATGATTTCGACAGACAGCAACACCTTAATTCTCTAGTCGAAAACTGCACTAACACATTACCTGCCATTTTGATGCAAAACGAACAAGCCAAAGTGCAAGAACTCACACGCAAAGGAACCCGTTCTAATTGGCAACAAATGGTATTTTGCACCTGGACTGCCGATGAATTTGGTGAAAGAAAAACCGACCCACTATCCAAATTAATCTACAACATGGGTAAAACCTGTCGCTTCTTTTTAGATGGCGTAACGGGACGTTTATCAGAACGGCAAGAACAAGTTTTGAGCAAAGTATTAATGAAAGCTTATACTGAAGGCTTTTTACAATGGGAAATGCTGTGGAATACCAAAGCCGGACTAGAAGTAAGCCCACTGCGAGACACTGAACTTTGGCAATGGCTTTGGGGTAGATTTAACCAAACTCCCACACCACCTATTCCCCAATTATTAACACTCAAATCGGATAAAGATAGAGGGTTAAAAGTCATCGAAACTATAACCTCAAAGAAACACGCTACCACCGTGCTAATTGAAGGAAATCGAGGACGTTCTTCCTGCCCCGAACATCGCCAATGTACGTCTAGAATTTACGTCAAAGATAAAGTCTGCGGCGTTCTCAGGATGGTAGATACCGTAAGCGCCTGGAATTCAGCCAGAGAACAAATATCCTGGATGTGGAAAATATTAAGTGAAAATCACGTCCGCGATACAGAAGCTTGGGTAGAAATTTCTCCCGCCAACCGCTTCTTAACCGAAGACAATTTACACCGTCAAGCCAAACAATCAAAAACTGCCCGCGAACGGGCTTTACTAAAAGGTAGCGGACGAGATGTTGGTGCAGAAATCAAACAAGAAGAAAGCTTTGATGCCCAAAAAAGATTATATAGAGGTGCCGTTCCTCTCAACGTCGCGGTGGTATTTCTCGTCTATCGGGAGAATACCGAAAGTTTAGATTTAGCTTGCGAGTTACTCTGCAATAGTTTCGGTACAGCAAAAGTTGTGCGAGAGAGGAATATCGCCTCTCAAATTTGGCTGGAAACACTTCCTATAACTTGGCGCAGAATACTACACTCCAGTTCGATTTTGACCGAAAGAAGGTTGGTTTTAGAAAGTGAAACCGTTGCCGGAGTTTTACCCCTCACAGTTCCCAGAGAACTGGATAAAAAAGGGGTTGAATTCCTCACCATGCGGGGCGGTAAATCCGTATGCGTTGATTTATTTTCATTAACCCAACACGCCTTAATAACTGGTAGAACTGGTTCCGGTAAATCAGTTTTATTATGGCGAATGATGCTAGACGCCCTCAGTCAAGGCATTCCCGTTGTCGGTATGGATATGCCTGCTGCTGATGGTGAAAGTTCCTTCAAAACTGGTATCGAACTCCTGGGCGATGCAGGGGCGTACTTTGACTTATCCCGCGCCAGCAACAACCTCATGGAACCACCTGATTTAAGGCGTTTCAACCAAAATGAACGCACTCAACGGATGCAGTCCTGGCGTTCCTTTATTCGCAATGCTTTGGGCGTCATCGTCATGGGCAAACTCAACGCCCCCCATTTAGCGCAGCGGGTTGATGCCATTTTAATGCAAGCATTGGATATTTTCCTCAGCGACCCCGATATTATAGAACGCTACAATTTAGCCTTCAATCAAGGATGGAAATCTGCTGAATGGCAGGAAATACCCACTCTCAAAGATTTTTTGAGATTTTGTACGATTGCCAGACTTGATATCAGAAAACCAGAAGCAATTGACCATCAAGCTATCAACCAAATTCAAAGCCAAATTCAAGCATTGTTAGTCAGCCCCTTGGGTGCAGCTATTGGCAAACCCAGCAGCTTTTCTCCCGAACCAATTGTCAAATTTTATGCACTCACCGGACTAACTAACGACCAAGATTCTTACACGATGGCAGTTGCAGCTAAAGCAGCTTGTTTGAGAGTAGCGCTTTCCTACCCCAAAAGTTTATTTGTGGGAGACGAACTTTCCGTTTTATTCAAACGAGATGGTTTTGCAGCAATGGTAGGGGAATTATGCGCTACTGCCAGAAAAGATGGACTCAGCATAATTTTGAGCAGTCAAGACCCCGATACAATTTGTAATTCCAGCGCCGCAGCGATGATTATGCAGAATATCACCTACCGCTTAACTGGTTGCATTACTTCCAATGCTGTAACTTCCTTTCAGCGTTATTTGGGATATCTACCTGAAATTATTGCCCAAAATGCTTCTGAATCATTCTTTCCCCGACTTTCCGACCTTTATTCCTGCTGGTTAATTGAAAAAGGCGGACGCTTTTGGCAAACCAGATTTTATCCAGGTGAAATGACCTTAGCTGCTGTCGCCACCAACCAAGAAGAAAGAAGGACAAGACGGGCAATTATGGCGCAATATCCCAACACTATCAAGGGTCAGCTTAAAGGATTAGCTCACTTTACGAGGGTTTATATTCCGGCCTTAAAGGAAGGTAAAGGTTTGCATCACTTAGAACAACGCGCTGAAGCTCAAAACAATCGACAATCGGAGGATACTTCTCATGAAGAAAGACTTATTTCTGCATAGTCAGACAGTCATTACGGTCATCGGCACATCAACTTTGTGGTTGAGTGTTAGTATCAATCCAGTAGGTGCAGCTACTCAAGATACTGCTCAAACACAACAGATTTCTCAAATCAGTTCCGCTCAGGCAGATTTATTTCTATCTGCAAATCAAGTATCTAATCAGGTTCAAGATTTCGTCAAAGACGTTCGTTCTTTCGTTCAAGGCGACTTATTTGGTGGAATTACGCAACTCGTTCAAAATGCACTGGGAAGTGTTCAAATTCCAGATATTGGACAAGTTGTGAGCGATATAATGAACGGTTCTCTGCCAGAAGATGCCTCATTTGCTACTAAGTTAGAGAACAACGTTTCCAATTCTTACGCTATTCGCCAAGATACAGCACAAATGAGCGAACGAGTGGGTGCATTACAGGTAGCGCAAACTCAAACTCTTTCTCTTACTGCTCAGGATAAATCAAAAGCAACCATAGATTATAGTGCTGCTTCTGCTACTGAATCAGGACAAATAGCACGAGATTCTCAGAGTACCGATACCTCCCAACAGATTCTGCAAAATATTTCCAATCAACTCAAAAACAGTGCTGATATTGCCAATCTTCAAATGCTTGAAGCATCTCAGGCGCGACAAGATAGAGCTTTGCAGCTAACGCTGACAGCACAAGCAGCACAAGAATTGAATGCTGGCAATATCCGGTCACGGCAAAGTGCAATAGCATCCGGTAATGCCGCTGCGGCACAGTCTGGACTGCTGACTATGCCTGGTGGTGCGGTGTTAGGTCAAGATTCATCCATTTCATCGAATCGGTAGTTATTTCGAGTTGGGGACAGTCTCTTCCCGACTCAAACTCATGCTTCCATTTTTTTCTGAAGTGCCTATGTTTGCCATGCTTATTGCTCAAATAACACCACCAGACAATGCTGCCGATTCTACTGTCGGAATCAGTTTAATTTCCCAAAGTATCGAACTGAGTCGTCAAACAGTCGAGTCGTGGAATAAAATCTGGGGCGATGCCATCAATCCATCCGGTGCATTGTGGGCAGGATTATGTGATTTAGGAACAATTTTAGCTGCCCTCAGCATTATTATACTGGCAGTTAAGATGGCGGCTGATTATCAAGAAAGGAAATTTTATTTGTCCGAGTTGGCTGCATCTGTTGTTTGGCCTTTATCTATCGCTTTTTTATTGGGTAACAACGGATATCTACTTTCCCAAACTGTGATGGTGGTTAGAAATATCGGTCATCAACAAGTCGTCAACGTTCTCAATATCCAGTTAGCAGATACCACTTTCAAGCAAGCTATATCAGATGTTACTTTAACCCAAAGTGTGAAAACTCAAGTATCCACAGTTTATGCCGAATGTCAAGGTTTATCTGGTAAACCGCTGACAGATTGTTTGCAAGAAAAACAACTAATTGTAGAACAGATATTAACAGAAGCCGAAAAACAGAATGGCGGGCCATTAGAACAAGCCCGTCAAGCCGTAGCACAACTAACAGATTTCGTTCAAAATCCGGGGGCTGTTTTTAGTGCCACTATTTCCTTAATTCTCATCACCTTTTTGTATGCGCTTCAGTGGGCTTTCGTCAATATTCTAGAAGCTGCCTTAATCATGACTGCCACCTTCGCACCCATTGCGTTGGGATTGAGTTTGTTACCCCTTGGTGCTAAACCAATTTGGGCTTGGGCTAGCGGTTTTATTGCCTTATTTGGAGTGCAATTGGGATACAACATCGTGGTGGGATTAGCCGCTACTGTGATTGTTGCTGCTGGCGCACAAACTTTTTCCGATTTAGCTTTTTTAGCATTTATCAGTATCTTTGCACCTGCTTTAGCACTGTTAATTGCAGGCGGCGGTGGAGTTGCACTTTATGCGGGTATTAACAGCAGAGTACCAGCACTCGTTAATGCTGCATTTGATGGGGTAGTAGCTGTAGCTACGGGTGTTATTGGTAAAGCTAGTTAGTCATTAGTCATCAGTTATTTCTATGTAATTGGAGGTGAGTTAAATGTTCAAGTCTTTGGATAAACCCAAACAAAACAGAATATTTCTGGAATCGAAAGACATTCTGCCTTTGTGTTTCGTAGCCTTGACTGCTTTTACCAGCCTGACATTTTTATTTACCTTATTCGTCAGTTTTAAAGTCAGTCAACTGGCTGCGCGTAAAACCACTTTTGTGCAGATGGTAAACGGTCAAACGATGGTTGTTTCCGAACAAGATTATCTTTACCGACAGCCAGAAGTTGTCAAAGAAGTTGTCCGCCAGTGGGCTGATTTAACTTTTAACTGGGATGGCGTTATTCCCGGTACGAAAGAATTAGACAAAGGTCGAGATGTAGGTAAAGGTAAACGGGTTACTACCAATACCTATTTTGCTTCCTTTTTGATTGAATCTGGGCCACAAGGTTTTCGTGGGGCTGCATTGCAAGCTTTAGCAGATATCACGCCATCACGGGTATTTAGCGGTCAAGTTCGCTCCAAAATTATTATCTCTTACCTCTCTGCACCCAGACAAACCCGAATCGGAGAGTGGGAAATAGATATGGTGGCGACAAGGGTATTAGTCAGTTTACCCGGTGGAGTGGATGAAGAAATACCTTTCAATCGCACTTTTACATTAAAGGCTGTTGATATCCCCTCTCCACCTGCTGCTGATGCTTCAGCCCTAGAACAGCAACTTTACCAAATCAGAAAAGCTGGTTTGGAGATTACCAAAATTACTGAATTTACACCTAACTGAGGATTAACAATCGTGGATAACAGCAATTACAAACAACACGACGAAAAATTGGAGAATGGCGAATTGGGCGTTGCTAGTACTGAACAAAATTCCTCTACTCCCTCCCCAAACGAACAATTTACGCCTGATGAAATGGCGCAAATGACAGGGTATCAGCCCGAACGAGTCGAATTAATCGATCGAGAATATATGCTAGAACGGGAAAAGGAGACAACAGAAAAGAGCGAGAGTAGCGAAAATCCGTTAGTGCGATTTGCGATCGCATCAATGTTAGTCGGTGGTATCCTATCGGCGGGATGGTTGATTTGGTCGATTTTCTTTGCTGTCAAGTCTCCCGCACCAAAAATCGCTGCTACTCCGACTCCCGCTGTAAAACCTGAAACGCCTGTAAATGATGAAGCAGCGAGACTCAAAGCAGAATTAGCATTCCGAAATCAAACGGGTCGCCAGCAGCAGCCAAATGTACCTACACCCACTCCTACACCTGCTGCAACGCCCACTTCTAGACAGGGGGCTACATCTCCTCCCAAACCTCAAGAGTCACCGCCACCCAAAGTCATCAGAGAACCCGCCCCACCACCGAAAATTGTATACCGCGATCGAGTGGTAAAAGAACCATCGCCACCACAAGTGGTATATCGCGATCGCGTGGTGAAAGAACCATCGCCACCACAAATTGTATACCGCGATCGCGTGGTCAAAGAAGCCGCGCCACCACCCAAAATTATACGAGAAAGAGCGCCAGTTCCAGCCCAGCCGCATATAGCAGCTGTACCCAGTCCCCAGCCTAAAACTCCAGAGATTGACCCATTTGAACGGTGGAACCAATTGGCGACTGTGGGACAGCAAGCAACTGATGCAGAGATAGCGTCTGTCCCAACATCCCAAACTACTGAAATGCCAAAACAACCATCTGTAGCGGTATTGGCTGATAATACACCATTGCGTCAACCAAACTCTATCTCACTAGAGCAGTCCCCACCAACATCAATTCCTACAGTTACTATTGGCGATTCTACTTCTATTGCTGCTGCACCAGGAGACAGTTCATACCCAGCACAAGAAGATAAAGGAATTGAACAGACACCGCGACGTCCAGAAACAGAAGAAAACACCAAGGAAGATGCAGATAATGTCTCTCCTTCAGACTTTCGGAGTGTAACCGCATCTGCTTCACTTTCATCAGAATGTCATAGCACATCCGCATCAGTCTCAGAATGCAATTCAACATCAACCACCACCCTTTCACCCGGAGAAATGGGCATTTTAAACCGCACCCCTAGATCTGAAAGTAATGGGGAAATTCCTGTTGCTTCTAAATTACCGATGCAAGTTCAAATCGGCACATCAGCGAAAGCTAAAGTTTTAGTGCCGATGATTTGGTCAGAAGAAAATAAATCTAATCAAGGACGCTTCGCCGTCCAACTAGAAGAAGATGTTTTATCCACCGATAATCGAGTAGCTTTACCAAAGGGAACTATTCTGATTACCGAGGTTGATTCCGTTACACCCGATAACAACCTAGTCAATCAAAGTGCAGTCGCTATTGTCTATCCAGATAGTGCTGGAGAAGTTCGCCAACAATCAATCAAGAAAGAAAGTATCCTGATTCGGGGAGAAGACGGCAAACCTTTAATTGCCAAAGGTTTGCGAGATAAAGGTGGCGAGATTGCACGACAAGATATTTTAATTGGTTTGTTGGGTGCTGCTGGTCGAGCCGGTGAAGTTATCAACCAAAACCAAAGTCAATCTTCTACCATCATTTCCAGCGGTGGTTTCAGCAGCCAAACTATCACTACTTCTGCCCGCCGACCCGATGTTTTAGCAGCAGCAGTGGAAGGCTTTTTCAAACCGATGTCCCAACGTCTGAGCCAGCGTGCCGATAGCACTACTCAAGAAATTCTCAATCGTCCTAATGTGGCAATTATACCACAAAATACTGAAGTTTCTGTTTTCTTCAATACTTTCTTTGTTGTCAATCGTTGAGGATGTGAAGAATGAAAAACATTAGGATCAAATTAGGATTAGCTTTGTGCTTGACAATTGGTTTTTCAGAAATAGCTCAAGCACAAACGGCGCGTTCATCCCGTTCAAATCAACCAGCCATACTAACCATCACCCCCAATGAAGGTAGCGGTCTTTCTGGAGAAGCGCGTACAGTAGAAGTATGGGCTGGTAGGGCGACTGCTATTGATTTTACCAGAGTGAACGAGCGGATTATTCAGATATTTCTGGCCGACCCCAGTCGCTTTACCTATGCTACCGACACACCCTTAGATAAAGGTGAAGCAACTACATTATTTTTGCGCCAAATAATACCTTTAAGATTCCCCAATCTTACCACGGCTCGCGTCACCAATTTGTTCGTGAAAACCAAAACCGCTGATGGAACAATGCGCCTTTATACTTTTAACTTACAAGCTGGAGGTACAAGACAGAGGTATAATGGTTTGAGTGTTGCAACAACTTCTCCTGAACCTCGACAAAGTAGGAGAGAACGTACTGTACAAGTTAGCGCGTCTGGTTCCATCTCAATTGATGATATCGAACGAGGTTTACAAGTTGCTATTGCTAGAAGGTACACTTCTGCTCATGACCCAATTGTATCTAAGGTTAGAAACTTTTTAGCAACAGCAAGAACTAATTCCAATCGCTCATTAACTCAATTAGCTCAAATGGTTAATCTTCGCACAGACGTGCTAAGGCAATTGGCTACTTTGGGTAGGGAAGAATCTAATTCTCAATCTCAAAACGAAGTAATTAACCCAAATCTAGTTAGGTACAGTCGGTGAACAAAACTTATCCAGTTGTTCTCTATCCGAACAAGATTTTGAAGTTTTTAGCAACCAACCCAACAACTGCTATTTCCAGCGATCGGCCAACAGCTAACCAGACTTCTCAAGCTAAAAATTTACCTAAACAAAACTGGTTTATGCTGACAAAATCTCAATTAATGGGAGCGATTGCTGCTGGCGTTATTATAGCATGGTCTTTGGCATTTTTATCTCCTTTTTGGTTGGTTGTTATTACTTGGATCGTGATTCTGTTGGGTGTTCTCTCTATTGATATACCCAAGTGTAAACAACAGTCATTTAAAAGGCAAAAGGTAATGACTTCAAAAAAGTTTAGCGGATTGAACTATACCAAACCTGAAATACCATTACACTCAACTACTCGCTCTCAACAATTGAGTAAACTGCTTTCGGGTTCCGTGATGTCTTCTACAGGCATGGGTATAGCACAAATAGGAGTATCTGAGAAAGATTTTAAACAGGTGTTGCAGCAAATTTTCCCCAATATACAACAAGGATTGCAATTTCAAAATCCAGATCTATCTATTCCCTATTCGGCTGATTTTACGCTCATTCATCCCAGTGGATTAAGTATCGACATTGAAGTTGATGAACCTTATGTTGGCAATACGAAAGAACCTCATCATTGTACAGATGGTGGTAAGGATAATATCCGAAATGAGTTTTTTCTTAAGGGTAATTGGGCGGTCATCCGCTTCAGCGAAAAGCAAGTTGTTCAGTACTCAAGAAGCTGCTGCAAAGTAATTGCTTCTGTAATAGCACGGGTAACTGGCGATCGCACTTACCTTGCCCCATTACAAACTATACCAGATCTGCCCACTGACCCGATGTGGACTACCCGCCAAGCCCAAAAGTGGGCTAAAGAAAATTATCGTCAAACTTATTTACCCGTTGGGAGGAAGAAATAATGCAATCTCTCCAAGATTTATCAACTTTGTTTGATAGCGGTCAATGCCTTGTAGCGGTAGAAACTCCTCTGACCGAACGCTTGGAAGTGCTAGAGTTTCTATTTCCTGTTGCTCAAAAATGGCGACTGCCTTTGTACTTCTGGAATTTTGGTTATTCTCATCTGCGACAAGTATGTGTTGATGACACTATCCGACTCATATCGACTGATATTAAGTGTACAGGACTGACATGGTTGCTAGATCGTACCGAAGTGCCGGGTGTGTTTGTTTTTGAGGGTACGCTAACACCAGATGCTTCGGGAAGAAATGAGCTAAAGCAGTTAGCTATAATTAGCAATCTAGCCTATGATTTACCTACCAGAGGGCAGCAACAATTCCTGGTGGCACTTGAAACCTACATCGAACTGCCCCAAGAATTAGTGCCTTTAGTGCCAGTTTTAGTTAATCCGCTACCAGATGCTTCTCAAGTGAGGCAGATAGTACAAGATTTTTGCAGTCAGTTGTTTTCAGCACAAGAGTCAGAACAATTGGTAAGAACCTGCCTGGGTTTACATCTGGGCGAATTGTCCATGCTTAGTCGGCGGTTACTATCAAATAATAGTACGGCAAAACAACTAATCGATCGAGTGCTGAATTATAAAAAATCTAAGTTAAAAGGACAGGGGATTGAATTTATTAGCGAACCGGATGTACCTGTTGCTGGTGGGTTGGATTTATTAGAAGGAATGCTGGAACGCGCTGCTGCATTGCTTAAACCAGAAGCCAAGGAACACAATCTAAAATTCCCTAAAGGTATGATATTATGGGGGCCACCCGGTACGGGGAAAAGTTTGAGTGCTAAATTAGCAGCTAAAAAAATGGGCGTTCCGATGGTTGCTGCTGATTGGACTTCTTTACGCGGCGCTACTGCTTACGAATCGAGAAAGAATTTACGAGAATTCCTGCAATTATGCGATTCTTTAGGCGAATACGGACTTGTTCTTTATTTCGATGATTTTGATAAGGGATTTGCTGGTTTTGATGACGACAGCGATGGTGGAATATCCCGGCAATTAGCTGGTAAATTACTTACTTGGATGCAGGAGAGAACTTCTCAAGTATTGGTAATGGCGACTGTGAATAGATTGGAGTTCCTTCCACCTGAATTAATTCGCCGTTTTGATGATATTGTCTTTGTCGATATTCCCCATACTGGCGCACGTTACGAAATTATAAAATTGCATTTAGCGAGGTATTTCCCTGGTTTGAATTTCAGCGATAAAGATTGGTGGCGATTATTGAGAGAAACTAAAATGCTGACTCCCGCCGAAATTGGTAATCTAGTACGTCAAACTGCCCAAGAAGCTTTTTATCGAAATACTAAACAATTTGCTGACGAACAGTTGGGCGGACAGCCGCTTAATGTTACTGTAAAAGATTTGTTAGAACAACGATACAATTTTACTCCTAGCATGATTAGAGAGGAAGATAAAATTGTCGAAATTCGCAACAAAGCATCTTATGCACGTCCTGCTAGTTCCCCAGATCGAAGCCGTTGGTCTAAAGAACCAGAAGTCTTATTCGGTACAACTTCATCTTAATAGCTTTTTATGGCTTTTGGTAGAAAACATATTTGTCTAAATTTAGATAAGTTTGAAGAAGTTCATTGGAGTTTAATTATGAATGACCCAAATGCTTACAATGATTACAACGAATCTGGTTGGAATTCTAACGGTTACGGTGGCGAAACTGGCTATGGCTATGATACCAAAATAGCTCAGTCTTCAAGTGGTTGGGGTGCAGGAGATCCGGTATACAACACGGACAATATTACTAATCCGTATGCCGAGAATCCTTATCAAATCAATGTGTTTGACAACGCCTATACTGAAACCTTTTCCAACCCTAATCCAACCCATGATTATTCTAGTTCATCAGGTTTTGAATTAGAATAGTTTGTTCATTCTTTGAGCCTTTGTAATCTAAGTGCCGCTTCAGTTAAAGAAGCGGCATTTTTGTATGGCCATAAACATCTATCACTATTTACGTAGATATTTTTACCTCTTTAGTTAGTCCCAATTGTTAAATATAGTGATTAATTTAAAAATAAGCACTGATAGCTTCTAACTAAAGCGTTTATGAAATGGTTGCGTTTTTGTACTTTAGCATTCTTGTCTTTCGGTTTGATTATTCTATCAGCCGAATACTTGCCTCTACAGGCCCAATCAAACACACTTATACAATTTGACTTGCCTACAAAATTGATGCCATCTGTATCATCTGATAGTCCGCAAGTTTTGCTACCAGATTGGCAGAGGATATCCTTTGGTTCTATGCCGCCAATTCAGGAGAGTGGTTCTTTTACTTCTGAAGGCAATACACGCACTTGGTCGGCGGGGCAAACACCCGCTCGCTATTTAACATTGCTCGATATTCAATCCGCATTAAGACCTGATTTACTCAGTCTGGATAATATTGTAAAAAATTTAGACTTCAAAACGATTCCAATTACTAGCTTTCCTTTACTCGGTCAGCAGAGTATTAAACATTTGATAGATATCGTACCCTCTTTAGGTCAGTTTACGGTCAAGCAAGTTCTTCCCATTGCCGCACTACTGTCTCAAAAAGGATTGATTTCAGACAATGGTATGACTCTTTCTACTTTGTTAGCCCAGAATCCAAATTTGGGCGAACTAAAACTGAACCAAATTGATTTATCTGAATATGTTATTGCCGATATTCCCAATATCGAATCGGTTCAGTTAGGGCAATTTTCAGGTTGGCAAGATACTTTAATTGCTGATGTACCTGCCCTCAATGCTTTACCTCTAGCTTCTTTCCCCGTTCCCCTGACCGAATTGGGTAATGCTGTGGCCAGAATTGATTTTATTTGGGGTAAAGCCGAACAGAAGCGATTGCGGACGATTTCAGGCTCAGATGTAGCTGGTTTTTCCGTACCCTGTCAAGGTCAACAATGCCCCCATATCGAACTGGACGATTTGGAGAATTCGGGACGAAATAGCCGGGGTGAATTTGAAGGACGTTCTTGGATATCCGGTAAATATCAGCAGGTAGAAGGTGGTTGGGGTTGTCTCAAAGCGGTCAATGGCGGTAAAGAACCCACTGGTAGATTGCCTTTTGGTAGTTTTGCCAAAGTGGTGGTGATGGAACCGGACGAAAAAACCGATACTGTCGATACTGCTTTGTTCTTCCGGTTCAAAACCTTTTGCGGTGCTACTCCTTATTTTATTGGCCCAGTTCCCTTCCTTACTTACAGGGTGAATGCACCGATATTTATCGGCACTTTGGATAAGCAACTCCAAAGGACTGTTTCAATTCCCCAGGCGAATAGCAGCGGTACTGCGTTCGCTTCCCCAAATACTACTCCACTTTCTCCAACAGAGTTCGCTGCTGATGAACCTTGTCCCACTGCTGCTAGTTCTCCAGCTGGTGTGAATGTCGCGGCACTCAAAAATGCGATCGCTAATCTCGAAAGCAGCGATCGGTCCGATACTATTGGCCCCTATGTCTGTGCCGATCGCTCCCGTAACTGCGGACGCGCTTTGGGTAAATACCAGGACATGAGTTACAACCCTTATGCTGTGCAGGCTATAGCCAATAAACCGGGCGGTCAGTCATGGCTTTCTCAGCTTAATTCTGGCGGAAAAGCTACAAAAGAGGAATTATTCCAATTTTATCCCCCGGCAGATCAGGAAGCTGCTGTGAAAGCTGCCTTATTGGACAAAATAGCTTCTACTTCCTCTGAAACTGACCCCACAAACGGACTACCTTTTTCGGGCGATCGACTAATTGAAAGAGTAGCTCAAAAGCACTTCGGCGGTGATGCTTCTATCGTGGATGGGGGTGCAACTGATGCTTTCGGACGGTTGAGTTTGAAAAGTTACGGTCAAAATGTTTTGCAGCGCTACAAGGAGAATTCTTCTTTATGCCGGTTATAAATACCAAGAAAATACCAAGTCCAAAACTCGTTCATTTAGTGCGTATCTTTCATTTCAGCTTAGCCTTTTTCTTGCTAGTCGGTACTCTACTGCTGAATAGTTGTAGTAATTCAGTTGCAGCCGTCCCATTGAATTGGAAACAAGCTGATTCAATCTCACCGGCTTTACTGCAATTAGCTGTTAGTGAAAATACATCTAATACACCCAAGAGTTTGAATAATGTTTTAGTTGCTTCTATCTCTACTAAGGATAATCAGCAGTTGTATGTCTTCAATTATAACAGTTCTGATACCTGCGGTAAGTTGGGATGTTTGTATGTGGCTTATTTGGATAAAGGGGAATCATCTTACCAACGGGTATTGAGTCTTTACCTGCAACCTAATTTACCGACCAAACACTCGTTGATTAGCATCTCTTCTGAGTCTAATACTTCGGCTTCGCTCTTACCCTGCTTAGAAGTGAAGCAAGTAGAACAATATGCCTTACATAATTTGACCTCCTGCTTTGATGGTAGAGCTTACCAACCAATTAAAAATATTCGCAGTAAACTATCGGGATTATGAACAGTCGTCATCTATTAGGCCAAGCAATTAATCGTCAGACAATTCCGACTAAACATACTTCGGGATATCAATCGAGTTTTGATTTAACCGGATTACTTAAGACTTTCGCCAATCCAGAAGGTTTGGGTATGATAGGTGCTTTGGTATTGGTAATTCTTTTCGCTCAATTGGGTGGAAAGAAGAAAGGAAAAATTTCGACTGGACGGGTAGTAGGAATGGCTGAGAAGTTGGCAGCTACTAATTTAGCATTAAAACAAATTCGCGAACGTCAGCACAATAAAGTTTGTTTTTGGTGCGGTTCTCCTCGCTATTGGTGGCGAAGTAAGTTAAAGGGAATGGGAGCAAGCATTCAAACTGTTTTGGGTGCTTCTCCTACTGTTTGGATTCCTCATGCAGAACGCTCGACTCTAGTTCTGGGTGCGCCTGGAAGCGGTAAAACTTACGGTTCCATCGATCGCATGGCTGAAAGTTGTATGGTACAAGGATTCCCTTTAATTGTTTACGATAAAAAGGGCGACCAGATGCGGTTGTTAGCACCTTTAGCAGCAAGATATGGGTATGACGTGCGGATTTTTGCACCAGGGGAATCTTACAGTGAGGTAATCAATCCGTTGGATTTTATGAGAAATGAAGAGGATGCGGAAACTGCTACTCAAATCGCTCGCGTTATCAATGCCAATGCTGGAGGTAATAAGGGAGATAATGACTTTTTCTCTAAAGCTGCTGATATGTTGGCTACGGCTTTAATTCAGTTAGCTAAAAGCAGCGATTGCCCTGATTTGGGGACTGTTTACGGGTTGATTTCGGTGGAGGGTTTTCTTGCTAAGTTAGAAGAGGCAATTAAACATAAGAAAGTTTCTGTTTGGGTGGCTTCTAGTTTTCGTCAATATCTCAAAGCTAAAGATAGCGAGAAGACGATTGCCAGTATCGATACGACAACAGTGGGTATATTTTCTGGGTTTGTTAAGCGGAATTTGCTGTCTTGTTTTTTGGGTAAGACTACGATTCCGATTCGATTATCGGGAAAACAGATTTTGATTTTCAAGTTGGATGATGAACGCAGGGATGCTGTTGGCCCATTACTGGCAGCGGCTTTTCACATGACGGTGGTAAAGAATTTAACTCAAAAACGTTCTGACCCTTTGGGGATTTTTATTGATGAGTTACCTTCGATTTTTCTGTATGCTTTGCCCCAGTGGATTAATGAGTATCGCAGTAATGGTGCTTGTTTTGTGTTGGGGGTACAAAGTTTGGAACAGTTAGCTAATGCTTATGGTGAGAATTTGGCGGCTGCGATTACCAGTGCTTGCAGTACTAAGATTTTGTACAATCCTGCTAATTATGCGACGGCTGAGAAGTTTTCTCAGTCTTACGGTCATCAGGAGTTGATTGTCAAGGAGCGATCGATTACTCAGTCTAAGGAGGGTAGGAGCGTTACTTGGGCTGATAGACTGCAAACTATGCCGATGATTACGCCGGATGAGATTATGCGCTTTCCGCAAGGTAAGTGCGTGATTACCAATCCCGGTTATAGTTCCGGTGGGGAGGGGTCGATTCCTTATCCGCTGACTATTTTTATTCCTAAGTCTGACCAAAAAAGGATTTTAGAATGTGAAAAGCTTTGGGACGAGTTGGTTTGTCCCAGACTGATGGCGAGATCTAAGTTGGTTGACCCCAGTCAGTTGGATGAGGCTTTGGATTTGAGGGAACGCATTGCTACTGAGCTAGTGACTGTTCCACAGGGTCAGCAGCAAGTGCAGAAAAGGGAAGCGGAGGAGGTTACTTTGGAATCGCCTTGGTAAAGCGGGGGTAAATGCAGTTCCCTGTCAAAACAATCCAAGAAATACCAAGAAGCCAGAAAACTTAAAAAAGGTAAGGCAAGAACGGCAGCATTTAAAGAAGCGAATCAAGTTTATGGTTATAGTGAATACGATTTGCATTCATACTGCACCGCTGTTCGTAATTCTTGGTTGAGCGAACATATTGACTCGAACACTGCCCAAAAATTAGCGACTCGCGCCTTCAATGCCTCTAGTCGAGTAGCTTTCGGTCAAGCCAAAAAGGTTAGGTTTAAGGGTAAAAACCAACTTGACTCGTTGGAAGGCAAGACAAATAAGACTGGGATTAGATGGGTTTCGGAAACTTTACTTTGGGGTGATCTCCGAATTGAGCTATACCTAACAACCTACGACCCAGTAATAACTTATGGGTTAAAGAGTAGAGTTAAATATGTAAGGTTAGTGCGTCGTCGGATTAATGGTAAAACCTTCTACTACGCTCAATTGGTTTGTGAAGGAAAGCCTTTTCAAAAACCCAAATCGGGAGAGCCAAGAAGAGGCATCATCGCATTTTGAACCCCCGTGTATGACAGACCTGGGGTGGCTTCAGGGTAAGTTTTCTATGTCGAGTTTAAGGTAGGAGCAAATGATTTGTGTTACCCAACCAGCAGCAGTCATGTCCTCAACTGCTCCTGCTGCTTCAATAATTGG
>NZ_JAIQZN010000217.1 GCF_023333585.1 Argonema antarcticum A004/B2
TCCGACCCACCGTGCGCTCGCTTGAAAGAGCGATTGCGCTCCGCGCAATCGCACCCACCCTTCTGAGCAAGTTCGTTGAATTTAGTCCGCCGATTCTACGAGCGCGGCTATAGTAAAAATCAGATTTTGGAGTTGTTCCGTTTCATTGAATGGATGATGATTTTACAGTCAGAAGCTCAGCAAGAGTTTAACTCCCAAATTAGGCGAATAGAGGAGGAAAAACAAATGCCATACATCACCAGTTTTGAACGAGATGCGAAATTATAAATTGCTCGCGAGAATGTAATTGAGGTTCTGGAAACGCGGTTTTCATCGGTGTCAGATACTTTGTTCCAAAGAATAAATGCTATCAACGATCTTACGCTGCTAAAACGACTGCATAAACAAACTATCACTGTAACGTCAGTAGAAGAATTTCTACAAATGTTGGCAGCAGCCCAACCAGAAAGTTAACTTAATGGAAAATAAAAAAATCCAATTTTTAAAATTGAAGAATTAAAATAAAACCAAACCCATCGAATAGATTCCGCTCCTACCGTCGCGGAGCAAGCAAAACTTGTTATGCAATTCACCGAGACCCGCTACAACAAAGTCAGTGAATATCCCTTTCTAGGAGATTGAAACAATGACCGTTGAAGCTATCAACGCTACACTCTTTCCTGTGTTTCTATTTATCGTTTTCTTCAGTACCGCTTGCTGCTTCCTTTACACTCCTGCCGAAACAGATTACAATCAACACTCTACTGTTTCCACTGCTTCTTCTGACTCCAAAACTATTACCGTAAAGAACGAAATCTCATGCCCATCTTCATCTTACCCTCAAGTTGAATCCCCGGAAACATTGACTCAAAAACCTCCAGGGATAGAACCAAACCAGCTGATACCTGAAGCAGTTACTATCAATACTCAGTTGATTACTCTTCGACAAGCCCGAAAGATCGCCAGTGCCATCAAGAAAGCCGACCCTTCACTGGGTATCCAACAGAGAGTAAATGGCTCTGATGCTAGCGTCGAATGGTTGCGAATCCAAATCAAAAACCGTTTGTCACAAGCACCAGAACTGGTGACTCCCATTATTCTCGAACTGGCTCCTGCTGCGTCCGAAATTCAATCACAGTCTGCCAAAACTTCTCGTTCCAACCCTCATCACCGAAAAGCTAGTTAACATTATCCTTGCGAGATCGCTTGACCTATCCCCTTCAAAATTCTCATCACATCGTAAAGACGATTTCGCAAAGGCACCGGTGAAAAAATATCCGAAACATCATACTGAGGCATCCCTTGTCCAGATAACTTCACAAAAATAATCTCATTTCCGTTTGTCACCATGCCAAACACTGGTTTATCTGGATGAGGATTTGCCATCATATATGCCAGCGTTTGTGGAAGTGCTGACATCGCCGAGATAGTCGTCCGTTTCGACTCCAACAGCGTCACCCAAAACCGATTTTGCACCACTAAAACATCAATTCGACCCCGCCGGATTTCCGCATCTTCATCGTCTTCATCCAACACAATCTCAACCGATGCCTCCCCCCGCATCTTAAAAGGAGGGTCGTAAAAACCCGCCTTTTCCAGCAAAGGCGAACCCATCAACAACGTTACCGTTCCCTCAGTCAAGCTCCCGTCTGCTAGATGATATATATACCGCCGTCTGATTAAATCCAGATCGGTTTTTTCCGGATCGCTAATTTCCGGCAAATTTTCATACCATTCCGTGAACAATCGTTCATCTTCCGTGCGCCGAAGCTGGAAGCGGGTTTCTGCATCCGCCAACGTTTTTACCGCATCAGTAATGGCCGTTTTGAGTACCACTTTTCACATCCTGTCGTAATTTTTCTAACTTATCAGCCATAACACTACGTTGTTTGTGCCACCTTTTAAAATCTAGGCATCATCGCATTTTGAACCCCCGTGTATGGCAGACCTGGGGTGGCTTCAGGGTAAGTTTTCTATGTCGAGTTTGAGGTAGGAGCAAATGATTTGTGTTACCCAACCAGCAGCAGTCATGTCCTCAACTGCTCCTGCTGCTTCAATAATTGG
>NZ_JAIQZN010000116.1 GCF_023333585.1 Argonema antarcticum A004/B2
ACAAGGAGGACAAGGAGGACAAGGAGGACAAGGAGGACAAGGAGGACAAGGAGGACAAGGAGGACAAGGAGGACAAGAAAACCTTTCCGTTTCAACCAACTACTTATGACCACACCCGCCCTACAATATCTATTGCATCTGCCAAAGCACTTGCCGCAGCACATCCGGCGGCACTTGATCCGTGACAGTCGCAGCACCAATTTGAGTAGGCAGAACAAATCGCACTTTACCTGCCTTCACTTTTTTATCAGTTTGCAGCGAATCTATAATCTCTTCAACGTCCAAACCGACAGGCAATTTAGTAGGTAATCCTGTTTTTTGAATTAGCTCATTTTGACGTTCCACTGCTGCTTTATTCCATAAGCTAATATCAACAGCAATCTGACCTGCTGCTACCATACCAATAGCGACTGCTTCACCGTGATTAACTGACTTGTAGCCAGTCAAACTTTCCACCGCATGACCGATAGTGTGACCGTAATTCAGCAGCGCCCTTAGACCGGCTTCTTTTTCATCTTTTCCTACCACAATTGCCTTGGCTTGGCAAGAATGTTTGAGGATAATTTGCAACATTTGGTCATCCAGGTAGCGCAGTTGATCGAGGCGCGTGCATTGTTCCAATTTGGTAAACAAATCGGCATCCCAAATGACGCCGTACTTAATCACTTCTGCCATTCCCGCACGAAACTCTCGTGGCGGTAACGTTTGCAGCACTTGGGGGTCTATTAAAACCAGTCGCGGTTGATGGAATGCGCCAATCAGGTTTTTGCCTTTGGGATGATTGACGCCTGTTTTACCGCCAATAGAGGCATCAACCATTGCCAGCAGGCTGGTTGGCACTTGCACAAAGTTAATGCCTCGCAGCCAGCTGGCGGCGGCAAAGCCCGTCATATCGCCAATTACGCCGCCACCTAGCGCCACCATTGTTGATGAGCGTTCGAGGCGGTTTTCTAGGGCGGCATCAAAAATCTTTTGGAGGGAGGTAAGGGTTTTGTAGCGTTCGCCTGGGGGGAGGATGCAAGTGGTGATTTCAAAGCCAGCGGTGGTGAGGGATGCGATCGCTGTTTCACCATAACGCTTAAAAATAGCGGGATTGGAGACAATCAAGACTTTCTTGCCCAAATCCAGCGATTTGCTTTCCTCTCCACTCATCCAAGCACCGAGTTTGTCTAGGCTACCAGTGGCGATCGCAATTTCGTAAGAATTCTGCGGTAAATTAACATGAATAACGGATTGCATTGTCAAACCCTGACCAAGTAGAGGAACAAAAATGTCTGGAGCATTATCTTACGTCGTGCTTTTGGGTGGTGCCTACGCTGTTGCGATCGGTCTTTTTCTGACTTTAAGAGCCGTCAAGCTGATCTAGTGCCTTCGTCGGAAGTCAAAAGTCAAAAGTCAAAAGTCAAAAATCCTTTGAGTGTAAGGCATTTCAATACTTACAGCGGGAACCGCTTTATGAACTGGTGAGTTATTTCTGCCGCACTGCGCTCTTAGGCTAGGGGCTAGGAAAATTTTAGATTTTAGATTTTAGATTTAAATTAAATCAGAAATCTGAAATTTCCAATTACCCCATGCCCCTATTTTCTTTTAACTTTTGACTTTTGACTTTTGACTTTTGACTTTCCCTACAGTGGCTGGTTGCGATCGCAATCTGACCTCTTCTTCTGCCAGATATTCAGCCAATTGCGCTTCAATCTGGTCGCGCACAATTTGGCGATACTCCATAAAATGCTCGTTGTGGGCGCACACAGTCAGGTAATGTTCCCAAACACCGGGATTGCGCTTGATAATACTAAACAGGTGATGCCAGAACTTCCAGCGAGTATTGCGTTTGACACCCTGACGCCAGCAGACGATCGACAGCGCTCGCAAATCCAACCAGCTTGGCATTTTGAAAGGAGCCTTGCACACGGGAGCCCCCAGCATCAAGAAATGCCGATACGTGCGATCCAAATAGCGATCGGGATCGTACAAATCCCAGAATGCCTGGATGTATTCCCTCGCCATTTCTTCTAAAGGTCGGGTCGGGATAAAGTTCATCAAAGTAGCTTGATTGATGTTACCATCCTTGCGGAGCAGGCGGCCCTCTTTTTCTAGCCGATGCCAGAGTGCTGTATCTGGGAGAGCCTGCAACATTCCGAACAAAGCTGTGGGAATAGCGGTTTGCTCTACAAAGCGGACAATGCGATCGCCCGCGCCAGCTTTTTCCCCATCAAAACCAATAATAAATCCAGACATCACCCGCAATCCAGCCCGTGCGATCGTCTCTACAGCATCGCTGAGAGAATTTCGGTTATTTTGGAATTTCTTAGTCAGCTGCAAGCTTGCTTCATCAGGCGTTTCAATCCCCAAGAACACCGCATTAAAATTACACTCAATCATCATCTGCATCAGTTCTGGGTCTTGGGCCAAATCTACCGACGCTTCCGTATTGAACACAAAGGGATATTTATGTTCTGCTTGCCACTCTTTTAACTCTTGCAGAAATAACTTGACATTGCGCTTATTGCCAATGAAGTTGTCATCCACCATAAACACACTGCGACGCCATCCCAGTTTATAGAGATAATCCAACTCAGCGAGGAGTTGCGCCGGTGTTTTAGTCCGGGGTTTGCGACCGTATAGCACAATAATGTCGCAAAATTCGCACTGGAAAGGACAGCCCCGCGAAAATTGTACCGACATCGAATCATAAGCGTCCAAATCCAGCAACTCGAAGCGGGGAGTAGGGGTATCCGTCACAGATGGTTTCTCACCGTTAGCGTGGAATTTTCCACTCTTATCACCCCGTTGAATCGCTTCCACAAACATCGGCAGAGTGATTTCCCCTTCATCTAAAATCAGATAATCTGCGCCAGCTTCTTCTGCTTCATGAGGTAAAGCCGTCGGATAAGGGCCACCCACGGCAACTCGTTTGCCGCGTCTGTTCGCTTCCTGGATTTGAGCGAGGAAATCTTTTTTCTGGACGATCATCGCAGAGATAATCACCACATCAGCCCATTCCCACTCTGCCTCAGTTACAGGTCGAATATTGCGATCGACCAGTTTAAACTCCCATTCTTGCGGCAAGATAGCCGCTACCGTCACCAAACCCAAAGGCGGTAGGAGAACTTTGCGATCGACTAATTCTAAAATCTTTTCGTAAGACCAAAATGTTTTCGGAAACAGAGGATAAAGCAGTAAAACCCGCATTGAATATTGCTCCTCACTAGATAGGATTGATAGATTGTCTAAATGACTCAAGCCTAGCGCGTTATTGTTTCAAGTCTGCTCCGAAAAACTTACCCAAACCTAATCAAACTTAGTTAATTCGGTTTAGCGTTTTCTTCCTGCTTCAACCAAGGTAGTCGGCCACTTCTTGTCCACAGGCGTTAATTCAGGTCGAGCCGACCTTACTACATTATCTGGTGCATTTTCCAGATTGACCGAGGCATTTTCATCTCGGTCTTGGACATGATTACACTTTTGGCAACGAAACACTCGCTCAGATAGTTTCATTGGCTGGATGTGACGACAGTTGGAACACATCTTTGAGGAAGGATACCATCTATCAACTATCTCAACCTTAGTGCCATAATGTGCTTGCTTGTAAATTAACTGACGACGGACTTCATAAAAGCAGTTATCTGTTACCGCACTTGCAAGTTTATGGTTGGCCATCATGCCAGAAACATTTAAATCCTCAATCCGGATACAATAAACGCGACGACTCAAATCAGTTGTCATTTTCTGAATTGTATCTCGTCGAATATTGCTAATCCTGGCATACTCTCTAGCTAATTCGATGTAGTATCTTTTGGCGTTATTAGATGCCCCGATCCCTAACTTCTTGTGCCCGTGTTTCTTGTTACGGTTGTGAAGAAGCAGCTTACTGAGCTTGGTTTTCGCTCTTTTAGTAGTAGCTGGCATGGCATAACAGGTTCCGTCAGAAACAGTGGCTAAACACTTCACCCCTAAGTCTACCCCAACCTTCTGGACGGGATGATAAATAGGGGGAATCTTTTGGGCATCTACAGCCAAAGATACAAACCATTTATCGGCAATACGGTCAACAGTAAATGTTTGAGAACTGCAAGTAAAATCAATCTTTTCCTTGAGTCGAAAGGTCTTTAATCCAGGCAGCTTGATAATTTTACCTGCATCAATCACAACTCGGTTGGTGAAAGGCAGTGCTGGTTTACCTTTTTCTGGATATATACCAGAGGTTTTGTAAACCGTAAATGAGTCGCCTTTCTTCTTGCATTTCTTCTTCGGAAAATCTGTTAAACCTTTTCTCCAGCTATCAAAAGACTTCTTCAAAGCTATAAAAGCGGATTGATATACTGTGGACGGATATTTGTTCATCCACGCATATTCCGGCTTTTTCATGGTTACTTGGGTGAATACTTTCTTGATGGTATCAATACGTTTAGCATCGCTACCTCGAACGTCCTCCCAGTCCCAACTTGCTGCGATTAAGTCTAAGCCGTAGTTGTAGACAAATCTTTTAAAGCCAGCAATGCCGCGCATCAAGGAGCGTTCTTTGTTATTTACTTTTAACTCTCTTTTGATGGCAAACATTGTTAATTTTAGAAATCCGATCCTATTTTAGCATGGTAGCTGTACTGTCTGTTCGTCAAAACTTATCTAAACTAGGTAAGTCTGAGCAAGAATGAGAAATAATTTGGCAATTTAATCAAGCTCCTTTTCCGATCGCGATTCTTGGTCATCCAACTCAAGTTTGTAATTATTCTCTAGTTGAACCGTTTCGCCTTGGCGAGGAATACCGCTACTTTTCAGAACGTCGCTGAAGGTCGCGCAGTAAACTGGCAGACCAAACGTCGCTGGATTAACGGGATTTTGATACGTAAAATGTCGGTATTCTATACAGAACCTATCCCAAGCAGCCATTTGGATCTTAAAGACACGGATTAATATATTGGCTAGCCAAGGATAGAGAGTCACACGAAACAAAATTGGTTGGTTCAAATAGGCGCAAGCCTCCTCAACCGCTTGATTCAGCATCACCGCCGGATTTCCCAAGACCAAATGCTGGGGCTGTTTGGTGCTTGGAGGATGGTCTACCAGATATCCTACTACTTTGGCGATGTCTAGGCCGTGGATAAAGTGGAAGCTAGCATCTGCTTTAAAAAAGCGAATCCATTTAATCAATTTCGTTACCCCCGGTAAGCCAGATGAAAGATGGGAATAGGGGTGCTGACCATCGCCTCCCAAAACTAAGGTGGGAAATAGGATGGTCATGCGCTTATATATTGGCAAGCGCGATACTTGAGTTAGAAAGTCAGACTTGGAACGAATGTAGTCCGTACCCAGCTGGGATGCCTCCTTCAGAATTTGATTGTTCCTACCTAAGACGCTAGCAGTGGAAAAGTAAATCACCTGCTGACAGAGTTCTTGGTCTAGCAGATTCAACAATTGCATGGTTTTGTAGATATTGACATCCATCACTTCCTGCTGACCCCCCCAAGACGTGGCTGCCAACACTGCACAATCCATTGTCTTCAGCAGCTTTCCAAACCGTGCAATGTTTCGCATATCACCTTTTATGATGGTGATACCGGGACGAGCGTTGCAGTCAAATCGAACTTTGCCTGGGTCTCTCACCAGCAGATATACTTCGTGTTCTGTATCCTGAATCAGCCTTTCTGCGATGTAGTGACCTATGCAGCCACTTGCACCTGTCACAAAAATCCGCTTTGGCCGATTCGGCTGGGGCGTCCGGGGGGAAGGTAAGGTGTCAAAAGTAATCAGAGGGGCAGACGGGTAAGACTCCGGCGGTAAATTTGATTCTAAAGTGTTCTGTGCTGCTGGGATGTTGACTTCGGCTTCAGAAGGTGAGTCTGTGTTTGACTCTAAAATTTCCTGTATTTCTACAATCTTTGGCTGTTCTACAAAAAGCGCTGGTGAATTTGACTCTAAAATTTCCTGTGCTTCTGGTTGATTTACCTCTTCTTCAGCAATCGATGAATTTAATTCTATAGTCTGCTGTGCTAGAGCAATATTTGGTTCTTGTTGAGAAATAACAGGATAATCTTTTAAAATTTCCTGTCCTTTTGGCTGGTTTTCTTCTTCTTGTTGAGAAACCACAAGTGAATTTAATTCTATAGTTTGCTGTGCTGGGGCGATATTTGGATCTTGTTGCTCAATGACAGGAGAATCTTCTAAAATTTCCTGTCCTTTTGGCTGGTTTTCTTCTTCTTCAGAAATGAGAAAAGAATTTAATTCATAACTTTGCTGTGCTTGTAGGCTGTCGGTATCTTCTTCAGAAAGCACAGGTGAGTTTGATTGTAAAGTCTCCTCTCCTGTGGCGATGTTAATCTCTTCTTGAGCTAAAGCAGGAGAATCTTCTAAAATCTCCTGTACTGCTATGATGTTTCGATCTTCACTTGAAAACACAGGAGAGTTTGATGCTAAAATCTCCTGTGTTTCGCGATTGTTTGATTCTTCTACAGAAAGCTGAGGAGAGTTTGATTCTGGACTCTCCTTTGCTTGTGGGCTGTTGGGCTCTTCTGCAAGGGAATCTCCTATCACCTCTCACCTCTCACTTTTTTTACCTTTTTCCTTACCCAATTTTTGTGCTGGGATTCAGGTGCGGACAGCTAATAGTTTATCAGCCTGCTTAGCGGTTTCAAAGAAAAATGCCACATTTTCTTCTGGGGTACTTGGCAGAACGCCGTGACCCAGATTCATTATATGACCCCGCTTGCCAGCTTTGCGAATTGTGTCGAGGATGCGATCGCGGATAAAATCCTTCGATCCGTACAAAGCACAAGGGTCCATATTGCCCTGCACCCCAACATTCGCACCCAGCCTTGCCCTGGCATCAGCCATATCTACTGTCCAGTCTACACTAACAATATCTACACCTGATTGGGGCATCCGTTCGAGTATTCCGGCACTGCCATTAATGTAAAGGATCAGAGGCGTATTTGGGTGGGTTGCCTTAACTTGTTCTACCACGCGCCGTTGATAGGGCATGGCAAAAACTTCGTAGTCCACAGGACTCAGCTGTCCTGCCCATGAGTCGAACATTTGCACGACTTGGGCACCGCAGTCAATCTGGTAGCGGACGTAAATGGCGATCGCATCTGCCAGTTTACCCAAGAATTGATGCAGCATGGCTGGCTCAGAGAAAGCCATACTCTTGATAATGGCGTAATCCTTAGAGGATTTGCCCTCAATTGCGTAAGCTGCTAGCGTCCAAGGCGCACCGACAAAACCAAGCACGGTTGCTTTGTTGCCAACTTCCCGCCGCAATGTCTGCAATATTTCCCTGATAAAAGGCAGAGATTCCTCTGGTTCCAAGGTATGCAGCTTGTCCACCTGTTCTTGGCTGCGAATCGGCGGAGCGATTACTGGCCCTTTGCTTTCGATAATGTCAAAGGGGATGCCGATTCCAGGCAAAGGCGTCAAGATATCCGAAAACAAGATGACCCCATCTGGTTCAAACGCCCGAAAGGGTTGCAAAGAGATTTCAATTGCGAGTTCTGCTTTTTCCGAGCGATCGCGGAATGAGGGATACTTATCTCGTAAATCCCGATAAGCCTTCATGTAGCGACCAGCTTGTCGCATCATCCACACGGGTGGGCGGTCTAACACTTCACCGCGAGCTGCCCGCAATAAATATGGTATCTGGCTTGACTCAGCCATGCAAACTTCTTTCCTAATCCGTTTTTGAGTGCATTTGCTAGCTTACCATTTTGCGATCGCCCTAAACATCCCCAATTTCTACCTATTTTCCCTAAAGCAATGGCAAGCGATCGCACTTCACCTGCCAAAATCCATCTACTTTCTTCCTCCTACTTAGGTTGAAAAATAAAATTTTATGAAGGAAATAAGACTTAGCTTTATCAGTGTGATAATTTAAATCATTAAAATTATAATTTCTGGAAAATGACAGAAAATCCCAGACGCTTCAAGATTTTGAGTTTCGATGGAGGCGGTATTCGTGGCGTAATCTCGGCGCGAATACTTAAAGAGGTTGAAAGGCAGCTTCGGGAGCGCAAGAACCAGTCTTTACACGAATATTTTGACATGGTTGCAGGGACTTCTACGGGGTCAATTTTAGCCGCAGGAGTTGCCCTAGAAAAAACCAGCGATAAACTCATTAATTTGTATCAAAAGTACGGAAAGTCTATCTTTCCGCCCCATAAAAGGCTGGAAATTTTGAGTATTCTACAAAAGGGGATTGACCTTATATCAGGCCCGAAATATTCCAATGAGGGATTGCGGGAAGCTCTGGAAAGAGAATTGGGACGGGTTTCGATTGGCGAAGTTAAACGCCCAATAATATTGATTCTCGCCTACGACGTACTTTATCGCAATACAACGTTTTTCACAAATTGCCATCCCGAACTTGGACTTCGGTGGTTCGACGATATACCTTTGTCGGAGATATGTATCTCCTCCTCCGCCGCTCCGACTTACTTTCCGCCTCATAAATTGATAGCAAACAATGAATTTGGAGACGATTGGGAATTTCCGCACATCGATGGGGGAGTATCGGCAAACAATCCCTCTCTCGCAGCGCTCAGTTTAGTAATGAAGGTCAGTCAATTACAAGAGGTTTCTCCAGAAATCAAAAGGGAATTTAACCTTGAGAATCTCAAATTTGAAGATATCTCTGTCCTTTCTATTGGCACGGGACGCAGTGGCAATCCTATTAAATACGAAGAAATAAAGCGCTGGAGACTTGCCAATTGGGCAGAGAAGATAGTTGATATTTTTATGGAGCCTAAATCTGAGATTGACAGCCGAATTTGCGAACAACTGATGGGAGGATCGGATTCTAAGCGTTATTTGCGCCTGCAATTTGAACTTAACGATCGATATAAGCCCAAGGCTGGTGAGACTTGGAAAGACACTCGCGAATTAGTACCCGAAAATGAACGAAAGAACAGATTTACAGGTAAACACATACCTGAAGACATAGATAATGCTGATTCGATCGATTCGCTGCTAATAGCTACAGAATCCTTCATCGAGAATGGCCACACTTATTATACGAGAGACACTGAAGGGCCTTTAGTAAAAGACGCGATCGCGAATTTTATTGATGCCAACTAGAGTGCCGTTAAGAGGGGCTAGCACTCCACCAAATTAATTTGGATAGTTTGTCGGGTGCGTTAACATGGAAACCTAGTTGCGCGGCGCAACTAGGTACCGACAAAGAGCCTCAATCTTAATGATTAGCAACTTGAGTTACTTAACCACACAAACTCCACCAAATGAAACAGCGCATCGCTCAGTGTTTCTACCAGGGGTAGCAGCTTGTAAGTCGCGGGTGCTGGTGTTATAGCTGTATTCTCCGGCTTGGTAATTGCGGTTAGGATTGGCGCAATATCTGTAAATTTGACCGGATTCGTTAAAAGAGACTACAACTAAAGAAGTTGTAGCCGCAGGACAAGTATCCAAAACCCTCAATCCAAAGTCATCTTGGAGCATTTGTCGCCTTTGATCGTTGAGTTGAGAAGATGAACCTTGGGCTAAAGACGTTCCCCGTTTTAAATCGCCGCTGACAGCATCATAGCTATACTCTCCAGCTGGGTACACGCGGTTGGGATTGGCGCAGTACCTGTAAGTTTGAGTAGATTCGGGAAAGGAAACGACCACCAAAGAACCTGTTGCGGGAGGACAGTTATCCAGCACGCGCAATCCAAAGTCATTTTGTAAAACTTGTCGTCTTGAATCGTTGGTTTGAGAAGATGAACCTTGGGCTACAGAAGTTCCCGATTTTAGATCTCGACTGACAGCATCATAGGTATACTCTCCTGCTGGATAAACGCGGTTAGCATTAGCGCAATACCGATAAGTTTGAGTAGCTTCGGGGAAGGATACGACGACTAAAGAACCTGTTGCGGGAGGACAGTTATCCAAAACTCGCAATCCAAAGTCATTTACCAGAAGTTGTCGCCTTTGATCTGTGCTTCCAGACGATGGATTTTGGGCAACTGAGTCATTGGAAATTCCTGAAACGGAAAGAGTGTATCTTCCCCGCGTGTTATTCTGACCTAATACTAGAAGTCTGTATTCTCCAGCAGCCGGTACTCGATACCGCAGTGAATTACCCGTATCGTCGTAGGCAACTTGTCGTTCGTTTTGTGATGAAATTAAAACTAATACTGGCGCAAGGTTACCTTCTGCAACATCGACGGAGATATTTATGGTGTCGCCTTGCTGGGCGTTAAAAATGTATTCCTCACCAGCAGATGTCTGAATGGGAGAACCTGTCCTTGATTGAGATCTAAACCGGAAAGTGGGAGAGTTAGCGCGGATCACCCCATTAACGCTATCACCATCATTGAGTCTCTCTGCTGCACCAGCGATGTCGCCGATCGCTATTACCATCATCCCTGCGATCGCTACACTTGCAGCAATTCTACGGAAAAACTGACGATCGATCATCTAATGCCCCCTCACCTGGTAAGAAAAATTGCTTCCTGTTTCGACAGATTATATACAGCTACGGTTCCTAGTGCATCCCAAGTACAGCAAAGTGCTTCAGTTTTGGTGCTGAGTACACTCAAAAGTAATGTAGAGGGTAGAAGATACGATCCCACCCCATCTGACCGCTTAGCCCAACTTTACTCCTGTGCCGTAGGCTGATAAATCTGGCACAACTCTTCCACAGTACTCGCCGTTCTCAGTCCCGCTTGAACTGCTCTCAACTGCTCCACATCTTCTAAAAGGGAAATTTCTGGCAATAAGTTTAATCCCTCACTGCCAAATTTCAACTCTAAACCCAGTTCAATGCTTTCTAGGAGTATCTGTCTAACTTGCTGTCGGCTTTGCTGCCTTTCCTGCTGAATACCCTTTTGAATTCCAATTCTCTCAACACTCGTGATGTACGGCATACGCCTTTCCTCTTCTAAATGAATGACTTCTTGCCAAAACTGTTGCTCTAATTCTTGTGGGAGGCTCATTACCCAATCTATAAACTGGAACAAATTGATGACATCTTCCCGTTCGTAACCTTGTTCGTACAACCGTCTGGTCAAAACCAGTTTCCATTCTTTACGCTGATTTCTATTGTCGCGTGTTTCAATAGCTTTCAAGTGGGCCATTACTACGGTAGCAAAGGGGTTGCGGCTTGACGAGAGCGCCGACCACTGTTGTTGGTAGTCAAGCAACTTCACTACCGGAAACCGGAATCCGATTTCGCAGCCAAATAATTGATAGCCAAATCGTTCTGGTCGCCAGTTAGAGCGTTCGTCACCCAGTACGGCTAGAGAAGCTACCGAGCGCTTGTAGCGATCGTAGATGCGATAATGATAAGTAAACATCCTTTCGGCAAAGTCGGATTCTTCCTGACTTTGGACTTCTATATGGATTAAGACCCAGGCTTCCTCACCACCTCTAAGATAAATCTTCACCAATTTATCGACCAGTCGCCGTCCTAATTCGGCATCCCGCACCACCTGTTGCAGTTCCTTGTCCAGAAATTCAGGGGTGCGTGTCCAATCAATTTCTTCATGAGCTTGTGGGAAAAAGAATAATATAAATTCTTCAAAATAGCGCTGTAGGATATCTTTCCAGGGTGTATCGAATTCAGTATAGGGATTGGTCATTTAGGAGAATGGTAAGCTGCTGTGCATCTAATTTTACAGTCAACTTTGATAAGATTCTTGTGGGATGGGCATCCTGCCCGTCCCTAACTGCAATTTAGATGCGCGACAGCTTAGTAGAGAAGTTTACTGGTGGTGCAACCATTTTTCTTAGTCTAAATTCCAGTAGATGGCGTAAAAGTAAGGATACCTCGATCGCTATCCAATTCGGCTATGATTCCCACTGGTAAGGCGGCGTTGGGGCCGTCGTGACCGAAGGGGAGGTCTGATACTATGGGGATGCCAAGGTCGCAGAGGCGATCGCGCAAGACTTCCTCTACACTGAAACTGGGTGCTGGTGCATCGCAACGACTAAATCGTCCCAGCGCAATTCCTCTCACGTGCTGGAATGCTCCACACATTCGCCACTGGGTTAAGGCCCGATCGATCCGATAAGGAAATTCTGTCACATCCTCAAAAGCCAAAATAACGCCATCCAGGTCTGGTTGAATGTGCGTATTGAGCAAATGAGTTGCTACGGTAAAATTTGCGGGTAGCAGGATGCCGCTGACTCTACCACCGCCCCAACCTATCCCTTTCAATGGTTCTAGCGGTCGTCCTTCCACCAAGTCAAACAATCGTTGAATTGACCAATCTGGTTCAGATGCTAAAGTTGTCAGCATTGGGCCGTGTACGCCTGCAATACCCGTTTTGCCAAGACTCCATAGCAAAGCGGTCACATCGGAAAATCCAATTAACCATTTGATATTAGTAATAGCGAATTCTCCTCTGCCCCTCTGCCCCTCTGCCCCTCTGCCCCTCTGCTCAAAAGGCCATATCCAATTTTCCAACAATCTGGTACTACCGTAACCGCCTCTGGCACAAAGAATGCCCTTGCATTCGGGGTCAATCCATGCTTCTTGAAGTTGGCGACGGCGATTTTCATCTGTTCCGGCGAGATAGCCCGATCGATCGCTAATGCTAGTGCTGACTTCTACACGATAGCCGCGATCGCGCCAAATTTGTACGCCTTTCTCAAATGCCTCAAATTCTTTTATAGCACCGCTGGGAGCAATTACTCGCAGTAAATCGCCCGGTTGTAATGGTGGTGGTAATTGACAGAAATTCATATAATAAAAATAATACTGGAAGGTGTATAATTATGCAATCAACTAGCGCTGATGCAATGGGAAAAATTACTACAACTATCGTGGTTACGAATCGTGGCGATCAAGTCTTGGCAGAACGGGGTGTAATTTTAGATGAAGAAGTGCGATCGCTTAGACTGAAAGACGTGCTAGTTGATACGGGAGCTACTACTTTGTGTTTGCCTGCAAATGTAATTTCCCAGCTAGGATTATCGCTACTAAAAGAAGTTAATATTGTCACGGCGACTGGATTAGGAAAAGCACGAATATTTCAAGATGCCAAAATTTCTTTGCGCGGAAGAGAGGGAACTTTTGAGTGCGTAGAATTACCAGAAGGATCAGATCCATTGTTGGGGGTAATTCCGCTAGAAGCGTTGGGAATTGAATTAGATTTACAAAATCAACAACTCATCCTTTTACCCATAAATACGAACACAAGTTATCTGAGAATATAGAAACCCGGTTTTTCCAAAAAAACCGGGTTTCTGGATTCACTTTTGAAGAAGTTTACTATGTTTGCGACCGTAAGTAAAGTAGATCAGCAAACCAACTGCCAACCACAAAATCAATCGCAACCAAGTATCCCGTGGTAGTGACAGCATTTGCAAGGCAGATATTAATGCACCTAAAATAGGCACTAAGGGAACCAGCGGAGTCCTAAAAGGTCTTGGCAAATCCGGTCTGGTACGACGCAAAATAGGCACAGCAATGCAAACAATCAAAAATGCCAGTAAAGTGCCGATCGAGACTAATTCACCTAACAAGCCGATTGGTAACAATCCTGCCAACAACATAGCAACAATTCCCGACACGATGATAGCAATATAAGGTGTGCGGAATTTGGCATGAATTGCTGCAAATTGAGAGGGAAGCAATCCATCGTTTGCCATTGCGTAAAAAACTCTAGATTGTCCCAAAAGGAATACAACAATTACCGAACTCATCCCTGCGATCGCGCCTATTTTAACTATCGGTTTCAGCCAGCGCAATCCTTCTCCTACCGCATTTACTCCTACAGCAATTGGATCGGGAACATTTAATTGTTGATAAGGAACAATTCCCGTCAGCACCAGCGCAACGGCGATATAAAGTACGGTGGCAATTAGCAAGGAACCGAGAATCGCAATTGGCATATCTCGTTGGGGATTGCGTGCTTCTTGCGCTGCACAAGAAACTGCATCAAAACCGATGTAAGTGAAGAAAACTACCCCCGCACCCCGCCAAACGCCACTCCAACCAAAACTACCAAACTCTCCTGTATTTTCGGGAATAAATGGCAACCAATTTTGTTGATTGATGTAAGCTATTCCCGCAAATACAAATATTAAAATTACTGCCATTTTAACAAGAACAATAAAATTATTAACTGCTGTTGATTGGCGCAAACCTACAACTTGTAATGCCGTCATCAAAGCAAGTATGAACATAGCTGGCAGATTTAGCGGTGGATTGGCCAATTCGGGTGGAATTATTATCCCTAAATCTTTGCACAAGCTGACGAAATATCCCGACCAACCAACGGCAACCGTAGCACCGCAAAAAATATACTCTAAAATTAAATCCCAGCCGATAATCCAGGCTACCAATTCTCCCAAAGTAGCATAAGCATAAGTGTAGGCGCTGCCAGCTATGGGAATCATAGAGGCAAATTCGGCATAACAAAGTCCGCTCATAGCGCAGCTAATAGCCGCTAGTATAAATGATAAAGCGATCGCAGGGCCTGCAAAATTAGCCGCTGCCTGTCCCGTCAGTACAAAAATACCAGCACCAATAATTCCCCCAATACCTAATGCGATCAGATTTGCCAAACTGAGCGATCGGGCCAATCCTTCATCACTGTCAACCGATGCTTCTTGGATTAAGCTGTCTACTGATTTTTTGTTAAATAATCCAGTTACCATTTGTCAAGATGCGTTTGGGTATATTCAGAGTTAATTTAACATATCAAGAGACATTATTTAGAACAAGGCAAAGAGCCCATAATTATTTGTCTTCCACCTTACTAAAAACTACTTGCTTTCGGTGCGATAGCTGCTATAATTTTATCACCTTTTTATCTCGGGTTAGTATTATCGACCAATTTGCTATATAATTTCGTAGATTTGAAGGCAAAGTAATCTTTACTCATAAACATAAATGCTAAAACCTTGTTTGCACTGGCTTTCGGTAACTATACTATGCTTCAGTTTACTAATTTTAAGCGGCTGTCAGGCATCAACTGGTGGTAATAATGTCATTCACCTGACTTTGTGGCATAACATGAATCCACCACCAAGTCGCGATGTATTTCAAAAACTTGTAGATAAATTTAATCAAAATCATACCGATATCCAAGTAGAATCCCTCTACACTGGTCAAGCGGATCAGCAAATGCCGAAGATTTTAACCGCAGTAGTCGGTAATGCTGCACCGGATATGTTATGGTTTGGTTCCCAGATCACGGGTAAATTGGTTGAATTAGGTGCAATTAAACCGCTTGAAGATTGGCTAAAAAGTTCTCCACTAAAGTCGGAAATTGTACCAAGCTTATTTGAGGAAATGGTGCTGGACGATCGCATCTGGTCTATCCCTTTTACTACCAGTAATTTAGCAGTTTTTTATCGTCCCAGTCTATTTAAAGCAGCAGGGATTACCAAAGTACCCGAAACCTGGTCAGAACTAAGGCAAGTTGCCAAAAAACTGACTCTGGATAAAAATGGCGATCGGCAAATAGACCAGCATGGTATAATGTTACCTTTGGGTAAGGGAGAATGGACTGTTTTCAGTTGGTTGCCTTTCATGTTTAGTGCTGATGGCGAGTTGCTGAAAGACGATCGACCAAATTTAGTAAATCCGGGTGCGATCGCAGCTTTGCAACTTTGGTCAGACTTACTAAAAGACGGTTCGGCTATGCTTTCCCAACCAGAACGCGGTTATGAAGAAGACGCTTTGATTGCCGGTAAAATAGCGATGCAAATCAAGGGTTCTTGGAATGTCAGCTTTTTCGATAAACTTGGCATAGATTTCGGTGTTTTCCCAATGCCAAAAGCCAATAAAAAAGCGACAATTATAGGAGGGGCTAATATGTTTGTCATGAAAACTACTCCCGAACGAGAGCAAGCATCGCTGAAATTTTTGGAGTATGTTTTAAGCGAAGAATTCCAAACGGAATTATCTTTAAAAATCGGATTTTTGCCAATAAATATCAAATCTAGAAATAGCAAAATTTATCGGGAATTTGTCGCCAAACAGCCAGAAATGAAAGTGTTTTTAGATCAGATGAATTCGGCCCGATCGCGTCCTATTATCGCTGGATATACTCGCCTATCAGAAAATCTCGGTAGAGCCATTGAAGAAACTCTTCTCGGTCATTCCCCAAAAGAAGCGCTGCAAAAAGCTCAAGACCGCCTAAAACTGATTTGGGAAACACAATAGACCGATCGCAAATCAATTCTCCGGTGGATTCTTAGAATTTGCTCGATTCGATAAATTCTCTGTAGCGGGCAATCCCCGGATGCGACTCAACTGAGTTAAAGCCCAGCGGGCAGTTTCTTGCACCTCTGCATCAGGATCGTCGATCGCATGGCGCAGCAATTGGCTAACTTGAGCCATCATATCGTAAATCCGCGTCAAGTCCCGAATAGCGTTCTTCCGCACCTCCGCATTTTCATCTTGCAGGGAGATTGCTAAAGCACGATTCACAGGTTTGAGCGTCCGGGTGCCAATTTGCGAGAGCGCCTCTAAAATTAAGCTGCGTTGTTTGGAGTCCGCATCCATCAACAACTCCAGTAAAGGCTGCATCGCTCTAGAGTCTCCCCGTTGAGCTAGCTCCCAAATAGCCTTGCGCCGCTTATTCGGATCGGGATTTTGTAGATCTTTAATTAATTCATCAACAATATTAATTTTCGGCAGGCGAGTAGGTTCTTGAACTTCCAACGCCTCTGTCTGCGGCACAGCCGTTGATTGTTCTAAATTTTTATTGTCAGCAATTGGCGAAACCCCACTGTTATAGCTACTAACATCTACTAGGGGCATTGGGGTTGATTCTTCGGAATGTTTATTTTCCGAACTCCAAGAAATGCCACTGTTGTAGCCTTTAGGTTCTACCTCCAACTGTGAGATTGATTCGTCTGGATGTTTATTTTCTAGAACCGATGAAGCGCCATTGCTGTGGCCGTTTTTGTCAGGTTGCAGCTCAAAGGAGTTGGGTTGAGAGTTTGAGGCGTCAAGATTGGAGTGTTCGCTAGAGCCACTTTCCAATGATTCTGGCTCTGGGGGCTGCTCTTGTGCTATAAGTTCTTTCTGTTCATCAGAATGTCTGAGCAAGTAGAGTAGTCCCCCAGCAATAACAATCAGGACTGTTCCCGTACCTATCCACCACAACGCCCAGTAGGACTTAGAACTTTTAGGAACTGGAGTTGGCTTGGTGGTAGGTTTTTGTTTGCCGAAGCTAAAGTCTGGAATTGTGTCAGTGAGAGTGGGTTTTTGAGTAGGGGTTGGAGAGCTACGCTGAGCGACGAGTGCTGCGAGTGTTGAACTTGCAAGCAACTTAGTAGTTCCGATCGGAACTACTAGCGCTAGAGGCAAGTCTTGCCGTAGCGTAGGCTTATGCGTGCTGTAGGCATTAACTTGCGCTCCAACTGCATTGCGGGCAAAGCCCAGGCAAGTCATACAAGAGAGCAAAAGTAAAGCGGAGCGTGAGGGCATCATAAACTAACTCAGGGGTAGAAGGGCGACCAGTATGACCCACTGGGTAGATGACTTTGAGCTAGTTTAATCGTAAACTGCGATTTGCTCAGAAACTCAGCCTTGATGCCTGAGATCCCAGAAAGTCTATGCAAATATAGTAAAAATTAGCAGCCCCTGCCGCTAATTTAACCCCAAATTTCTGATTCAGATTCAGGTATTTTGATGGGCAGCTCCGCCAATTCTACTTTGGAAGGCTCTAATAGCTTTACCGATGCAGGTGTTTCACTCTCAGATATCTTCGGTTGCAGTAACTTTGCCAGTGTATCTCGCTGATTGACTAGGTAGATACTGATTAGAGTTAGGCAGACTCCCATCCACTGATATGGCTCTAGCATTTCCGAGAGGAAGAGGTTGCCGAATAGGAGAGCAAATACTGGGGTTAGAAAGGTGAGGGAACTGAGGCTGGTTAAGCTGCCGCTTTTGGCAAAGTAAAAGAATAGACCGTAGGCTAAAGCACTGCCAAGTATAGTTGAGTAGCTTAATGCTATCCAGCTAGAGAAATCCAGACGTTGCCACTGCTGGGTTTCTGTGGCGGCTGAGAGGGCAAATAGGGGCAAACCGCCCAAAATCATGTGCCAGCCGGTGGCGCTCACAGGGTCGGCATAGCGGCATACGAACCTAATCAGGATAGTTCCCACTGCCATTGAAAGGGCGGCCAGCAGCATCAACCACTCGCCATTCTGAAACAATTGCTGGATGTCTATTGATGGTGCTTGAGCGCTACCTTGCAGCAGATTGATTATCCAGCCATCGGGTAAACCAATCAAACCGATCCCCAGGACGCCTATCCCAAGTCCCAACCATCCCCACAATCCAATCCGCTCCTGAAATAACCACAGGGACAGCAGCGCTACAGCCAGAGGTTGGGAGTCGATCATTACTGAACCCAAACCAGCACTGGTACGAACCAATCCCTCTGCTAAAAAGCCTTGAAACAGCGCCCCATCGACGATCGCAAACAAACCGATCCACAACCAAGCCGACCAAGTGCGGGGTTGGGGTCTTCCCGTTAACATGGCGAACAACAGTACCAAAACACCGGCTGGCACGAGGCGTACCCCAGCCATAAACAGCGGCGTCGTCTGCGGGATGACGCCTTTCATCGCTACCATTGCCGTACCCCACAGGAAAAAGGGCGCGATTAGAAGTAGGGAAGCAAAAGGTAGTCTCGATTCAGCTAGTTTTGTTTCAATCCCTTTCAGGGACTCAAGTTTAGCCCCCGCCGGACGCGAAAATATTAGTTCTAAATTCCTTGTCATGTTAAATGTTATTTGTATCAACCGCATTAAATGGCTCCCTTGATGCTCTAGGCTGGGTTAGCTATCTTAATTGTATTGAATTATGTATTTCTGTTAAGCTATTGACTTATGTGAAAATATTTGCCCATCAAGCTTGAGGAGATGGCAAGATGGTGAGAGTGAACTGAAACTCTGTTGTATAGCAAAGTGCTTCGGATGCCGTGCTGAGTGCTGAGTGTAAAAACAGTCGTTTCCTGGCGGGGAATAGCTCAATACTGTCCTAACATATCTGAACTATGGCTATAACAGGACTTTCCTCAATCTAAAATCTAAAATCTAAAATCTAAAATCCGATGATTTGGCCTTTTAAGCCTAAGTTTCGCAAACAAATTGCCCACATTGAAGTTACCGGCGCGATCGGCGGTGCTACCCGAAAATGGGTTCTCGAAGCCCTTAAAACCGTTGAGGAAAAACGTTTTCCCGTCTTACTGCTGCGAATCGATAGTCCTGGCGGCACGGTGGGGGATTCCCAAGAAATCTACAGCGCTCTGAAGCGTCTGCAAGAAAAAGTCAAAATTGTCGCCAGTTTTGGCAATATTTCAGCGTCTGGGGGCGTATACATTGGTATGGGAGCCCAGCACATCATCGCCAACCCAGGTACAATTACCGGCAGCATCGGAGTTATTCTGCGCGGCAATAATCTGGAACGCCTGCTAGACAAAGTTGGCGTTTCTTTCAAAACCATCAAATCTGGCCCCTACAAAGACATTTTGGCCTTTGACCGAGAACTGACGGAACCAGAAGAAAATATTTTGCAAGAGTTGATCGATATTAGCTATCAGCAGTTTGTGCAAACGGTGGCGGAAGCGCGAAACCTGACGGTAGAAACTGTGAAGAGTTTTGCAGATGGGCGCATTTTTACCGGAGAACAAGCCTTACAATTGGGCATAGTCGATCGCTTGGGTACTGAGGAAGACGCCCGCCGCTGGGCAGCTGAACTGGCAGGACTCGACCCCGATAAAGCCCGCTGCTACAACTTTGAAGAACGCAAACCCTTCTTGAGTCGCCTGCTGTCGGGAAACAGCAAGATGGCATCTGGACTATCATTGGGCATTAATTGGTTAGAATTTGAGCTGTCTACCAGCGGTCTGCCTCTGTGGCTCTACAGACCTTAAAGAGAGAAAGGGAAACAAGAAGGCTCTTCCGTATTTACTATGCTATTTGAGCAGAGGAGCAGATGAGCAGCAAAATAAAAATGTGATTCTTTGAACAAAAGCATAACAACTCCGAAAGAGCCACGTGCCAACGGCAGTTGAGATGGGAAACTCGGTAGACGAATAAGACCGTTCTAAATTTTTTTCTGGTTGGAAGCCCCAACTATAACGAAGTTTAGTTGGAATACTTCACCTAAGTTATTAATATTTGTTTTGAAAATAAGGAGGATTTCTGCGTGGAGTGGCGAGTTAGGGCAATTCGTGGGGCAACCACTGTCTCGGAAAATTCGGTTGAGGCGATTGGAGAAGCTGTGACGGAACTGCTAGATGAACTAGAAAAGCACAATCATTTAGACCCCAACGATATCATTAGTGCCATTTTCTCTGCTACCCGCGATCTGGATGCGATTTTCCCAGCCGCGATCGCACGCAAACGTCCCGGTTGGGAAAATGTCGCCCTATTGGATGTCCAGCAGATGCACGTTCAAGGAGACTTAGAACGCTGCATTCGCTTCCTCATCCACGTCAACCTTCCATACCCCCACGTCACTATTTACCATCCCTATTTACGTAAAGCCCAAAACCTCAGACCTGATTGGAGTTTACCCCCAAGCAGGCTCCCTCTGTAGGGGCTAGGAAAGTCAAAAGTCAAAAGTCAAAAGTCAAAAGTCAAAAGTCAAAAGTCAAAAGAAGGATTCTTCCCTCTTCCCTCTTCCCTCTTCCCTCTTCCCTCTTCCCTCTTCCCTCTTCCCTCTTCCCTCTTCCCTCTTCCC
>NZ_JAIQZN010000117.1:0-7621 GCF_023333585.1 Argonema antarcticum A004/B2
ATAGTTTGACCATCGGGGCTGAAACTGACGCTATTTACCTCACTGCTATGCCCTTGGAGGGTCGCTAATTCCTTACCGTCTCGACTCCAGAGTTTGATGGTTTTGTCAAAACTACCAGAAGCGATAGTTTGACCATCGGGGCTGAAACTGACGCTATTTACCCAACCGCTATGCCCCATTAAATACTTATGGTTTTCCACATCGCGAACTAGCTGCCCCAACCAAGGCACAACCTGCATTTTAGTATCTGCTTCTGCACCCGATTTCTGCAATATTTTCCCTGCTTTTATAGCTTCTATCAAAGCATCAAACTCTAAGCCCAAAGTTGACAACTTTTGTGAGGATAAATTCAGGACATTAGCTTGTGCATTTGCCTTTCCCTTTTCTGCTGCTGACCAATTAACCGCTGCAAAACCACCAAAACCAGTCAGCAAAGCCATCACTCCCGCCACTATCCCAATAGTGCGGCGACGGTTATTACGTTGTCGCTGAATACTTTTGGCCACAAACTCTCGCGCCACCGCCGTCAAAGAAACTGTATGATTTGACTGCCCCAAAAAATTCTCAGCTTCCGCCAGTCTTAAACCTTGTAGTAAATAATCAGCCCCTTTTCCCTTCTCTTCCCACTCTTGCGCTGCTGCTTCTATACTCCGTTTTTGTCTCAGCGTCTCGCGGTTTTCATTCAACCACTGCCGCAATTTTGGCCAATAGCGAATCAAACTTTCGTGCGCTACATCTACTACTGCTACTTGTTCTGAATTTGCACCTTTGGCAATTAAAGTACTGGTGACAATTAACTTAGCATCCGCTAATTTCTGAATTGTCTGCTGTACTGAGGCGCTTAATTGTTCGGAATTAACTAAATCGGCAATTCGCACTTGTCTGCGCGTATCTTCCGTTCCTTCTCCCAGTTGCGTCAGTTCCAAAAAAATCCGCTTTGCTGCCAACTTCTCCTCATCGGAAAAAGATTCATAAATTTCATCAGCGCGTTTTTGCAGCGTTCCCTTCAATCCACCCAATTTAGTATAAGTAGATAGCTGCAATCGATTCATTGTTCGTCGCTGCCAAAGTTCCGTTAGCGTATATTGCAATAACGGCAAACTGCCGGGAGAACCTTCTACATCCGCAAGCATTTGCGTTACTAATTCCCGTTCTACTTCCAAACCAACTTGTTTCGCAGGTTCAGTAATTGCTTGTTCTAATTCCTCCGCCGTCATCGGCGTTACCGCGATCAAATTTTCCTGGATCTTTTTAGCTAATCCCGCATATTCCTGTTCTGCACATTTGCCAAAGAAATCAGCCCGCATCGTCAGAATTATGGATAATTTGGAGAGTGGGAGAGGCGATATTTCATCTTGTTTATCCCCCTTTCTTAAGGGGTGCAATGGGGGATCTTCTCCCAACAAACACTCCAAAAATTGTTGCCGTTCCGTGTTATCCTTACAAACAGTAAAAATTTCCTCAAATTGATCTACCAGCAACACCACCCGACTGTTAGCTGCTGCAACCAAACGCTTTAACCCAACAGCACCTAACCTAATCAATTCTTCTGCTTTTTGTAACTGTGAGGCGCGTTCAATTGTCGATAATTCCGGTTCTACAAATACTGCCGCTAAACTCTTCAGTGGATGTTCACCGGGTCGGAAAATATAAATTTTCCAACGATCGCTTCCCGATAATCTCTGACCTAACTTTAATTGATGTAATAATCCTGCTCTCACAACGGAAGATTTACCGCTTCCCGATGCTCCCAATATTGCGATAAAATTACCTTCTCTTACTTTATCTAATAATTCGTCAGTTAATGCCGTTCGACCATAAAAATATTTCGGATCTTCTTCATTACAATCAAAATAAGATAAACCTTTATAAGGGCAAATCCCACCTATAACAGTCTGGGTAATTTCTTGTTGTTTACCTGTCAGGATAATCTTACCGCCAGAATTAGCAAAAATCGGTTTCTGGGTGGCAGTTTTCAAGGAAGAATTGATAAAATCTACCAGCGTGTAGTTAGTTATTACTCCCTCTTGCTGGGTGGGGTCAAGTCCTTGCAATAATGCAGAGGTGAGTACGCCATGATTTCCGCTTATCTCTTCATAAGCTACCTCAAATTCGCGGGAGGCGGCGATAAAACAGCGATCGCGTCCCTTCCCCCTATCCCCCGGATCTCCTTCCTCAAAATTGAGCAATTCCCCGCTATGACAGCAATCTAGCCAAATTATCTGCTGTTTTACCGGACTTTCCTGCAATAATCGCCTTAACCATTGCAGCGATAAGCCGTATAATCCTAAATTGGGGTTAACCTCGCTAGTAGCTAAAAATCCTTCTTGGATTCCCCCTTTAACTTTCCGCAGTCCATGTCCCGAAAAGTACAACAAAGCCGTTTCTGGGATATTGTTGCCTTCAGGATTAAATAGCTGGGTCAGCGCATCTTCTAGTTCGCCAACGGAGACTTTAGTTTTCTTCCCTACGGTAACAGTACCGTCTTTGACGGCTTCCGGTAGCCTGCGGACGCGAAAATCGCCAAAATTGGTCAGCAGTTGCGCGATCGACTCTGCATCCGCCGCTGGTGCGTTGAGCGGATTTAGGCGATCGTAACTATTAATCCCTACTACCAAAGCATCCCGGCTCATAGTTTTTTGGTATATTTTTCTTATATAGCAACCGCCAAGGCGGTTAGGACATTCCGAATTCCTGAAACCCTTGACTCTAAACCCTTCTGACCCTAGTCCCTAGCCCCTAGCCCCTAGCCCCTAGCTATAATTACAGGACTTACGCAGGTACACTAAATATGGTAGATGGTGCGTTACTAACGCACCCTACGCATAGGGGCTTTGCGTAAGTCCTTAATTAGCTATATAATAAATCAAGTAGGTACAACATACCTAAGAATTTAATTAAAAATTGCTTAAATTATGGATAAACTAACACCAATTGAGTTAGAAGACGGAACAATTATCTATATTGAAGCGACAGAAGATGTCGATACTTCTAACATCAATACCCAAGGAAACGAATCAGAAGAACGCGGACGAACTGCCAGGGGTGGTGTCACCGATCAACAAGCTAGAATGATGCAAAACTTTCAAGCGATCGAAAGCACCATTCGCACTTATACCAATCATACTTTAAGCGCTTTTAAGTCAGTAACTACAGGCAACATTACCAAAGTTACCCTTGAATTCGGCATTAAAATTGGCGGTGAAATGGGTATTCCTTATATTACCAAAGGTACAGCCGAAAGCAACCTAAAAATCAAAGTCGAGTGTGATTTTAGGAAAAGCGAAACATCTGTCAATTCCGACTCAGATGATGATTGAGAGCAAATTCCTTAGAATCCTTCATCCATCTGTGTTCATCTGTGGTTATACATTTGGAAAGGCGCAGGCTTCGCCAACGTGGTTCAATTTTCCAACATTTCCAAAAGTTCGGCTTCCGACAGTCGGGTGATTCCTAACTCTTCAGCTTTTTGTAGTTTGGAACCAGCTTCTTCACCGACAACTAAGTAATCGGTTTTGGAACTGACGGAATTTGTTACTTTCCCACCAGCCTTTTGAATTAGTTCTTTTGCTTCATCTCGCTTCAGAGTTGGCAAAGTTCCGGTAATTACAAAAGTTTTGCCGCTAACTTTCCCCCCGGTTGACGAGGGGGACGAAAGGGGGGGTTCTTGAGTAGCAAGTTGCAAACCAGCAGTTTCTAGTCGTTGAATTAAAGTTTGATTGGCGGGAACTTGGAACCACTGATACACAGACTGAGCAATTTCCGGCCCAATGCCGTAAACTCCTTCAATAGAAGCTGCCGACGCTTGAGCCAATTGTTCAACTGTGGTAAATTTTTGTGTTAAAGTTTGGGCGTTGACGCTGCCAACGTGGCGAATTCCCAAACCGTAGAGTACTCTAGACCAAGGTTGGGTTTTCGATCGATCGATCGCACTCACAAGTTTCTCAGCTAACTTCTTCCCCATCCTTTCCAAGGACATCATCTTTTCTGTCGTTAAATCGTACAAATCCGCAACAGATTGCACTACAGCTTTATCCACCATCTGCTGCACCAGTTTTTCCCCCAAACCGTTAATATCCAGCGCATCCCGACTTGCCCAGTGAACTAACGCTCCTTTTAGTATGGCTGGGCAAGAAGCATTTACGCAGCGCGTCACCGCCTCACTTTGCAACTTTACCACCGGCTGATTGCAGACGGGGCAACAAGTCGGCATTTCAAAGGGTTTTGTACCGGATGGGCGAAGTTCGGGGAGTACGCGCAGGACTTCCGGGATAATTTCGCCAGCTTTGTGGATAATTACGGTATCGCCAACGCGGATATCGAGCGATCGCACATAATCGATATTGTGCAGGGTAGCCCGCGAAACCGTCGTGAGCGCCAATTGCACCGGCGTAAGTTCTGCCAATGGCGTCAGCGCCCCCGTCCTTCCCACATTAACACTGATGGCTTCCACGCGAGTCGGCGCTTCCTCGGCGGCGTATTTCAGCGCCACTGCCCAACGGGGGAACTTTTGGGTAAAACCGAGCTGTTCCTGAAGTTGGAGGGAATTCAGCTTTACCACGACGCCATCCGTCATGTAAGGTAAATTCAGCCGTTCAGTATCCCAATATTCGTAATATTCCCGAACTTCTTGCAAAGAACGACAGAGTTTCCGATTGGGATTGACACGCAAACCAATTTGTTGTAGTTTTTCCAAAGATTCCCACTGAGTTTGGGCAATATCCGCATCATCCCTACCGGGAATATGCAGCGTGTAAGCAAAGAAATCGAGCCGTCGTTTTGCCACAATGCGAGAATCTAATTGCCGCAATGTGCCAGCTGCTGCATTGCGGGGATTGGCAAATAATTGTTCGCCAGCTTGTTCTCGTTCTCGATTGATTTGTGCAAACACATCTAAGGCTAAAAACGCTTCTCCGCGCACTTCCACGCGGGTCGGAGGATTTTCCAAGTTCAATCGCAGGGGGATGGAACGAATTGTCCGCACATTCTGGGTAATTTCTTCCCCGGTAACGCCGTCGCCTCTAGTTGCACCCCTCAGCAGTACGCCATTTTCGTAGGTTATCGCTAAAGCAGAACCGTCGATTTTCAGTTCACAGACGTATTCAAAAGAATCGATGTTCGGTTTTAGCCTGCGCCAACGCTCTTGCCAAGTTGCAAATTCATCAATATTGAAAGCATTTTCCAGGCTGTAGAGGGAAATATTGTGCTTTACCGATGAAAATTGGGTGGCAGGGCGTTCTCCCACGCGCTGAGTCGGACTATCTGGCGATATCAGATACGGATATTGAGTTTCTAGTTCTTGAAGTTCCCGGTAGAGGCGATCGTAAACTGTGTCCTCCATAATTGGATTATCGAGGACATAGTAGGCATAGCTTGCTTCCTGGAGCTTTTGCCTCAATTGCTCAATTCGCTGCTTGACTTCAGGCGTTACCTGTGACACAGAATTTATCCCCTTTCAATCGAAAAAATCATCCCCCGGACAGATGTGCTTTCCTTGGGGAGAGTGGGAAGCAACTGACCCGGAAATTGCTGCTGTCGCAGAAACGTTCATTCAGGCTAATTCCTATTATCCTACCTCGGTGCCAGGTATCGGAAAGCCAGAACCCTCATAGCTTCGTGGAAATTCCCTCTGTTGTAAATCTTAATAATTTTCCGAAAGCCTTATAGGTTACACTTTACAAGTCTCGACGCGAGAGAAGAAAGAGTTCAACCCCCACGTCCAAGGGAGACCGTTTACCTTCCGCACACTCGTTACTCCTGCACAGGGGAGATGCCCCACACGGGCATTTAGGGAGAAGTCTAGTTTAGAGTAATCCAACCAATAGTTTAGTACGGACTCATACCAGCCTACGTAATTGCCAAACTCGTTACACCTGGCAATTTCGTAATCCCACACGCCAGGTTTACCCCCGACGCTTTGCCAGATGCGCTTCTGCACTGAAAAGCCAAAGCGCCCCTTGCTGTATTTCACCCAAAGTTGATCAATAGTACGTAAATCAGTGCAAGGAAAATTATCGATATCTGGAATATCCAGCCAGCCTTTTTTTTCCCTTCCCGCCACCTTCAGCATTACCTTAAGTGTTTCCTCATCCGCCTTTTTCCAGTTTCCGGCTTTCAAGAAATCTCGCAATTTCCGATAATCTATCCCTTTATCAGAACTTAGTGTTTCCTCATCCGCCTTTTTCCAGTTTCCGGCTTTCAAGAAATCTCGCAATTTCCGATAATCTATCCCTTTATCAGAACTTAAATCATCTGCGGGGGGTGGTGGGGGCGGTACTTGAGGTTGTAGGATAAGAGAAAAATTAACAGCAGGAGGAACAGGAGAAGTTTTTGCAGGTTGAGGTTGAGAGATTGGGGCAGATTTGCCAAGTAATTTCAGCCAACTTTGCACCGACTGAGGACGTCTTTGGGGTAACAACTCCATTCCCCAAACAATTGCATCATGCAATCGATCACTCAAATTCGGTACAATCTGTTTTACTGGTTTTAAAGGCGTATTTATTAACCTAGAAGACGTCGTAGTTGGCACTTTACCCGTTACCAAATAATACAGCGTTGCGGCTAAAGCATAAACATCAGTATATTCACCCCGCGTTGCATCTGGGTCATACTGTTCGATGGGTGCAAATCCCGGCGTAACAAATTCAGTATGCCGCAGCGTGCGGTCGCCTGTAAACTCCCGCGCAATCCCAAAATCAATCAACACTGCTTCCGAATTACTAGCGCGTAAAATTATATTACTCGGTTTCACATCTCGATGCAGCAAACCTTCCTGATGTATCGCCGTCAAAGCATTACCAATTTGCTGAATATATCGCACCGCTTCTGCTTCCGGTATTGCACCTCCCTTTTCCACCAATTTTTCTAAAGTTGTTCCCTCAATATATTCCATCAAAATGCAGCAGAGGGAAATGCTAGAAAATAAATTATTTTTCCGAATCGTTTCTTGCAGTAACTTATAAATTTTAACGATATGAGGATGATTTTTAAATTGCGCCAACCGCAGCGCCTCATTCATAAAATCCTCATGCAGTTTAGCAAAATTCGGTTCCGCAATTGCGTTATCGTTGAGAGTTTTCAGCGCGAATTGTCGCCCATTTTCATCCCTGACGCGATAGGTGATGCCAAAACCCCCTTGTCCCAGCACTCCCCGGATGGTATACTTACCATCTTTTAATGTATCCCCTCTGTTCCAAGCCATTGCGCGTAAGGTCGAGACTGCCTAGTTTAATTATGGCATAAACTCAGAAACCCGGTTTCTTGGAGAAACCGGGTTTCTGGCGCGTACCCCGAAGTTAGAAACCCGGTTTTTTGGAAAAACCGGGTTTCTGTAACTCTTATCCAATCACAAAGCTTCAAATTCTTCAGGACTTAACCCTGCTTGCCGCAAAATACTCCTAACAGTGCCAACAGTTACTTCAGAAACCGGGTTTCTGGCGCGTACCCCGATGTTAGAAACCCGGTTTTTCCAAAAAACCGGGTTTCTGTAACTCTTATCCAATCACAAAGCTTCAAATTCTTCAGGACTTAACCCTGCTTGCCGTAAAATACTCCTAACAGTGCCAACAGTTACTTCAGAAACCGGGTTTCTGGCGCGTACCCCGATGTTAGAAACCCGGTT
>NZ_JAIQZN010000117.1:7721-20084 GCF_023333585.1 Argonema antarcticum A004/B2
TTTCCAAAAAACCGGGTTTCTGTAACTCTTATCCAATCACAAAGCTTCAAATTTTCTTTTCACTTCACGGTAAGGCAAAGGTTTAAGCGGCATCAATTTCTACCTCTATCTTCCTTACTTGTGGCAATACAGTAGCACAAGGCGGCTCAAAATGTAATTCCAAAGCTTCACTTAAATTAGCCAACGCCTCTGCTTCTGTTTCTCCCTGACTGGCAATGTCAACTTCTAAACATTGCGCTACAAACCAGTTATCCTCCTGCCAAACACTTGCATTAAAGTTTCGTTTCATAACCGATGTCTCTGGAATAGAATATCAATCTTATTATTTCAAGATCTTTTCTTTTTAGAAGCAGCATCACCCTTCGATTTTATCTCCCCAAAAGTCGGCGACCACCAATGTTTTTGCGTAGTCCACCAAAACGCTACTTCTTTACAACCATCTTTCCGATTCTCAGCATTAGAACACCTCAACATTGTTTTAGTTTCGCCACTTTTCTTATCAGTATAATTATGCTTTTCCATAGGTAAACTACAAACTGGACAAGGAAACTCACTTAAATCTTTTGTCTCAGGTGTTTTAGCTGCACGTTCCGCATAAGGTAACTCATATTGCTTAGTTTTATCATTCAAAAACATCACTGCGCCGCATCCATTTTGGCGCTTATCGCAACTGAGGAAATGTCCGGCTTTTACTTTTTCCGATTTGGTTGGCACTTTCACCATCAGTTTATTGCATTTCAGACATAAAATTTCTGTTGTCTCAGCAAATGATTTCTTATTCTCATTTCCAGAATTAGCAGTTGTTTTGCTTCGCCTTCCCGTCGCCTTTGTTGGTGCAATATCTGAAGTTGAGCGAGTCTTCTTTTGCTTCACTACCTCATTGTCATTTCCCAATATTTCCGCTAAAGCATCAGCAGTTGTTTTGCTTCGCCTTCCCGTCGCCTTTGTTGGTGTAATATCTGAAGTTGAGCGAGTCTTCTTTCCCTTCACTACTTCATTATCATTCCCCAATATTTCAGCTAAAGCATCAGATTTAGTTTTGCGTCGCTTCCCAGTCGTCTTTGCTGGCGCAAAATTATGGGAATTAGCAGTAGAAGTATATCCCTTCACCGCTTGAATTGCTTGCTTTAAAGCGGGATCGAAATATTCTCGATTCCAACTGGTAAGCCATTTTTCCCAATTTTGTTTTCCATCTGCAATAACATCTAATTGCGATTCCATCTGCGCGGTAAATTCGGCTGCAATTAAATCAGGTAAAACTTTTGCTAAGAAATCATCCAATTCCATCCCCAGAGGAGTTGGCTGCAATTTACTCTTAGTTAATTGCACATATTCCCGCTCTTTCAAAGTTTTAATTGTTGGCGAATAAGTACTCGGTCTACCTATTCCTTTTCTTTCCATTAATTGTACTAATTTCGGTTCGGTATAACGTGGCGGTGGTTGTGTTTGTTTCTTCTCAGAATTAGCTGATTTTAAGTTAACTTTTTGTCCTTCTACCACATTTGGTAATTGCACATCATCGCTGATATTATTCCAATAGCGGGTATAACCGGGAAAAATCAGCACTTGTCCTCGCGCTTCCCAAAAAATATCGGCAGATTGGGTAATAATCCGAGTTTTTGCTATTTGTGCGGGACGACATTGGGATGCAACTGCTCGATTCCAAATTAACTCGTAAAGGTTAGCTTCGTCAGCACTTAGTTGAGTTTGTAATTGTGCGGGAAGTCGATTTACATTGGTGGGACGAATTGCTTCGTGTGCTTCTTGCGCTCCTTGTTTGGAACGGTGTCTAGTTGTTTTATCTGGTACGTTTTCCGGGTCATTTGCTTCTAAATACTTTTGCACTGCATCACAAAATTGCTCGGATAATACTACCGAGTCGGTTCGCATATAAGTGATATGACCAGCTTCGTAAAGTGACTGGGCAATTTTCATTGTTTGCTCTGGACTTTTCCGCAGTTTTGCACCAGCAGCTTGTTGCAAAGTAGAGGTAATAAATGGTGCGGGAGGCGATTGATTGACGGTTTTCTTTTCAATTTTAATTATACCATGCGGATTGGCTTTGGCAATGGCTACTAATCTATCTGCTTCGGCTTGGGTTTTTACTTTGTCTGATTCTGGTTTAACCTCATTTTTACCAGCATCATCGGGTTCGGAATTCTCATCTTTAGCTGCTTTTAAGCTAGCGCGATAAAATGCTTTGAATCCTTCTTTATATTCTACCCAAACTGACCAGTAATCTTCTGGTACAAAGGCAATAATTTCTTTCTCTCTTTGGCAAATTAGATGAAGAGTGGCGCTTTGCACTCTTCCCATCGATTTAGCACCGTTTTTGAGTTGCCAAACTAAATGTTTGCTACCTTTATATCCGACTAATTTATCGAGACAATCTCTCGCTCTCCCGGCGGCGATTAAGTTTTGGTCGAGGGTGCGCGGTTTGGAGATCGCACTCATTACCGCTGCTTTCGTAATCTCCGTATAAGTAACTCTTTTTGGCTGTTTTAATCGCAGTTCTTGCGCTAAATGCCAACCGATTGTTTCCCCTTCTCGATCTGGATCTGTGGCGATGTAAATATCTGTTGCTTGCTTGACAGCTTGACGCAATTCGCTGAGGACTTTGTGACTGCGATCGCCTCTAATTTCGTAGCGACAATTTATGCGATCGCCTGACAAGTCAAACCCCAGCGAATCTTCCCCATCCTGCGCTAGTTCTCGGATATGACCCATACTAGCTTTGACAATCCAATCCGCACCCAGGATTTGACTTAATTTTTTTGATTTACCTGGTGATTCTATGAGTAGTAGCTTAGTCATCTTACCACCTATTTCCTCCGCGCCACAATATGAAAAATATGCCAATGCTTCATTTCTTCTAAAGCCGTTTTTCTATCTTCCTCTTCTTCAGTAAAAACTTCTATTTCCAATTGCTCTAGCAGCTTTTCTGCCTGTTCTTTGGTATGATGGGTATTAGTAGGAATTTTTGCCCAAGCATCTCGATCGCCAAACAATTGACCGCTAAAACGACCCCCTAGACGAATACTTTGGACAATTTTCTCCCAAAATTCACTAAAATATTCTGGCAGACAAAACGGTAGGCAAAAACTTGCATTCACTAAATCATTTTCCGGCAAAATAATATCCTGAAATTTTGCTAATTTAGTTTCTAATAATTCCACATTTTCTAAATCCTGACGCGCCAACATTCGCTCAAAAGCTTCTGGATGTCCGTCAATAGCTAACACCCGCCACCCTCGCCGCAATAATTCCACAGTATCGCGACCTTCGCCGCATCCCAAGTCTACCGCAAAGCGTCCCTTTTGATTCGGGTTCTCCCTCTCAAAGTGTTCCAAAGCTGTCAGCAAGGTATCACGGGGAACTTTACCCGCCATCGCTTTGTAATAATCTGGCCATATTTCCTCGAAATTCCTGAATTGTGGTGATTCTGACATAATGTGGCGATCGTGAATAATTTGCAGAGTCTTTGACAAACTAAGTTTACCAAAGTGCGATCGCCTTCTCCAACTCTTTGGTACGTAGTTGCGCTTTAGCGCTCTTACTATAACTCGGATAAGAGCGCTAAAGCGCAACTACGTACCTAAGAACCGCCAAGACAGGCGGCGCTGTTTGGGGTATTATTTAAATAATAGAAATCTGTTTCAAATAATTATTGGACAATAGTTCTTCCTCGTCTAAATGACTATAGCACAAAAAAAATACCCAAGTCAATAGGCTTTTACATCTAATTTCTCACCTAATTTAAAATTGCTCAAACCTAAGCTGGTGAAGGGACTCGAACCCATGACAGGCGGTTTACAAAACCGCTACTCTACCAACTGAGTTACACCAGCAACAATACCAAGTATAGCAAAGCCTCAGTCATTTCCGCAAGTATAATTCGCAATTTTTTCTTTCCCGAAATTCTAGCATTATCAAGGAAGACTGCTGGCTCTGCCAGCGGGCTATAATTTTAAGGGTGATACAGCATAAGGACTTTAGTCCTTACTACGAACTGAGTTAACCCGGTGACTCACTTAGCTTGGACATTGCATACAACTCGCGACGCCAACTTCTCCCTTTACCCTTATTTCGCGCTTTGTACGTCGGTGTAAGCGAGTGGCAATTGGGACACAAAAGGCGAAGATTCTCTGGTGAGTTGTTTTGCCAATCTCCATCAATATGGTCTACTTCCAGAGGAATTTTCCCTGTATAGTGATTTACCTCGCACCAACCGCATAAAGAACACTTTTCGCCAAAGTTCCTAATCAAGTATTTTCTCACATGATTAGATACAGTACCAGATTTTTTACCGCCGCTCTCTTCTCCTTGCAGCCATGATACAATATAAAGATTGTAAATATGTTCATTCTGACAGTAGTTATCGCAATACTTGTCCACCGCTCTTTTTGTTTCTTTGCCACAGTTTAAGCATCCGCGTCTAGGTTTCTTGGGCATTGGCATAGATCGCATCACAAATAAAAGATCATATAATAATTATCCAATAATTTCTCATAAAAACTCCGCGTACCTCTGCGTTAACCTCTGCGTACCTTTGCGTTAAAAAAATATAATTCCGATGCAACCAGAATAACCTAATCCGATCGCATATTACAATAATTCAGATATCTAGTTGAAATCCAACGCTAAAGTAGAAACGCTAGGTAGCATAGTTTATAGCCAGCTGATTAAAAAAATAGCGCCAGCAGCATCAAAAGCAGGAGAACAAATCATGGGGATGACCCTTACCGAGAAAATTTTGGCACGCGCCGCCAAGCGGTCTGTTGTTGTACCGGGAGAAAATATTTGGGTAGACGTGGATGTACTGATGACCCACGATGTATGTGGCCCAGGAACGATCGGCGTTTTCAAGCGCGAATTTGGTGCGGATGCCAAAGTTTGGGATAAGGAAAAAATCGTTCTAATTCCCGACCACTACATCTTCACCGCTGACGAACGGGCTAACCGCAACGTGGATATCCTGCGTGATTTTGCGAAGGAGCAAAGTATCAAATATTTCTACGATATTACCGATCGCTCAAACTTCAAAGCTAACCCAGATTACAAAGGCGTCTGTCATATCGCCCTCGCGCAAGAAGGTCACACACGACCAGGCGAAGTGCTTTTTGGCACTGACTCTCACACTTGCAACGCTGGTGCTTTCGGTCAGTTTGCTTCCGGTATCGGCAACACCGATGCCGCCTTCATCATGGGAACTGGTAAACTACTGATCAAAGTGCCAGCAACGATGCAGTTTATCCTCGATGGCGAAATGCCAGATTACTTGTTGGCGAAAGATTTAATTTTGCAAATCATCGGCGATATCTCGGTTTCTGGTGCTAACTATCGCACAATGGAATTTGCGGGTAGCACTGTGCAACGGATGTCGATGGAAGAGAGGATGACGCTGTGCAATATGGCGATCGAAGCTGGCGGCAAAAATGGTACAGTGGCCGCAGATGAGACTACCTTTGATTATCTGCGCGATCGCACCAACAAACCCTTCGACGCATTCTACACCGACCCCGACGCCAAATTCTACAGCCAGCACCACTACGATGTCAGCAAATTAGAACCCGTCGTCGCCAAACCCCACTCGCCAGACAACCGCGCCTTAGCACGAGAATGTCGCGATGTCAAGATCGATCGCGTTTATATCGGTTCCTGCACTGGTGGTAAAACCTCTGATTTCATGAGCGCCGCCCGGATAATCAAAGGTCATAAGGTGCAAGTTCCCACCTACATAGTGCCTGCAACTCAGAAAGTTTATGAAGATTTGTTTAGCCTCAAACAGGAAGGACAAACTCTATCTGAAATTTTCTTACAAGCTGGTTGCATTGAACCTGCTGCACCTTCCTGCGCCGCTTGTTTGGGTGGGCCGAAAGATACCTTCGGACGCATGAACGAAGCCGAAGTTTGCGTTTCTACTACTAATCGTAACTTCCCCGGACGGATGGGTAACAAACAAGCAGAAATTTATCTCGCTTCGCCATATACAGCAGCTGCTTCGGCGTTGACTGGATATGTCACCGATCCCAGAGAATTTTTGAGTTAAAACGTAGGGTGGGCATTGCCCACCTTACCTTACAACCCACAAGTGAGCAAAAAAATGTTGCAATCATTAGAAGGCATTTACCGCAACGGCAAAACTGAAACTCGTTATAAATTTTGGCTTCCGATGATTGTTTTGGATGCCAAAAAATAATGGGTTCGGTTTTTCCGGTAATTACAGTTCCATTAGATGCACCTGAAGAGTATGAACTAATAAGCACGAAAGGAGGATTCTGGTTTCGCGATCAAAATTTAGGTCTTTGCCTTTGTAAGGAAGCTAAACTCAATACAGGAGAAGATTGGGCAGAAAAGATTGCATCAGAGTTGTGCGCTTTGCTTAGGCTACCCCATGCTGAGTACGAGCTGGCAACATATAACGATAAACGCAGCATTATTTCACGGTCGTTTGTACCTGAAGGCGGAACTCTTATTCTGGGTAATGAAGTTCTTGCTCCCATAGTTGGAGACTATCCAAAAAACCCTAAAGATTTGTCTAGGCACACAATAGATATAGTATTCAGTGCCATTAAGGAATCCTCTATCCAATTACCAAGGGAGTGGACACCACCAGAGGGTATTAGAACTGCGGTGGATGTGTTTGTTGGATACTTACTTTTGGATGCTTGGGTCGGAAACAGCGATAGACACCATCAGAACTGGGCATTAATAAAATACAAAGAGCCATCGGCAAAGGAGCAAACGACTTATCTAGCGCCCACATACGACCACGCCTCCTGCCTTGGTCGGGAATTGCGTGATGAAGATCGCTACCAAAGGCTTACAACCAAAGACGCAGGCTACTCTATCAAAGTATACGTGAAGCAAAAATGTTTGTCGTATTTTTATGCTAGAGTTGGGGATAAGAAACGACTCAAGACTTTCGAGGTGTTTTGTGAAGTTGCGGGGCGCTATCCCCATGCTGCCTCAGTATGGCTGGACTATCTAGCAAAAGTGTCACTTAGTGATACATTAGACTTGTTTAGCTGTATTCCAAGCGATCGCATCTCAGAAACTGCAATTAAATTTGCCCAAAAAGTCCTTGAGTTAAATCAATGCAGGTTACTCGATCTGCGTAATATACAGTAATTATGAAAACGCTTTTTTTGGCTTGGCAAGATGCAAACAGTGGAGATTGGTTTCCCATTGGAAAATTAACATTTGATGGGGAAATGTACGAGTTTGCTTACACAAAAGGTATCCTTGCAGCTATAGAAAAGTGTGGATTTCAACCATTACACTCATTGCCAGATCTGAATAAAGTATACAGATCTGTTGAACTTTTTCCTTTATTTTCAAATCGAGTGCTGTCGCGATCGAGACCAAACTACAAAAATTTTGTGGAATTGTTGAATCTACCTCAGCACGAAGACGATCCCATTACGTTGCTAGCTCGTAGTGGTGGACAAAAAGCAACAGATAAGTTTGAGGTATTTCCCTGTCCAGAACGGGATGAAAATGGATTGTACCACATCCACTTTTTTGTACGCGGATTGCGCCATTTACCACCAGCATCGCTCGATAGAATTAACCACCTTCAGAAGAATGAATTGTTGCGGTTAGTACACGATTTTCAAAATCCTTACGTTCGCAACGCATTGATTTTACGGACAAACGAATCTTTTCCAGGCGATCTATATTTTGTAGGTTATTGCCCTCGCTATTTGGTAGATGATGCCTTCAATTTTATCGGGAAAAATCCAGAACTTGTACATATTCAAGTAGAGCGCGTTAACCCAGCACCAACACCCCTACAGTTCCGTTTATTGTGCAATATGACTGCGCCTTGGCCTGATGATTTTCACCCGTTCTCTAGTCCAATGTATCAACTAATCCGTGCTGATATTGCAACTGCAAGTAGAGCGAATTAAATCTAACTAAAGAGTGGACTAAAGCCCGTATTTCAAAATATCGACTGAACATGATATAAAGGAAGGATAAACTATGCAAAGCGTAACATTACGTCAGCGTGTAGGAGAGGATGGCATCTTACATTTAGATGTACCTTTAGGGTTAAATAATGCTGAGTTAGAAGTGACAATAACATTCCAGAAATTTACACCAGTCCCGACGATATCGGAAAACTTGGAGTGGAAAGAGTTTATAGAAAGAACTTATGGAAGTTGTGCTGATGACCCAATTGTTATAGATGAGGGATTTTGATAAGCCTTTTCCAAATTAAATCAATTGCATTTATAGTAGTTTGGCTATCAGCATATATACAACTATCTATTTTCAACCAAGCTCTTGACTCAAAAGCTTGGCAACAGCTAGCTTACTTATGGGGCATAGGTTTTTGTATCGATCTTTACGTACTTCTATCAGCAATTTTATTCGCTTCCAGGGGCAGGTCTATTTCCGTACCTCTGGGTGTGGGATGGATGTTTTACTTTCTATCTGCAACCTTCTATGGAAAATTAACCTTTCTCAAGGTTAACGCCGACAATATTTTGCTGCTCAGCTTTTTGAAGGCTATTGAGTTTTTTATACTAAGCTGCTTTCATCTTTTATGTATGTTTATTTCTACTCGTATAGGAAGGACTTCTAATCAAAACAATCTAGAGGAATAAGCACAGCTTGTATGTGAGGTTACGATTTTCTGCAAGTGGAACTATCCCCAAAATCTGATAGTTTTAAATTAATATATATTTTCAAGACAAAATACGTTAAATTAAGGATTCTGAAAAGATCGATTCGATTAATGAAAGTTTAAGTTGAGCAGTCCATAACCTTTGATAGAAATAGCGATCGAAAATGAACATTGAAGGTTTACACTATTCAGCTAGCTAATAGGTAAGTTGTTGCGCTTTAGCGCTAAAGCGCAACAACTTACCTATCAGATTAACTCGCAGCCGCAGCTTCAGCTTTCACAGTCGCATAAGCCCAATCTAACCAAGGCAGTAGTGCTTCAATATCTGCGGTTTCTACCGTTGCGCCTCCCCAAATCCGCAATCCAGGTGGTGCAGCGCGATAAGCGGCGATATCATAAGCTACTTGCTGCTTTTCTAGCAGTTTCGCCAACTTTTTGGCGTATTTTGCTTGGTCTTCCTCACTCAGGTTAGTAAACCAAGCATCGATAATTTTCAAGCAAATGGAAGTACAAGAGCGAATTTCCGGTTTTTCGGCTAGAAAATCAGCCCACTCGCTCTTTTCTATCCATTTAGCGATCGCACTCAAATTAGCTTCGCTACGGCCAATTAAACCAGGAAGACCGCCAACACTTTCTGACCATTTGAGTCCATCCAGCGCGTCTTCTACGCACAACATAGAGGGTGTATTGATCGTATCGCCCTTAAAAATACCCTCGATTAACTTCCCTTTTTGGGCTAGATGAAAGATTTTGGGTATGGGCCAAGTCGGTTCATAGCTTTGCAGTCGTTCCACTGCGCGAGGAGAGAGGACAATTATACCATGTTGTGCTTCTCCACCCAAGACTTTTTGCCAAGAATAGGTGACAACATCCAATTTGTGCCAAGGGATATCCATCGCAAAAGCCGCCGATGTCGCATCGCAAATAGTCAATCCTTGGCGATCGTCTGCGATCCAATCTCCATTGGGAACTCTGACGCCGGAAGTGGTGCCATTCCACAAAAATACTACATCGTGGCTAAAATCAACCTGATTTAAATCCGGTAAACTGCCGTAGGGCGCTTTCATCAGGCGTAGATCGGCTATTTTCAACTCATCTACGACATCTTTCACCCATTCCTGGCCAAAACTTTCATAAGCCAGGATATCTACAGGTCTTTGTCCCAGTAGCGACCATAATGCCATTTCTACTGCACCCGTATCGGAAGCAGGAACGATGCCTAGACGATAATCGCTGGGAATGCCTAAAATTTTCTTGGAGCGATCGATCGCTTCTACCAATTTGGCTTTGCCATCTTCAGAACGATGGGAACGACCGACACAGGCATTTTGAAGCACAGAAACAGACCAGCCTGGACGTTTGGCACAAGGCCCAGAGGAGAAATGGGGAACGTGAGGCTTGGTTGTTGGAGGTGTAAGAGATTCTGACATTTCTTAATTGAGTTCAATAGTTACAGGCGTTTTGACAAATATCATACTTGTCTGGTACAAGCTTCGTGTAAAAAGTTACTGTACTACTACGCCCTGTATTTCCTTAGCCAAAGCGAAAAGGAAATGCAATTGTTCTCATGTTACCACTACCATTACCACTTTTTGTAAGGTAGAAATTTACCGTTCATAATCACTTTCACCCGATCGCCTTTGGGATCTTCTTCTTTCTCCACATCCAAAGTAAAGTCGATCGCACTCATAATTCCATCGCCAAACTTCTCGTGAATGACTTCTTTGATAGGCATTCCGTAAACTTGCATAATTTCGTAAAAACGATAAATCAGGGGATCGGTGGGAACGATCGGCCCCAATCCTTTCACAGGATATTCTGTCAGTTCTTTAGCATAAATCGCGCCTAGTCCTAAAGCTTCCACTAATTTATTTGCTTCTTCTAGTGAAGCACTTGCCTGACGATAAATTACTGCGGCGATCCATACTTCATCTCGTCCCAAAAGCTTTTCCAAATCGGCAAAGCTGACTTTGCTTTCTTTCTTGGCATTTAAAAGTTGTTTGGTTATTTCTGGAATCATCATCAAAAACTCCACGAATAGGGTGAGCATTGCCCACCCTATATCTTTGTGTGTTAATGTTTTTGTGCTTAAAAAGACAAATTTTGATGCTTACGCAGGAAATTTTCCACTTGGGCTGCTGTGGGTTGAGCTGCGATCGCACCCGGTTTCATTGCCGTCATAGCACCCACAGCACTGGCATAGGTGACAATGCGTTTGGCGGTATCGCGATCGCTAAGCGCTCTGATCCCATACTGGCAAACTTGGTGAACGAACCCAGCCACAAAACTATCGCCAGCACCAGTAGTATCTACAATATCCACTGGGAAAGCAGGCAACTTACCTTCGCTTTCTGACAAATAGTAAGCACAGCCATGTTCGCCAGCAGTTACTAAAACGCCCTCGCAGTCATTAAGTTTGTGAGCGATCGCACAGGGGTCAGTCGTACCAAACAGCCATTCGGCTTCTTCGGAAGAAAGCTTAATGAAATCAACCCGTTTTAGCAAGTTGTGGATCGTATTACTTGCCAGTTCTGGGTAAGGCCAAAATACGGAACGCCAATTGACATCTACCAAAATTTTGAGATAATACTCATCTGCCAGATGGAGCGCTCGTGCGATCGCTTCCCGACTTTGGGGATAAGCCAGTTCCAGAGTTCCCAAAACCAAAAAATCTGCCTCTGACAATAACCTTACAGGCAGATTAGAGGCTTGTAGGCGGGTATCGGCAAATTCTGTAGTTTCGCGGTCTCCAAAACCGGCAAAACTGCGATCGCCTGAAAGCGATCGCACAACGTAAACTTGCCTGGTTGGCGCACTTGGATGACGCTGAACCCCAGTTACATCTACACCAACCGTGTCTAGCACCTCCACCAAGGTATTCCCTGGTTCATCCTCACCGACACACCCAATAAATCCAGCTGATGTACCCAACTTCACCAAAGCGCTGGCAACATTCGCCGGGGCTCCCCCAGGATAGGGAGTCCAAGATTCAACCTGTTCGAGAGGGCGTCCTGGTTGATCCGCCAAACAGTCGAACAAAACTTCACCAAAACAGATAACACGGGTATGACTCACAGTTGCATTCCTTGAAATGCTCTATAGCAATAACTAAAGAAAGAGCTTACTGCGATCGACACAAAAGTTAACATCTTCTCAGCTTATCCCGCGCCAGGGGTCAAGAGTAAGCACGCGGGAAGATTCCTTGTCCCATCGATCGACGACTGATTGCGATCGCACCCGATCCAGATGCCAAACCTTGAGAATTATAGCCCTTCAGACTTAGCATTAGGTAAAATTACAATAGGTAGATTTACAGGATATAGGAATCCATTATGGCTGGTCGCATATCAGGGGCTCCGGCGTCCCTCTCAGATAGAGAAGTGCAAATTATCGAGTTGGTAGCTGCTGGCTTAACCAACGAGAAGATTGCCGATAAGCTGGAAATTAGCAAGCGAACCGTTGACAACCACATTAGCAACATATTGACCAAAACAGCGACCGACAACCGGGTAGCACTGGTGCGTTGGGCTTTGCAGTGGGGCAAAGTTTGTATTGATGAGGTCAACTGCTGCACGCTGCCAACATACAGGGATGAAATAATTGCATAAAAAAGTCGCTCGTCCTTACTTACTATGCTATTTGAGCAGAGGGGAGGGGGTAAGAGGGGAGGGGGTAAGAGGGGAGGGGGTAAGAGGGGAGGGGGTGCGGTCATAAGTCGTTGCTTGGGGCCC
>NZ_JAIQZN010000118.1 GCF_023333585.1 Argonema antarcticum A004/B2
TTTTCGGTGCTGGTGACCCACTCGCAGAACCGTGACCAGACGTTGGCGCTGGAGCGCTGTTGAATGGTGGTGGTCATGTGTTTATGATTGCTATGTATTTTTCGAGGTTCTGATGATGTTTCTATTATTAGCCAGTTTATTTCGGTTTGTAAAGGTGTTGTTGTTATAGTGTTTATGATAGGAGATATAAGTTTTGGTTATCATACTCTGGATTTAAGGACTAGCCCTCCTAATATCGTCTCCAGTTGCATCGTTAGTGTAAGAGTGATGCGGGAAATAGTTCAATAATCCAAAATCTGCCCAATACCTTAATGCCAACCAAAGTCTCGATTTTCGTAAAAGTGCAGGCGTCCGAAGCCGAGAAACTGACCGTGTGTCTTCTCACCGGCAGGAAAAGCGGTGACTCCAAATAAGTAGACACCGGCGTACCTGGGATTGCGGACAGGACTAAGCGCTATTGTTACCGTTTTGCCGGGAGGCACAGGCGGGTCAAATGTGAATGAGAGCGATCGCTTATTATCGCCTCCCACTGCTTCCAGTGCTATCCTTTGACCTTTATTCCGGCGCGTTCCTTCAAAAGCGCGGCTATCTTCTAGCTCGAATTCGATGTCGTCTATGCCCTCCTGCTGCGCGATCGCAACCCGTTCCAGCAGTTCTCCAGCATTTGGTGGTACGTTGAGAGTAAAATAGTAAGTCGAGCCCCACATATAAACGTCGTTGAAGGTGGTTGTTGCAGATACGAGGCTGGGAGGTTGAGCAAAGTAAACTGTGCCATCCGCCAGCCGAACAGCCGACGCCACTTCAGCGCCTGACAAAAGTCCTGTTGATATCGCTACTGTTGCTCGTAACCAAGTTGATATCCGCATCGTCCTGCACCAACATTAATCTGTAAGCAGAATCGCCTATCAGCTTATTCTCGATTTAATTAAGTTTTTAACAATTATTATTATAATTTTATTTAAGATATCTGACAGTACAGTCCTTAAAAATATTTCATATTTGTTGCAAGGAATATTGGTTAAGCTAAAAGTAATGCTTAAAGCAAGGAAATTATATGTCTGCTTTTTCTAGTCTTGAAGTAAAACGCCCCGTATGGCCAACGGTAGTCATCTTTACTTTGGCCTTTTGGTTGAGCGCCAGCCTGATGATGGATTTGGTAATTATGCCCGGTATGTATGCTTCGGGCATGATGACTCAAGCTGGATTTGCCACAGCGGGCTATATGATTTTCTGGGTTTTTAACCGCATTGAGTTGTTGTGTGCCGCGTTGGTATTAACTGGAGCTTTAGTTCTCGATCGCACTCACTTTACTACTGGCAACCAAAGCCGCAACGCAATTATCTTATCTTCCATACTTATAACGATCGCTCTGGTTTGTACCTATTTCTTGAGTCCAGAAATGAGCGCGTTGGGACTAAATCTCAATCTTTTCGAGCCAGTTGCCGAGGTGCCTGGGAAAATGAATCTGCTTCACGAAGGCTATTGGGCTCTTGAAGTTCTTAAGCTAGTGGCTGGTGGTGCGATTCTCAGCCTGTGGTATCAAGCGAATAGGAACTAAAAAAAGTCAAAAGTCAAAAGTCAAAAGAAGAAATATTTCTTCTTTTGACTTTTTGGTTTACCCAGTCTCTAATCTTCGGGCAAATCGCCTTCGGGCCAGAGCAAACGCACTGCCATCAGGGCAAATCCGATCGCAGCGATCGCCTTCACCAAACGTACAGGCAACAACACAGATGCCCCTTCCCCCGCCAATACGCCCAAGAAGCTAGTCAGTAGTAGCGCCCCTGCACTTCCCAAAAACACCGCACGGGGAAATTTGGAACTGCCACTGAGAGCGATCGCAGCTAATTGGCTTTTGTCTCCTAACTCCGACAAAAACACGGTAATAAAACTTAATCCCACCAAATGCCAGTCGAACATATCTATATTTAGATTTTAGAAGTCTAGTAATGGGTTATTTCCCACAGCAGTTGGACGGCGATGAATAGCAAACTGACACCAGCTGCGGTTTTGAGCATTTGAGGAGATACCCGATTGGCTAACCACCGGCCCAGCAGACATCCCAACAAGCTTGTCGCCACAAGTGCTGAAGACGCTCCAGCAAAAACAAGCCAGGGAGACTGGGATTCAGCACTCATTAGCAAAGTCGCTACCTGGGTTTTGTCTCCCATTTCCGATAAGAAGATCGTCAAAAAAGTGGAGCCGAAGACGGCTAATGCTCCCTGACGTAGTTTTTTGACCGCTTTTTCGCCGTCGGTCGAGTCTTTCTGCTTTGGCTCAATTACAGGTTGCAGCGTGCTAAGGCTTAGATTAACTGACTCAACAGCAGATAAGTTTGGAGGTGCAGAGGATAGTTTCACAGGCACTTTGGCTAACTAACTCTATTTTTTCATATTTTTCTCATTTTATCTGCAAGTTTGCATGAAACTCTCAGATACAGGACTTACGCAATATTTCTTGTTTCGCCCCCTTGCCCCCCAAATCTGGGGGGCAAGGGGGGCTAGACTGATGGAAAGAGAAAAAATACCCTATTCCTCATTCCCAAGCCCGATCGCAAGAAAACTATTGGTTTGAACTAGAAGCAGTCAAGCTCTCAAAAACAGTGCGCGACATCTGAGGAAAGATACCCCAGTTGTTGGCCCAGGCCCGATCGCTTCCCAATACAGTCAAAATGTATGCAGTTTGACCATCTCTAGTTTTCACAAAAGCAACCTCGTGTCGCGAAGTAGAAGTCCAGCCAGCTTTGGAGGCAAAGTCAATAGTATCCGGTGGCAAAGATTCACCAAGAAAACCTTTTACAGGGTTAAATCCACCTATAGTGGCCGAATCTACATCCCAAGCTGCCGGATGTAAATCCCTAGCTAGCCAATGAATCATTTTTCGGCTAGATTCTGGCGAAACAGACTTGCCAGTAACAATCTCATACATCAGTCTGGCACCCTGCTCGCTGCTAATTTTATTCTGCATAGGCTCTTCTGGATCTTTCCACATTTGGAACTCTCTACCCTGGGGTTTTGACATTTTCAAGTAGCCAATAGGGTAAGTTTTTTGGTTGAGAATGATGCCTTCATACCCAGCTTTTTGGAAAAAATCATTGAGTTGCTGACGCTTTTTCAACCAATATTCATACTCTTCATTTTTTAATGAAGGCCCTGATTTGGCGTCACTCATTACGTCAATAATACGACTGGCCGCATCATTAGAAGACTGTTGAATCATTTTATACAGATCGCCGGAGAAGGCTGTTTCATCTGGAAAGATACCTCCTTCTGACAGTGCGTATAGATACACCATCCAAAACATTTTGATGACACTGGCTGGATATCTCAATTCCTGTTGTTGATATCCAGCAATTTCACCTGTGTTGACGTTAATCAGGGTGATTGATAAATCATGTGTGGGCAAATTTTTCTCAGCCGCCATCTTCACAAGTTCATCAACAATGTCCTGCAAATTTTGGCTTGGCTTCAGGTCTGGAGGCGTATTTACGTTGTATACTATTTCTACATTTTCTGGCCTCTGGACAGATAAACTTGCTAGCGTTGCTGCCCCAGCAGAAGATGGAACTTCTGGAGGCACTAAAGGCGAGTCGGGCAGTTGTAGAACCTTGGCAGAGGCTTGGGGAGATGGCTGCTGTGGGGGTGGGGTCGGGCGATATAGCAGTCGCACCGCTATTAATCCTATAAGGAAAGGGATTGCCACCAGTGTTAGGATTACGCCAGCCAATCGCAGCTTATATACTAAAGCTTTGCTGCGACGTTTGGGAATTAGCCTTTTGGTGCGATCGGTTACCTCTTGGGGAGAGGATTTAGCTCGGCGTCGTCTTCTCCGGCGGCTTGGTTCTTCTTCTGGTACAAGAGGAAAATCTCTTACCAAAAGTGTAGGTTGCTGGCTTTGGCGCGTCTGTAACAGGGCAAACTGTTTTTGCAGTTCAGTATTGTTCTGCTGCAACCGCTTGATAAATCGATTTGCGCGACTGAGTTTTGCCTCAAGCTCAGCAATCCTTTCGTAAGAATTCTTCGATTGGCTCGGTTGTCGCTGTCTCACTCCTACACCTTTTTCCTGAAATAGCTTGGTCTGTATTATCTTAGATTGCGGGCTATTTTAGAAAAAAACTGTTCAAGAGGGACTATGGGCCGCTATGCGGAAGTCAAAAGTCAAAAGTCAAAAGTCAAAAATCCTTTGAGTGTCAGGCATTTAACTATTTTTGAGCTACTGCTGGGTTATTTCTGCCGCGCTGCACTCTTAGGCTAGGAGCTAGGGGAGAAGGGGAGAAGTCGGGGCATTTCAAATCTAAAATCTAAAATCTAAAATCTAAAATTCCCCGACTTCTCGGTTAAATCGGATCATTTCCAGGCTACGATCGCCATAAACACCCTCTATCTGCTCAAGGCAACAGTCGATCGCAAAATCGTTTAACTCTTCCGGCTCAATGCCGTACATATCCTGGAACACCTCTGACTCCACCCGACAAAAGCGAGGACGGTTTGGATAAATTCGGCATTCGCGAGTCAAGCGATCGAAATTCACGCACCATCCCCCTTCTCCCACCATACTCAGATATAGCTCCAATTCCTCTGGGGACAAGTACTCTGGCAAGTCGGGACGCTCAGCCGGATCTAGATGACAGCACGCTCCACACTGCTTCACACAACGCCAAGTTGCCATTGTTCAACCCCCGCCCTAAAATTCTCCCGCCTTTTGAGCTTAGCGATTTTTCAGCAGACGGGTTGGCTTCACTTTTATTTATATTTTTTTATACTTTTGTTAACTTAATTAAAAAAGGATGCCGATCGCCAGGTAATATAGAGGGCGGATTTTATATCTCCATGTTGGGTTAGTTCGGGAGGAAAAATGGATTTTCTATCTGGGATTTTAGATCCTATTACCAGCCTCAACTGGGAAGTCATTGCACAGCTAACTATGCTGGGATTGATCGTGGTTGCTGGGCCGGTAGTAGTCTTGGTGCTGGCAAGTCGCGGCGGCGACCTGTAGAAGCAAGGACGACAAGGGGAGCGCAAGGGCGTCATCCCCTTAAAGTCTTTTTTTGGCGGTATCCAAAGCTAGGAGCGCTGCCTGAACCAGGTTAAAATAAGGCGGTTGTGAGATATCAATCTCACTCGCTTCTTCCCTGTTTTTTCCCAATAGACCAGTTTTTTGTCCGGGTTCGATCGCCAAGACTTTTCCTTCGGGATTCCGAATTCTTAATTCTTGCAAAGAATCTTTGAGAAAGAAGCCACAGGTGTAGCGGCGCTGGTTGTGGTAAAATTCGGCTTTGACTGGATCGGTAACCGATCGGTTCTCTGCTGGTATCGATTCTCGGACTCCCAATAGTTCCATTTCCACTATTTTGTTGCCGTTAAAGTTATTTTCGCGCAGCCGGTAGGCTATATCGACTCGCAATGGTAGGGGAAAGTAATCGCGCCATCGCCATGCGATCGCTTTGAGAGTTTTGAGTTTTGATTTTTGAGTTTTGAATTGGAAATTTGGGGATAGTTCCGAGACAGGTTTCTCCTCTGCTCCTGTGTCTTGACTTAAAGTAAGTTTGATGTGACCTTTGCCGACAATTTGCTGTTCGATCGCTCGGACGTTTGATGTCCAAAACACGGGTGCTATATTTTCGATACCGCAGGGATGAAGAGCGTCGATTTGCTTGTATAAGTTGTAATCGATTTGATTAAAGTCGGCTTTGACATCAATTTTCAGCAGCGGTTTGAGGTGTTGTGGTTCAAGACACTGACGAGCGAAAGTGCTAAGACGCGATCGCAATTCTGATAAATTCTTAGCTGGCAGCGAAAATCCCCCCGCCGCCTTGTGTCCGCCAAATTTCAAGAGCAAATCGGCACAGAATTGTAACCCGTCAAAAACATTGAATTCTGGTATTCCCCGTGCTGAACCGCGAATATGTTCCTCATCCTCATAAGTACCGATAAACACCGGCACACCGTACCGTTCCAGTAGGCGAGAAGCAACAATTCCGATCACGCCGTGGTGCCAGTTCGGTTGAACAACAACTAAAACACGGTCTTGCTGTAAGTTTATCTGACTTTGTTCGCACCAGGCAATTGCTTCTTGTTCAATTTCTTCACAAAGTTGCTGGCGATGCTTGTTGATTTGTTCGCATTGCATCGCTCGTTCCAACGCCAATCCCATATCATCTGTAGTGAGCAAATCGATGATAATTTGAGGGTCGGCAATTCGCCCTACAGCATTAATCCGAGGCCCAAGTCGAAAGCCAATATCTTCCGGCTTCAAAGATTTTTGATTTTGGATGTTAGATTTTGAATTAAGGTGTTGGGAATTGGCGATCGCTGAAGTGCTATCGCTTCCCAGATCTACACCTGCCATTTGGATTAATGCTTGTACTCCTGCTAGCTGAGATTCGGGTAGCAATTGCAAGCCGCGTTTTACCCAGCGTCGGTTAACGCCAGTCAGGGGTGCTAAATCTGCGATCGTTCCCAGTGTAAATAACTCCAGCAGCGGTTTCACCAATCCTTTGGCTTTGCCAAGCTGCTGAGCTAGAGAAACTGCCAAAATATAGGCAACCCCTACTCCAGCCAGACTGCGATAAGGTGAAGATTCTGGAATCAGTTTGGGATTGAGAATGGCGTCAGCTGGTGGTAGCTGTGGGGGGATGTCGTGGTGATCGGTAACGATCACTTTAACACCCAACTGCCGAGCGCGATCGATCGGGTCATAAGCAGAAATACCGTTGTCTACTGTTAAAATCAGCCTGACATCTTCTGCGTGGAATTCTTCTACAATTCGTTTATTAATGCCGTAGCCTTCGCTCATGCGGCTGGGAATGGCGTGATCGACTGAAGCACCTAACCAGCGAAGACTACGCAACAACAAAGCCGTGCTGGTCATTCCATCAGCATCATAGTCGCCGCAGATCGCAATTTTATCTTGATTTGCGATCGCTTTTTCCAACAACTCCAAACTCTTTGCCAAGTCTGGAAATTCCTCTAGCGGCGATGGTAAAAATTGCGACTCCGGATCTAAAAACGCTTGTACCTCTTGGGCAGTCTCAATGCCTCGGTTAAGCAGCACCTGCGCCAACAAAGGTGACAAATGAGTTTCACTCGCCACCTGTTGCGCTTTTTCTGCCAATTCTGGATATATTTCCCATCGCTGGTTTGGTAATCGCCGATTTTGCATTTAAAAAATCAATACATTTCCAGGAATTTCCGTATCATAAATCGCACGGTCATCATCGTAGTAACGACTCGGATACAGGTCTAGTAACACAGTTTGTGCATTTGGTTTGACAATTTTACCTTGCAGTGCTATTTCCTGCTGATTTGTCCAATATAGAACCGAAAGACCGTGTTCCCCATTTCTAAGCTTGAACTTTAATTTCCGCTTTTCTCTGGGCTGCATAGTAATTTGGTCAGTGTAGGAGGGTATTTCTACTTGAATCGCCTTGGATGTGCGATTTTTTACCTCTAAAACGATCGGTTTTTCTGGCTGTAGTGCCTTCCCAGTCTTCAGAAATTTTGGGCCAGCCAGTGCTGTACTAAATATTACAACTGGCGCGAGGAGAAGCGTCGTTGCTAGCAATAGAGAATGTCGAAGTTTAGGCATATCAGACACTGCCAAAATTTGTTTTAGATTTAATCCTAAAACGTTATATTATATTGAAATTACAGTTTATCTGATTATTCAGACAAAAAATTCAGATTTTCTTAAAAGACCGTCACGCGACCGTCATTGAGAATGTAGATAGTGCGATCGCCAGGAGGACGCCCACCCGGACGCAACTCAATCCGCAGCGTATCGTCGTTAGGTTTGGAAACCCTCGTCAGCAGCGGCAGTGCAGTCGCATCCCAAAACACCACCGACATATTGGGTTCCGTTCCAGTCCACCTCTGAAATCTCACCTCCTGTCCCGGTCGCAAAGGAAATGCGTCAGTACCCTGCACCTTCTCCAAAAGAACGATGCTGGCTGTGCGGTTAACAACCTCTACATTTACCAGTTGTCCCGGTACAAACCCAAGTGGCGGCGGCGGACACTTAGAAGCGCAAGTTCCAGCTATTGCTGGGTGAAGGCTTTGGGTGCAGTTAAGGAGAAGGGAAATTGCCACTAAAGTTGCAGGTAATAGTTTAGACATAAAATATGCAGTCAGTTTAGCTGGTGATTCAGCCTAACAGAATTTTAAGCGAAATTTTCTTTACAGCCGCTTGTGAGTGGGTAAGAGGTAAATTGTAGGGGCGGGTTTTGCCATGATTCTAGTCGGTTAGCCAAAAATTATTTCCCAAACCCGCCCCTACTTTCGCGTCAGGTCGAAAATTATTTTAATCAGGACTTACGCAAAGCCTCTATCTGTAGGGTGTGTTAGCGATAGCGTAACGCACCATCCACCATATTTAGCGTCCCTGCGTAAGTCCTGTTAATGTATTTTACCGCAAACCAGAACAAGTAAAACCTGCCCAATACATAAGATGAGAAAAGGGGTATTCTTCAGAGCAAAGAGATGTCAGTCTGTTATTAGCATTTTTGATTTTCGTAACAATCTTAAATCGCTTTGCCCACTCTTGCTGCCATTCTAAATAATCTGGGGAATTTTTGGGATATTTCATCATTTCGTTTTGTGCTTCTTTAAAAGTAGCTTCAGCTTGAGGTAATTTTTCGTCCAACATTTTAGCCAAATTTTGCTTGTAGCGAGACTCAAAATTTTTGCCCGTAAGATTACGCAGTTCTTGTTGTGCTTTTTGTAAAGCAGCAGGGCGGCTCATTCCTTGTTTTCGATACTGATAATAAAGGATACAAAAGATCGCAGTTGCTAATTCATCTACTGACCAAAGGGTACTAATAACGCTTCTAGCACCCGCACATAAAAACCCAAACCCAATAGTTAAGATATCGTCCGTAATATGGGGGTTTCCTAAATTCGTTTCGCAGCAAGAGAGGAACACTTCTAAAAGGTCAGGAACTCGCCAGTTTGGGGTTAATAATTCCCCTAATGTTAGTGTTTCACCATGAGCTAAGAGTAATATTGAGCTTAACGGTTGTTCAAGGTTGGATGCAGCATGATGGCTGGAATGCAGCACTTGAACTTTATCCTGTTTAACTAATTGACGATAGTTATCTTTCGTAGCTTGGCGGCTTCCTTTTAAGCGCAATTTATCAGGAATTTTATACAATTTTGCAATTTCTTCACATTCAAAACTAACACAGGGTAAGTCATCGGTTGCATCTTCTACTGTACCGTATAGTAGAGACGTTTCATGAAACGTCTCTACAGAGGGGCGTTTTTTGCAAAAGTCTAAAACTTGGCAACTAGGAGCATAGCGAATGAGAAATTTATCGCCTAAATATTTATTTTCTCCAATGGGTAAAGCGGCAAAAGGGATCAGGTGCAGGTAGATGTGAGGGACTAATATCAGTTCTTCAATTCCCTGTAAATGTTCATTAATTAGTTGAGTGAGTTGTAAACGTTGGGCAAGTTCTTTGAGAAAATCGCTGATATTATTTTTCCATGTTGAATTGTCATCTTTATAAACAGATAGCCAGTTTTCACCAATCCATGCTTGCAGGTTTTCAATACCTTGTCCCGTGCAGGTGTGCAACTGAATTCCGGTTTCTCGCAAGACAAAGATATAGGTATTCTCGCTAGTTGTATAGAAACTGAGGAGCGCAGTTTTAGAGTCATCAATTAGTTTTAGTTGTTTTATATCCTCAAATTTAGGGATGCTGACTTGTTTTTGTGCAGCTAGTACAAAGTCTGACTCGCGTAGTTGTTCCCAAATTTTTTGTTTTTCTATTTCTAAGCGTTCAATGTCTTCTGGATTGTTGGTAGCTATGGCAGCTTGTGTGCTTGAATTTGAGTCTCTCTCCATCTGTTTGTGGTTTTGGTTGTAGATATTATCAATTTCCCCTTGTTTGGCTTCGTATTGATCGTTTAACTTCTTAACATCTGGCGGTATATTTCCATTTTGGTAATGATTAGTTGCCATCAAATCTACGAGGCGTTTTCCGCGAGAACGTTCGGCATATTCAAAGGCTTTTTCTAGCTGTCCGTTATTAATGTAGGCTTCTACTATTCCTGAATAAATGTCGATGTCTTCCTTGAGAATTTCTACCCTACGAAATTCAGCAGTTGCCCAACCGCGAGTTTTTTCTAGTGCCTCTATTGCTTGGCTGTAAGCTTTAATAGCGATAGACCACTGCTTAACCTCAAAAGCAGTTTTTCCTAGACTTCTTCCATTTATGATACAGTGCTGAGGAAATGCAGTAGGAGTTAAGATTTCCGAGGCTAACTGAAAAGACTCTATTGATTGTGGAATTTGTTGGAGTTTTTGGTAACAAAGTCCCAGAGCATTGTGAGCCATTGCCCAGTTTCGTGGGTAAGCTTCACGGGTACAAACCTGTAAAACCTCCTGTAATAGAGAAATTGCGGTTTCAAAGTTTTCTGATTTCCAGTAAGCTTTTGCCAGCATAGTTTGATAATCTGCCCACTTTTCTGGCGTAATTTCCCGATTACAAAACTTTAAAGAATTTTGAAAGCAGGCGATCGCTTTTTGCAAATTCTCATCCTGATTAGCTGATGCAATAGTTAGATAAGCCCTGCCCAGATTGTATTGAACCCGTGTCCAATCTTCTGGTAGATTATCTGGTGTATAGATCCGCAAAGCTTCCTGATAAGCTTCGATAGCTAATTCAATATTATTTTCCCGATCACCAAAGATACTATCAAGGTAAGCATTCCCCAAGCTTTTTTGGGTTGCAGCCCAATCTAAAGGATAATTATTATAAGTACGAACCAGTAAGGCTTCTTGATGATGTTTAACTGCTTTTTCCTGATTTTCAGCAGGATCTCCTTGAGTACGTTCGTTATAAGCATTTCCTAAATTATAATGACAATACCCCCATTGCAGAGAATCAACTTGTTGAGTGAAACCTTTCAAAGCTTTCTCATAACAATTGATTGCTTTCTCGCAAATTTCTGCCCAGGCTTCGTAATCTTCTCCAACTGTTCGTAGATCGTCATAAGCACGACCCAAATTGTATTGGAGCATAGCCCATTGTTTTGGTTCAGAATTGCGGGTATGAACCTCTAAAGCATCTTGAAAACAGGTGATCGCTTGTTCGAGATTTTCCTGTAGAGAATCACTTTGTATCCATCGCCCCGACGCACCTGTAAGTCTGGCAATCTCTGCTAAAGAAACTCCTCTCAACCGACGTTGATAAATTAAATCCTTAGTTTCCTTTGGTATTTGTTGATTTTGGCTATTATTATTGTTAGATTTAAGGCGAAATGCGTAGGCTACTCCTAGATTAGTTTGGATATATGCCCATTGACTTGGAAAAGCCTGGCGGGTATAGAATTGCAGACAGTTTTGATAACAAGTAATTGCTTTTTCTATATTCTCTTCCCAGTCGCCCCGAAGACGATTACGATAAGCGAGTCCTAAAGTTTGTTGAGCCATTGCCCATGATTTTATCCGGGAATTTTGAGTATAGACGGATGAGGCAATTTCATAGCCAGCGATCGCAATCTCTAAATTACTACCTTTATCCCCTTTCGGAAACTCCCGCATCAAGTCGCTGAAGAGATCTATAGTTAACGCTAGGCTTAAAGCTTGATCTGATTCTGTCGTTAATAGCCTATCATTAGCCCAATATGTCAACACCTCAGCAAAGTCGTCATTTAATTTGTCTAAGTTTGCTTCTAAAATTGGGTAGACAACTGTCGCCCGCATTTCACGCGGACTCTCTTGAGTTGCCGGCAATACTTGGTATAGAAAAGGAAGAACTTGTTTACTGGTAACTAATATTTTAACCCTGGGTATAATCAGAATATATAACAGTGCGAATTTCTCGATCTCTCCTTGTTTTGCTAAATGTACCGCGATCTCTTCCATTGTCTCCACCAAGTCATAGTCCAGTACCTCTGGAGATGCTTCCAAAATATTGAGACTGTAGGCAGGAGAATCGAGTAGGAAATCAATCAGATTAAGATAAGCTCTGCGGCGTTGTTCATTCATTATCAATTTTTCCTTTATCTCAAACCAGAAATTTCTTCCGTCCAATTTTCAATAACTAGACCCGGAACTAAAGAAAAATCACGCTTGTTGCGAGTCACCATGACTCCATAATCACCGTGATAGCCAAGTTGGGAAAGACTTGCTCCGCTCTATATCTTACAGCTTTATTGCCTTGGAGTAGGAGGGAAACATGATCGGTATCAACTATCCAAATTGTCATGATTTATCTTAATAAAATTTCTTAACTAACCTTCTGCAATTTCATCATCATTAGCAAAACGCTCGTTTCTAAGACTTTCAGCAATCTCAGCAAAATCTGGATCGTCCTGAAAAACGCCGGCAAATTTTACCCAAGGATTCTCTGGTTGTTTAGGGATTTGCCATTCAATTTCTACTGGAATAATCTCTAGCTTTTCCATGCGGGTATGCAAGAGTTTTTTCAATTCTTCTATTGCCTTTTCTGGCGTGGGTGCTTCCACTTGGCAGTTAGGGAGTTCCAAAAACGATGCGCTTATTTGTGTTTGATTAGAACGATCGAGCAAAATATGAAACTTCAGGGGAACCGACTGAGATACTGTTCCTGGTGACACATTACTAACCATAAAGTCCTCTTGGCTATCAAATTTTCTACAATTATAACAGATAATCAAGGCTATGACTCCTATCATTATCTTTATTTAATAAACAACCTTTTATTCAGCCTCTCCCCAAATTTCAGCTAATTTTTTCGCCAATTTAATTGCCAATTCCAATAATTCAATTGTATCAGCAATATCGTCTGAATCTCTCTTTGTCTCTCCAGTCGCCACATTGCCAACTAAAATATCTACCACCACATTTGGGGACAATTCAGGGTAAGCTGCATTCAATTGAGCCACAATTTCCGATATAGCGCGATTTTTCAGTTTTTCCCGCACTCGCACCGCCACCAGATCATCACTTTCTAAAAATGCGATTCCTACTGCTATGGGATCGTTATTAGGTACAACCTGCAAATCTAGTAAATTAACAGTATTTTCGCTAGAAGTAACACCTATCTCTCGCACTGCTAAAATTGGGATTCCCAAGACTTCAGTTAACTCACCTGATTGAAACAAAGATTCAATTTCTCTAAAACCATCCTCAGAACCTTCAAACAATATTTTAATACTTCCAGATTCTATTTTATTGATTGTCAGCGAAGCGTCTGGCTCTTTCGGAGTTGCTATGCTTTTGTTCACCTAAGAACATTTTTATTTCTTTTCGCCTCTCCCACTCGCCGCCTCTCCCCCTCTCCCCCTCTCCCCCTCTACTCAAATAGCATAGTAAGTACGGAAGAGCCTTTTTTCTTAGGTTGCTTTGGGTCTATTGTCTATTATTGACTGACCATTTCCAATCAATTCAGGCATATAGTTAGCAAACAGAGCAATCAATTTCCCTAACTTGCGTTCTCCCGATCGCGGATCATCTAGATCATGTTGCACAGTGTCAATTTTAAAGTCTTTGTAAAGTTGCCTTTTGTGTTGGCTAAAAGCAGCTTCACTCGGAATATTAGCATCAATCATAATTTTTTCGCGGTTATGACCTTTTAAAAGTCCTAAAAGTACAATTTTTCGCTGTTGGGGTAGGCTTTCAAATGTTTCTCTAACTTGGTTTGGTGTCATAATAAACGCTGGTAAAGCAGAAACAATTATTTAAAAGTTGTAACTGAGAAAATCTCAGTCTAAAAAATTTTAAGCTTACTAATTTATGAGAGAAATGACTGGTTAACTAGGAAATGTAAGCGAACAAACCTCGCTTCCGAACCTTGAAAAATCAATAACTGACAGTCAGAGGCTAACAAACAGTTCGTCTAGTGGATAAATTTCTCTGCTTACTTTAGCACAGAAAAGTCCGCCCCGACCAGCTTTCGTTACCTTGACTGACTCAAGGCGAACGTTCATTAACCTAAAGGACATTATATGTCAGAACAAAGCACAGTCAAGACAATTGCTATTACTTCTGGTAACTTGGCGAAAGCACTAGAAGCAGCCATCACTATCAGTCCAAAATTAAGTTTAAACGACTTGATTTTTGTCCTATTTGGTGCAAGTGGAAACTTAGCCAGCCTAAAAATATTTCCGGCGCTTTACCAATCGTACAAAGAGAAAAAGCTGCCTGCCAACTTTACTATCTTAGCGGTAGATCGCCACGAAAATATTACCTCTGGCTCATTGCGTGCCTTGGTACGGCAGGATCTCCTCGATAAAGGAGAAGCAGAATCAAAAGAAATGGAAGCGTTTCTCCTCTGCATTATTTATTACCCTTTCAATCTAGAAACAGGTAATTACCAAAGCCTGAAAACACAGATCTCTGTGTTAGAGTCTGAACGGGAAGTATCTCCTAACCGAACCATCATCTACTTCCTATCCCTGCTTCCCTGGTTATTTGAAACCACAATTCAAGGATTAGGTGCAGCCGGGTTATTAGCCGATCCAAATGCACGGTTAGCTGTCGAAAAACCCTTTGGTAATTCTCTGACATCTGCCAAAGCATTAAACACTCTGAGTTGGTATTGCGATTACAGCCTGATGAAGCAATTTCATTATCGTGGAATCTGAAAGTACCCGGTCAAGCAAATAACCGCCAAAAATCCCTCTATTTTTTGTATAATGGAAAAGGAGGTTTTGAAGTAAATATTCCTGAAGCATACCAAACTTTGATTGAGCGGATGATTGAAGGCGATCGCACTTTATTCACCCGTGCAGATGAGGTAGAATCTCAATGGGAAGTCGTCACGCCTTTGCTGAATGATTGGCAGTCTAGTATCGAAAATAACGGGCATTTTTCAGATATTTATCAGTACCCGTTAAAGAGCGACGGCCCTCTGCTGCCTTAAACATTTTGCAAGCAGGTCACATCTGGCATAATCTGTAGCAGCGTCTCTACTGTTCATCAAAAAATCTTAACGCCGATCCGAAAAATCAAGCATCTCTAAAATTGACTTTTCGGATCGGCAATTCCTAGCTTAAAACTTCCTGAATGTCAATTCCAAGACCTTGGGCGACGCGAGTCCCGTAATCAGGATCTGCCTGATAAAAATGAGGAATTTGTCGCAATTGAATCTCCCGCTTGGCATCCTTTATATGAGTAACAAGATTGTCTACAAGACGCGCTTTTTCCTCTTCTTTTAGGACACGATATAAATTGCCAGCTTGCACAAAATCGTCATCGTCGTGTTTAAATGGAGTGCGATCGATCGTTCCAGAAACCTCAACGGGAGGCTCTTTGTATTCCGGCACTTCCTTCGGGCCACCAAAACTGTTAGGCTCATAATTAACTGCGCTACCGCCGTTATCGTCAAAGCGCATCAAACCATCCCGCTGATAGTTGATCGCTTGGCGTGCGTGGGGACAATTGATGGGCAAATTCGCATAGTTTGCTCCCAAACGATAGCGCTGAGCATCTGGATATGAAAATAGACGAGCTTGCAGCATTTTATCTGGCGAGAAGCTGATTCCGGGAACTATATTAGATGGTGAGAAAGCAGCTTGTTCAACATCTGCAAAGTAATTTTCGGGATTGCGATCGAGTACAAAACGACCGATGAGAATGCGCGGATAATCTTTTTGCGGCCAAACTTTTGTCAGATCGAAGGGATTGAAGCGATAGGTAGCAGCTTCTTTTTCTGGCATAATTTGAATGTAGACCTTCCAGGCAGGGGGGTTGCCAGATGCGATCGCATTAAACAAATCCCGCGTTGCGTGATCCGCATCTTCTCCCGAAATCTTGGCAGCTTCCTCTCTAGTAAAATTCTCCACTCCCTGTTCGGTTAAAAAGTGATACTTTACCCAAAAAGCCTTGCCTTCCGCATTGATCCACTTATATGTATGGCTACCATAACCGTTCATGTTGCGATACGATTTGGGCGTGCCCCGATCTGAATATAAAATAGTAACTTGGTGGATAGTTTCTGGAGAAAGCGAGAAAAAGTCCCAGACTGCATTCGCATCTTTGCAATTCGTCTGCGGATTGCGCTTTTGGCTGTGGATTAAATCGGGAAACTTCAGCGGATCGCGAACAAAAAAGGTCGGTGTATTATTCCCCACGATGTCATAATTCCCGTCCTCCGTGTAGAACTTCAACGCAAAACCTCGCGGGTCACGCGCCGCATCTGCCGAACCTTTTTCGCCGCCAACAGTGGAGAAACGAGCAAAAATCGGCGTTTGTTTACCAACAGTATTTAGAAACTTCGCCGTAGTCCATTGCGTGACATCCGCCGTCACCTCAAAATAACCGTGTGCGCCTGCACCTTTGGCGTGAACGACTCGTTCGGGAATGCGTTCTCGATTAAAGTGAGCGAGTTTTTCTAACAAGTAGAAGTCCTGAAGCAAAACAGGGCCATTACTTCCGGCTGTCAGGGAGTTTTGGTTGTCGGAAACTGGAATACCGAAACTTGTGGTCAGTTGTGGATTTTCGGTCACGTTTACCTCACAGATAGTGTTGTGTTTTGCATTTGCATAGTTTGTCTTGGCACATTGCGCCTGGACAAAGCTAGATGCTGGCGCTTTACCTTATTGTCGCCAGTTTACCCTTTAAGGCGTAAAAAAGGCAGTGTCATCTATATAAATTTTTTTAAACCCTACCCTTTATTAAGGAATAAAAGCCCATTAAATTGATCTCAATTATGCCATTTTTGACTAAAAAGCTGATGGCATTTAAAATTTCAGCTTCGGAAAATTTATTTGCTTTCTCTTCAGACCAATTTTTTATTTCTATCACAATGGCTTCTGCTGTTAGTTCTACCTCAGACTCTAAAACAGAAGAAACTGTTGCGATCAGCTCTAATTCTTTATCAGAATTTACTTGATTTACTAGCTTAGTAGCTAATTCTATAGAACTGCTTAAGCTTTTAATCTTCTGTTCTATAGATTTGCTAACTATTATAGTTTTAGCAAGCTTTAAACCTTCTTCTGTATTAACTTTATAAAATTCTTGAAATTGCTTTACTTCTCTAGAAAGTATGTCAATAGAATGTGCGTATGGCCCATATTTATGCTTGAAAAACTTGAAATACTCTTTTCCAAAAAATATATTTAAAAAATAAGCTGTTTTTTGTAATCGCAGTTTGTTGAATTTAGATAAATTCAACTTAATCATCATTAAAATTAAGTGGGAAGAGTTTAGTTTTGGAGCCTCTGTTGTCTGGGCTTCAAAATATTTTGATGGCTCGTAAATAAAAATTTCTATAAATTTTGAAAATGGCTCCAAGTATTCAATTACAATCGGCTTAACATCAGTCCAATTTAGGCCACCATTTCCACAACCTAACGGTGGAATAGCAATAGACTTTATTTTTAGTGAAGATATTAACGTAACTAATTCTGAAAGACCCTTATGAATATAATCAATCTTAGATTTTTCTCGCCATTTGTTTTTTGTGGGAAAATTAATAATTAATTTTTCTGCTTCTCGACAATAATGTATTGTGCCTATTTTGAGAGAGCCATTTTTACACGCTTTAACATATTCCCGGTTATTTTCCGGAAATTTTAACTTAAATTGATAGGCAATACCCTTACCCATATAACCTTCGCAGTTTACTGTATTGACTAAGCATTCTGCGTTAGATTCCAAAATATCGCCAGCAACAAATTGAAACATACTATTTACCTATGAACATATTTTTCTCCGCATTTACATAGAATCGGAGTTGATCAAATACATTTTGCCTATGATCTTCCACATAAGCTTTAGCTTCTTCGCTTCTAACCCAAATAGCATGGAAATCTTGGGGTTCTATTTTGTTTTGCGATAAGCATTCGGCCATACAGATATTCTTACAATTTTGATCTGAGTAATCTCTGCGATCCATTGTTTCCCAGTCTATTTTTTCCATACCGTCGGAGTAATCATATAAAATTAAAGGGCTCATTGAGAGAGGGTGTTTAGGAATAATCTTAAAGTTGTTTTTTTGGGCGAACGTTCTCTGTATAGAAATATACATAAACTCCTCATTTGGGTAAGATTTTTGAACTTTTCCATCAAACGGATTTTTAGCGAAAAAGTGAAATGGAATATAGATAGTCAAGTTGTTCGCTCTCCTAAAACTAATTATTTCAGCATCGGCTACATCATGGAAGGATACATCATCATCCAAATTATCAAGGTCATTGCGTGCCAATAATCCATTATCCAGGATAGATCCTAAGTTATCTATGGAGGTCAAGTGGTACAGAAGCTTTTGATTCTTGATGGACATATTTCTAATCAATATAATCATTTTAGCACGATTAAGTACAAATGTACTATAATAGCGCTGGGTATAGTCTATACGTCACCTGTTCCTATTTTCACCAGTTTTGGCACTTTTTGCTGTAATGCCGCCAAAATGACTAAAGTAAACGCAGCTGACCATCTGCATTTGCCAACGGGATCTGACTTCCTTTCTCAACTCCAGACGCCTCTAACCACGCTTCTTTATCTCCATCTAGCAAACTTTGGGCCACTTCCATCATGGCAGTGGCAATATCTTTGAGGTCATCCCTATTATCTAAGTAAGTTCTCAGTGCTTCCAAGGGGTCGGTGTTGGCACTGGAACCAAGTTCGGGTACGCGAGGACGAGCTAATTGACTGACTAATTCTGGTTGAATAGTGTAGGTGTGGGCTATAGTTAAAGCTTGATGCAGAGATGCTGTATCGATTTGGTCTAGTTGTTCGGAACGCAGTTTGTAAATTAGCCGGACTACGGCATCTTCAATATTCTTTTTGGCAATAGCTTTAAGTATGGCAGCTTGCGGGTCATCTGATTTAGAGACATCTACTTCTAGAGTACAAAATGACCTCACTGGAAGCGGACAAAATTCCCACTGGGGATTGCCTTTTTCCAGTTTAATCAGCACATAGCCTTTGTCTTCTTTTTCTTCGCTGAAATCTACGCGCTCAATGCTGCCTGGGTAGATAACTGGAGGGTCGTTGGATGGGTTGAGGTTTTGGTGTTTGTGGACGTGACCCAAGGCTACATAATCATAGCAGGGGCGGGTCAGTAAAGATAGGGGAATGGTAAATCCTTTGCCGACTGCGAGGTAGCGTTCTGCTCCTAATGTAGCGCGATCGGCCATTAAGTGAGCCAGCAGTACGGTGGGGATTTGGGGATCTAAGCGGCGAATTTCCCCTTCTAATGCTGGTTCTAAGCGCTTAGTCAACAAGTCGTTTACTTCAGCTAAGCAAAGTCCTTCGGTTTCGGGACGAGTCAGCAGTCCAGAACGGGTCAGCCAGGGAAGAGTAACGATTTGGACAGGCCCATTACGGGTTTCGATGCGATGGGTTTCGATGCGATCGCCTACCAAAAACCCAGGTACTCCCAGTGTACGATATATACCTAGACTCGCTCCGCCCTGGCCTTGAGAATGTTGGTCGTGGTTCCCCACCAACAACACGGTGGGGATGTCAGCATCGACCAAGCGGCGAAACTCGCTGGCAAAAGCTTGCTTCACATACGGCGGCGGCGTCGCATCGGGAAAAGCATCGCCACCAAATAAAACTAAATCTACGGGTTCTTCAATGGCTCGGTCAATACATCGCGATAGGGTATTGACAAAATCTTCCAGTCGTGTATTTAAACCTGTGTCTGGATTAATTCGTCCGTGGGAAAACCCACTTCCCATGTGGATATCGGATAGATGAAGGATTTTAATCATTTTAGTCAGTTGTCATTAGTCAGTTGTCAATTGTCAGTTGTCAATTGTCAAATCACCACTGACCACTGACCACTGACCACTGACCACTGACCACTGACCACTGACCACTGACCACTGACCACTGACCACTG
>NZ_JAIQZN010000119.1 GCF_023333585.1 Argonema antarcticum A004/B2
GACCTATTTTTTTTTGACAACAATGGGTCAACCCCGCACGCAGTAAGGGGTTGACCCATTGTTGTCACCCCGTCAGGTTGAAACGGCTACTATTGCCGATCATCAGATTCAAGGTATTCGGGGAGATGAATATTTTTTAAATCTGTTTAGATTTAATCAGAATTTAGGAGTGGAAATCTATAAGCTAGTTTCACAGATGCGCGAGAGAAATAGTTTAAGCTTACCAGTGGAAATTGGTGATTTTTATGCTGAAGAACTGGAATTAGCTTCTAAGTAATTGGGAAAGAGGTTAAAGAGCGAATGCCGTAGGCATATCGCTCTTGTTTCTTAAGCTATGAAAATATATTTCTAGTTGAACTGACTCCATCTAAATTAATCCTTGATTTTCTCCCCATTCCAACCAAGTTTCAACAGCGCGATCGAAGTTGGATTCTGGACTTACGGGGTTTTGTCCGGTGATAGCAACTAGCGCCCAAAACCAATGATCGGGCTGGTGCTTCAGTTCCCGCAAAATTAAGGTTAAAACAGGTGTTCCCATGCTGATGATTTCTTGGTAAGCAGGATGTTTTGATTTTTTGGTTATTGAGGACATCATCTGCGTTTCATTGCGCCATTTTTCGGCTACTTCTGAAAAGGTTGTTTCTAATAACTTTGGGTTTGATAAGTCAGAAATAGCGATGTTTTCCATAATTTTTATTTTGTATTGTTTACGGGCGAATTATAGCATTGTTTGAGGAAATGGGAGTGCGATCGTGCCGTAGGCATTCGCAATTGTCTGAAAGTTTTGGTGCATAATGGAGAGGGAGTGGAGTCAGTGCGAAATTAAGCCAGGGCTAGGGAAATAGTCGAGCGATTTGGACTTCTATCTCAGGAAAAGCCAGCATGAAAAGAGTCGCCTCTTCCTGGAGGATAGTTTCTTGTTGGTAGGTTTCATTCACAATTTCCCGGAAGACACGGACTTGACGGGTGTTTACGTCGAGAATCCAGTAGTCGGCAATTCCGGCTCTAGCATAAGCAGCTGCTTTTTGTTTGCGGTCTCGTTCTAATGTTGTGTCGGAGATTTCTACCAGCAGGAAAGTATCTGCTGGAGTGGGGTGACGCTCTACATAGCGCCGGGGGTCAACCCGAACTACGGCGATATCCGGTTCGGGTTCTGAGTAAGGATTGAGGTTAATGGGGTCTTGAATCCGAATTAAGGCAAGTCCTGCGAGTAGGGTTCTCAGGTATTCAGCCGCGCACAAGTTGGTGGCTGAATGAGGGGGATTTTTGGCAGCCATTGAGATAATTTGTCCTTCTACCAGTTCCACTCGTTCGTCTGGGTCGAGAATTCCTGCTTCTGTCATATGGTGGTATTCGTCTTGGGAAAACAAGCGCACACTTGTTGAAGTCATGGTATTACTCCAGTTTTTCGGAGTTGTTTGTTTCGATCCGATCGTAGACGCCCAAGTCGTCCTATAGGTGCAAGCTTCCCGGAAACGCTTAAAGATCGTACTCCCTGAAATAATTGGAAATGCTTGCTCGTAGTTTTTGGCTCGATTATTATTGAATAATAGCACGATTTGAGGAGATATAGGAAGCGATCGCATTTAATTTGGGTAAGGTGCATTGGCGTAGGGATAGCCGTAGGCATTCGCAATTAGCTAAAAGTTTTGGTGCAGAATGAAGAGGGAGTGGAGAAAGTGCGATCGCAAAGTGTGCCGTAGACATTCGCCTTTTTCTCAAAGCTTCGTGAAAAAAATTATGGCTCGTGTTGGTAAGATAACTAGAGTCAAAATAAAAACCAAAAACTTATGGAACCAACCGAAGCACAATATCTAATAATAAATGCTTTGGAAACGCTTGAATTACTTGAGTATCGGCTATATGATGAAGATACGGGGTTTTGGCGAATTTACACTCCCAGTCCTATTTTACCAGTTGCCATCGTCTTGCAAAATGGTGAAATTGTCCCTCTTAGCTGGATATCATAATTATGAGAGAGCCAACGGAATTAGAAAAAAAACAACTAGCAAGAGTTCTAGAACTAACTGCGATAGCTCGTCAGCGATATTTGGATGCTGGTGGCGATCCAAGGCGTTGTCCAAGCGGTCGCAAGGGTGATGACTACATGACTGATGAAGAGCGACAAGAATCCCTAGAGTTAACAAGAGCTATTTTTGCTGTTCGCATCATTGGTGATGAAGTTCACTGTCAAGGGCGAGTGTGGAAGATACCTGCTGTTTCTGATAAGCAGAAAAGTGAGATTGGGATTGGTTCTTAATGTGAAGAGCGATCGCACATATCTTGCTAAGGCGCGTTGGCGTAGCCTGCCGTAGGCATTCGCTTTTGGCTAAGAGTTTTGGTGCAGAATGGAGAGGGGGTGGAAAAAGTGCGATCGCGTAACGTACCGTAGGAATACACATTTCCTTTGAAGCTGTGTTATCCTATAATAAAAACAGATTTAAACATTTTATGGAAATCTCGAAAACTGCTGCTAAAACAGGAAATTCACCAATAGATGAAAAGGAAAAATGCCCAAACAAGTAACGATCGATCTTGATGATGAAGTTTTGGTTTTTCTTGATCGGCATTCGGGGGGAAACCTAAGCGAGTACATAAATAAGTTGTTAAGAAGGCAGCGTCGATCTGCGATCGAGGCAGAGTTAGCTGCGGCACACCAACAGGATGCTCAAAATCCCGAATATAGAGCGGAAATCGCGTTGTGGGATGCGGTAGTAGCAGATGGAATTGGAGATGATGCCGATGCCTAACGGAATTCTCACATATCAACGTGGAGAGATTCGCTGGGTAAAACTTGACCCAACTTTAGGTGTTGAAACTAAAAAAACTCGCGCTTGTTTGATTGTGCAAAACGATGTTAGCAATCGCCATAGTTTGCTGACGATTGTGATGCCATTTCTGGCGGGAACAAAATCTGCACCTTATGCTATTAATGTAATAGCAACATCTGTGAATGGACTCGATAGAGACCGTTACATCGATGTGGCACAGATTCGAGGGGTCGATCACCAACGGGTGATGGATTTAATTGGTGTTTTGGAACCGGACTACTGGGAACAAATTCGTATGGCACTCGATATTATGTTAGGGTTCACCATTTAATGAGGAGAAAATTTCTTCTGCGATCGCTTTTGAAGATGAGGTGAAAGAGTTGCTATTTTTCAGGTAAAAAAATGCGATCGCACTTAGCGTTGGTAAGTGCGTTGGCGTAGGGATAGCCGTAGGCATTCGCCTTGGCTAAAAGTTTTGGTGCAGAATGGAGAGGGAGTGGAGAAAGTGCGATCTAGAGTAAAGCTCAAATCTGGTTTTACTGAATCAGCATTTACTGTAAAATTGCAAAAGTCAATTTACAGGATTAATAATGAGAGAACCTACCGAAGAACAATATTTGGTAATCAATGCACTGGATACGTTGGGTCTATTAATCGAAAACCGCTATGATGAAGACACGGGAGTTTGGTATATCTTTACTCCCAGTCAAGTTCTGCCACTTGCTATCATAAGGCGAAATGGCGAAGTAACCCCTATTGAACCAATATCAGAACTATGAGTAATGCAACCCAATTGCCAAATCAACAATATCAAAGAATGATCGAACTCTGTGAGATAGCTCGACAACGCTACTTAGATGCGGGGGGCGATCCGAAACGTTCATCGGGAACTCTGCATGGAAATGAACATTTGACAGAGGAAGAAAGAAAAGAATTTTTTGCTTTGGGGCGACAACTTTCTGGATTTAAGGTTAAGGATGGATATGCTTACCATCTAGGTGAAAGTTGGAAGTTACTTGATGATTTGCCTTCGCAAAAAAAAGAAGTGAAATCGGAAGTTAAATAGATGAGTTGTGTTGTTAGGAAGCGATCGCACTTAATTTGGGTAAGGTGCGTTGGCGTAGCCTGCCGTAGGCATTCGCTGTTGACTAAAAGTTTTGGTGCGGAATGGAAAGGGAGTGGAGAAAGTGCGATCGCGTTACCGATGAAGGACTGTCGGGTGCAGAATGGAGAGGGGGTGGAGGAAATGCGATCGCACTTTACTGTAAAGTTGCAAAAAATAATTTACTCGTTATGGTAAACCAGTACAAGGTAATGCAGGAGAATCATTTAGCCGAGATTGTACTTGATCCATCAAGCATTGAGCGGCTGGGCATTGATTCATTAAGTCTGTCATAGAAGTACCACCCCTACAGTTGGCATTTGGGGATATGATAATTGTATTCCCTTGACCTGGACAAGGAGCCCAACGTGATGATGAATAGAAACAAAGAGTCTGTCCAGTATCAGGATTTGTGTATGTTTGTGGAGATTCAACTTGTCCCCAAGGGCTACTTTGTGCCAACACTTTCAAGTGAATATTTCCAATAATTGCTCCACCAAAGGTGAAAGAAGTTGCGATCGCTAATATTCTTAGTTTTTTCTTCATTTCGTCACCATTAGATTTAGGTTTTATATTCTGATGCACAACAGATTGGTTACACTTCACAATTAGAGGTGTACCTATTTATTAGATGATGTAATTATCCTTATTTGAATTTTGTTTCTAAGGGCTAATTTTGTCCAGTCGGTAAAAGGCGGATTTCGTAGGAACTTTTCCAATACAACAGGTCGGAAAAAGTCGGAAAAATTTGCCCAAGTCGGAAAAAGTCGGAAAAAGTCGGATTATAATAGTGAAAATACCGACATCTACCTGGCCAATGGACGTTAAAGAAATGTTAAAAATAGCCGATCGCCTAATTTTCACCAAAACAGGGAAACATCTAGACGATCTGCAAGAAGCTGTCTTACGGGGAACGGTGCAAGGTCAGAAATACTCGAAAATAGCAGAAGACTTCCACTGTAGCGAGGGACACATTAAAGATGCTGCTTCTGAACTATGGAAGATACTTTCAGATGTAGTAGGAGAAGATGTTAATAAGTCTAATTTTCGCTCTACAATGCAAAGGTGTCGGTTCTCTAACGTTTCATCTGTTTCATCAAATTTTGCTCAAGACTTTGTAGCTATTGGTAACATCAACCTTTGTGCAAAACCTTTGCAACCTCCAGAAGTAGCACAAGATCGATCGGGCCAAGTTAGAAACCCGGTTTCTCCAAGAAACCGGGTTTCTGTAGATGATGCACCCGATATCGGCAATTTCTACGATCGCACACAAGAACTAGCTACCCTAGAAAAATGGATAGTGCAAGAACGCTGTCGCCTAGTGGCAATTTTGGGTATAAGCGGGATCGGGAAAACTACTCTAGCCGTTCAGGTACTAAAGCAAATTCAGGATAAATTTGACTGTGTAATTTGGCGAAATCTGTCGGACAAACCGCCACTAGAATTAATTCAAAAAGAACTAATCGAATTTTTATCTACCCAGCAGGAAAGCGAGTTATCAGGTAGTGATGAAAATAAGCGATCGCAACTAATAGAATATTTGCGAAAGCAACGCTGTCTGATCGTATTTGATGATGTACATCATATTTTCAGTAGCGGACAACTAGCTGGTTGCTATGAAACAGGATATGAAGATTATGGATTACTATTTAAAAGATTAGGAGAATTATATCATAATAGTTGCTTGCTGCTGCTTAGTTGGGATAAGCCGAGAGAAATTGTGGCATTGGAAGACCCAGATAAATTAGTGCGATCGCTCCAATTAGATGGTTTGGATATCGCATCTGCAAGGGAAATTCTCAAAGAAAAAGGTTTAGCTGAAGAGGATAAATGGGAAGACCTGATTAACCACTACCAAGGCAATCCTTTATGGTTAAAGATAGTTGCCACCATGATTCAAGATTTATTCGGTGGCAGTGTTTCTGAATTCCTTAAATATGATATGATGGTTTTGAATGAGGATTTGAAAGATATATTAAATCAGCAATTTAATAGCTTATCCGAATTGGAAAAACAGGTCATGTCCGTTTTGGCGATCGGGCCCGATCCAGTTTCAATCTCAAAGTTGCTAGAACATATCCACTTATCGCCAGCAGAGTTATTTAACGCCATGCAATCTTTGGGAAGACGATCGTTGATTGAAAAAGTGAAACAAGGTAATCAAACGCTTTTCAATCTTCAACTTGTGGTGAGAGAATATGTGAAAAAAGAGATATTGCATTAGCCTCATCACCCGCATGGGGTTTAAACGCTTAGACCCCTCCCCAACCCCTCCCCTGCAAGGAGAGGGGCTTTCCGGCTCCCCCTTCCCTCGTAGGGAAGGGGGCTGGGGGGTTAGGTTTTCCGAATTCACCAACAGCATCATTTATTTCCGGGCGGGATTTGCAGCTTACCCCAATAATGCAAAATATGAAAGAAAAGCTAATATCCTCGCAATTCGCGATTTACGATCGCACCAACTGAACAGGTAGTATTTTAGAGAACAATCAACGATAATATTAGTAAATGCTGTCAAGGAGGATCGTAATGGTAACTACCACAGAAGTCTCAAATGTATCAAAAGTCTTTACACTAGAAGACTATATGCTCAATCCCCCCGATAATACAGAATGGGTGGATGGACAATTAGTGGAGAAAAACGGCATGACAGCAAAGCATAGTCGGACTCAAGCTAGACTCGCTACTGCTTGGATAAACTACATGAATTCCAGTCAGCAGGGTGGAGAAGTTTACGTTGAAGTATCTTGTCGCACAGTGGGAAGAGGGCGTTGTCCTGATGTCGCTTATTTGACAACAGAATTACTCGCCCAATATGGAGATGATTTTACCGTACTACCGCAGAGTTTCCCACTGATTGCTGAGATTATCTCTCCCACCGATAAAGCTGAAGAAGTATTTACCAAAGTAAAAGAGTATTTAGAATCCGGTTGTCAGGAAATATGGCTAATATTTCCTGAAAGTCAGTGGGTGTTGGTAATTACTCAACAGCAGCAAAAATTGTTTAATTTAGGTGAAGTAGTTAGCACTCAAAATGTTCTACAAGGTTTTAGTGTAGCAGTAAATGAATTGTTAGCTTGAAATATTAGTCGTACTAATGCTAAACTTTACGATCGAGCCGAATAGCCTGTTCCAAAGCCGCTTTCTCTCTAGCCCTCCGCGCATAAGGCTGTAACTTCCTGACATCCCAACCGCTAAGAATACTCAAATCCTCCAAATTCATTCCTTTCATCAACATTTCAACACACCAAGTCTGTCGCGCTTGCTCGATCGCAGGTGGTTGACCTTCAGGAGTCAGCATTCCCTGTATAATTACCTGCCATCTGGCGCTTAAATCCTCCTCTGACATTGGTTTTCCCACATCATTCAAAAACAAAGATAACTCACCATCTTTACGGCTTTTGAGCCATTGAGTTAAAGGATTGCGAACATAAGAACCATAGCGTTTTCCCATAATCCATTGATTAACTGGAACTTGTCGAACTGCACCATGACTCACCTGCAACAAATGCTGCTCATGCTCGCTAATTTGGTGCGATCGCTCTAAACTAACAACTTCCACCGGAGACAAACCAGCACCAAACAACACATACGCCAAAGCATAATCTTGCCATCCCAATTTCTTAGCACGTTCCAAAATAAAATGAACTAAAGAAGCTGGTAAATCAGCAACCTTTTCTGTTACTACTTCTGCCACCTGAATCGCAGAACTGCTCACAGATTTAGCTATATTTGATACAACTCCATGTAAAAACAAATCAACTAAATTATCTAAAAAATCTTCTCGATCTTCCCAAAGTTCGTGAAACTCGCTGGTAAACTCAATCACCACATATCCCAACAACATCCCATTGAGCAAACTGGCTAACTTTTCCGGCGGAAAATGGGTTTGCAACTGTCCGCGAGCCATCACAGTTGCCAAATATTCCGCAACATATCGATTAGCCTGCGTTAAGCCGCGTCCCAGCGCCTGACGATTAGCTGCTGGATATTGTCCCGCCTCCCCCACCACAGAACGCACAAACTCAGGTACTCCTTCCAGCGCCTGTAAGCGACCTCTAGCATAATCCTTCAAAGCCTCCTCAATGCTGCTCGTCTGATTCGCTTGCTCAACCAAGGATTCTCCCAAAGCGGTAAACACGGCAGAATCTTCAATCACAGCCAAAAGCAACCCATGCTTGTTGCCAAAATGCCGGAATAGCGTTACCTCATTGACTTCTGCCAATTCCGCAATCTGTCGAGTCGTCGTCTCAGTGACTCCCTGAGAAGCAAATAACTCAAGCGCGGCGTCAATCAAACGCTGTCTAGTTGAACTTCGTGCAGAGGACATAGGAGAAAATTGTAAGTGGTACTTGCATTTAAACCGAAACCTTGTTAAGCTAAAAGATGTAAGTAGCACTTGCATCTGCTCTCTCTACTGTAGCTGGCTTCTGGCAGCAGTTTGAGACATTCACAGATATATAGGAAAAATTCATGACAATTCAATCAACTGCTCCTAAACTTAAATCAACTCTTACTCTCGACTGGATAAGTGTGGCATTTTTTGCTGCCGTTCATGGTTTAGCTTTGTTAGCTCCCTGGTTTTTTTCTTGGTCAGCTTTGGGGGTAATGATATTTCTGCACTGGTTATTTGGCAGCATTGGTATCTGTTTAGGATATCACCGACTGTTAACTCACCGTAGTTTTCAAGTGCCCAAATGGTTGGAATATGTAATTACTACTATAGGTACGTTTTCCCTTCAAGGCGGGCCGATATTTTGGGTGGCGGGACATCGTTTGCATCACGCATATACAGAGGATTTAGACAAAGATCCCTACTCTGCTAAGCGTGGGTTTTGGTGGAGTCACTGTCTTTGGTTGATTTACCCAAGAGATGAGTTTTTCAACTACGAAGCATATAAAAAATTCGCACCCGATTTAGACCGCGACCCTTATTACCGTTGGTTAAATCGCAACTTTTTGCTACTTCAGATTCCTTTGGGACTATTGTTATATGCTTTAGGTGGATGGTCTTTTGTTATCTATGGAATGTTTTTGCGATCGGTCCTACTCTGGCACAGCACTTGGCTGATTAATTCTGCCACACACCTACGCGGTTATCAGAATTTTGCAGTGGAAGATGGATCTCGAAATCTTTGGTGGGCGGCGATTTTAACTTATGGAGAAGGTTGGCACAATAATCATCACGCTCATCCAAATGTAGCAAAAGCTGGACTGAGTTGGTGGGAAATCGATGTCACTTGGTGGGCAATTAAAACTCTCAAAACTCTGGGTTTGGCGAAAAAGGTTGTCATGCCTGTAAATTAGGTTTTCCTGAGAGTTGATCGGAAAAGTCTGGGCGTAAGCGATCGCACATCTGTTTGATCTGCTTCGGGACTTAAGAAACCCGGTTTCTTCAAGAAACCGGGTTTCTCTGCACGCTTATTTGTACCTCAGTCACCTGAAAACTGCTGTACCTCTAGATGTAGAGTCAATTCATGAATTGACTCTACATCTGTAGTTCGATCGCAAACAGCCAAAGGTAAACTCTTAGATTTTTCTCTTACAGAAATGAAGAATATATTTAATCCTTTTCAACTTATAGTCATCATAGTCATTACTTAAAATCGCACAAAAGAAACCAGATTTCTTCAAAAAACGGGGTTTCTGACCGCCTAGCGATGATCGGGATTTCGAGCTAGGGGTGGGCTTTACCCCGCACAGGACGGCTCAAAGTCCAAAAATATTTGTGCGATCGCGCTATACCAGCTGCGTGCTTAAATCCTCTAGGAAAAATTATCACGAAGAGTACAAAAGACAGATCTGGCTGAGGTATAAGCTTTAAACGCCTAATTTAGCTGAACGCAACAGCAACAAGTCAAATTTTATAATACCGAAGCAAGAGTCTTTTTTGGTTAAATTTTACACTTTGTAAAATTTAAGAATATTTTCAAGTTTCTGGGCATCCTAGATATAGAAGCTAATCTGAAACCCTATTCTCTTGCGCCCATCCGAGAACCTAAATGAATGCCACCCTACCTGGTTACCGACTCATCGAATCCATTCACACTGGAGTGAGAACCGTTATTTATCGCGCTCAGCGGGAGTCCGATCTTTCAAGTGCGATCGTCAAAACCCTACTAGCCGAGTATCCTACCCTCGAAGATATTACCCGCTTGCGGCATGAATATAAAATCCTGCAACATCTCAACATTGAAGGAATTGTCAAAGCCTATAGCTTGGAAAACTATGGGAATGGCTTAGCGGTGATTTTAGAAGATTTTGGGGCAGAATCGCTCAAAAATCTCATAAATTCGCAAGCTATACCAGTTTTTTCCTTTCTTTCGATCGCCATTCAGCTAGCATCTGCGATCGCAGAACTTCATAAAAATCACATTATTCATAAAGATATAAAACCGCATAACATTATCATAACTCCATCAAAAGAGCAAGTAAAAATTATTGATTTTAGTATTTCTTCGCGCTTGGATCGAGAAAACTCGACACTCAGCCATCCTGACTTGCTCGAAGGCACCCTCGCCTATATGTCGCCAGAGCAAACTGGCAGAATGAATCGGTCAATTGACTATCGCACTGACTTTTATTCTTTGGGCGTTACGTTTTATGAAATGCTGACGGGGCAGTTGCCTTTTAATTCTACCGAGCCGATGGAATTGGTACACAGCCATATTGCTAAGATGCCTGTGCCGCCTCATCAAGTAAATCCAGAAATTCCAGAGGCGATCTCAAATATTGTCATGAAATTATTAGCCAAAACTGCTGAAGACCGTTATCAAAGTGCAGATGGCTTAAAATTTGATTTAGAAACCTGTCTGATCAAGCTACAAACTATCGGCGCTACTTTCGACTTTATTGCTGGGAGTGCCGATAAAGCAGGTCTAATGAATATACCACAAAAACTTTACGGTCGGGAAGCCGAAGTAGCTGCGCTTCTGGAAACATTCGATCGCATCGCCGCCCCCCCTTCCCCCCCAACATTGGGGGGGACTAGAGGGGGGGCAGAAATGATGCTAGTTTCCGGTTATTCCGGGATTGGCAAAACTGTTCTAGTCAATGAAGTTCACAAACCCATCGTCCGGCAACGCGGCTATTTTATAGCAGGTAAATTCGACCAGTTCAAGCGCAATATTCCTTATGCTTCCCTAATTCAAGCATTCCAATCATTAATTCAGCAATTTCTAACTGAAAGCGAAGCACAAATTCAAGCTTGGAAAGATAAACTTTTATCGGCTTTAGGCATTAACGGACAAGTGATTATCGACGTGATTCCCGAAGTCGAACTCATTATCGGCAAACAGCCACCCGTCCCCGAACTGGGTGCAACTGAATCGCAAAACCGCTTCAGTCGGGTATTTAAACAATTTATCGGTGTATTTACTACCCAAGAACACCCCCTCGTTGTTTTCTTAGATGACTTACAGTGGGCCGATTCGGCATCCTTGAAATTGATTGAATTGCTGATGACAGATCCTGATAGTCAATATTTATTGCTAATTGGTGCGTATCGGGATAACGAAGTTTTTCCGACGCACCCGACCATTCAGACAATTGAAAAAATTGAACAAGCAGGTGCAACAGTAAATAATATTGTACTAAGCCCATTACAAATCGTTCACGTCGAAGAATTAATCGCCGATACTTTAAATGAAAGAAAAACCCCCCCTAACCCCCCCGTCAACGGGGGGGGACAATCTGACTCCCTCCCCGTCAACGGGGGGGGACAATCTGACTCCCTCCCCGTCAACGGGGGGGGACAATCTGACTCCCTCCCCGTTAACGGGGGGGGACAATCTGACTCCCTCCCCGTCAACGGGGAGGGCTGGGGTGGGGTTCATCCGTCAAAGCTGCTAGCTGAGTTACTTTTTAACAAAACTCAGGGAAATCCCTTCTTCTTAACTCAACTAATCAAAACTCTTTATCAAGAAAACTTGTTAAGTTATGAGTTATATTCGGGCGCGTGGCAGTGGAATATCGAGCAAATTCAAACAATCGGCATTACAGATTTAAATGTCGTCGAACTGGTCGCTAGAAATATTCGCAAATTGTCAGCAGATACGCAGAAAGTATTAAAACTGGCGGCTTGTATTGGCAACACCTTTAACTTAGACGTACTGGCGATTGTCAATGAGGAATCTTCCTTAGTAACTGCCGCACAGTTGTGGTCAGCACTTCAGGCTGGTTTGATTTTGCCTCTAAGTAATGATTACAAAATTCCGTTAGTATTTAATCAGGAAGAATCAGGTGGATTTACCTTAACGGATGTCAAAGTAGACTACAAGTTTTTACATGACCGCGTTCAGCAAGCCGCTTATTCTCTGATTCCAGATGAACAGAAAAAACAGACCCACCTAAAAATTGGTAAATTACTGCTGCAAAACACAACGCCAGAAGACCGAAAAGACAATATCTTTGCTTTAGTCAACCAACTGAATTACGGCACTGAATTACTGATTTCCAAGTTGGAAAAATACGAACTTGCCCAACTCAACCTTATAGCAGGTCAAAAAGCGAAAGCGGCAACAGCCTACGAGTCTGCCGCCAAATATTTGAATGTGGGTTTGGGACTCCTCGCCACAAATAGCTGGGAGAACCAGTATGACCTGACACTTAATCTTTATGTGGAAACAGCGGCAGTGGAATTTCTCACCACCAATTTCTCGCGAGCAGAAATACTTTCAGACGTTGTTTTATTACAAGCTAAGACTCTGCTAGATAGAGTCCCAGTGTACGAAACAAAGATGCAGTTTTATATCGCTCAAAACCAAATGCAAGCCGCGTTAAATACAGGACTGCAATTGCTGAAATTGTTAGAAGTATCACTGTTAAATGAACCAAATAAAGTGACTAAATTGAGCTTAGGTGGCAAACGGATTGAAGAGTTAGCTGATCTGCCAGAAATGCTCGACCCTTATAAAATAGCAGCCTTGCGAGTTTTAATTAATTTGGTTCCTCCTGTTTACATTGCGGCTCCCGAACTTTACCCCCATGTTGTTATAGAAATGACAAATCTCTGTCTTAAATATGGCAATTATTCCTGGTCGGCTTATGCCTATGTTCTTTATGGAATGCTTTTGTGTGGAGCCTTTGAAGAGATGGATTCTGGATATCAATTTGGTCAACTAGGATTAAAGTTATTAAATCAATTCAATGCCAAGGAAATAACAGCTCGAATTTACGAAACATTTAATTATTTTATTAGGCACTGGAAAGAGCCGGCTATTAATACTGTTGAACAGTTAAGAGAGGGAGTTCAAAGAGGTTTGGAAACGGGAGATGTAGAATATGCTTGTTATTCGGCTTGTTTCTATTGCACTCACTTATTTTTTGTAGGTGAAAATTTGGAAACAGTCGTTCAGGAACAAGCGCATTATATCGATATAATGCAAAAAAATAAACAAGAGTTCCAAACTATTTATGCGAACATAGTTAGACAAACTTGTTTAAACTTAATGGAGCGTTCATCTGAGCCAACCCAATTAATCGGCGAAAGTTTCAATGAGAATGAAATGTTGCCGAGATTGATAGACATGAATAATTATATGGGAATTTATCCTATATATGTTTCTAAAGTTATTCTGCTTTACTTGTTTAAAAAATATGAAGAGGCTGCTGAAAATGCTGCTCTGGCTGAAAAATACGAACAAGGTGGACAAGGATTAATGTACAAGGTAGAACACAAGTTCTACTATTCTCTGGCTCTCTTGGCTTTATACATTACAGCACCCAAAAGCGAGCAAAAAAAATATCTAAGCCAAGTGGCATTGTATCAGAAAAAAATGAAGTATTGGGCGTTATCTTCTCCCGCAAATTATCAGCATAAATACGATCTAGTTGAAGCAGAAAAGGCGCGAGCTTTGGGGCAGAATGAGAAAGCAATGGATGATTACGATCGCGCGATCGCTGGAGCCAATGAGCAGGGATACATTCAAGAAGAAGCGTTAGCAAATGAACTAGCAGCGGAATTTCATCTCTCCCTTGGTAGAGAGAAAATTGCTAAAACCTATATGACAGATGCTTACTATAGTTATATCCGCTGGGGTGCTAAAGCTAAAGTCGAAGATTTAGAGGAACGATATCCGCAATTAATTTCGCGATCGCCCGTAGCAGAAAATAAATTCGACCATACGATGACAATTGCCTCTTTCACTACTACGGGGAGTCAGGCAGAAATTTTGGACTTGGCAACAGTGATGAAAGCAAGCCAAGCCATTACCAGCGAAATTGTTCTCGCTAACTTATTCGACAAGTTGATGAAGATTTTGATAGAAAATGCTGGCGCTCAAACTGGTTCGCTCATCTTGTCAAAAAACGGTCAATTCGTCATCGAAGCCGCAGGGAATAAAGATAAAGTGCAAGTGCTGCAATCTCTGCCAGTTTCAACCAGCCAGCAGCTACCTGTATCCGTCCTTAATTATGTCGCCCGAACTAAAAAAGATCTGGTTTTAAATGATGCCAGCCAGGATGTAACTTTTAACACCGATCCCTATATCACCCAACGCAAAATAAAGTCTCTCCTGTGTGCGCCCATCCTTTATCAAGGTAAACTTACTGCCATTCTTTACCTAGAAAACAATCTGATTGCAGGTGCTTTTACGCCCAAACGGGTGGAAGTGTTGCGACTGCTATCATCTCAGGCTGCGATCGCTCTAGAAAATGCCCAACTCTATCACACTCTAGAAGTCAAAGTAGAAGAGAGAACCGAACAATTAAAAGAAAAAAATGTGCGTCTGGAAGTGGAGATCAAAGAACGCCAGCGAGCCGAACAAGTCGCAGAAGCAGCCAACCGTGCCAAGAGTCAATTCCTCGCCAACATGAGCCACGAATTGAGAACACCGCTTAACGGCATTTTGGGTTACGCTCAAATCTTCAAACGAGACAAAAATTTGACCAGCCAGCAAAACGTTGGAGTTAATATCATTAACCAGTGCGGCGAACATCTGCTAACTTTAATCAACGATATTTTAGACCTCTCCAAAATTGAAGCGGGGAAAATGGAACTGCACCCCGTCGAGTTTCATTTTTCGGAATTTCTGCAAGGCATTGCCGAAGTCTGCCGCATTCGTGCCGAACAAAAGAGAATCGCGTTGATTTACGAACCGATGACTAAACTTCCGATCGGCATCCAAGCAGACGAGAAACGGTTGCGGCAAATTTTGATTAACTTGCTCGGTAATGCCGTCAAATTTACCGAAACAGGTGGCGTTACTTTGAAAGTGCGGGTAATAGAAAATCAGGGAGAGGAGCAGCAGATCGGCAGAAATTCCAAAATCCAAAATTTAAAATCCAAAATCCAAAATCGGAAAATACGCTTCCAAGTAGAAGACACCGGCATTGGCATTGCATCAGAAGAATTGTCAAAAATATTTTTGCCCTTCGAGCAGGTGGGCGACACAGTTCGTCAGTCAGAAGGAACCGGATTGGGGCTAGCAATTAGCCGCCAATTAGTTGAGATGATGGGTGGGGAACTGAAAGCAGAAAGCACTTTAGGTAAAGGAAGCATTTTCTGGTTTGAGCTAGACTTGCTCGAACTGGAAGAATGGGGGGAGCATCAAAAGAAATCTGAAAAGATCGTTAGGGGTTATGCGGGGTATAATAGAAAAATTATGGTTGTGGACGACAAATGGGAAAATCGATCAGTTCTAGTTAATCTGCTGGCTCCAATTGGATTTGCAATTATTGAGGCAATCGATGGTCAAGACTGTCTGGATAAAGCAACTTCATTTAAACCAGATTGTATATTAATTGACTTGGTAATGCCTATGATGGATGGTTTTGAAGCTACGCGACGAATTCGCAAATTACCAGAACTTAAAGATATAATAGTGATTGCGACTTCGGCTAGCGTTTTATCCACTGAGCAACAGGGGAGTTTAGATGCTGGGTGTAATGATTTTCTTCCCAAGCCTATACGAGCCGGAGAACTTTTAGAAAGTTTGAGTCATCATTTAGGTTTAGAATGGATTTATGAAGAATCAGAAGTCACCTCTACTGATTTCTCAGTCCAGACTACCGATTGCCAAATCCAAGAGGGAGAAATTATTCCTCCCCCAGGCGAAGAACTGACGATCCTTTTCGATCTGGCTATGAGTGGTGACATGGGAGGCATTCTGGAGCGAGCCGATCAACTCCAGCAGTTAGCTCCTCAATATGTGCCTTTTGCAAATCGTTTGAGTCAACTAGCAAAGGATTTTGAAGAAGAAAAAATTCTGGAGCTAGTGCAACAATATAAGGAGATAAAATAATGAGCGGTGAATATTCAGAACAAGGGTCTATTTTAGTTGTAGATGACAATCAAAATAATGTGCAGGTGCTGTTTAATTTTTTAACAGAATCTGGATTCAAAGTATTGGTAGCTCGGAATGGACAAAGCGCTATCAATAAGGCGGAATATTCCCTGCCAGATCTGATATTGCTGGATGTGATTATGCCTGGGATGGACGGGTTTGAAACTTGCCAACGTTTGAAAGCTTCGGAGGCAACAAAAGATATCCCGGTAATTTTTATGACGGCGCTAGCCGATACGGAGAATAAGGTCAAAGGTTTTAATGCAGGTGCAGTCGATTATATCACCAAACCGTTTCAGCAAGATGAGGTTTTAGCTCGCGTTAGAACCCACCTGAGTATCCGAAAGCTCACTAAGAAACTCCACAGTCAAAATGAGCTTCTGCAACTGGAAATAGCTGAGCGGGAAAAGCTGGCATTGGAATTAGAAAGACGAGTTGAGGAACGGACTGCTGAATTGAGGTGCGCCAATCAGCGGCTGATACAGGAGATTAATGAGAGACAGCAAGCTGAGGAGACATTGCAGCGATCGCTCTTGGAACTCCAACAAACCCAAACCCAACTGATTCAAAGCGAAAAAATGTCCGCTTTGGGACAATTGGTGGCTGGTGTTGCCCACGAAATCAATAATCCTGTTAACTTTATTTACGGGAATATTTCGCACGTTGGCGACTACATCTCGGATTTGCTGAATATTCTTAACCTTTATCGGCGGATATATCCTAATCCCGAACAAAAAATTGTTGAGGAAGTAGAGGAAATCGACTTAGAATTTCTCATGGAAGACTTGCCGAAAATACTGAGTTCGATGCAAGTAGGGGCCGATCGCATCCGCGAGATTGTCCTATCTCTGCGAAGATTCTCCCACCAGGATGACTCAGAAATGAAGCTGAATAACATCCACGAGGGCATTGATAGTACTTTGATGATTTTGCACAATCGGCTAAAATACAAGCACGATCGTCCTTCCATTGAAGTGATTAAGGAATATTGCCCCAATCTGCCACAAGTAGAGTGTTACGGCGGCGAACTGAATCAGGTTTTTATGAATATCTTGGCTAATGCGATCGATGCCATAGATGAATATAACAAAGATAGGACATTAGAACAAATCAAACTCAATCCCAGCCAAATTCGCATTCGCACTGAAGTGATAGGTAACAACCAAGTGGCGATTCGGATCGCAGATAACGGGTTGGGAATGAATTCGGATGTAAGCCGTCGCGTATTTAACCCCTTCTTTACCACGAAACCACCAGGAAAAGGCACGGGAATTGGATTGTCTATCAGCAGGCAGATTATAACGGAAAAACACGGGGGGAGTTTGGAGTGTATTTCTACGCTAGGAAAGGGGACAGAATTTTCTATTGCAATTCCAATTAAGCAAAACTCTCACACAATGTTGGGAAAGCTGACGAATCAAAGTATTAACAGTAAACTTCTGTACTGTAATATTCCCAAAGCTATGTAACCCACATTCCGCACCCCCAACTACCAAGGGGGATGATAAAACTTCTTAGGTATGTTGTTGCGCTGAAGCGCAACAACATACCTAAGATTTAACTATGGCTAATGGACCGGACATGATATAAAATAGAATCAACAGTTTGAGGTAAAAAGATGCCTTCTCCATTTCCAGGGATGAACCCCTATTTAGAAAACCCTGAGTTGTGGTCGGAAGTTCATAATAGATTGATTGTAGCGATCGCGATCGCTATAGCACCCGATCTGCGTCCCAAATATCGAGTCGCCATTGAGAAGCGTACTTATTTGAGCGACATTGAAGATAGCGTTTTGGTGGGAATTCCCGATGTAGCGGTATACGCTAAGCGAACAACTGTTAGTGAAACGCGATCGAATGTTGCGCTTGCCTCTCAAACAGAAGCAATTTCAGTCACACTCCCGCTACCGGAAGAAGTCAGAGAAAGTTATTTAGCAATTAAAGAAGGGGGAACGGGTGCGGTTGTTACTGTTGTGGAAATCCTTTCTCCTAAAAACAAACGTTCCAAAGAAGGACGAAAAGCTTACGAGAGCAAACGAAAGCAAGTTTTGGCAAGCATTAGCAACTTAGTAGAAATTGACCTACTCAGAAGCGGACAACCAATGCGAATTATCGAAAAAATTCAGTCAGATTATCGCATATTAATTTGTCGAGGAAATCGCCGTCCTACAGGAAGTCTGTATGCCTTTAACGTGCAAGATCCAATTCCCTCGTTTCCTTTACCGTTGCAGTCAGCCGATATCGAACCGCTAATAGAGTTACAAAGCTTATTAAATGATATTTACGATCAAGCATCATTTGATATGGCAATAGATTACGATCGCGAACCCGTACCAAAACTAAAACCAGAAGATGCAGCTTGGGCGGATGAGTTGTTGCGATCGCAAGGACTGCGGGGTACAATTGAGTCAGCGAATGGGGATTTCCCTAGCCCATCTTAAGTGGAATTCAATCATGGATACAAAACCGATCGCATCCTCACAGACAACCTCCAATCTCTACGAAAAAGATTTCTATGCTTGGACGCAGGAACAAGCCAAACTGCTGCAAGCAGGAGTTTGGGAAAGTTTGGATATTGTCAATTTAGTTGATGAGATAGAGTCTTTGGGAAAGCAAGTACGTCAGGAATTAAGAAATCGTTTGGGTATTCTACTCGGTCATTTACTCAAATGGGAATTTCAGCCTAATAAAAGGTCAAAAAGCTGGTTTTTCACATTGCGGGAACAACGTCGCAGAATTCTTCAACATTTGGATGAAAATCCCAGTTTGAAACCATATCTTCCAGAAGCGTTGCAAAAAGCTTATGAAGATGCGATCGATCTAGCTGCACGTGAGACATCCCTCACTGACAAAGATTTTCCGGCTGAGTGTCCTTACTCCATTGAGCAAGTTCTGGATGCTACTTTTTTACCAGGAGAACCAATTGAATCGGGTCAGAACTGGGTGGTAGAAAATTGAAATGCAAAGCCTCAGTTTCTAGTTACCACTTCAACCTGGAATAAAGTATAGCTAGGGGCTCTGAACCAGTCCAGATGAAAAAACAGGAGATTTTTGCGTTATGTCCGAACTACAGCCAAACCAAGCTCCGATATTCAGCAGCTTTGCCGACTGGTGTTTGCACAAAGATAGTCTTTCAAAAGAGGCGAGGCACACGGTTGAGGTGCTGTTAAAGTGTGCTGGGACTTCTGACTGTAATAAACTTACCAACCTGACATACCTGGAGCTCTACAACAATCAAATAACAGACCTGAGTGGACTCTCTACCCTTACCAACCTGACATACCTGAATCTCTACAGCAATCAAATAACAGACCTGAGTGGACTCTCTACCCTTACCAACCTGACATCCCTGATTCTCTACAACAATCAAATAACAGACCTGAGTGGACTCTCTACCCTTACCAACCTGACTTCCCTGCATCTCGACAACAATCAAATAACAGACCGGAG
>NZ_JAIQZN010000218.1 GCF_023333585.1 Argonema antarcticum A004/B2
ACTACCTGCCCCTTAAAGGGCAGGTAGTCAAAAACCAATATTAGAGAGGCTTTGGTAGTTTTTGGAGATGTCTAATGCAATAGATGCGTTTGAGTTTCATCATCCGCTCAATCCCAATTCCGAAATTTATTTACGGTTTCTTGGGCGTGCTGTTGGTCTTAAACGCATTGGTGTGACAATTGCTCGTGTACCACCGGGTAAGGAATCTTTCATTTACCACGCTCATCAGAATGAAGAAGAATGGGTTTACATCTTGTCAGGTCGAGGGATGGCGGAAATTGGAGATCGGGAATACGAAGTTGAACCAGGGGACTTTATGGGATTTGGGCTACCTCAACAACCCCATCATCTTCGTAACCCATTCAATGAAGACCTTGTATATCTGATGGGTGGAGAAGCAGGACGCTTAGATGTCAGTGTTTTTCCTCGGCTTGGTAAACAGGGTGATTGGGGATAGCGAGTCAGCTTACATCGTCGATGAGGCAGCGCTTCAACTTTTTTGGAGCAACAAGCAATCGGATGTTGATTGATGCCTGCTGGAGCGATTAGTGCCAAGCTATCCCAAACACCATTTTCGTTCGGAATATGGGGGGTTTGGGGGATACCTCCAACAAGCTGTGGCGGCGACTGATTATTCTACGAAGGGAGAGATGTACATACCGCCACTGGTTGCTCCCAGAGTAACCAAGATGGATGTGGGGGAAAAAGTGGGGAAAACTCGCACGGAATAAAATAAGCATTTGTGCTTACTGTCCCCTAATATTCCCCCATAATTCCCGTAGCTTCATTTTGAGCAAAAATACTTAAAGAGATCGAATAGCGATCGAATGAAAACTCCCTACGAAAAAAGTGTTTTTTCAACAAGCACAGAAGCCTTGGGGTAGCACCCACTCGTCGGCTGTTCTGTCTGGCCACGCTCTTGATTATCTCAACGGAATGGGCTTTGATGATAATCAGTATGTGGTTGTTCGTCATGCCTCCTCAGAGAGCGAGCTACTGGAAAATTTAAGGGAAATTCCTAAAGCACTCGGAGCAACATCTCGCAGCATTGCGGGAACAGAAATGACTCGACTTCTCAAGCAACTGCTACTTCAGTGGCTCAAAAAATGTCTGATGGATTGAATGGGAACGAAGAGTTGAGACACCAGCAGCAGCAAGAACAACGTTCTCTAGAATTGGAACTTTAGACGGCATCGGCACTTCAGAACATTAAAGCACAACCAAGAAAGGCGCTTGACGCACATGGCCCATTGTCTAGTGCAGATGGGTGTTCCTTTCGTCCCACAGTTAAACAGTTCCGCTCTAACAAGTAAATACTGTCAGTACAGTCAAACCTTTTTAGTTAATAAAACATCTTTCTAAAGATAGATGTTATTTATAAATATTAAAATCTTGGCAATTAACAGCAGTAAATTCACATCAAATCTTCTTTTCTATCTACCTTTTGACAGATTTATAGCCACCTGAAAATTACAGCGAATACTAAGTCATTGGCGCATTTAAAGATAAAACCTCCGTAATTTCACCCAAAGCCAGCCCATTAACGCCAGAAACCCCAATTTTTGATCTAAGTACCTACCGACACCAAAAACTCACTTCATCAAACTTTTACAAAAGTTCCGTAAATCTAACAATTCTGCTGACTAGCTCCCCGTTTTAAAGTTTCTTTCAAGGGTGCAAAAAAAAAGTAACTTATGACCATCTTCGATACCGGAATATTTACCGTCGGTACCACAGGAACACTGAGCTTCGATTATCTATTAGATGGCGGTTCCTATCAAGGACAATTAGCAATATTCAACCTCCAAGGCATAGAGCAATATACCCCAGGTTCCACAGCCTTTATTCAAGAAGCAGCGCGTCGTGCCTTAACCGAAAGCAATTTGGGTTATGTAGTCATCGACGACATCGCCGTTGGTGCTAAATTCAAAGCTAACATACCTTGGGAAGGCAACTCCAATCGCGGTACTTATTCTGGCATCAAAACCGTCACCATGAA
>NZ_JAIQZN010000120.1 GCF_023333585.1 Argonema antarcticum A004/B2
CCTTCTTCTGTACGTGGAATTTCACCGTCTGGTTTGATTCCTATTCCTCTCAATTGTACTGATTCAGAAGCATTTACCGTGATAGTGCCGCCCACTCCTTCACTCAAAGTAGATGCTGCTATCTGTGCGCCATTGTCGGCAATCAAACGATTAGTGTTAATTACTAAACTTCCCCCAGCGCCACTTCCTTCTGTGGTGGCCAATAAACCGCTAGGAATTTCATTATACGCTGATACTGCCATTCCCCTTAATTCAACTATTTCTGAGGCATTTACTACTAAATTTCCTCCCTTACCTTCACTAAAAGTCGAAGCTGATATTGCCCCATCTTCTACTCTTAATCGTTTGGTTTCGATGAGCATATTTCCACCTGCTCCTGTGGCTGGTATAATTTCATTATTTTCATCTGCTGTTGGTATTACTTGACTAACTATGCTGCTAGAATAACCTGCACTATTTCCAGTTACTTCCACCACGTCAGAAGCAGTAATTACTAAATCACCCGCGTTACCAGGGCCAAAAGTAGAACTTGCTATTTGCGCTCCATCTAAAACAGCCAATCGATTTGTTTCAACAATCAAATTTCCACTATTTTTTATACCTTCAGACTGAGTATATAAGCCACTTGCAAATACTCCATCAGCTGAACTCCCAATTAATTCTACAGACTGAGAAGCTCGGATGCTAAGATTTCCTCCTTGACCTTCACCTGAAGCACTTGTTGATATTTGCGCTCCATCTCGTACAATCAATCGTCCCGTTTCAACAATCAAATTTCCCCCATCTCCCGTTGCTTTTGGCTTGACTTGAGAAAACAAACCACCAATAAAATTGCTATTAGTTGGGATCTCAGCTACTTCTACAGAATCTCTAGCGCGAACGGTCAAATCTCCTGCCTTTCCCGTTCCAAAAGTGAAAGCACCTACCTGTCCTCCATTCACAATTAATTGTCCAGTTTCAATTATTAAATTGCTACCTTTTCCTTCACCAAAACTCTGACTTAATAAGCTGCTACGAAACTGATTTTCATCAGAAGTGATGCCTATTATTTTTACAGAGTCAGTGGCTTTGATTGCGATGCTGCCTCCCTGTTCTGTTCCATCAGTTATTGCGAAAATTACCGACCCATCAGTTAGCGATACTTCTTTTGCCTGCACTTGTATTAACCCGCCATTTCCACTCACATCTATGGAAGCTGCACCTGATAGTTGAATGTTTCCATAATTAGGATTTCCTTCGGAAGCGTTAACTTGCAATTGTCTACTATTAATATCTAATAGTAACTGGCTATTGACTGCTGACCAAAGTTCAATCCTTCCCCCATTTGCTGTTAAATTTCCTCCCTCCAAAATTACATCGCCACCCAAGAGTGCTAAGGTGTTTCCTGGTTCTACTCTAAGGCCATCAGGTTTATTATCTCTAATAAGAGCTTCCCTATCATCTATTGTTAAATTGTGACCTGACCCCGTGACCTTAATTTTTCCTGGAGTTTCCCCAAATTGCAGCCCAACAGGGACATTTATTGTTAGTAAAGGAGGAGCTTGAGGATTAGTAGCACTAAACTGAGAGCCATCTTTAAACACAAAGCTGTTGGCTGTACTTGCTAAAAATGACCCCCCAATATTTAACCTGGCATTGGGGCTAAAAATAATTCCATTAGGATTGATTATAAATAAATTGATGGTGCTGTTAGCTTTCAGCAAGCCATCAATATTGGATACAGAACTACCAGTTACACGAGTAAAAATATTTTGGATTGTGGTAGCGTTGTTAAAGTAAGCAGTGCTGTTAGTAGGAACGGAGAACTCGCGAAAGCTGTGGAACAGATTATTACTGGAAGAGGTTCCACCTTCAATAATGAAGCTACTACCTTCCAAGTTGACCCTCGAATTTACAGGCAAGGTATTGTCAGGGACAATTTGCGCTGCTGCTTTTCCAGCTAGGGCATTGGAAAAGAAAGGAAATCCTAAAAGGTAAACTAAAATACAGACATTATTTCCTTTGATTTTTCTGTTTTTATCAGACACAATTCAATTAAATAAAAACGACGTTCTAGTAGATGTTTGAAATCATACTACTAAAAAATCTGCTTTTTAGTTAATAATTGTTAAGCTAGTTGCCAAAAAAAGAGCGATCGCACCTTGAGTTGAAAAAAACGCGATCGCTCATATAATTTAGATAGCAGATGTGATGCCAACTGCATCATTCCTAACTATTCTGGAATAACCGACCCCTGAAGAATTGCAATTGCCCCATCATAAATCGTCATCGTGCTGCTGCTCGGAGAACCCAAATCGTAAGCTGTATCTGGGTTTAAATTAATCACGACTGTCTCTTCTCCTCCTTCAAACACCGTATCATCAATAATGTTGATAGGAATCGTTGCTGTCGCAGAACCAGCCGGAATGATAATCTTACCGCCGAGCGGTTGATAATCTGTGCCATTAGTCGCCGTTCCTCCAACCGTATAATTTACTGACAGTGGAGTAGTTGTATCACCACGACGAGTAATTAGGAATTGACCAGAACTACGATCTACTTCTGGTATCACTGCTTGAACAGCACCTATGGAGAGGAGGGTTTTAGGTTGTCTGTCAACTCTAAAGTTACCTTCCTTGGCGAAAGGCGATCCACCGAAGGTATTATCTACAGCTTGCACGCTCCAGTAATAAGTACCGGGCGCTAAATAATTGAGAGTCCAATCAGTGTTTTGATTGACACTACCCATCTGTGCTACCTTTCGTGTGCCATCACCACTAGCGATCGGAGATATAATCTCAGAACCACCTGGAGTTGTTCCCACTCGCAAGTTATAAGTTAAGCCTTTTAGCGGCGTTTGTGTATCGGTGGATGGGTTCCACTTCAGGTTGATGGAATTGCCATTGACTGAGGCATTAAGGTCAGTGGGTACTGTTGGTATTGTATTCAGTTTAACTGTGTTGTTTTTGTAGACTTTAGCAACACTATCTGAACTACTCCATCCAGTTAAGACAATATCGAGGTTCCCATCATTATCATAGTCTCCCCATGCTGCTGAACCACGCTCAACACTGATTAAGCCAGCACCTATGTCGATAAAGTTTCCAGCATCATTCCGATATACTTGCGAAAATCTTTGAACTGAATTGTCAAAAGAAACTCCCGTTAATAGAATATCAAGGTCGCCATCGTTGTCATAGTCTCCCCATGCTGCTGAACTGTTTCCAACATTCTTGAGCGCTGCATTGATGTCAGTGAAGCTGCCTCCATCATTGCGATAGACTTTAGAAACAGTTTCTTCATCCCTATCTGTACCAGTTAACAAAATATCCAAATCGCCATCATTGTCATAGTCTCCCCATACAGCAGAACCAAATCTAACACCTGTTAGAGAACCTATTAAAGGAGCGTTGACATCGGTGAAACTGCCACCATCATTTCGATAGATTCTGGAAATTTCTCCATTGAGTTGTGACTCACCCGTCAAAAGAATATCAAGATCGCCATCATTGTCATAGTCTCCCCAAGCTACCGAACCTCGGCGAACCCCAGCGATAGAAGCGCCAATGTTGGTGAAGCTACCTTTATCATTTCGGTAGACTTTGGCTATTTTATTATCTGAACTATCTGTACCTGTCAGGAGAATATCAAGGTCGCCGTCGTTGTCATAGTCTCCCCACGCCGCCGAACTATAGGAAACGCCAGTCAGGGAAGCGCCAATGTCATTGAAGTTACCATTATCATTTCGGTAAACTTTAGAGTTTCCAGAACCTGTTAAAAGGATATCGATATCCCCATCATTGTCATAGTCCCCCCAGTCTACAGACCCACTCGAAACGCCTGTTAAAGATGCACCAAGATCGGTAAAGTTACCATTGTCATTTCGGTAAACTTTGGAGTTACCTGAACCTGCTAATAAAATATCAAGGTCGCCATCGTTGTCATAGTCTCCCCAGTCTGGAGAACTATTACCATCACCTGTGAAAGCAGCCCCTATGTCAGTGAATGCTTCTGGCAAGGTATCATTTTCAGCAATTACCACCGTAGCGTTATTTTTTGTGCCGATATTGTAGCCAGTAACAGAGTCAATATGTACTGTAACAGTTTCATCCTTTTCAAACAGAACATCATCAATAGGAGTGATAGAAATTGATGCTGAATCTTGTCCTGCTGGGATAGTAATGGTGCCAGTTATAAAAGCGTTGTAATCTGCTCCCTTAGTAGCTGTTCCGGCTACAGAATAGTTCACGATTAAATTGTCGTTATTACTGCCAGTACGGGTGAAGGTAAACTTACCAGTATCGTTACCGCTTTCGGCTGCATTAGCATCCGCAGCCATTACATTAACTGTCGGTTCAGTTCCGTAAATGTTTAGCTTCCAAGAGTTCCAATACCCTTCCATTTTGTTGCCGATCGCATCAAAAACCTGTAACTTCCACTCTCCCTTAGAAGACTCGCCCCAATAACGAGCAGATGTGAATGTCCAAGAAAATTCATCCTTGTTGATAGTGGTTAGATCTGGATCGTTAAGAATATCGTGTGGTGCTGCCAAAATTGACTCCATGCCACTGGGAGAGATCAGTTTCACTGTCAAGTCTCCCCAGTATTTCCAATCTATTGGAGTATCAGGCTTATTTTTAGAGTTGAAAACTACCTCAACCTTTTCGATACTAATATCTTTGTTGATGTAGATTTCTGATGAAACTCCTGTCTTTATGTCTCCGTTAGGAATAGGTTCTAAAACATTTTTCACCTTTTCTGGCTCGCTAAGGTCAAAAGTAACCTTGACTTCTGGTGCCAATGGAACCCGATTTGGATTAGCAGCTTCGCTCACCGCAGCAGCAGCATCAACAGCCCCAAAACCATATTTGTCATTAACCCAAAGTTTTGCTCCATTTTCCTGCCAACCAGAACTGGTTGTTTTTGGTTTCAGAGGATTAATTGTACCAAAATCATTTTTTCGGGAAGTCTTAACTAAAATGTCTTGTACGTCGCGCCAAGTAAGATTGGGATTGACATCTAACATTAAAGCTACAACACCAGATACTAAACCAGCAGCAGCTGATGTACCACCAAAGCGGCTAGAACTGTTGGTGTAACTGTCATTACTATAGCCCTGACCGTCTTTAAGATCGGTTGTAGTCACAGCGACGGGAGTGTTGTCAGGGTTATAAGAGCTAGAGTACGCTGAAACCAACAGTGGCGCACCGGGTTCGCTGTACCAACTTTGTTTACCATCATGGTCTATAGCGGCTACTGCGATCGCATACCGAGAATTAGCGAAGCCATTGTAGTTAACATTGCCACCAAAAAACTGGTCGTTTCCTCCCGCAAACACATAGATATTACCAAGTCCGTTTCGCCCAAACTTTGCTCCTGTTTGTAATGCTGTTATACTCATTGGCGGCTTATTTAGCCCGTCTTGTTCTTTCTAACTGTTGTTATAGATCTGAATAGCATCATTACGATAAGACAGCGCATCAGATATCTGTAGGTCTATAACTTCATCAGCAATTAAACGTAAGCCAGCTAAAGAAGCTTCGGGAGCCACACCAATTCCGCCAATGCTGTTGTTACCACTAGCAGCAATTAAACCTGCTACAGCAGTTCCGTGAGGATTGTAGGTGTTTAATTCTAGACCGAAACTGTTAAGTTTAGCCAAAAGTGAAAGATTATTGTTTGTAATTTTTAACTTCCACTTTCCTTTGACATATTGATTATCAAATTTAGATAGCAACATTTCTGGTTTATAGCTACCAGAAAACGGCGCGATGGCCTGAGTAATAGATTGACTAGCTTCGTCATCCAACCAAATCGGTTCGGAGAAACCACCACCATTGATACCTACATTATTCTTGAAGAGCGTAAGTGGGGAATCGTCGGGGTCTGTCCCTCCATTTGGTAGCCTGTTACGAGTAGCTCCTGTACCGATGAGAGGATTGAATATGTAACCATCTGGGCTATTCAGGTAAGCAGCTAAATCCTTAGCTCTATCATCTGTAATATCCAACAAAACGTTGATATCACTTATAACTCCCGTCAATGGAACATCGAGTAAAAATTCATTGTACTGAGAGTTACCATACGGGATATCTTTCTGAGAGTTATTTAAAACAATGGCCTTGTAAGTTGGCTCTGGATCGTTATCGTAGGCGTAATTTTGATTGATCGTTATCCAATCGGTGTCGATAGTTCCATCTAAATTGTTAGTTTCTTCTACTTTATAGAGTGGTTTATCCCTATAAGCATGACGACCATCCAAGTCTACTGTCTCATTAAAGTCGCGACTCAGATCCCTTACATACCGATTTTTCAAATCTGGGTGGGTATACTGCAAACCATCATCTACCACTCCGATAACTACACCTTTACCCCGCGCTAAGTTCCATGCCGGAATAACGTTCAAATCAGCGCCCAGAGTTCCACCAGTTTGCTGCTTGTTTTGCAAATGCCACTGGTTAGCAAAGAGCGGGTCGTTCGGTTCAGATTGTGGAATTAACCGAATGGGTATCAGCGGGTAAGCAAATTCTACTCCATTCAGCGCATTTAACTGCCCGGAAACTTGAGTAGGAGTAACATTTTGAGGAAATTCCCAAATATAAGTATTGGGTAACTGTCCACTAGCACCCCAATCGTAAGCGCCGATCGCTGCGGCTAAATTTTGGGAAGATTGACCGGGTGTTACCCCCACTACCCAACTTTTGGCTTTAGCTAGTTCTTCAGGAGTGTAATTTTGTATCTTAGCTGAATTGGCTATAGCTAGCCTAATTTCATCTGATAATCCACCTTCCCCCGGATCGGTAATTACAGAAAAGTTTTCGATTTCTGGGTTACTGTAACTTCCTGCTTTGTCTTGTGCGATCGCCCACAATTGATAACGACCCGGTGCTAAGTTATTCAAATCGTGACTGAAGTCGAATCTAGCGTTGCCTTGATTATCAGTTGTAAACTGGGTAACGTCGGGAATATCTAAGAAATCTGTACCGTCAGAAAGTTTCAACTTAAAATCTATTCTTTCTAAGTCGTTTCTTCCGTCTGCATCGAAAACTTTAGCGCCGTTGAAACTAATTGTCTCCTTATTAGTATAAAGAGGCAAAATGCTAAATCGCAAATCTTCTGGCGCTTTATTCAGCAGAGAAACGACTTTAAACTCAGCAGTGTCTTCATCTGTTGCGCCGGATTTATCGTATGCTTTCGCTTTAATTCGATAATTTCCAAGCTCTAACTGACAGAATGAAATATTAAAAGTTCCCCAGTTGTCTGCAATACCCACGAGTCCGACAGTATAATCGCCCAACTTTTTGTCATCTTTGTACAACTCCAAAGTTATTTTGTCCAGGTCGCTCGCTCCATTTCCATCGTATACTTTGGCATTCGGAAAAACGATCGGTTCGCCTATCTTGTAAGTTGGCAATAAGTTCAATTGCAATTGTTGTGGCGGCAAATTGGTTATTGGTGGTGTGGTAGGTTTACCGACGACGTTAAAGCTTTGAATCGCTTTATTAGAAACGCCGCCAGATTTATTGGATGCGATCGCCTCTAACCGATAATTCCCGTATGGTAAATCACTCCGCGAATAGTTGAAAGTTCCCCAACCATCTCCACTTTTGCTATCATCCGTGATATCGACAGTATATTTGTCCCAAAAGATGTTATCTTTATAAAATTCTAAATCTACTTTTTGTAAGCCGCTCTCTCCATTTTTATCGTATACTTTGGCATCTCCAATGCTCACTGACTGACCGATCGTGTAAGATGGTAATAAGTTAAATTGCAATTGTTCAGGCGGTGAATTTGGCGGTATTTCAACAGTTTTGCTGTAGACGGTAAAGTTTTTAATTACCTCATTACTAGAATCACCTGCTATATCATAAGCTACGGCTTTAATCTCATAACTGTCAGTCTCTTTTAATAAATCTGGTGATAAGGAGTGGCTGAAATTGGCAAAGTTATTATCTCCACTACCAGCGGTGAAACTGGTAACATCCGTAGTAATATGTTCCCAGATATCATTGTCCTTCTTTAAAAAGAAATCTACTTTAACTAAGTCACCCATGCCGTCAGTATCATAAACTGTACCTCCAGTGATACTGACTATTTCGCCGATATTGTAAGTATCTTGGGAAATGTTAAATTGCAATTCTTTCGGAGCAGCATTAACCCGAAACTCCTTAACTACCTCGTTGCTTTGTTGTGTAGAGTCGAATGCGATCGCCTTGAGTTCGTAACTCCCCGCTGCTACATTCTTCAAAGAATAGTTGAAGCTTGTCCAGTCCTCCTTCACCGTAAAAGTATCTTTAGTCGCATCGTTGATATCAACCCAGCCAAAATCTTCCTTTCTCTTTAACCAGAAATCTACTTTGTTCAAGTCTCCATTTTCGTCATAAACTTTAGCATCAGTAAGATCGATCGTCTCACCCGCTTTATAGATTGTCTTGGTGGTGAATTGCAAAAACTGAGGAGGCGTGTTGATGTAAGCAATTAAATCCTCCACCACCTTGGTTTTGCGCCAATCTTTATCGGGAGCGATTACATCATTTAACTTAATCGCTTTTCCTGTAGCACCAGTGATCCGAAAAACTAGATCGTTATAATCCTTATCCGAACCCTCATCAACTCGCTTATCCTCCATGACAAAAGTTTTGCCATCACCCGTCACATCTGCAATTTGTCCAACATGAAACGCCTCGTTAGGATTAGCAGTCACCAGGGAGAATAACGGACGTTTTGCTCCACCGAGATTGGGATTATTAAATACTTCCTGTATGCTACCATTAGGGACAAGCATGAAACCAAATTTATCCCCCGGTTTCATAGCGAATGTTTTAACATTTTTGTATTCGCCACTGTTATAGTTATCTCCCCAAGGAAAAGTAGGGCTGAACTTAGCGCCTTCCATAGCGTCTGCGATCGCTACATAACCTTCTGTTGAGTTACTCAGCGAGCGCCTTGCAGCTTCTTTAATAAATGCTTGCGAACCAGGAGAAAATGACTCTATTCCTGTCAAACTGAAAATGGCCAACTCACCCTGATACCAACCACCATCAGTTAAGTAATCAACTCCCACTTGTCCCGTTTGTCCGACGGTAAAAAATCCCGATTCCACGTTTAAGCTGGTGATGGGGTCAACGTTCAGTGTATAGTTGGTATCGCCGTTGGTTTGAGAAATCTGAAAAGAATAGTCTCCTGCTGCCACATTATAAAGGTTAATTGCTTCCAGATTTGTGGAATTAAGAGAACCATTTTGAATAACTTTTCCCAATCTGTCTTGAAATTGCCAATCAACTGGGTTGGTTATCCCTAAAAACGATAACTTTAAACTGCCGGAATCGCTTAATTTAAAGTTGTATGTATCGTTTGGATAGCTAATTTCTAAAGCATCTGTTGCTTTGTAGGAACTGTCAAGTAAGCCGATCTCGAAGGTTGACATTTTTTAGTTGTTAAATTTGCTCGTTTTTACTTGATTTAACCGGATTTGGTAGCACTAAATTATGGCTATCTCGCTTCAGAAAAACTTGTACTTGACCTGACAATTTTGCCTGAGTCTATCTCTCAGATCGGTCAGAGCCAAAATGATTTTATTTTAAATAGTGGAAACCTTTAAGATTCTCTTAACCCTGATAGAAAAAGTGCAATTTTCAGGTTATTCTATTGTTTGACTGGTAGGCTAATAAGCATAAAAACACTACAATTAGTTTAATTTTTAACAACGTATATATCTTCCGTATATCTACGTAAAATTACGAACTTTAAGAAAGCTTTATAATTTAATTGGTAAATTAAAGCTTTCGTGAAGCTAGCAGTAACGTCAACAAAACCCGAATAGTTTTGGCTACCGTTCAAACTGCCAATATCAATAGTGGACATTTCCCTAGTTCCCAAGAAACTCAATAGTTTGTATAGGAGTGTGAAGAAAGAGGCAGCTTACACCCTCCTATTTCTCTCTCAGGCAAACCTTCCGCTTTTTATGCGGAAACTGGAATTTTGTTACAAAACTTTACTTGGAATCTTGTAATGTCCAACTCTATGACAGCTACCTGAGTTACACTGCTCGCAGTTAGTGCAGCAGGCTAGTTGCCTTTTCTCACCCAAAACTCACTTAAATAGAAAATATAATACAATTAATGTCAATAGTTGTAAATTATTGTTACAAAAATCGATAAAAGTGGAGAAGGAAATGATACTATCATCGGCGATTTAGGTGTTGATCGACTAGCTGGTAATGCAGGTAGCGATTTGTTTGTACTCAGAACGGATACGGCTACATCAGACAAATTCGGTGCGGATGTGATTCTGGATTTTGCTAAGTCTAGCGATCGCATTGCCTTAACTGGCACTCTGACAGAAGCAGACTTGATACTTCAAAGCTTCAGTCAACCAATTCAAGAGCTTTTAAGTAAACAGGTAATCGTTAAAAATTCCGCACAAATAAGACTATTATGTTTAATCTTTTGTGTGCATAAAAATTATTTTTTGGGGTATAAAATTACTTAGGGCAACCGCCAAAGGGGTTAGGACGCAAGTGGAACATTCACGTCATAGCCGATGCCTTCCATATTGTCTAAACTTAGAAATAAATTAAATTAGAACAAGTACAGAAGAAGCATAACCATTACCAGCCAGAAATTTCCAAGAATTCATTTTGAAAGCAAAGATGAGTTTCTGGCTCAAAACAAACAAAAACAATCGTCCCGATCGCGCTAGATCTTAAAAGAAAGCGACTGGTTTGGGCAAAAGCAATTGCAGCCGCAAGCTGGGCTGGAAAACCCATTGCTCCCGTCCCAATAGCTGGAAAAGCAATACTCCGCAGCGAATGCTGTAAAGCTATAGCAACCGCCAGGGCGGTTAGGGCATCCTAAAAGGCCAGAACCAATTCACAGCAAGCATTTCACTTTTGATTTTTGACTTTTGACTTTTGACTTTTGCTATAATTCCAAACAACGGCGGTAACATTGTGCTAAGATTTCTCCCTCTCCATAAGAGCCACCGCGCCAAGGTGGACAAACTGCATGAATCACCCAAGGTGTCGGCAAATTATAGCCCGGAGTAATTTTGGCATCGCCTTCCTCACAATCACCTAAACGGCGACATTCTTCCAGAAGTTCTGGCCCAGCAGCTAGGTGAATCGCACTGGATATGGCACCGGAATTGGATAGGTAGCGATCGCAGGAGTTAACGATCGCATCGACTCCTAAATCTTCAGTAATATTCCCCAATATAGGTACTTCTAAGTCGGCTAGTGCCTCGGCTTCTGGCTCACTCATCGGAAGATCGGGATTATTGAGCAACTGCTGTCTTGTCTGCTGCAATACAAGGCTTGCGCTTAAGTAATTCCCTCCATCCACCAGTTTGACAGCTTCTTTCTTGGCACGTGCTGTCATCATTAAAATCGCTTGCTGTCTTACCTCAGAATTAAACGGAAATTCCTCTAATTGTGCAGCATTGACAACGGGTAAGCGTAATGCAACGCGGACTTGTTGTGACTGTGGTTGTTCGGGGTCGTTCCAACTGAGGCGAAAATAACATAAATCTATTTCTTCTCTCATGGCTGGCACTTTCAGCCGCACAACTACATCAACTGGATTACCAATTACTAAATTAGGTAAGCGAAACCGACCATTTTGGTTGACATCTAACTGATTGAGTACTTCCACCATTTCTACTTCGTTCTGGGGCTCAATTCCCAAGGTGACATTTGTGCCAACTGTCGCCATTAAACCCAGTAATTCTTGTTGAAAAATACTTGGCAATTGTTCGGGAGATTGAATGTAATAATAATTGCCATCCCCACTCCGCGCCATTGTTTCTAGCAAGTCTTCGTTGTAATCATCACCAATTCCCATTGTGCTGGTACTGACACCTTGTTTTGTTAAACGGTTGACATCAGAGGCAATTACATCGGGATTGGTTTCACCTACATTGGCTAGTCCATCGGATAAGAGAATGACTCGATTTAGATGTTCTGGGTTAATAATTCTGATTAAAACATCTAGAGTGGTGGCCCGCTCGGAACAAACGGCTGCCCGCAAAGGGGTAAGCTGTATTTCCATATTCGATCTCCTCGATATTTGGATATTTAGATCTCAATATTTCTGGCTCGGTAGCACTTATGCACGCCTTGCCAACCAAGCCAAATTTCTCACTTTTTTGTAGTAATGCTTGTAAGTATCAGCGTAGAGCTTTAGGAGGAATATGGTTCTTAATTGGTTCTGGGAAATCGAACTCAACCGCACTGGGCCAGATTACTTATTTTTTGCTACTTTCCAGCCCACTAACGCGCCACAGCTAGCTGAAGAAGTCAGACAATACCCTCTGCCTGGATTCAAACATTACAGAACCACGAATTCCCCTTGTTGGTTGCATAACCATAACGCTAGTTACGATTTATATGTCGATGAATATCACTATGAACAGGTAATCGCAAACATAGAGGGTAAAAACGCTGGAAACGTTTGGATTTACGATTTAATTACAGTCTGCGGCTCTGATTTAAAAATAGAGCGCGGTTATGGCGGCGCTCTAGGGGGAGAGATTGAAACTGACCTCATCGTAAAGCTCTCCTACTTACCAAATTTGACGATGCTCAAATGGGCAGTTGTGTATGGTGGCGATGGGTATAACTATACAAACATGGCTACTGGCACGAGTACAGCAGAATTGTTAGATTACTTGCAGCCCTACCACTGAGGCGCTCTCGTTGAAAGCATTACGCCCAGGGCTCACGCATCCGGCATTAAGCTTCTTGTGAGTGCGTGAGCCTAACCGATCTACTCAATCATGTAGCTCACACCTCCAACCCACCTCTAGTGTGTCCGTAGGAAGATGTTGCGAACTTTTACTTGCATTTGAATTGGCTCATAGCCATATGCACTTAAGCAATAGCTGGCTTTTCAAGGAGAAAAGATGTCAGAAAGTGCGTCAAACACACAAAAAATGCTATACCGAACTCTCGGCAGTACAGGAGAGAAAGTTTCTGCTTTAGGATTGGGAGGTTGGCACCTCAGCTTGAAGCACGTTGACGAGCAACTGGCGATTCGGATTGTTCGCACTGCGATCGATCGCGGCATCACCTTTATGGATAACAGTTGGGATTACAACGGTGGAGCGAGCGAAATTCGCATGGGGAAAGCGCTACGCGATGGCTACCGAGATAAAGTGTTCCTGATGACCAAAATTGACGGTCGCTCCAAAAAAGAAGCCACAAGGCAGCTAGATGAATCACTGCAACGCTTGCAAGTCGATTGTATCGATCTCGTCCAACACCACGAAATCATCCGGTATGAAGACCCGCATCGAGTGTTCGATGAAGAAGGGGCAAATCCCGCCTTGATGGAGGCGCGTGAAGCGGGCAAACTCCGATACATCGGTTTTACCGGACACAAAGACCCTCAAATTCATCTGCATATGCTGGAAGTTGCAGCCGAGCGCAACTTTAAGTTTGATGCAGTTCAAATGCCATTGAATGTGATGGATGCCCACTATCGAAGCTTCGCAAAGCTAGTTGTACCAGAACTGGTCAAACACAACATTGGTATTCTGGGGATGAAAAGCATGGCAAACGGGTCAATTTTACGGTCAAATACAGTCACAGCCATTGAGTGTCTGCACTATGCTTTGAATCTGCCCACATCAGTTGTGATTACCGGAATTGACAGCATGGAAATTCTCGACCAAGCATTAGAAGCGGTGCGTACATTCCAGCCAATGAATGACCAAGAGGTACGAGATCTGTTAGCAAAAACCGCTTCATCGGCATCAGGCGGCTCGTTTGAGCCGTTCAAAACTTCATCAATTTACGACGGTACTGCCCAGAATCCAGATTGGCTGGGAGAGGAACCACAACGGATTCAACAATTGATGTCAGCGCGACCGTAATAGAGCGATCGGCATCTTCAACTAGGATATTCTAAGAAGCTTATTTGGTTGGAATACTTGGGAGAGCTTTCACGTGTGAGGACATGAAATCTATATCGAACTTGTCGAGAAATCCCTACTCGTCAAGTCGAGATACCATATAGATATAAGGGTTGATATTAGTCACCATTTAAATTGCATAGCTTGCTCTCAGTAGGCTAGCTATTTCTTACCTTGAAATAAACGCTCGTGAAAAAGCCCCTACAAAAAAACTTTTACCTAAACCTAAACCAATTAATGAGTATGAATTTATTATTAGGACAGACCACAAACGTTTTGTTGTTTGACTGTGCCAGTGCTGCTTGTGACATTGCATTTATGCTCGACGGTCAATGGGATGGTTGCAACGGTATTGTCATCCCTTCATATGACGAAGTAGCTGTTAACACAGCAGCTAAGTTGGTAGGAGCGTCCTGGTGTCATCAAGGAGCTTCAAGTCCCCTGTTAGCTAGATTGAATACCGATGAACTTTTGAGGCGATACGCAGCAGGTGAAAGGAATTTCGCTAACGCTAACTTAAGGTGTGCTGTTCTTGGCGAGGAGAAATTAAGTCAATGCAACTTAACTTACGTGAAATTGAATTTTGCTAACCTAAGTAGAGTAAATTTTAGTGGAGTGGACTTAACATCGGCAGACTTGAGCGACGCTTCTTTAAATGGAGCCAATCTGAGTCAAGCTTCTCTTTATAGAACTCTCCTGATTAGGACAAATCTTAGCGAAGCTAACTTAAGAGGCGCTAATCTTTTCAAAGCTTCCTTAAATGATGCTTGCCTTCATCGGGCAGATTTGACAGGAGCGAATTTGACGAATGCCGATTTAAGAGGGGCTATTCTTGATGAAGCTACCTTGACTGGAGCTAACTTAACCGGAGCCAAGCTCACACAAGGACAGTTATCTTCCTGACGAAGTTACCACAAATTAGGATAACGATCGCAAGCAATCCCGTTTAGGTCGCCGCTCTCAGATTATCATCAAACAAAATATTGCATTCGCTCTCAGTTTTATTGTCCTGCTTTTAGCCGCCAATTTGACTGGCTATATCACTATGCCATTAGAAGTAATTGGGCATTTAGATAATCAAGAGAATTGAATTCAAAAATGGGATAACACATATTGAGAATTTTTCAACAAACTTTGTCTATGCCTAGATTGAGAACTCTAAAAGAGAAGTTCGATTTACCCCTGAAGTTTTGGATTATAGCGCTGATTGCCTTTATCAACGCCGTCAGCTTCACAATTATCATACCCATGTGGTTTCCGATTATTAAAGAAGTGATATCTCGTCAAATAAAGTAAAGCCGGGGAGTCAACTGATTATTGCTCTAGATAGAACCCAGTGGAAAGAAACTAATGTTTTGATGGTGAGTGCAATTCATCAAAAAAGAGCTTTCCCCATATTCTGGATGTTGTTGGATAAAAAAGGAGCCTGTAACTTAATTGAACTCTCAACAAGTGTTACGTCCGGTAATCCGGCTGTTACGAAAATATAAATTAATCATTATTTGGGATAGAGAATTTCAGAGTATAGAACTGGCGCAATGGTTACAACGTCAGCATCTTGGCTTTGTACTTCGGCCAAAATACACGACAACTTTTCGCAAAAAAAAACAACCTTTTTAACCTTTAAGCAATATCCCAATTCAACCGGGTATTCATTTATTCTACGAGGATATTAGTTTGACGCAAAAGAAGGGCTTTAATCGGTTTAATTTAGCCGTTTCCTGGAAGAGAAAATATAAAAATAAACAAGAGTCAGAGCCTTGGTATTTGTTGACTAATCTGCCAAATTTGAAAAATGCAATTCGTGTTTATAGTCAACGTTATGGCATCGAAGCCATGTTTAAAGATTGTCAAACTGGCGGTTATAATCTCGTTCGCGAAGCGTTCCCGAAGGGTAGCTTCTCAAGCATCACCTAATAGATTAATTAGCTTGATATTATTAATTGCTTTGGCGATGACTTCCGCTTGGTTACAAGGTAAAAGAACTAAGCTACAAGGCAAACAAAAATATGTTTGTCGTCTGACAGAACCCGGTAGAACTAGAAGGAGACATAGTAACTTTTGGATCGCCCTTTATGGGGAAAATGGGTTAATCGCTTTCTACTCGTGCCAATCATGGGTCGAACAAATGCTTAATTATACTCCCAACAAAAAATCATTTTATCAACAAGGTTTGAGAGCTATAACCCTGCTCCAGCAACCTCTCTAGCTTCGTTGTCGCCCCCTGAAGATCGCAAGTCACTTATGGAGAAGCTATCCAATTGCAGGTTCGACGTTACAAGCGTACTTTGTTGCATGGTGTCGCTTACGAACCTTTTTTGAGAACGGCTTAACAAGAAGGGATGGCAGGCAATACCTAAAAAGCACAGACAAGCAGTTGTGCAAGCAAACAGAGCGGTCATAGCGCGTGATACTCTATATATAGAAAAAATCCTCTTGTCAGTTCTCGTACTTCCAGATGTAGTTCGATGGCCCGATGCTTGCCATAACCGTGCGATCGCATTATCGATCGACTACTCCCTACTGTACAAAAGCTTTGAAGCAAAGACTGCATGCAAGGCCAAGGTTATTAAAGTCTTCGTCTGCGGTTAGCTCCTGCAACAACTAAGCACAAAAGCCCTTAATTTCAAGTATAAAGGCTACGTATTTAATGGATTAGATACGTAGCCTTTATACTTGAATATATACTAAGGTTAATAATTCGATCGCGGCGCTATGACTACAAACGACGAAAGAAAAGGCGACACAACCAGTTTTACGCTAGCTCGCTTGTATGCCCTTGGATTAGCCGTCAATCGAAATCCGGTGAAGCAATCTCATATAAAAACCATCGTTCTGTTCGTGATTAACATCATCGGAATATTTCTAACAATCGCAGCCGTCAGCAACCCCACCAAGGAAGAGTATCTCGACGAGGCATCCGATCGCTTTCGAGGCTGGATAGTTGCGCCTGCGAACAATGTTTGTACTAGGGGAGATCTCAATCTACCTATACTATCGCCTAGAGATAGTCAACAGATATGCCAAGGCTTAGTAGATTTGTGGTCTATCGGGGTGGGAATTACAGCTAACGAAAAGACGAAGTTAGCTATTGACAGTGTAACTAGGCGTAAAAACTATGTTTTCTTTTCAGTGTACGAAACTGATTTGCAATCGCTCAGCCAATTCGATGCAATTGGAATCACTAAACAGAAAACTCTAGGTATCTTCGGTAATTTTTTCGTAATAAAACAGGAACAACAGCAATAATTACAAACAAAAAAGTGAGGGTTTTGATAGGATGTTTAGGTATTTGACTACTCTCCAAGATTTTTACTAAAACTTCTTTTTCTCAAGCAACAGTCGGCACAATTCGTTTGAATTTACTGAATTTGGGAGCGAGAATTACTGTGAGTGCTAAACGAATTTTAATCGCGATTACCAGTGCTTGTCCCTCGCAAGATATTTGGTCTATTGCTTACTTTAGAATTCAAGGAATTCAGGATACTGGTTGAATTTTTGACAGTAACTTGCTCAACTTCATAGCTCGTCAATGACTGACCATATATGCAGTCTATTTTCTGATGAAAAGTTTTTTTAATTAAGGATGATAAACAGCAAGAAGCACTGCAAAAGCGGTTGTTAAAACTATTAAATAAACGGGAGGATCAAATTCGATTTTATCCTTGAAGCGAGCGGCCTATTTGCCGGAGTTGGGGGATTGGACTATGGAATGGAAGCGGCTGGGTTTGAAGCCCTATCAATCGAAAAAGACCCCCTTGTTTTTTGCAGTCTCACTTAATTTTTTACATAAATTTTTCAATTTTTTGACAGAGTTGGCTAACGTAGTATACTAGATATTTTGCTTCGTTCAACCACTGTAGAAAGTATTTATTCATACTCAATTAAGGGTTTTCCCCTTTGCTTGTGCTGTCGATCTGGAAAATCTCTTTTGTATATTGAGTACAGATCTTCAAGAGTAAAGTTAAGGGCAGGATCGAGTAGAGACAACTCAGGTATGAGTGGTTCTGCTCCTTGCGCGAGCGCTTTCAACCTTTTTTCGGAAATGCCACTTACTTCTGACAATTCAGACAGATTTTGCAATTTAATTAATTGTGCAATGCTTGGTTTAGCGGTATTTTTGTCATCTTTTCCACTTATAGCCAATAACCATTCTTGCATATTACCTGGTTTTGGTCTGGGCAGCCCCAAGTTTTCTACTGCTTCCCAGAACTCAATGGCCGTTACGATAGCAGAGCGCACCAAAGAGCCAGTTGATACCTTCGGATCGTTTGTCCACGTTGTTAACTTCTCTTTCAAACCAGTGATGTCCACTGTGATGCGATCGCGTTTGTCTTCTGACATTTATAAACCTCCATCATAACCAAGTTACACGATCGCTGTGACGTTTGCATTTATTTATCTCACTGTTGATGACAAATACATCAAGAGTGATTACAATGTCATCAGACAGGATATACTGTTATCCAACCCGGTGCATCCGACCAAGATCGCCACCGGGTTGGAAATACCAACCGAGGCACCAAACAAAAAAACGGATTTCTATAATGACACACTCAGCCGATTTCAGCATCTCCACCAACCGTCGCCCCCAAGCAATCAGCCTATTCGCCGGAGTAGGAGGCTTGGACTATGGAATGGAAGCGGCTGGGTTTTCCATAGCCCTAGCAGTAGAAAAAGACCCCCACACAGCAGCCCAGTATCAGCAAAACTTCCCCAAAACTCCCGTACTGTGTGCCGACATCAGCCAACTTAGTAGCCAAGAAATCCGCAATCACATCAACCCTCAGAGAAACACATATATAGACCTAGTAGTGGGTGGCCCATCATGCCAAGGATTCTCGCGAATCGGCAAACGCGACCCCCAAGACTCACGCAATCAAGGAGTATCCCACTTCGTCCGCCTCATCGGAGAACTCCATCCCCGCGCCTTCCTCATGGAGAACGTTGCCTCCATGAGAGACTCACGCTACGCAGAACTCATCAACAACTGCTGGCAGCAACTACTTTCCTACGGATACCAAATCCAAGAATGGAAACTCAACGCCGCCAACTACGGAGTACCCCAATCCAGAGAACGCCTGTTCTGGGTAGGTTGCCTAGATACCTTCATACCCCCACCAGCCCCAGTAGAACAGCGAATAACAGTCTATGATGCGCTAGCTGATTTACTACCCCTAGAGCCGCTACTAAGCCTAGATAAAGACATCCTCGAAACAAACAGGCAACCAGGGAAATACAGCCAATACCTCAACACCATCTTCACCCCACCACCATCCTGGAACCCCCACAGACTATCTGGCTGCACCCTCACCAATCACTCCCCATCCGTCATCGAAAGATTCATCACCACACCAACCGGAGAAACAGAACCAATCAGCCGCCTTTATCGCTTGGACTACCAGGGCCAATCCACCACCCTAAGAGCCGGAACTGCAAGCGAACAAGGAGGACACACAGCACCCCGCCCCATCCACCCAGAATTCCCCAGAGTCATCACAGTACGAGAAGCCGCCAGACTATCCTCATTCCCCGACTGGTTCCAATTCCATCCCACCAAATGGCGAGGACACCGACAAATCGGCAACGCCGTACCACCCCTGCTAGCGCGTGCAGTGGGAATGCAACTAATCAACGCCCTAGTTACAACACCATCAACAGACAAGGGAGACAAGGGGGACAAG
>NZ_JAIQZN010000121.1 GCF_023333585.1 Argonema antarcticum A004/B2
CTGACAACTGACAACTGACAACTGACAACTGACAACTGACAACTGACAACTGACCACTGACCACTGACCACTGACCAATTCCCCAATCACCTGTATTGCTCCCGAAAGTCTCTGGGAGTGAGGCGCATCGGTTTTTCTGGGTTCCAAATACCCAAACCCATGATTCTGGCGAATTCTTGGGCTTGTTCTAGACGTTCGTCATATTTATTATTGAGCGATCGCGAATAAAAAAGCGCATATCCCTCTGCCACCAGCTTTTCATTCAGCAGGACTCCATCTTGCCAGACATAGGCGAGTTGGCGATCGGACTGATCTTTAGGCTCTCGATCTAACTCTAACAAAACTGGTTTTTCGCCGATCATTTCTTCGAGCCGTTCTTTTGCAGCCGTACCCCAAGGTCGCTGGCGCAAATCCGGTGCCTCAATGCCAATCAGCCGTACCTGTTCAATCAAAGGGGGTTGCTTTTCGGTATCGATCGCCTCTAGCGTTTGTCCGCTTACCACCCGCACAACCTTAACAACTTCTCCTTGGGGCGTGATTGCCGACTGGCGGCAACTCGCCAGGAGAAGCAAAAACGAAAAAGTAAAAACGCAAAACAAAGCGGCGAACATTTTTCTGTTTTGGCTTCTGTCAGTCTTCATCTAGAGGCAATCCTGCCCTTATTTTCCCTTTCCCAAAATAGCGTCCAAATTGGAGTTCGTAAACCTCATCTTCATCTTGAGTCTCCACCTCCAAGTCCGATCGGGGATAACTGACGCACAACAGCGCATACCCCCGCTTGCGGAGTTCCGGCGAGAGTCCCATTGCCTCTGGCTGATGAATCTCCCCTGAAAGCACCCGCACGGCACAGGTAGTACAAGCCCCGTTACGGCAGGAGAAAGGCATCTCGACGCCTTGGTTTTCACCGCTGTGGAGGATATACCGATCCTCTGGCACTTCTATGGTATAATCTGTATTTTTCTGGCGATGGTGGATGCGAATTTTGTACGATCGAGGCATTTGCAAAATCGAAGCAACATCTATATAATAAAAGTCTGTGCGAAAATTACTCTAACGGATTTTCTAAAAGCACAGTTTTGGAGAGGTGGCCGAGTGGTTGAAGGCGCAGCACTGGAAATGCTGTTTGGGGGCAACCTCAACGAGGGTTCGAATCCCTCCCTCTCCGTTCCCAAACTACCGACAGCCCAATTTAACTGTGTAATTGCTAGGACTTTCGCCGCGAACGTTGGCGTAAAGTTCCACTTGGCCATTGGCATTGACTCGCCAACTCTTAGCTTCTACTAGGGGAGGGTGTTCGCGACGGAAGAGTTTTGAGTTTAAGCGCCTGTTAGTGCTTCTGAAAGTTGGTTGGGTATAGTCGTTCCAGTCCGACCAAATCTCGAAACTGGAGAATGTTAGGGTGGGGTCTTCCGCCAAACCGCCGCGACCCGCAACTGTGAAGCTATTGTTGCGATCGGGGGTGCAAGCGGCGACTACTTGCTGGGTGGGGTCTACAGGGTTTTGGGGTAATTCTACCAGTGCGGCAGTGGTGTTGAGTTCGGGGCTGTTGATGTTAATGGTGCCGGAGACTCCCAGTTGCGAACTGGCGGTGATTTGGCTGTCGGGGGAGGCGAATAAACCTTGAGAGTTGATGCTGATATTGCCGCCTGTACCCTCAAAGGCGTTGGCGTTGACTTGGCTGTCTTCGAGGATGGCGAGGGTGTTGGCGTTGATGTTGAGGTTGCCGCCGTTACCCGTACCGCCTGCTTGGGTGGAGATTTGGCTGGCGCGGCGCAGTTGGAGGAAGTCGGTGGTGATGTTGATGTTGCCGCCTCTGCCGGAGAAGGTGTTGGCACTGATCTCTCCTTCTGTATCGAGGCGGATGGAGTCAGCGTTGATATTGAGGTTGCCTGCGATGCCTGTTCCCTGGTTGGTGACGCTGACTTTAGCACCATCGGAAATGGTGAGCCGAGGAGTGTTGATGGTAACGCTGCCGGAGTTTCCAGAGGGGCGATCGGGTAGTCCAATCCTTTCTCTGATAACTGCATCTAAAATACTAGCAGCCGATTGTATCCGAGAGGGATTTATAGAACCTTCTACTCTGCCACTTACCTCTACAGAATCCCTAGCATTAATGACTATATTTCCCGCTGCACCACTTAAAAATGTGGAAGCATCAACATTGCCCCCATCTCTTAGTATTAGCCTTGATGTATTGATAGTCACATTACCTGCGTTTCCACCGATAGTTACAGAACCGATGGCACTGGGCTGGAGCAGACCTGGCTGTACTCCAATCAACTCTACAGAATCTGTTGCATCCACAGTCACACTTCCGCCAGAGCCAGTTCCGGCGCTCGTCGTTCCTCCAGGATTTCCTCCATTCAAACCAATTAGTCTTCGTGTTGAAATAAAAATATCTCCACCCTTTCCTGAATTAAAAGTATACGAAATGAGTTGGCTAAAAAAATTAGGGTTGATTGATGAAAATCCTAACAATTGAACTAACTCAGAGGCTTTAACTATTACATTTCCACTATTACCAGCACCGAAAGTATGAGCAGATATAGTGGCTCCTTCCTCAATCGTTAATCTTTTTGTTGAAACTAGAATACTCCCACCATTTCCACCTCCCAGCGTTTGGTTAGCTAATCGACTGGATATAACACCATTGGGATCAGTTCCACTTAGTTGCACTGACTCAGAAGCACTAACACTAAGATTTCCTCCAGATTGCTTTCCAAGGTTTTGAATCAAAGCAACTGAACCATCTGTTAGCTTTACTTCTCTGCCTACAATTGAGATAGAACCTGCCCTAGAGCCACTGGCATCCACTGCTGCTTGTTGAGAAAGGCTGATGTCTCGAAAACCTTGCACCTGTTCATAGCCCAAAGTCCAGCCAAGGGCAGTCGGATTTAAGTTTACCTGACCCTCGCCAACGCCGCCTAGCTCAATTCGCCCTCCCTCAGCCCTCACAATGCCACCTTCTAAGTTAACATTGCCCCCGACTAACGCTATTGTGCTATCGGGTGCAACCTGCAACCCATCCCTAGCTAGACTCCGATCGACTGGTGCGGTAATTGGATCTTTAAGAGTGAAACCGTCACCTGTACCTGTGACTCGAATTTCACCTGAATTTTGTCCAAATTGCAAGCCGATAGGAACATTAATTGTTAGTAGTGGTGAGGCTTGAGGGTTAGTAGCACTGAAGGAGTTACCATCGGAGAATTGAATACTATTTGCTGTAGCTCCAATAAAAGAGCCACCGATGTTTAACCGTGCATTTTGGCCAAAAATTATGCCACTCGGGTTGATTAAAAACAAGTTTGCAGTTCCATTAGCCCGAATTAATCCATCAATATTAGAGATTTTTCCTCCGGTGACTCGACTGAAAATATTTTGAATATTACTAGAGTTATTAAAAAAAGCTTCTGATCCAGTGGGAATGGAAAACTCACGAAAGCTGTGGAAAAGATTGCTACCTGCTGCCGTTCCCCCATTGATAATCAAACTATTTCCATTAGGAGCAACAATTGAATTATTAGGGAGAGTATTATCGGGGATAATTTGTGCTGTAACTCGACCCGAAAGTAAAAAGAAGGGTAGTGCTAAAAGAAAAGCATGGTGCAACCTTGAGGAACACGCTTTGGTCTTGTCCGAAGAAAAATGCTTGCAAAGGTGACTCATTGGCATACCCAAAGATTGATAACTTTGTGCTAGTTTAGCATTTCTGAGCTATTACTAAGTTAAGGTTGAGTAAAATTTGAAATAATTTATTATAGATTACCCTGAGCTAAAATTGCAACCAACTTAGTATAGGTGTATCGCCTGCATACAGATAGTAACAGGTGATACACTTATGTTTTAAACTCCTCCTAAATGATTCCAGCGGTTGTGGGTACTTTTAGCGATGCTGGACAGAGGGGTGGAATGCCATAGAGATCGCGTACCTCTTCTAAGGGTAGCTCCACGACTTCCCAGAAGTTCCAATGATCAGAAATATCCACTTTGCAGGCTGCTCCTCGCTGCAATGCGTGCATTACTAACGGAATATCGAATAGTCCTTCAAAAGGCTCTATAACAGGCGTGATTTTGATACCCCAGTGATGATGGAGAATTGCAAACAGGAAAAACATAAAACCATCTTGACAAGTATGACCCGCCTGAAATGCTGACTCTATTATTTCACCTATTGGATCGGTATCGTAACCTGAGAGTATGTGACCAAAATCGTGATAGACAAAGCGTTCTGGAATTGCACCCCACTCTCCTGGAAAACTTATATTTCTCTGGGTAAAATGTTCCCAGAAAGCATAACCTAAAGTATCCTTCGGTAGTAGGCCAAGTTTGCGGAATTTCGATGCTAGATATGGGTTTTTGCCTCCGGTACCGAAAAACGTTGGTTGAATAAGGTTTTTAACCCCGACAATCCCTTCTTCGAGATAAGCATCTCTCACAAGTTTACGCATAATATGCCAACTCACATCCAATTGTGCAAGGAGTTTATGACTCCTTGCCACTTCACCTAATATCCTCAAGCCTGGTTCCTTGACAGAAAGAACTTGAGCCAAGGATCGCAAAATCTTTATCTGCTTTGGTAATTGCTTGATTGTACTCTTACCTTCAACCATCGCCATAACTATTCCCATTTGAATTAACCAAATACATTGATATGGATCGGTAATAACCTGAGCAATTTGAGATGGGGTAAAAGTTGTATTCGCTAATAGCTCAACTTGATTAATGCTACCATTGTGCATAGCATTTAGCACTTCTAGGAACTGCTTTTCACGCTGAGTTGGGGTGTTCTGGTTTGAAACTGCACTTGCTACTGCTTGCAGCAAGTAAGGTAGTTCTATATCTGAAAAACTTGGAATATACATGACAAACCTCTCTAAGTTGTTGATGTTTCTAAACTTCTTCTCTATCAAGCTTATATTGAATGGCTTGAGTTTGTTTGTATTGGGTTAAACCACAAAAAAACAATTCAAACTAACTTGACAGTCTACTATTGATGCTCGTTTGTGGGTTGCACAAGCGCTTTATCTTGCGCCAACAGGAGTTTTGATTAGGCTAGCTGATGGTGCAGGGGCTGTACCGAGTGTCACATCGCCCCAACGCATTACCATTGCTGCTGAACTAGCTACAAAACCGTGATTATAAACAAGAACTAAATCGTTCTCGCGAATTTTACCTGCTAGTGCAGCATGATAGAGATTGGCAAAAACAGACACTACTGAAATCACACCATACTGAGGATACAAGTCGATAGTTCTTTCTGGGTCGATACCTAGTTCACGAATGCAAAAGTTAGCATACCAGGCAGTAGCCGTATAACAAACAAAGAAGTCGATTTGATCAATAGTGACATTAGCAGCAGTCAGAGCGCCTTGGCAGCATTCGTGAAGGTATTTTAAGGTTAGGTGAGGAACTTTCTTTCCTGAGTCTCTACCAGCCCGTATAAACATTCGGAGATTCCCGTTAGCATCTTTTGCAAGTTCATTAAAGAAGACTCCACAGGTTTCAGAAGTGTTGACAACTTTAGTGCTAAGGACTCCCTGATTAGGTTTGAGTGAACTGACAACAAAGGCGCTAGCACCCTCACCTGCCGAAAACGAGAGAGTATCCATTTCGTCGAAATTTCGGCAATGAGTGCAGGAAGTTACTACCAACAAATTACTGTATTCTCCAGAACGTATCAAAGCACAAGCATTTTGGAGTGCAACCAAAGGACTAGCGCACATTGAGCTTATATTCCATGCAGCACCGCGTAAGCCTAATTTACCAGCAAGAAAAGCAGCATTACCTTGCTCAATATGCTCTGGAAACATGGAACTGACGATCATCAAATCAACTTCATTAGGAGAGAGATTTGCTGCCTCAAGAGCCTTACAAGCTGCGTCATACTCTAGGGTTAATGATGACTCGCCAGGAGCAAGCACTCGTCTCTCAACAGTACCTCTAAATGGATCGGACAGATACGGTGTCATCTCTTCTGTCCATATCTGCAATCCTTTATCAGAAGATTCTACAGGTAGAAAAGCTCTAGCGAAACTTTTCTGCTCTGCATTAGCAACTAACTCAGGATAATTCTCCCGAAAATAATCGTTTGTCCGTATAGTCTTAGGAAAACTAACAGCGATCGAGCGAATTCCTACTGGATCTCTCATCACAAACTACCTCCTTTTTACTATTTAGAACCTTGTGCAATTAAACTCTTAATCCGACCGCTAATGGGTGCAACTTTGCTCGAATCAATAATGACATCCACAACAAATGGCTTGTTTGATGCCATTGCTTTCTTCAGTGCTTCCTCAAGCTCGGACTCCTGTTCAACGCAGATACCATCAGCACCCATAGCACGAGCAATCTGTACGAAATCTGCTTGGGGAATTTCCGTATCCACCCCATTAAATCCCTGCAAAGCCGCGCCCTGAGAACACATATTGTATTTTGCATCGTTAAGGACAATCCAAACAGCAGGTATTTTATGCCTCACTGCCGTGCTGATCTCGCAATTCATAAGCATAGAACCATCCCCAACAATTGCCACCGCTTTACCTTCCCGTGCTAAGGCTGCCCCGACAACACCAGTGGTAAAATGACCCATTGACCCCCAACGAGTGCTAACTCGGTAGCGATTGGGTTCATTGAATCGCAGTAAATTAATCCCCCAAGCAAAAGAGTTTCCCACTTCTGCCATCACTATTGCATCACTACCTTCAACTACGATCCGCTGAATTGCCGCTATGAGTATCTCTGGCTGCACAAGACCAGAATTGCGTTGCTCTGGGTTTTGGAATTGAGGATGAGGCAGCGCTTCTGCTGGTGACTCTGGTAACAGTTCCGTCACAGCCTTAACAAAAATCCCGATATCAGAAACCACAGAAAGCGTTTCAGCTTCAGGATAGGCTGTACCTGGTACGCTAGGGTCAATATCAACGTGGATGAATCCCTGAGAAGGAACCATTGCCGGACTCCAGAACGAAGTAGGTTCACCGAGTCGAGTTCCCAACACGAGAAGACGTTCTGGGCAGAATTCCCGCATATAATGCAAGACAGAGGCATGACCACCAAAGCCAGTCACTCCAACAAACTGCGGATGATCTTCGGGAAAAATCCCCTTCCCACGAGGCGAACACATCACCGCCGCTCCAGTTTTTTCCGCTAAATCACGAATTTCTGCTGCTGCTTCCCTAGCTCCAAAGCCGACCCAAATCCCAAATCGCCCTTCAGATAACAACTCGGCACTTCTGACAATATTTTCCCGATCCGTAGCGAACACAGTTCGAGGGACTTCTGGTAGCGAGAGGGGTGTTGAGCTTCCACTCGACTGAATAGCCGTAGGGATACTCAGGTGGGCAACAAAACCCCCTGTTATTCCTAATCCTTGAGCTAGTCGCAACGAAATTTCTGTTAGTTCCGTGCCAGTTTCTATAGAAACCGCATAGTGGAAAAGAGAACCCAAAGTAAACAAATCGGATGGCATGGTGAAAGAAGTAGTTTCCTGACAAGCCCACCGACCACGCAAAGGTTGTGAGGTAGAAGGCGAGATCAAAATCACCTTTGCCCCTTCCCACCGAGCCGCAAAAAGTCCTGTCAAAGCATTAGTAATTCCCGGCCCTGCTGTAGTAAAAACTGCTACCGGATCGCCACTGGCAAAATATGCCTCAGTAGCCGCAAAAGCTGCTCCCGCTTCATGGCGGAAATGAATTACTTGAATCGCACTATTTTCTAGTGCCGCCCAAACAGGAGCTATAGCCCCTCCCGACACACCAAACGCATATTTCACTCCCAAATCTTCCAACATCTTAACCACAGTTTCTGCTACAGATTCACCAGCAGGCGACTGGTCATTAAGACTAGGAAATGCACCCAAACTCTCGTTTGCTGATTGTTGGGAAACCGAGTTTGGCGCTGTTAAAATTTTGCTCATCCCGACTACAAGAATTTTTTAAGTAAAGTGACCCCTGAGCTTTTTGTTTCCGTCTTATATCTTCCTGCGATTCGCTCTAGGAATTTTCTGACTTTGTTTTTCCTCAGATCATTTAGATTATCTTTTCTTTTGGTTAATGTCAACCCTATTTAGAAGCATTTTATATTCTTATTTTTGATTTAAAAAACACAAATTGTGGACACAAAAAACTACTGCAAAAAACCACTTTCGCAGCATTTATTGGCGAGCTACAGATTCTAGGGAAGGGCGGGTTTTGATTTCAATCTTATTGGTGAGAATTTTAACTCTTTGGCTAAACCCGCCCCTACCTATTTGGATCAACCATTTAGGTAATCCGTATTACAACTGTTTCTTTTCCATTATCGCCTCCTCCCGCAAAACAGTTTTCAAAATCTTACCCGTCGCATTCTTAGGCAAAGAATCCACCAAATTAATCACCTGGGGAACCTTATAATTAGCCATCCGTTCCCGACAAAAATCCATCAACTCATCTATCGTCACCAATTCCCCCGCCAGCAACCGCACATTCGCATAAATAACTTCCCCCTTAATCCCATCAGCAACCCCATAAACCGCCACCTCCGCCACCGCCGGATGCTGATAAAAAACTCTCTCCACCTCACTCGGATAAACCTTAAACCCACACACATTAATCATGTCCTTCAAACGATCGACAATATAGAAATCTCCATCCTCATCCATGTAACCAATATCCCCGGTATGAAACCAACCATTTTTAATCGCCTTCGCCGTTTCTTCCGGTTTCTTCCAATAACCCAACATCACATTTGGCCCACGAATGATAATTTCTCCCCATTCCCCAATCGGAACCTCCAAATCATCTTCATCCACCACCTTCATTTCCACATTATCGATCGGCATTCCGATCGAACCCGTCTTATACTTCCAAGGATGGTTATAACTAGCGCAAGGCGAAGTCTCCGTTAACCCGTAACCTTGATAAATCGGACGCCCAAACTTCTGTTCCCAACGCCGCACAATTTCAATGGGCAAATTCGCCGCCGCGCTAAAATAATAACGGACCGATCGCCAATCCAACTCATTCAAATTCGCCTCCAAAAGTTTGGCAAAAACAGTCGGAACACCAAAAAACATCGTCGCCCCTTCCTGCGCGATCGCCTGCACAATTTGTTCCGGTTTGAAACGCCTTTGCAAGATAATTGTTGCCCCCGCATTCAACCCGCTATTCAAAATTGCATTTTGTCCAAAACAGTGAAATAACGGCAAATAAAGCAACAACTTATCATTCGCTGTCATCCCGCAACTGTAGCGCTGTGAGTGCATATTCGACACCACATTACCGTGAGAAAGTACCGCACCCTTGGGAAATCCAGTTGTCCCCGAAGTGTAAACAATAGTCGCCGGATCTTTCGGTTCCATCTCCACAGATTGAAAGATTGGAGAAGCATTCACCATCAATTCTTCTAAGCTTAAACCAGACACATTGGAACTTTCTACCAACAACACCGATTGCAACTCAACCAAATCGCGATCGGGTACATTCAGGCGCAAGTTTTCCGTCGTAATAATCGCCTTCGACCCCGAATCATTAAGAATATACCAAACCTCATCTCGCCTCAGCATCACATTAATTGAAACCACGACAGCACCCAGTTTGAGAATGCCGAAATAAGTGAAGACAAATTCGGGAAGATTCGGCAAATACAAAGCTACGCGGTCGCCCTTTTTTATGCCCAAACTTTGCAATCCATTCGCGACTCGATTTGCCATTTCATCGAGTTGTTCGTAACTGAAATATTGACATTCAAAAGTCAGAGCGGTTTTGCGAGGAAAAATGCGCCTCCCCCGCTCAATGTTTTGAGCGATATTCATGGTTTTGGTAATTGGTAATTGTTAATTGGTAATCGGAAAGGGGAATTGGTAGGTAGGGGCGGGTTTAGCAGATAACCTTTCTATCGGACAAATAATCTTTCAACAAAACCCTCCCCTACAAAGCCTCTAACTCTTATCTCCTAGTCTTTCTAAAATCTCCTTGACAGCTTGCACAATTACTCCGCCAGCTTGAATATCAGCGGCAATTGCTGCCAAATGTTCGTCGAGGAATTGGTCGCGATCGTTCCAAATATAAGGTTCTTTGGCAGAAGGTGCTTTTCCTACTACTTGTCGCACCGCTTCATACAAAGGTTTAGTGCGTGAAGACAAACACTTTCGTCCATCGTAATGACCAGCTACTTTGAAAGTTCGCAAGTCTACCGCTTGCACGCCAAACATTAAAGCAACCGCCATATATTGCTGAGCAAGTTCTATGGAATTGCGCGTTAAATTAGCAGCCGCAAAACCTTGAGAGTTGATATTTTGGTTGAACTGTTCCGCATGAGTGGGAAAGCGATCGGCAATCGAATTACCGTAAAATGTCAACATCGGCATAATCGAATTGCCAGTAATTTGCAACGCCTTCAACCCCATGTTGACTTTCCCATCTGTATTGCCAACTAAAGAAGCAGATAACCCATTATTAAACTCCGGTGCAGCTAACAGAGCAATTTGCACATCCAAATGCTTTGCCAACAATCCTAAAAGATGGCGCAACCGATCCATTCCCACACTGATATACTGCCCCAAAAAGTTGCCGCCATGATAGCTAGTTTGATGATTCACATCAATAACGGGATTATCGGTAACCGAGTTGATTTCCACTTCAATTTGGCTCTCGATTTCTCTGATGCCATCAACGATCGGCCCCATATACTGCGGCAAACAGCGCAAGGAATAACGGTCTTGAATTAAACTTTCCCCATTAAAGTGATTTGCACCATTTAATTCATCGAAACTCAACCGCGACTCAGCTAGCAACTTCACCATTTCCGCCGCCGTCCAGACTTGTCCGAAATGAGGTTTCAGTCGGTGGATGAACGGATGAAATGATTGATTCGTGCCACCCAATCCTTGTATCATCAAGGCATGAGATCCCATTGCCAGAGCGAGTAAAACTTGGGCATCATAGGTGCAAAGAGCGGCAATTCCAGTCATCACAGATGTGCCGTTCATCATCGCCAGCCCTTCTTTTGGTAACAGGTCGATCGGAGGCATTCCCAGCCTTTCTAGGGCTTCTAGAGATGACATTTCCACGCCGTTGAAGTCAACTGTAAATCGCTTGTCTAAGCCGATGATGGAGCCTGTTATGTAGGCTAGGGGTGTCAAGTCTCCAGAAGCGCCGATGGAGCCGAGTTCGGGGACGTGGGGAGTGACGTTGCTGTTTAAAAAGGTCTTCATGCGATCGATTAACTTCAGCCGAATTCCCGACGCGCCTTGCAAGTGGGAGTTCATTCTTAAGAGCATGGCAGCTCTCACGTCGGCAATTGGCAGTCGTTTTCCGGCTCCGGCTTTATGATACCAAACGAGGTTGTTTTGCAGTTCGGCGGCATCGTCTGGTGCAATAGCCTTATTTGCCATTCCACCAAATTTAGTAGTCACTCCGTAAATCGGTTTGCCTGAATCCACAGCTTGACCGATATAATCGCAAGCAGCCTTAATGCGTTTGAGAATATGGCTATTGTCTGTTAATTTTACCTGCGCTTCTTCCCTAGCTACCTTCACAACTTGTTCGATAGTTAGAAGTCTATCTCCTATTATCGCATCAGTATTTTTCTTCGCTTTGGATGACTGTAGTGAAGCCAAGATCTGTGCAGTCGGTGCAGTTAAGTTTTCGATCATTATTACCAAAATCCCGTCTTGAATATTTAGAATCAGTCAGCGCCAAACCTTTGGCGCGAGTCAGCGAAACAAAACTAGGCAAACTATGCCTGTGTGGTGAAACTCAACTCTTTACAAGTCGATCTGCGAAAATTTTGATGGCTGTAATTTGATTTCCCGTCACATCTTTTGTAGGGTCACGGCATAATCAACCTTATTCCACTAACGCCCAATATCCCGACGCCGTGTCCCCAATCTACCAAAACTTCTTTTCTTGAAATGTTGATAGTTTTGGTGCGTAACGGCTAAATACTTTCGTAAGAGAAGAACCAAATTAGCTTACAAATCGCTATTTTTAAATAGTCAAAATATATCAAATACAGACTCAGTATATTTTGCAGCCAAAGGTCGATGATTAAAATTGGTTTTGTGAATTTTTTCATCATTTACAAGAATTCCGTGAATAAAGTTAGCTCAATCAAAAAAAGTACAGTTTTTGCCTGTGTCATGAAAACGTAAATGCGATCGCTGACCAGATTTAATGGTTTTTAGCGTTCGAGCTTGGCGACCTATTGTTTCTTCAGGAATTTTTACTATATAGCTTTTCTTTTTGAATCGCAAGATACTTTTCTATTTTTTTTTTTGTGTTATTTTATTAAATTTACTTTTTTGGAGTAATTTTAACTACAAAAAATCCCTCAAAAATAACGCTCGACGCCAGCATTTGGCTAGATCGCGTTACCAACAATTAACGATTAATTCAGTAAAGTTTTCTATTAGGAAATATCTTAAGTTTTAGGATGTCATTTGCTTTTTTACTCCCAATGTAGAACTCAATCGCAGAGCAAAACGCTCCCGATCGCTATGAGAGGAGATGCGATCGAAATCACACCACCCCACTTTGCCGCCGTGTTATCTTGCATAGACCCTACTAAAAGTGCTGCTTCACCTACACGGCCTAGCTTTGATGGCTATTAATTAGCCTACAAATCGATCATCATATCAGTAAATACAGTTATCGGTTGAAAGAGCTATACAAAACTTAAAATGATTTCAGAAATTTTTAGGGAAACTCTCGAACATTACGGTATCACTGGCAAGCAGATCTCCCAGGTATCTGGCGTGAGCGAGAATCACATTTCCGAGTTTCGTCGAGGGAAGAGCAAGACAGGTGTTTCTACGGATGTGCTGTGGAAGTTCCTGGAGGCGATGGAGGAGATTAGGCCGGGGTCTTGCGCCTACTTCTGTTCCCAGTTAGCAAAAGCTGGGGGAAGTCAGGGTAGTGTAATATCTGAGCTTCCCAAACAGTTGGAGTCCCTCTTGGAGATGCAGAATTTCGTCGATGGGCTGTCGGACGATCGACTGGCGCTACTATTGATGGTAGTTGCTGGCCGCATTAAAAATGGCGTTCCGGCTGCTGACGGTGTTACGCTGTACAACCCTGGACAAAAAGGGCATACGCGATAGCAATAAGCTGCTACGCATTTAATTTGTATGTTTAGCGGGAGTGGGAGAGTGGGGGAGTGGGGGAGTGGGAGAGGAATTGAAGGTTTGATTGCCGGATTAGAAATATCCGAATTAGATGCGTGTTAGCTTATTGACACTCCCCGCGCTAAAGCGACGGGGATTCTTAAGACCTTCAGGTCTTAATATCCCTATTACTAGGGTTTCCGGGCGCAATCCTTTTGCCAAGAATGGCGGTCTGCTATCAAGCGTCTTGCAACTAGCTCCTCGGTCGTGACTTTCCTCCAGTCCGGGGGTAGGTTTTAAAGCCAAAATTGCTTAAAATTCCACACTCAACGGCGCACGCGGGAAAGGAATTACATCTCGAATATTCCCCATCCCCGTCATAAATTGTACCAATCTTTCAAATCCCAAACCAAACCCGGCGTGAGGGACTGTACCGAAGCGGCGTAAATCTAAATACCACCATAAATCTGTGGCATTTATCCCCATACTTTCAATTCGCTGCTGTAGCATTTCCAGACGTTCTTCCCGTTGCGAACCACCAATAATTTCGCCGATTTTGGGAGCCAAAATATCCATTGCCCGCACTGTTTTTTCGTCATCGTTGAGACGCATATAAAAAGCTTTGATTTTGGCGGGATAATCGGTGACAATTACTGGCTTTTTGAACAATTCTTCAGCCAAGTAACGTTCGTGTTCTGATTGTAAATCTAATCCCCAACTGACGGGATATTCAAACTGTTTGTCGGCTTTTTCCAAAAGTGCGATCGCATCCGTATATGTCAACCGTTCAAACTGATTATTGATAATATTTTCAGCCGTAGCTAAAACCGAATTATCAATCCGCTGATTGAAAAACTCCATATCTTCCGGGCAGTTATCCAAAACATATTTAAATATATATTTGAGAAACTCCTCAGCCAAATCCATATCTCCTTCCAAGTCACAGAAAGCCATCTCAGGCTCTACCATCCAAAACTCGGCCAAGTGACGGGAAGTATTGGAATTTTCGGCTCTGAAAGTCGGCCCAAAGGTATAAACATTACTAAATGCCATCGCCATTACTTCAGCTTCCAACTGTCCGCTAACAGTTAGATAGGCGGGGCGTCCAAAAAAGTCTTTACTGTAATCAATTTCTTGCTTTTCTGTGCGGGGAACATCCTTTAAATTCAAGCTAGTAACAGCGAACATTTCTCCCGCGCCTTCGCAATCGCTAGCGGTGATAATGGGGGAATGAACCCAGATAAAACCGCGTTCTTGAAAAAACTGATGAATTGCGGTTGCACAGGCATTGCGGACGCGGAAAACGGCACCAAATGAATTAGTGCGCGATCGCAAATGTCCTATTTCCCGCAAAAACTCAAACGAGTGCCGTTTCTTTTGTAGGGGATAAGTTTCGGGATCGGCTTCACCATAAACCTTTACCGCCGACGCCTTCAACTCGATTCGCTGTCCCTTAGCCGGAGACGACACCAGCACTCCCTCAACTTCCAGGGATGCGCCCGTGTTCAGCTGCTTGAGGATTATAGCATAATCTGGCAAATCCTGATTCAGCACAACTTGCAAGTTCGCCAGAGAAGAACCATCATTTACCTCCACAAAGGTAAACTCCTTCAATTCCCGTTTCGTGCGAACCCAACCTTGAACTTTCACGGATTCATCAGGTTGGCCATTTTTGAGTAAATCGGCAATACGTCGAGTCATATCGATTTTTGATTTTGGATTGACCAAAACGAGGCAGACAGATGGCAAGAAATATGCTTCACTCTAACCACTACAAGATTTTAGCAGCCAGCCGATCGCGATTCCCATCCCCCCAAAGCGGACAGCCATCCAAAAAGGCTCCTTCAGGCTACTCCAAGAGAACAGACTGCTTTCCAGGTTAACCTCCAACACTTCCAACTGCTGTTTAATTTCCCGCAACTCTCGGCTTAGTTCCGGGGATCGGTTGGTACGCCGTTGTTGTCGCAGGTCCTCATAGCGATGTTTTAATTCAACCTGTCGCTGCTTATCCTGTTGTACTTGAGCATAGCGTTCCTTGAGGGCTTGGAGCGATCGGTTCACTTCCTCCAACCCTTGCACAAATTCTTGTTCAAACTCTTCCGATTGGTCTGGGGATCGCTGGTCAGATTCTCGATCGGGCTTCATAAACTAGAGTAGGAGTAAATGCGAGTGTGACTTTAAGTATGCCCGAACCGACCCAGCTTCTGAAAACCGATCGGCTAAATGAGCTTAGCACCCTGGAACTAGCTCAAGCGCTCATGGAGCGGCTCACCATCACCCCTAACGACTGGCATCGCCTCAAATCTAACCGCAAAGCCCGTGCTAGCGAGCAAGCTGCTGGTGCGATCGTCTTTCTGCTTAAAGATAAGCCAGAAGAAGCCCTGCTAAGATTAAACCAAGCATCAGGCTGGATCGATCGCTCAATTTCAGCACCTCCCTGCCCTACACACGGTCAAAAGCAGATCTCTTGACCAGAGAAGGATCTTCCCCTAACCACTAGCGAAACAGGGGTAGTCTGTAGCGGCTTTTAATCTGCTTGCATAGACTCAACTCTGTTCCGTCAGGGTTCCAAACCACTTGCTCAAAGACTTTGTATAGAATATACAAGCCTCTGCCGCATTCTGACTCTTCGGGAGGCAAATGCCCATCGGGATCGACTTGGGAAAGACAACAAGAACTAAATCCCGATCCTTGGTCTGAGATCACCCACCAATAGTGATCTGCGAGCATTGCAAATCGCACTACAACTGTTTTACTAGGATCGAGTTTATTTCCATGCTTGGCAGCATTCACCAAAGCTTCCTGTAATCCCAGTCGTACTTCTGCTTGCCATTGGTCAGGGATTTCGGCCACAAGCAGATCCAGAATCGGACAAAGGTAGAGAGTCGAGGCAAAGCTAATCGTAGCCCAGCAGCGCCCAACCGGACGCCTTGAAATAGCAATCACTCTGAAGACCCCCTCGCTTTTAGGTGGACAGACTGAAGTATTAGCACAGCTTCCATCCTTGCGCTCATAGCATTTATATGGTTATAAACTTTTTCTCAGGTCTAATGGGTACATAACTAGGCTTTGCCACCTACATTGCGATCGTTTTTTTGCATTTTCTTGTATGATGCCTAAGTTTGCTTCGATCCCACCCACTAGGTGAGCATTCCCAGCCAAGATTTTCACAGTTGATAGCTTGATAAAAAGCCATCTTTGCACCGCTACAGGTGTATGGTTTTTGGCATGGGGGTTTTACCTACCTATTTTTCATTGTATCTAAACATTCTTAAAAAGCTAGGGGCTAGAAAACAAAAGTCAAAAAGGGGCGTCGGGCGTCGGGCGTCGGGAATAGGGAGAATTTTCTTTCTTTTGAATGAGTGACTTTTGACTTCTAGCTCGATCAAATACCAAAGAGGCTTTGAATGCGTTTGCGTATCCAGATGAAAGGCTTCTCCCCCAAACCATCTTCCGTCAATAAGCCCAAGTCTCGCAGAGCCTGCTGACGTTGAGATAAGGTTTGGGCTATTTGATCTGCTAAATCCCGATGCTCTTGCAATAATTTCTGTAAATCATTGCGATCGACAACAAAAAGTATCGTATCTGACAAAGTGCGAACCGTTGCCGATCGGGGAATTCCCAACAGCAAAGACATCTCGCCAAAAAACTCCCCATCGTGAAGCGTTGCGATATACTTCTGTGCCCGCTCAGAAAAAACTTCTACAGAACCTGTCAAAATAATGTAAAATGAATCTCCTGGTTCATTTTCTAGACACACAACCTGCCCTGCTGGAAACAACTGTCGATACCCATATTCAATCAATTGCCGCAGTTCTAAGTCCTTGCAAGACTCAAAGTAAGTCACCCGCCGCAACAAATCGCGGAGAGTCAAGTTACTGGGTGACTTGGAAACTGGATGAATTGGTTCAGATGGTACGGTTTTTTGGGAAGGTTCTTTGCCATCGGTAACTTCAGTATCGCTACTTTTATTAACCAGCGTATTTAACTGTTCTATATTTTTAATCGACAGTTCACGCTGCGGGAAAGGGGTTTTGATGTGGCGGTGGCGTAATTCATGCTCAATATGAAAGTTTAAGGAACTTTTAATTGGATCGCTATTTGGAGGTTCGTCTATCCAAACCAACAATTCAAAATTTAAACAACTCTCCCCAAAACTTTTAAACCATACTTTAGGAGAAGGATAAGATAAGACTCCAGACTCCATACGAGCGGCAGCCAAAAGTGCCTCTGTGACCGATACAGTGTCACTGCCATAGGCAACCCCGACGGGGATATGGATACAGCATTTCGGATCTCGATAACTCCAGTTAATAATATTATTTTCGACAAAACGGATATTAGGAACGATCACAAACACGCCGTCGATAGTACGGACAATCGTAGAACGGATAGAAATATTTTCTACAGTTCCTAATAAGCCATCAACCTCGACAAAATCTCCGACTTTAATCGGTTGTTCCACCAGTAGCGTCAGTCCGCTGATAAAGTTACTGGCTAAATTTTGCAGCCCAAAGCCAAATCCAATTCCCAAAACTCCAGCTAATACAGTCAAAGAACTGAGGTCAATGCCTGCGGTTTGCAGCACGATCAAACAACCGAGAGTTGCGAAGAAATAACCGATAACGGTAGCGATCGCTTCTCGACTGCCCCGATCCAGTTTCAAGCGCACCAGCAGCTTTCTCTTAATCCACTCGCTCAGAGATCTGGAAACGAAGAAAACTGCCAAACCTAACAAAATCAGCGATATAATCGAACTCAGAGAGAGAGATTTTGACCCGATCTTAAAAAGCTCAGTCGTAAATAGCCTGGATAAGCTTGTGGAAATTTGCTGTCCGCCCTGGGAAATCCAATTCATAATTTATCTCTATATAATGTTATTATAGATTCTTGTCACTTCCAGGCGAATGAGGCAAAACTCTCGACTTTGCCAGCGGTAAATTTGAATAAATCTATACTGAAGGTAGATAGACAAATTCCGTCCGAGGAAAGCTATGGCTGCAAATCCCAACATCATGCAAGCTGTCCAACAGCTGGGCTACCGCGTTACCGTAGGGGATGTGGCAGCAAAGGCAGGATTAGACTTAAATGTAGCTCAGCAAGGATTACTGGCGCTAGCATCTGAGGCCGGTGGACATTTGCAGGTAGCAGAATCTGGGGAAATTGCTTACCAGTTTCCCCAGAATTTTCGGGCGATTTTGCGAAACAAATTTTTGCGTCTGCGGCTACAAGAATGGTGGCAAAAGATCTGGAAGGTTTTGTTTTACCTGATCCGGATTAGCTTTGGGATAGTCTTGCTGGCTTCGATCGTTTTAATTTTTGTTGCGATCGCCATTATCCTCATAGCCCTCAATTCCAGTCGCGACAGCGACGACTCTCCTAGCAGCAACAACGGCGGCGGCACACTATTCCTACCCTACTACTGGTTTGCTCCCGATTGGTTCTGGGTTTTCTATCCCGACTACGACACTCCCCAATACCAATATCGGCGACGGGAAAAACCCCAGCTGAATTTTCTGGAAGCCATCTTCTCATTCCTGTTTGGCGATGGCAATCCCAATGCCAATCTAGAAGAACGCCGCTGGCAAGAAATCGGTACTGCCATTCGCAATAACGGGGGAGCTGTAGTCGCAGAACAAATCGCGCCCTATCTAGACGACATCGGCGGGGGATACTCGCGAGAGTACGAAGACTATATGCTGCCGGTGCTGACTAAATTCAACGGATATCCCGAAGTCAGTCCCGATGGACAAATCGTATATCGCTTCCCCGATTTGCAGGTAACAGCCGCCCAGCAGGATCGACAACCAATACCTGCTTATCTGCAAGAGTTTTCCTGGCGTTTTAGTAGCGCCAGTTCTGGACAAAATATCCTCTCAATTGGATTGGGTGCGATCAATTTAATCGGTGGCTTAGTTCTCGGTAACTTGTTGGCTGGTGGAACCGTTACGGCGCAATTGGGGGGACTTGTCGGCTTTGTGCAGTCAATTTACTGGCTTTTGCTGGGCTACGGTATAGCTTTTCTCACAGTTCCTTTAATTCGCTACTTTTGGATTCAGTGGCGCAACAGCAAGATTGACTTTCGCAATCAACAGCGGCAAGCAAGAACTATGCAATTAAAGCAACCCAGTCCCGAACTACAGAAAAAAATTGCTTACGCTCGCCAGTTTGCGGTAGAAAAAGTTATCGATCGCAAAGATTTGGTTTACACCACAGAAACCGATTTGCTGGAGCAGGAAATCGAACATCAAGAGCAAATCGATGCCGAATGGCAGAGGCGTCTCAAAGATTCCGGCTCTTAAAAAACAAAAAAACCATACCGCTCAAACTTTACCTACTCAAACCTACTCAAAGGCTTAAAGTCCAGTCATTCGTAGTGGGTCAAGCACCACAGG
>NZ_JAIQZN010000219.1 GCF_023333585.1 Argonema antarcticum A004/B2
ATTTTACTATGGGTTTGGGCGAGTGTGGTAAGGCAAGGGAGTAAAAGTGAAGGATTGTGAGTAAATGTTAGTAAAGTTACAACTATTGATGAACCCTACTGATATCCAGCCGCTTGCAGCGAAAAAAGTCGAGCATAACGTCCCTGTGCCTCCAACAACTCCTCATGAGTGCCTGCTTCTACCACTACCCCATCCGCCAAAACCGCGATCGTGTCAGCCATCCGCACAGTAGAAAAGCGGTGAGAAATGAGGATAACCATTTGAGTTTTCGTCACAGTCCGTAAATGGTTAAAAATTTGGAACTCAGCTTCCGCATCCATCGCCGCCGTCGGTTCATCCAATACCAAAACATCAGCATCAGTTCGCATAAAAGCCCTAGAAAGCGCGATTTTTTGCCACTCACCGCCAGAAAGCTCTACTCCAGATTTGAACCAACGCCCCAACTGCGTTTCAAAGCCAGCAGGCATTGACTCGATTAACGGTTTAGCCATCCCCTTAGCAGCAGCCATTTGCCAACGTTTTCGGTCTTGCAGATGCTCAACATCTCCCACACCCACATTCTCTCCGACAGTAAACTGATAGCGCACAAAGTCCTGAAAAATTACCGCATATCTGCGATGCAATGCTGCTATATCCCATGCTTGCAAATCCAAACCATCGAGCAGAATGCGCCCAGAAGAAGGAGCGTACAATCGAGTTAAAAGCTTGATTAGCGTTGTTTTTCCAGAACCGTTCTCCCCCACTATTGCTAGTTTCTGTCCTGGTTTCAGGTGCAGAGAGATGCCTTGTAATGCAGGTTTCTCGCTGCCTGGATATGTGAAGCTGACATTCTCGAATAGCACGCCATCATTAGGAATTAACCCTTGAGTCGCTTTACCTTTCGATTTGGGAATATGCTGTTCTAAAAACTCGTAGAGATTGGACAAGTACAGGTTATCCTCGTACATTCCTCCCACCGCACCCAAAGCCGACGAAAATGTAGACTGTCCTTGACGGAATATCACCAAATACATCGTCATATCCCCCAGGGAAATCTTGCCGCCAATGGTTTCTACGACAATCCAAGCATAGGCAAGGTAAAATGTGGCGGTACTCAGCAAACCCAGCAGATAACCCCAGAATCCACGCCGCAAAGTCAAATCTCGGTCTTCATCATAAAGTCGGTGGAAAATGTCTCGATACCGCGCTAACAAAATTTGCCCAAGCTGGTACAGCTTGACTTCTTTGGCGTAGTCTTCCCTTGCAATTAAAGTTTCCAGGTAAGTCTGTTGTCGCGTTTCTGGAGAACGCCAGCGAAATAAGCGGAAAGCTTCTCCAGCAAACCGTGTCTCGGCGATGAAAGCGGGAATTCCGGCTACTGCTAGTATTACCACCGCTAAAACTGAAAATTGTAGTAGGAGAGTGCCGTAGGTAATCAGGGAGAGAATATCCTGAATTAGCTTGAAGGTGCGACTAACTAGGCTTAAGGGACGGCTTGATGCTTCTCGCCGCGCCTGATTCATCTTGTCGTAGAACTCTGAATCCTCAAAGTGAACGAGGTCGAGTGTCAGTGCTTTCTCTAGAATCAGAACGTTTACTTTTTGACCGAGTAACACCCGCAGCAGCGATTGGCAAACACCCAAACCCCGTTGCGTGCCATTGAGTAAGGCGATTAAGAGTGCTTCTAATCCTACATAGCTTAATGCTAAAAGGCTTAAGCTCTCTACACCTGAACGAGAAGCATTAATTACACTATCGACAATTAACTTGCCGACGTAAGCAATTACTGCCGGGAAAAGTCCCGCTGCCAAAGTCAGAACAGCAAAGATTAAGGTGAGGCTAGGACTGGTACTCCAGACTAAACTGATGGCCCGATCGCTGTATCGAAAGATGGCTGCTGATTGAAGCAGGCGCTGCCAAGCAAATCTTAAGGCGTTGAAGAACTTTTGCTGCTTCATAATCAGGAAAGCTACTTACGTTATAGCTAGGGGCTAGGGGCTA
>NZ_JAIQZN010000122.1 GCF_023333585.1 Argonema antarcticum A004/B2
TCTGTGTTCATCTGTGTTCATCTGTCTACCCTACGGGAAGGCGAAGCGCCTACATCTGTGGTAAAAATTTAACCCTCAATGACAACAGACGATTTCTCGCATCACGCTTACGCTACCGATGCAACCGGGCATGATATCAGACAATAATTAACGCATGAAACCCAGGGAAATTGCCAATCCCTGGGTCTCGGTTTACCGCCCATTTGCACACGCCTTGCTTTTAAGTCAAGGGTTCAAGCTTTACATCGTCGTGTTCTACCTTTGAACTACCGGCCCATGTGGGCGGGCCAGGTTGGAAATGAGCCAACATCCGACGATACTAGACCCCAGACATTCGCTTTGGCGATCGGCGGTGAATGCTGAGTTTGGAGTAATAACTTGATTTTGACTGAGCGGTTAAGCTACAGAATAGCAGCTTAATCGTCGTTTAAATTAAAGTTTTAGTCTGAGTTTGTACTCCGATTATTAATATAACTCAAATCTTGGCATAATGCAAGCAAAAAAGGTGGGAATTTCCCACCTTTCTAACTTATTAGGTATTTCCAAAAATATATTGGAAGAATCTCTCACCGATCTGCTGCTGTTCGACTTCAGAATTGTTTGCTTCCTCGCGGGCAAACTTAACAGCTTGGCTTAACCGCTCAATGCGATCGAGCAATTCGTTAATCCGCGTAGCTGGTAAAGCCCCAGAAAACTTCACCGTCCGCCAATATCCTACGGTGACATCTTCGTAATAAACGTCTACCTGAGCGGGATGTTTGTCAGTAGCTTCAGCCTTAACGTGATTGCGCGGGATTTTCTTGGTTTTGAGAGTCTGGATCGGTTCAGTTGCCCAGCAGTCTGCCGAAGGATCGAATGTCCAAGTCTCGGACGTTTCTAGAACAGGCAGCTTTTTGATGAATGCCTGCAAGTCTACCAATTGCTTCTCCAGAAATAGCAAGTAGGAAACTGGCACCTGAGTCAACAAGGTTTGTCCATCGACAACCACATCTGCACGCGCACGGCAATTTGTCCAATCTTTGCTGGCTGTCACGTCAAACAGCTTGGTTAAAATCTCAACCGTTTGGCGGATAATGTCTTCTGCCTTCACCTGCACTTTGTTGGACTCTGGTGGCAGTTGTTCGCCCTCCTCATCCTTGGGGCGGTAGTTTCGGGCAATTCCGGCAAGCAGCGCTGGCTTCTGAAGCGTTTTTTGTACTTCCGCCAGTTCTTGAAATGACTTGCTTTTGATGCCTTTCTCGATCGCAATAATCTGATTCAGGCGTGCCATTAATGCCGCCTCCTTATTTTCTCAATAAATTTGTAATACTTGTAGTATAGGTATCTTTAGCGGATATGTCTAGTTTTTAGCCAAATCTCTAAGGTAAAAGGGAGTTGGACTGCCCTACTTTTGGTCTGGCGTGCGATCGCCAGCTATATATTGAGCAGCCCGATCGTTTCTTATACTACATCAGGAGCGATCGCTTCTGGCAAGTATTCGATGTCGAGAGTTTCTTCAACTGTAAAAGGCGACTGGTTTGGAAAAGTGGTAAAAGGCAACCCAGTTTCAACACCGACTCTAAGCACCGCCTCACCATAGCACTCCTCAAAAATCTGTTCTAGATAAGGTTTCAAACTAGGGCTTTCCTTCAGTTGTTTTTTTATTCTTAGCCGATGCTCAATGATTGACGAAAGCCAACTATTGCTTCGGTGTGTTGGTTGGTATTTGTACTTAAGCAAATGGAGTAAGACGATGGTTAAGTTACTCTCAAGCGATCGTCTCTCACTCCTTCCCATATCCTTAATTTCCTCCACTAAATTACGTATATCTATCTCGTTCCACCGATCTTCATCTAACTGGTTAGATGTTTGCTCCAACCACAAGTAATAATCCTGTTCGTAAAGAGTTTCATTCATAAACTTAGCTCCTATTCATTTGGCAAATTCTTCATATCCCAGGACTAGGATAGGATTTCAGTCCACTTAAGTGGACTTTCGCTATTAGCCAGGGATTTAAATCCCTGGCGGGCAAGTGGTCTGGCGTGCGATCGCGCTAACCAACAGACCCCATTCTCAACCGTACCAGCAACTCATTCAACTCCGCCTTAGCAGAAGGCGCTTCCGGTAATATACTACTCTGAAAAGCAGCTTCCAACTCACCCCGCAAACGCTCAAATTCTACCTGATGAAATGCTATATCAGCATCTTCCAAAACAGATTTTTCTACTCCCTCTAACTTTCGGGCAATCAAATCGGCAATGTAAGGCAATTTGAAGCTTTCATTCAATAGCACTAAGTTAGCTTCTAAAACCCCTGTTTGCATCAGATAAATACCAGTCAACAAGACTCGGTAGATATAAAGCAGCGGTTTAACTCTTCTGTCTTTTTCAAACAATCTCCATTGCGTTTCAGCAAATCCGAAATAGTGGTGAACGTGATGGCGCGTGATGCAACCTTTGGCAATAACTTTTAATTCCTCATGTTCTGGCGTAGTGCGAACAATCAAAGGCGAATACAACTGCTCTAAAACATAACCATTCTTTTTGAGCAGCAACGAAAAGAACTTTTTGATGTCGTGAGTTACCAGGTCAATTTCCAGTTTGTTGCGAAATACCGAAACTTCGATAGTTTCACGTCCTGGATCTAATCCAACTACTTCTGACCCCGGCAAAATGTGAGAACCGCGCAAGTCAAAATCAGAGTCTGGTGAGGGAAAACCATACAAATGCGCCCCGCTAATTGTAGCGAACAAAAGCGGGTATGGCTGTTCTGAAATTACGGGGAGTAGCTGCTGCTCAATATTCATAATTTATTGGGTATGGCAGATAATGAAGAATGCAGCTTTTCAGCTTTGCAGTATATTTTTCTGGGCGGTTCGCTGAAATACTTGAACAATGCTGGACATAACCACCCTTCCATATTTTTTGGGGGCCAGCGATACCAGTTACCGCCGTACTCTTCTCTCAACCAAACCAGTTCGGCTTGATATCCTGGAAAAGGGTTTACGGAAAACAAAAGTTTGAAACCTTTATCCGCAGTCGGAATATCTTGAACGAGAATATCGATCATTTCGGGTATACCGCTGACAAATGGTTCCCGTACAAGTCCAACTCCTTCATCGTCAAATACCCAGGTATGTTCGTATCGATATGGGAAAATCACCATCATTGCGTTAGACATCAATCAATTGTACCTCCTCATTAAGGTTGTCATAATTTATTGGGTACTGCCTACATTACTATTAGCGCCTGCTTGTGCCAAAATTTCGAGATTTATTCGAGCCATTTTTATCGACACTACCAGGCGAATTGTTACGCATTTCTAGCGGCGATAATTGCTCTTGTATCCGCACGTCATCCCTCTTAAGGATAGGTTCTTCAGAAGAAAGGCGTCTGTCTTGTAGAATTTGAACTTCTCTCTCAAACTGCCGCCTTCCTTCCCTGAAGAAGTCTTCAGAACTCGACCGAAATAAACCATTTGTACCTCGCTGAGGAATGTCGATCGCACGCGCCTGTACACTAGCTAACAAAACTATCGGAAACGCCAACACTGTAGCTGTAGCGACGCTGCCACATATCTTATTCAGAGTTATTTTCATCTTCCTTACCATAAAAATAACAGAGTGTCAATTCTATTATATGCGCTAAAATAATATCTTTCTAAATTACCTCAGTATGTGCCGATTACTTGGCTATCTCGGCCCACCCATCCTACTTGATTATATTCTGTCCAAACCAGAACATTCGCTGATTGAACAGAGTTACCAACCACGGGAGATGACCTCTGGGTTGCTCAACGCCGATGGCTTTGGTATTGGTTGGTATCACCCGCAGCGAGACACCGACCCCTTCATCTACAAAAATACGCTGCCCATCTGGAGCGATATTAACCTGCCCAATCTCAGCCGCTATATCGAGTCAGGCTGTATACTCGCCAATGTCCGCAGCGCTACTTCCGGTCAAGCGGTAGATTTGAGCAACTGTCAACCTTTTCGTTACGGACATTTGTTATTCACTCACAACGGCTTCATCCAAAATTTTCGGCAGACATTATATAGACCTATACGTAACCGACTAAGCAATGAAGTTTACCAAGGTATTGACGGTTCTACAGATTCAGAACACATTTTTGCTCTGTTAATTAATGAGTTAACGGTTAACCCAGATATTACTTTAGAAAAGGCATTGCAAAACTCGTTAATAACCTTGGCTGAATTAGCACAATTTCATGAAATTAATGTCTCTGCCAACATCATTGTTACAGATGGACGCCGCCTGGTTTCCTCTCGCTTTTCCACCCAGAAGCCTGCACCCTCACTGTATTGGCTGCGAGACGATCCAACTTTTCCAGAGGCAGTAATTATTGCTTCCGAACCTTTATTCGCTGGCAATTGGAGCGCTTTTCCTGAAAATAGCATTATTAGTGTGGGAGAAGATCTTGATATCCAAATCTCTTAGTTTTCAAACAACTCAGCCCAGCACAACAGACGAACGGCGACAGCAGATTAAAGAGTGGATGCAGCTTTGCCGTGCTGGTACTTTAGCTATATTTCAAGGCGTTGATTACAATACCTTTTGCCATCAACCTCATCCTGAATTTAGCCCTGTTGGTTGGCATTTAGGTCACATTGCTTACACAGAGTCGCTCTGGCTGCTGGAGCGTTGTGCTGGCAAATCATCTCTGTTTAAACAATACCACAGCTTATTTGCAGCTGATGGCTTACCGAAGGGAAAACGGGTTCATTTACCGACGCTGCCAGAAGTTATTTGCTACTTAGATACTGTGAGAAAACAGGTTTTTGATTACCTGGAAGTAGCACCTTTAGATGAGCAAGAACGTCTCTGGCGATTTATGATTCAGCATGAAAGTCAACATAGCGAAATAATATCGTTTCTATTGCAATTGGAAAATTGGTCATTAATCATTAGTCAATCGTCATTAGTCAGTTGTGAAGAAGAAATGACAACTGACAAAGGACAACAAATAATTGAAATTCCGGCGGGTGAGTTTGTGATGGGGAATGACTCGATCGATGCTTTGGACAACGAACGCCCAGCACATCGGGTTTATTTGGATACCTATTGGATCGATCGCTACCCGGTAACTTGCGGAGATTACCGCAAATTCATGCAAGCAGGAGGCTACCAGAACCCCGAATGGTGGTCGCTTGCTGGGTGGGAGTGGCTGCAAGCAAACCCAATTACTCAGCCGCTTTATTGGTTAGAAGATTCAGCGTGGGATAATCATCCAGTTTGCGGCGTTAGCTGGTACGAAGCAGACGCATATACTCGATTTGTGGGTAAAAGATTGCCAACAGAGGCAGAGTGGGAAAAAGCAGCTAGCTGGGATGCAGCAGCTGGGGTATTTTGCACATATCCTTGGGGAGAAGAAGAACCAAATACGCATTTATGTAATTACAATTATGTACAGAAGCAACAAACAAATTCCCAAATCCAAAATCGAACCACGGCGGTAAATGCTTACCCAGCTGCTAAAAGTGCTTACGGTTTGGAGGATGCTTTGGGCAATGTTTGGGAGTGGACGGCTTCTTGGTTTGACGGTTACGAAGGGTTTGAATACTATCCCTATCGCGGTTATTCCCAAGTTTATTTTGATGGGCAGCATCGGGTGCTAAAAGGCGGCAGTTGGGCAACTCGTCCTTGGGCTTTGCGCTGTAGTTTTCGTAATTGGTATCATCCTGGTGTGCGTCAAATTTTGGCAGGATTTCGCTGTGCCAGTTTTTCGCCCTAAATTTCCATTTCTGACCACGTTGGCGGTAGCCCAGTTATTGACGACATCTGACAGCGTTTCCAGTAAAGACGGGCGGCATTATCTTGCTCATTCATTTGCAAAACGCGATCGAACAGTTGCTGTGCTTGAGCATATTCCTGCTGGTAATAGAGAACGATCGCTTGTTCAAAATCGGTTTTGGTTTGCGTTTTGAGAGATGCGATCGACTCAGGCTCAGCCTCGTAAATTTCAAATACACTCACAGCAGCCTGCTTCCCTTTTACTTTAACGCGATCGAGAAACCTATATTTGTACTGTTCGGAGTTATCCAACTGAGAAAGGATTTCTTTGGTAATTACAATACCCGCACCATAAAATTTCGTTAAGCCTTCCATACGAGATGCCAAATTCACTGCATCTGAAATCACCGTGCTTTCCATCCGTTCCAACTCGCCAATAGTGCCCAGCATCAAACTACCAGTGTGCAAGCCAATACCGATAGTGATGGGCGCAAAACCACTGTTTTGTCGATGTAAATTATACAACACGACCTGTTTTTGCATTTCGATCGCTGCTTTAACTGCATCATCAGCTGTATGGGGAAATAACGCCATGATGCCATCGCCAATATATTTATCAATAAAGCCGTTGTGCTGACGGATGACTGGGCCAACTCGACTCAAGTATTCGTTGATAAAATCAAAATTTTCCTTGGGAGAAAGGCTCTCCGACATACTCGTAAAGGAGCGAATATCGGCAAACATAATCGTCATTTCTGCCTGCACGGAATCGCCCAGTCTGGCATCAACAATACTTTCTTTTTGCAGAAATTTCAAAAATTCACGCGGGACAAAACGGGCGGAAGCCGCTGCAATTCTTTCCAGTTCTTTTTTGCTAGTTTCAATTGTTATCAGAGCGCGAAACGCTCTTAAAGCTGTCACCACTGTTGTAAATAGCTTTTGCGTGGTCAGTTCAGTTTTAGTTTTATAGTCATTAATATCATAGTCAACAATCACCAGATTTTCTGGCACTACTCCCGGCTGTCCTGTACGTAAAATGATTCGTACCAACTTATTGCCTAACACATCGCGAATATATTTAACTACCTCCAAGCCGGTCTCATCATTTTCCATTACTACATCTAGCAAAATTATAGCCGTATCGGCGTGCGCTTCGATTAATTCTTTAGCTTCTTTGCCCGAACAAGCGCTAATAAAGGTTAAGGATTTACCCTCAAATATAAAATCATCCAACGCTAGTTTGGTGACATTGTGAATTTCGATTTCATCGTCTACAATTAAAACTTTCCAACTTGACTCTATCGGTGAATCTTTCGATTCTCGATCGTTGGGTAATAGTCGTTCATCGTCTTCTTCAGCAAAAATTAATTCGTCATCTTCCTCAGCCAAAAATGGTTCTTCATTTCCTTCTGACATATTTGATTCTCCTTGATTATTCTTAAGTTTAACATTTTTTCACCGATCGATGACGACACAGATATACACGGATGCACTGATATAGCTATTAATCATGACTAATTTGAATTGGTAGTTGCATAATAAACGTAGTTCCCATCTCCAGTTGGCTTTCACATTTGATAGTGCCATTGAGTTTTTGGGTGACCAGGTTGTAAAGAATATGTAAGCCCAATCCACTACCACCCTGACCGCGTTTAGTAGTAAAAAATGGCTCAAATATCTTGCTTAAATTTTCTGGTGGGATGCCTTTACCATCATCAGTATATTTAAATATAATATTTTCTCCATCTGGTTCTATATTAAAAACTATACGTCCAGAGTCTTCCGATTCATAAGCATGGATGAGAGAGTTCATCACCAGATTGGTCACAATCTGAGATAAGGCACCAGGATAACTGTCTAGGGTGAGATTTTCATCGCAATTAATTTCGACTTTATGTTTAGTTGTTTTGAGTTTTGCTCTTAAAGAAAGCATAATCTCCTCAAGATACTCTTTTAATTTAAAGATGCGTCTAAATTCGTTAGATTGATCGACTGCCACCTGTTTGAAACTGTGGATCAGTTCTGCTGCCCGATTGAGGTTAGCTAAAATCATACTACTACTTTGCATAGCGGTATCCAGAAATTTTTCTAACTCAGAGCGTTTCATGTTACCGGCTTTGTAGGTTTCAAAAAACGCTGTGGTTTTTTGAGCTAAGAGAGAGGCAGCTGTGACGCCGACGCCGATAGGAGTGTTGATTTCATGGGCAACGCCAGCAACCAATCCTCCCAAGGCAGCCATTTTTTCAGATTCGACCAGTTTGGTTTGCGTGGCTTTGAGGTTTTCTAGGGTTTGTGAAAGTTCCTGGGTACGGGAGTCTACTAATTGCTCTAGGTTTTGATTAAAACGCTGTAAGTTGTTGTAAAGTTGAGCATTTTCAATCGAGATGGCAACCTGAGACGATAATAGTTTTAATAACTCTAGCCTATCTTGGGTAAATGCACCTGCGGTTAGGTTATTTTCTAGGTATAAAATTCCAGTTAATTTGCCTTTATGAAGTAAGGGAGTGCAGAGAATAGATTTGGGTTGAACGGCGATAATATAAGGGTCGCCAGTAAATTGTCCATCATGGGCTGCATCATTTAAGATCACATTTTCCTGGGTACGGGCAACATAGTTAATGATGGCGGCTGGCAGGATGGGTATCTGACTGGAAGTATCTACAGAGTCTACCGGAACGGATTGCTGTACGGTGACATCATGAGAATCTACGACACCTTCAGCTTCGATTACCCAGTTATCCTCTTTCTCTAGAATCAGAAAGCCTTTTTGAGCGCCAGCGTTTTCAATCGCAATTGTCATTAACTTAGCCAGTAACTTATCGATAAGGATTTCACCTGCTAGGGTTTGGGATGCTTTCATAACTGTCGTCAAGTCTAGGACACCTGCATTATCGCTACTGGTTGAAGAAGTCGTGCTAGTAATCATCTGAAGTCCTGTTGTAATCTGGATAGATTCTTTAGACAGCAGCTGAGGATATTTTTCTTCTAAATCTTCCACTTTGCGTTTTGCGCCCCAACTTTGGTAGCCATAGTGGGCTTCTTTCATATAAGATTTAGCAATTTTCTCTTTACCTTTAGACAACCAAAATTTTGCGGCTAGTTCATTTGCTAATGCTTGATTTTGAAAAAACTCAGTTTCTCTAGCTAATTGAATTGCGCGATCGTACAAGTCTATTACTTCTAAATATTTACCTGCGATCGCACTTAATTCTCCTTCGACTAAAAGATACTTATGCAAAAAATTTTCAGGGCAATTATCTGCCCATATTTTCATCTGATTTTGGTTTGTCTTTAATTGATGCAAATATTTTTCTTGCAGTTTTTCTGAAACAGTAGGATAAAGTCCCAAAAGAATGAGTGAGTAATAAAAATTAAGCTCGGCAACGGCGAAGGTATTGATTATAGAAAGGAGTAGCTTTTCAGCTTCCAAAACGCACAGGAGTGCTTGATCGTAGTGACCGTAGAGATAGAGAACCTGGCTTTTCAAAATATAATATAGAACTAACGAATACAAGTTTTGATGATAATAACAGTTGGCAAAATATTGTGATTCGCTCATTTCCTTTAATTTAAAAATAGTTTTATCTGAGGTAATTCCCATTAAATTAATAACTGTCATTTGCAAAGCCAATATCGAATCTGTTGACATCTTGTTTTGGGTTTTTATACAAAAATGCAAAGCGATTGAAATTTCGGCTAATATATCTTCAAGATTTTTGCCTTGATAGAATAGATTAAATACTTGCTGGAAAAGTGTGTATCCAGTAAAGTGCATTTCCCCGGCTTTTAAACCTGCTTGATACCCATCATTGTTGATGGGATGAGCGTGCTTTATATGCTTCACCCAAGGAAGTATAAGATTGGCAAAATCACAAGAAGCTATACATTTCTGAGCGAGATCGTTGAACTTATCGCTGACTTTCAAGGCTAGCTGACCAAACTCATAGCCAGATTGATAATTACCTTCAATATCACCAAGGATAATTCCATAGCTAGTATAGGCGTGCGGTGAGTCGGGAGTATGACCGTATTTAAAAAATAAATTAACTGTTTTAACAACCATCGATAGCCACAAATTTTGATCGAAAAAATAGGCGGGTGCCATCATGCTATTTAACAATTTTATAGCCATCTTTTTTGTGGGAATAGTCATTTCTGGCGCATCAACTAAGCTGTATATTTCGCGATTTCCAAAATTTTTCTTTGCTTCAGATAGTTCGACATAAATTGCGGTCTGTAACTTTTCTTCAGGTAGATGGATATCTAGCAGCTTCAGACCCTTTCGACCGGCTTGGATCGCCTCTGCATATTTGGTCTGCATGGTATATTGTACGATTGATATATTGTACATTTCTGCCTTATGCAAGGGTGATTTAGCTTGTGCCAAGGTCAGATAAATCAATGATTCCGATTGCTTGAAATTACCGTTAAAATACTCTAATTCTGCGCGTTCTTTATGCAGATGAAAAGCCAAGTCATAGTATTTTTCCCAGATATCTCCGGTTAAAATTTTCATGCCAATTGTAAAATATTCGTTGGCGGCAGCATAAGCCGTTGCGTCTTTAGCTTTTTTTCCGGCTGACAAGTTCAATTTTGCTAATTCGACTCGTTCTTCTTCTTGGTCAATTAATTCCCAACCTAGATTCAGATGATTAACAATATCAAATATTTTTTCTGTACGTGCTGAGGTGGGTGTATTACTTGATAGCAGCCGACCAATTTGCAGGTGAACAGCTTTTTTCTGGGATTCTGGAATTAAGGCATAAGCGGCTTGCTGCACTCGATCGTGCAAAAATTTGTATTTAACTGTCAGTTGTTCGGTTTGGCGATCGCTGACAATCAAAGCAATTTTATAGTCATCGTCGATCGGCCAAATAAAACCTGCCTGAAGCGCTTCCCAAAGCTCAGCAGCGGTTGAAAAAGGAGATTTTTCATTGATAATCGAGAGAAATCCTAAATCAAATTGATTGCCAATACAAGCAGCCAGTTTTAATACGTTCTGCGTACTATCCGATAGTTTCTGGATTTGGTCTACCATTAGTTCGATGACATTTTCGGTGATTTCCATACCTTGAAGAAGCTTGATATCCCACTCCCAGTTTCCTATGTTGAAATTGAAGGTAAGCAGGTTGTCTGAGTGGAGAGAGTTGAGTAACTGGGTTAAAAAGAAGGGATTACCATTGGTTTTATTCAGCAATAATTCCGCTAAAGCTTGTCCGCGATCGATGTCGCAACTGAGGGTGTCGATAATTATTTTTTGGACATTATTAATATTTAAAGCTTTGAGGAAAATAGTATTAACTACACCACCCTTTTTGCGAATCTTATCTAATGTCAATATCAGAGGATGAGTTGCATCTACTTCATTATCTCGATAAGCCCCAATTAACAACAGATATTGGCTGTCAGGGTCGGTCATTAGCAGTGTAATCAACTTCAGGGATGCCAAATCCGCCCACTGTAAATCATCAAGAAATATCGCTATCGGGTGTTCTTTTTGAGTAAAAACATGAATAAAATTTTGAACAACCAAACGGAACCGATTTTGTGACTCGCTTAGCCCTAATTGTGGTAAAGGTGGCTGTTTACCGATAATCAGTTCCACTGCTGGAATAACATCAATAATCATTTGAGCGTTAGGGCCAAGGGCATCTAAAAGTTTCTGTTTCCAAAGTTGGATTTGTACTTCGCTTTCGGTTAAAATTTGCCGCATCAAACTCTGAAAAGCTTCTATTAGAGAAGAATAAGGAATATTTCGTTTAAACTGGTCGAATTTGCCGTCTATAAAATAACCCCGCCGCCCGATAATTGGTTTGTGTATTTCATGTATCAAGGCTGATTTGCCGATGCCTGAATAACCGGCAACCAGGATCATTTCTGTGCTTCCTGCTGCAACGCGATTCTCCTGGGGAGACGCTACGCGATTCTCCTGGGGAGACGCTACGCGAACGAAAGCATCCATGAGAATAGCTACTTCTGACTCGCGGCCATAAAGTTTTTGGGGAATTGTTAGTTGACCGGATTTATCAAAACTAGCGATCGAAAAATCTGAAATATTGCCAGTATTTTCTAGCTGCGTTAGACAGGTTTCCAGATCTGCTTTTAATCCAAAAGCACTTTGATATCTATCTTCAGGAGTTTTGGATAATAACTTTATGACAATATCAGACACTGATGAGGGAATTTCTGGATTAACCTGATGGGGAGATATTGGCTGTTTGGCGATATGGGAGTGAACCAATTCCATCGGGTCGTTGGTTGGGAAAGGTAGCTGACTTGTCAGCATTTCATAAAAGGTGACGCCCAAGGAATAAAAATCGGTACGATAATCGATCGTTCGATTCATTCGACCTGTTTGTTCGGGCGACATATAGGCGAGGGTGCCTTTTAGTAAATGGGGATTGCTGACGATCGGGTTTTCTCTTGAGAGTTGGGAGGCGAGGGCAAAGTCAGTAATTTTTACCTCGCCTGTGTCTGGATTGAAGATGATGTTACTGGGTTTAATGTCTTTGTGAATGATGTGATTTCGATGCAACTGTGCTAAAGTTTCTGCTAGCTGAATGGCAATCCGCAGAAAGTTGGTTAAATCGAGTTGGTGAGAAGTGATAATTTCTTTGAGTGAAGTGCCGCCGAAATCTTCTAAGACTAATACGGGGACGCGATCGCAAGTTTCTAATCCTAAAACTTTGACTATTCCTGGGTTATCCAAATTTTGGATTATTTCGTATTCGTGTCTGAGTCGAAGGATTTCGGCTGGCGTGGGATATTCAACAGTAATAGTTTTGAGGATAACGTTTTTTTCAGGCTCTAGCAGTTTGGCTCGATAAATGACTGTCTGAGAGTTTCTGTAAATTTCGGCGGTGATTTGGTAGCCAGGGAGTGAGAGCATTATGATGTTACAGAGTGGGAGTGTATGCCTATCGATCGTAGAATTAATTTCCAATCGAAGCAGTACCGATCGGAATTATTAAAACTTTGCTTTTTTGTTTAGGCTGACAGCTTTTTCGGCTTTGGGCTGATTGTTACTGTCTTAGCATAACTAACTACGTTAACCTCAGTTTAGCTAATTTGCCTATCCCAGGACTGATGCAAATTTAATCCAAACGAGATGCCTGGGGATGAGTCTGTTACTAGGGTGGGTATTGGGGGTTTTACTTTTTATATGGGCCTTCGGATGAGATCGGCACCCTTTTAGTGGGAAAATGCGGAACGAACAAACATCAGCGCGAAACTTCTTGCTTAGGCGTGATTTTATTCTGTACTGCTTTGTGTTTCACTTGCTGAGTCCATTTGAGTAAACCATTCTTAGTTGGTGTAGCTCTAGCGGACTGTTCCGATCGCAATTGCTGCCAGACAAACGGAGGTTGAATGTCCATTTTTCAGACTGTAAGCGGCAAGGCTGCTTCTCAATACACGATCGCAAACCGCTTGCAAATACAGCATCTACTCAATCCTAAAGCGCTTTCACAAGATCGACAGATTGACGGTGGCGATGTGGTTAAGGGGTTAAGTCAAACTCCGAAATCCCTACCGCCGCGCTATTTCTACGACGATCGCGGTTCGGAGCTGTTTGAGCAAATCTGCGAGTTACCGGAATATTATCTGACGCGCACGGAAACAGCTATTTTGCAAGGATGTGCTGCTGAAATTGCGCGGCTAACTGGTGCGTGTGAAGTTGTGGAATTGGGTAGCGGTAGCTCAACTAAAACCCGGATTCTGCTGGATGCTTATAGCGAACTAGAGTATCCCCTGTGCTATGTTCCGATTGATGTGAGCGCTGGGATTCTGGAAAGCAGTGCTAGGGAATTGCTGGCAGATTATCCATCGCTTGCGGTTCGCGCTTTGGTTAGCACTTACGAATTGGCGCTGAAAGGTTTGGCACCGTCTCGCTTACCGGCGCGGATGATTTGTTTTTTGGGCAGTACGCTGGGTAATCTGGATCGTCAGGAGTGCGATCGCTTTTTCTGGCAAATTACTGACGCTCTCAATCTGGGCGAGTATTTCTTGCTGGGAATAGATTTACAAAAGTCGCCCCATCTGTTAGAGGCTGCCTATAACGATCGCCTTGGCGTTACAGCTGCTTTTAATTTGAATATGCTGGAGCATCTGAACTGGCGTTTTGATGGGGATTTCGATCCGACGCTGTTTGAACACTGGGCTTTTTACAACAAATCTCAGTGCCAAATTGAGATGCACTTGCGGAGTATGCGATCGCAAACTGTGCAATTACGCGCTCTCGACTTAACTGTTGAGTTTGAGGAAAACGAAACAATTTTGACGGAAATCTCCCGCAAATTCGACCTCAATCTCGTGCAGCAAGAACTGCGGACACATGGTTTAGTGCCGCTTCAGGTTTGGACTGACCCAAATCAGTGGTTTGGTGTCTTACTTTGTCAGATGCAAAAAAGTTGCTGATTAGTTCATTGTTCATGGTTCATTGTTCATTGGTAATTTGATGAATAATGAACCATAGCTAAAATGGTTGCTGTATGAGGCATTTCCGATGCCATATTCCCAATCTTCAGGTACAGAAGTAAGGGCGAAGCATTCCGGGAGATAACTTATCGGTTATATGCAGAGGTTAATTACCGGAATGCTTCGCCCCTACACCCCTACTTAAAATGTACTCCATTACAGCGGGAACTGCTATATAAGAGGCAATCAAAATGACTGTTGCTCAAATTGAACATAAAAAAGGGAAAAAGAAGTCAGTCGCCCAGAACTTGTGGTTTTTGCATTGGTTAATGGCTTACTACATCGGTGCGATCGATATCAACGGTTTGCTTCCATTCCCCTTTAGCAATGTTTTTTGCTGCCAAATTTAGCTGAAGAATTGGCTGTGTCACCCAGCGGGCGGTAAGAATGCCAATAATAATTGCCAAAATTAAGGCGGCAATACTCAACTGGATGGTGGTGCTGGTGTTGGCGTTCAGACAAGCAAATAGACCTTTACCTCGGCAGAATCCAGAGAGATCCAAAGCGCATAGGTTAGACTGTGCTTACTTCAACTATCTAGTTGAACAAATCTTAAATCCACAAGCAGAAAGTATTCGTCTGATTCGAGGTGTATTCGTGGAGGGTGAGCGCATTTTTCCTAATTCTGCACCTACTTGCATTGCTTCATGCAAAAACATGGAATTCAGCACTATTCTCGCGGCTGGATTTAAGCCGAAAGAAACATTAGAAACACCAAGAATAACATGACTTCCTGGTAATTCTTTACGGATGCGACGGATAGATTCAATTGTGGCTTTCCCGTTGGCGCGATCTTCTTCGATACCTGTAGAAATTGGTAATGCTAAAGTATCGAAAAAGATTTCTTGGGGTGCGATACCATATTCTACAGCTTGACGATAAGCGCGTTGGGCAATTTGAAATTTCTTCTCTGCTGTTCGCGCCATTCCATCTTCATCGATCGTACCAATTACTACACCAGCACCATACTTTTTAGCTATTTCCAAAACCTTGAAGAAACGTTCTTCACCATCTTCATAGTTGGTCGAGTTAAGTATACACTTACCTCCGGCCACTTTCAGACCCGCTTCCATTTTTTCCCATTCTGTCGAGTCCAGCATCAAGGGCAATGTCACATTTGTTACCACCCGTGACACCAATTCCCTCATATCCCGCACCCCGTCTCGTCCCACATAATCCACGTTCACATCGAGGACATGAGCCCCTTCGCGCACTTGGGATTTCGCCAAAGATACCAATCCATCCCAATCTTCGGCGTTCAGCAAGTCGCGGCACTTCTTGGAACCGCTGGCGTTTAGCCGTTCCCCTACAATCAAGAATGAGTTATCCTGTTCGTAGGGCTGTGCAGTATAAATTGATGCTGCGGATGGTTCGTAGCTGGGATGCCGTTCTTTCGGTTTGAGAGTTTTGCCAATTTCTGCTAATGCTTCAATGTGGTCAGGACGAGTACCGCAACAACCGCCAATCACTTGCACGCCCCAATCTTCGACAAATTTGGTCAGACGACCTTCAGTTAATTTAAAATTGCTATATAAAAACAATTATTAATTTATCTTTGGCTTGAAAATTTTCAAACCCCATCGATTTACCGAAACAATAAGTATTTATCCATTGATATCGCTAGAAGTTTCCTGTGAGTATTATATCTCCTTCTTTTGATAGAGCCAAGCATTCCTTCTAGTGGTAGATATCCTCGACGTAAATCTAACTCTAAAGTAAAACTCAAAGGTGATTAGCACTTTGTGTTTGGCTCATTACTGGGTTTAGTGGCGTCGATGGTTGGTGCATCTATCGGAACTCGTAACCATAATCGTACTTATCCATAAAAGATTGAGCGAATCATAGTTGTTGTCTTTAGCACCTTGAAAAAGGTGCTTTTTTATTAGTTTTGAGTAAACGAAAAAATCACGCTGCGCTAATAGCTTCATGCCACCGAACTGGAGATGATTCCCTGTAGGACTTGGGTGGTATCATTCAATTGGTCAAGAACCCGGTTAGTCTCCTGTAGAGATTCTACAGTTTGCTGGGATGCTTGGCTTAATTGCGCGATCGCACTACTGATTTGCCTAGCACCCTCAAATTGGTCTTCCATGCTGTGACTCACAATCTCAAATTGGGGTGTAAGACTCTGCACTTGTTCTATAGCTGATGCGATTTGCCCACTGATGCGACCAACCTGTTCTATATGGTTGCTTACCTGGAAGCTGAACTTATCCATTTCCATCACACCACTGGCAACAGAAGATTGTATCTCTTGAACCATCTGTTCGATTTCCTGGGCAGCTTGAGCCGCCTTATCCGCTAGCCACCGGACTTCTCTAGCGACGACGGCGAAACCTGCCCCATACTCTCCTGCCTTCTCAGCTTCAATGGAGGCATTGAGTGAGAGTAAATTTGTCTGATCCGCCACTTTCGTAATCGCGGTCACCACGCTATTGATGTTATTGGCTTTTTCATTCATCACCCCCAGCCTGGAGGAAATGGAGGTTGTGGCAGTTGCCAACTGATCCATCGTACTTGCCATTTCCTGGAGGTTGGCTTGACTGTTACTGGTGGCTTCGGCTGTGGCTTGGGCTTGTTGAGTAATAGTTTCCATCCTTTTAACTAATTCCCCAGAGGTGGCAGCAATAGAAATTGCCGTAGCGTTCACTTCGTTTGTGGAAGCGGCTTGCTGTATGACGGTGGCTTCTAATTGCTTGCCAGAAACTGCAATTTGGGTAGTGGATGCGGTAACTTTCATCCCCACTTGATTGGCTTGGGCAATGACGGAATTGAGTTTGTCAAAGGAGTTTTTCAGTTGCCCTGCCATATCGTTGAAGGAGTTTGCTAGTTGTTCGAGTTCAATAATCTGGCTGGGTTCAACATTCTGGTTGAAATTGCTGCTTGCCATGTCTTGTGAGGCTTTGGCAATTTGCTTCAGGGGACGAGTAATCCAGTTGGCAGTGAGAATTGCTACGACGATCGCCACAACCAATCCCAGCAAACACAACAGGATTGTGATGCGGGTATTGGCATTAATTTGCTCCATGAAATCTGCTTCTGGCACGACGACCACAATCAACCAATCAATCCCTCTACCATCACTTAACGGTAAAACCTGCACGAACTGCCGTTCCCCTTGCAACAAATAGTCTAACTGCTGCGCTCGCTCAATTCGCTCAAATTTGCCAAACTGTTGCTGCAAATAGCGAGCGGTTTCTCGCACCAAGGGTGTCTTGCTTTCGGTGGCGACAAGGAGCTTGGCATTTTCACCCTCTCCGACTTTGAGTGGTTCATCCGTTGAACTAGAAAGTACGAAACCGGAGCGATCGATCAAAAATGCCTGTCCTGTCTTACTAATAGACAAACTTGCCAAAAATTTCCTTAAATCCTCTAAAAGAACAACATCCGTCGCACAAACTCCCACAACTTTGCCCGATGAGTCATAAACTGGTTCGCTGGCGGTAATGGTGGGGAGTCCACTGGCAAAATCCAGGTACACTTCGCTCCAAATCCCTCGCTTTGCCTTTACCGCAGCAATATACCAGGGGCGTTTCCGGGGATCGTAAGGTTTGAGCTTTTGCAAGAGTCGTTGCCGATTCCCCTGAATATCCATTGCATAAAAGTAAAAATTGTAGTTTGTTTCCGCATTGCTCACCGACATAGCAATGGTTGAGGATGCCTGATATAACAAGCGATAAGCGCCCAGATATTGTCCTTGCGAGTCCCCACAGTAAGCTGAATATACAAAGGGGGAAATCTCTACCTGGGTGAGAAATTGCTTAGCATTGCTGGCCTTAACCATGTCAAAACTACCCTCAGAAAACCTGACCGCATTCAATCGGTTGAAATCGTGAGGACTACCCAAATATGTCCGAAGTTCTGCTCCAATTCGGGCGGTGACTTCACTCCGCAATTGTCTTGCCAGATCGTTGACGGCTTTTTGACCATTCTGGAATGAGAGATAGCCAACCAATCCAACTGTTCCCACAATTTGCAGGACGAATGGCACCACGAGGGTGGTGCGAAGGCGGAATTTGAGCAACGTGGGGGCAGCTTCTTTTGAGGAAACCATCGTTAAACACACTCCCAGCAAACAGTTTACAGTTGAGCAGACACAAGCGATCGCACTTGGAGATTCACCATTGAGCCATTCTGGCTCTCTCGTACAAAGGCGTGATAACTTTAGCTAATCTATTTGTAGGATGGGTGGTGTATCTCGGAGAAATACAATCACAATGCCACGCGGCTTGATCTGATTCCCTGTAGGACTTGGGTGGTATCATTCAATTGGTCAAGAACCCGGTTAGTGTCCTATAGAGATTCTACAGTTTGCTGGGATGCGTCGCTTAATTGTGCGATCGCACTCCACGCGATCGACCAATGGAAATACTTACGGGCGCAAGTGCGTCGTTTTTATACAGCGGTTAAGCCGAACACTGAAACTAACAAATAGGCCGATTTCCGGGATTCACCGCATGGATATACTCGCTACCGGAAGTTGGCCAGCCTCGTTTGTAAACAGCTTCCTCTGGCTTTCCCCATCCCATCTGCAAAATTATTTCCAAGAAATCGGACTTCTCAAACTTGCACAAACCAGCCCATTCTGTTTTATAAGAAATTCTCAGCACATCAGCAGGTGCGATCGCACGAAAGTCTTTGCCATTATTTACACTCAAGTATAAATCCATACCTGCCGTCACTTCATGCCAGAATGCCAGTAGGTCAGCTTTCGCAGCTTTCAGTGTCTCCATATCGCTGGGTAAAGCAATCAGCTCGGCATCTACTTCTGGGATTCGCAGAGTCTTGCCTTTGAGAGCAATTTGCCGCCAGACAATGCCAGAAACTTGGTTTTCCCTCTGATAGCGGTGAATGGTGGCTTTAAAGTCTTGATAAGCCGTAAATTTTTGCACGCCGTCGCTTTTGATAAACTTGTCAATTAAAGGATTGCCAGAAGCTTTAGCCGTTAAATTAAGACGCTGACCAGTCAGACAAGCTTGGCGCTCGTGTGCCAAAATTTCGATCAGTTCCTCGGTGGTGTGGACTTTTGTCATGAGAAACACCATCTGGGACAGTTACGCGAACATTACTTTATAGGATAATTGTGAATTTTGTTGGCGATCGCACATACAGCAAAGTGCTGAGTGGGGAGTGCTGAGTGCTGAGTGGGAGAGTGGGGGAGTGGGGAAGTGGGAGAGTGGGGGAGTGGGGAAGTGGGAGAGTGGGAGAGTGGGAGA
>NZ_JAIQZN010000123.1 GCF_023333585.1 Argonema antarcticum A004/B2
TCATTATTGGCATTTAGCTATAAAAATGAGTAAGATTGAGCAGAATTAGCTAGATTTTCTGGAACTGCATTTACCCCGTAACTTGGGTATAGTTCACGTTAAAGCTACCGCCATAGTGCTTGTCGGTTACCGAGATTCGTTTACCACTTTAATTTTGGCAAGAGTCGTGTTTTGGTAATAGTGGCGCACGATTTGCTGGTAGTTTGCTCCCTGGCGAGCCATACTGTAAGCTCCCCACTGACTCAAACCGAGACCGTGACCGTAACCGCGCCCTTCAATCTTGAACGTGCTGGGAACAGATTTGCCAGCAGCGTCAGGGGTGACGGTGAACCATGTGCTTCTTAGTCCCAGTGCCAGACGCAGGGCAGGGCCGCTGATTACTCGCGAAGTGCGATCGCCGATCACTTTCATGGTGATGATGCGCCCAACTGGCGATGTGCGCTCCGGTGTCATAGACAGCACATTACCCACACCGCTAATGCGGCTGCTGAGTTCCTCGCGGGTGAAACTTTTTACCCATTGGGCTTCAGGAGTATTCCCATCGAAGTCTGGAACGCCCCGCAGGTAGGGCAAATTATCTGACCAGACATTTTCAACGTTTTCGGTGTGTCCGCCAGAGGAGGAGTGGAAAGCGGCGAGAATAATTTTGCCGTTGTAGGTCACCACTTGACCGGCGGTAGTATCAACTGCCGAGTACAGAGGTGGGGCTTCACTTTCAATGCCTTTATAAACCTGCCATGCGATCGTATCCCCCAAATCGTAGGTGCTATTGCCCCTAGTTTGGCGCTGGTAAAGTGCGTAGGTGCGGGCAGCCACGGCTTGAGCCTTGAGAGCTTCTTGAGGCCAGTTAGCGTATACTTCTCCGCCCAAAACGCTGTAGAGATACTTTTCGAGATCGACGTAGTTGATGGCAGTCAAGCCTTTGTCTGTGTGAACAACTCGCGTGCGTCCTCGATACCAGCGCTCGCCAATCCAAACATAGCCATTATTATCAGGCTCAACCCAAAGCGAGGTTGAACGCCAACGATCTAAAACAACGCCACCGCCATTCGCTTGCGCGTAGAACGCATTCATCGGCGCAATTTCTCCCAGGCGTTTACCAGCAGCATCGCGGACAACTGCTTTGGTGGTACTCCCAACTTTGACCTGACTCACACTTTCTTCAATGGCGACTCGCAATTCCAGCGCCTGTGCAGTAGCACCCAGTAAAATCCAGAACAGCATTGCCAGCCAAAGCTTTGGCCCTTTTTGGTGCATGGACTGGCTTAGTTTTGTAGATAAAAGCGAGAAGAGGAAACGAGTAGTTACCATCTTGTTCAAAACCTCCTCACACGGCTGATTATTGAGGTTACAAGCATTTTGCACGATTTAATTTGGACGAAATTGTTTAAGTTAGGTCGTCAATTCCCGCTTAAACTTTGGTTGTACGATTCTGGTTATATTAACCATGTTTGCGGTTTTGCTGCCATGCCCGGTTTAAACCTTCTATCCAAAGATAGATAAGCCACAGTCAGATATATTCGATCGGTATTGACCGTTCAAACCAAGGAAAGGACTGTGTTTATACTCACCACTCAGCACTCAGCACTTTCCTATAGCTGGCAGCAGCCGAACAGTCAAATAGCATATCGCAATTTGGCTCAATCGTAAAGAAAAAGTTTTTGACCAGCTAATATATCAATAGAGAAGTTCCTAAAATTTGGATAAGGTTGACTAAAAGCCCGTGCAGATTACTTTTTTGGGCACAAGCTCTGGTGTACCGACGCGATCGCGCAATGTTTCTAGCGTTGCCTTGCGCCTGCCTCAGCGGGCGGAATTTTGGTTATTTGACTGCGGCGAAGGCACTCAGCATCAATTACTGCGAAGTGACCTCAAAATCAGCCAGCTGACTCGCATTTTTATTACTCACCTGCACGGCGATCACATATTTGGTTTGATGGGTCTTTTGGCAACCGCTGGTTTGGGTGGCAATCCCACTAGAATTGATATTTACGGGCCTCCAGGTCTAAATGAATACCTGCGAGCCTGCGAACGTTACTCTTATACTCATCTTTCCTATCCGCTCAAGGTGCATACCGTTCAGCCGGGATTCATCTACGAGGATGAGGAATTCACCGTCAGTTGCGGACTTCTAAAGCACCGCGTCACCGCTTTCGGCTATCGGGTGGTGGAAAAAGACCGGCCTGGGCGTTTTAATGTGGAAAAAGCAGCCCAGTTGGGCATTCCATCAGGCCCTCTCTACGGCAAACTCAAACGGGGCGAACAAGTTACCCTTCCAGATGGCCGTCAAATTAATGGGGCTGATTTATGCGGGGCAACGGAAATAGGGCGGAAAATTGCTTATTGTACTGACACGGTTTATTGCGATGGCGCTGTGGAATTAGCACAAGATGCGGATGTGTTAATTCACGAAGCTACCTTTGCTCACCAAGATGCACAGCTTGCTTTCGATCGCTTACACTCTACCTCGACTATGGCGGCGCAGGCGGCTTTGGGAGCGGGTGCAAGGCATCTGATTATGACTCATTTCAGCCCCCGCTACGCCCCTGGAAATGACATTCAGTTAAACGACCTGCTTGCGGAAGCGCGATCGATTTTCCCAAGTACCGAAATGGCTTATGACTTTTTGACTTATGAAGTAGCCCGAAGAAGGGGCTAGTCCGCTACGCGGAAGTCAAAAGTCAAAAGTCAAAAATCCTTTGATTGCTATAACTCTGAAAGAGCCAAAAAGAATCAAGTAGGAAACCACAACCATGACAGTTACCGGCAAGCCCATAACTGGTTATCGGACGCAATCGATCGATACTTCTATTGAAGCTGAGCAAGTGCAGTTTGGGCTGTGGCGAAAAATGACGCCTGGGCAAAAAGAAGCTCTCTTCAGGCGGGTAGCCAAACGGGGGCCAACATTAGCTTGGATGGGAATTAAAAGCCAGTTTCCCAATGCCTCAAAAGATATTGTCAGGCAGCATTACATCAGGAAACGTTTAGGACTAGAATGGGCTGACTTGTTATCTGGATTGGAATATCGGGAAGACTTAATGATAGAAGACCCAATTTGGCTAGCACACCAGCTGGCAGGCATCCTCAACTCTTTAGGCATCCCTTACTATGTAGGAGGTTCCGTAGCCAGTTCGCTGCAAGGAGAAGTCAGATATACGGAGGATTTGGACTTGGTAGTAAATATTCAACCCAGTCAGATTCAGCCACTAATTGACGCAATGGCAGGACAATTTTATATCAGCGAAGTAGCTGTAGAAGATGCCATGAGTAGCAGGACTTCATCGTTTAATGTTATCCACCTAACGACGACGGAGAAAGCAGACATCTTCGTGATGCGGGATGATGAATTTTCTCGTTCTAAAATGTCCCGCCGTCAACTTCATGTTCCCGACGGCGATATTGACAAATCTTTTTATGTTTGTACGCCTGAAGATACGATCTTGCAGAAATTGGTTTGGTTTCGGATGACTTCTAGAGAATCCCAAAAACAATGGCGGGACATCTTAGGCGTGCTGAAACTACAGGGGGAACGACTGGATTTTGAGTATCTCGACCGATGGGCGCTAACATTGCAATTAACAGAGCTACTTGCACAAGCTCTGGGGGAAGCTGATGTAAAACAGAGGGGCTAGGGAAGAGGAAGGCTAAGCTGCTACGCATTTAATTTGTATGTTTAGCGGGAGTGGGAGAGTGGGGGAGTGGGGGAGTGGGAGAGGAATTGAAGGTTTGATTGCCGGATTAGAAATATCCGAATTAGATGCGTGTTAGCTTAGTAAGTAAGAAATGATGTTCAATTCTCGATCGAAATCTTTCTTTTTATTTTCCCATTTTCCAGTCCCATTCCTCAGTCCCTATTTTTTTTAACTTCTTACCGAAAACACGACTTATGGAATAAGGCGCTTTTACCCGCAGATGTAGAGTCAATTCATGAATTGACTCTACATCTGTAGTGGATAAGGCATAAAATGCGTAAGTCCTACAAAAACTAAAAAGGTTTCAAGCCCTGGACTTTCAATTGTGGAGAAGAAAAAAACCTTTTCAGTATTACAAGTCCCCTCACCACTGTCTGCGGGTCAATCCAAAATCCTCTCTTGCGAAGGTGGGCATCGTGACGGGAACCGCCAAGACGCCCACTTCGCGCAAAATCCAAAATCCAAAATCGATTGACTTTTCCCTTATTATTTGTTTTTCAAGAGCCGATCGCGAATTTGAGTGAGATGAGCCTGGGTATCAATAGGCGATCGCGGTGAGGGGGCCTCCGTGTTAGGCCAACCGGACAAATCAAAACAGGGGCAAGCTTCGGGAGGCATTCCAGCGTTACGCACGGGTATTGGCATCGAACAACGAGCGCAGTCAATCATGTCCCACGCAGGTGCGAGCAGTTCGGCAATGGTTTCGTCTGTCCCTTCTAAATAACACTCGCCTGAGTCGGGAGAGATAATTTGCTGCCAACACCGTTCAAATTCATCGCTGTAACTCGCACCCTGGATCACCTTTTTTGGCAGTAGCGTTTCCTGACCATTCCTAATTAAAACTTTCTTTCCCAACTGAAACCAATAGGCGAGATATTGTTTGACTTCATTTTCTGATGCCATAACGTTAATTGAAACCTCGGCGGGGATAAGGGGGACAAGGGGGATAAGGTGCTAGACGGTTGCCTAAAATGCTCAAGTTTAAAACATGACCGCCGGTGACTAAGTAAACAGGATCGGCTATAGCACCCACTCGACGAACTAACATACCCAAGCGATCGCGGAACAACCGACCGACTGGGTAGGCAGGAACCACGCCCCAGCCAGTCTCTTCCGCTACAAAAATTACATTGCCAACACAATTCTCAATATATTTCAGCAACTCTTGTAAAGTCTTCTCCCAGCAAGCATCATCTTGTTCCAAGAGGTTAGCTACCCAAGTTCCCAGAGAATCGATCAACAGACAATTGCGATCGGTTGCTTGTTGAATAGTTGCCCCCAGATCTACTGGCACTTCTACAGTGCGCCAGTCAGTCGGGCGTCGGTGCTGGTGTTGTTCAATCCTATGCTGCCACTCGGAGTCAGTTGGGTCAACCTTGGCAGTAGCCACGTATATGACAGGTTTACCAGACTCGATCGCCAAGGTTTCGGCCCATTCACTTTTACCAGACCGTGCAGGGCCTGTCACCAAAATTACTCGCTTTTGAGCCGCTTGGGTCACGATCGATCTCATGTAAACTGCAATACTTGTGAGTAGCAATCTTCTTTTTACCAAAGATGTTATACCTTGAGTTTAGGTAAGATTGCTTTTGGGAGTGGGTTTTACGCTCTTCCCAACCAAAAACCTGTACCATTATCCATAATTTAATGGTGGAGAGGCACATACCCTGAGAAAGCCTTTCCTCTCACCACCAAGCTGAGTACAACTATGGCGAGGGTATCCAAGGGGGAAGACAGATGAAACTAGAATTACAAAAGATTGAGGAGACACTACAGCAGGTAGCGGCTCAAAGCGGCCTAAAAAGGCAGCAACCGTCCTCAAAGTTGGGAAATCAGACCAATGGGTTGAAATCCCAGTCCCCAACCAGCCATCAAGACTATCCCACAAGGTCGGATCTCAAGGTAAATTCTTTTTCAGGGCAACAACAGCAAGTCAAAAAGACACCAGCACTGCCCAAAATCGAATCGCCTCGGTTTACCAGTCACCGCAATGGCGTCAACCCATATCTGGCGATGACTCTGCTCAAAGAAATGGAAGCGGTTGTGGGCCGATGGCAGACAGAATTACGACAAATCTTACGACAAATTCAAGATATTTATCTGGAAGGTCCGATGATCGAAGGTTGGTTGGAGTCCATGTCTCCTCAAATACCAACAGAAGTTGCAGCAGTGCCCCATACTCAAAGGGGGAAAGATTGCCAATTCCAAATTCAGAACGGTAGTGGGTATCGCCTAGTAGGTTGGAATGCTGATGGCAAGAGGTGGTATCGTCCCTGTCCGCCAGAGGAACTACCCAGTGTTAGTCTGGCTCTAGCACGCTATCAAAAACTCCAACATCTGCTCGTCCGCAAGCAGGAACTGGAAACTCATCTCACTGAACTGGCTGAGGTTTTCGTCTTTTTGCAGGGACATATCCAAACGCTGTGATATAGCAAAGAGCAATGTAAAATTGGTAACTATCAGTCACATTTGGTGGCTAAGTTTATGCCTTTAGTTTCTGCCATTATCTGTACCCATAATCGAGATAGCTATTTAGGCGCTGCGATCGATAGCTTGCTGGCACAGGATTTTGCTGATTTTGAAATAGTGGTGGTGGATAATGCGTCGAGCGATCGCACCCGCGAAGTCGTGGAGTTGCGATCGGCGGTGAAATATCTCTACGAACCCGTCACGGGTTTATCTGTGGCACGTAACACAGGTGCTAGAGTAGCCACAGGCAAAATACTCGCTTATCTTGATGATGATGCAGTGGCGAGCCCCGGCTGGCTGAGCGTGCTGTACGCAGCCTATCAAAATGACGAAAAACTGGCAATTGCTGGCGGAAAAGTCACCCTGATTTGGCCGGAAGGTTATTCAGCGCCGTCTTGGCTTTCGGAAGACTTGGCCGGAAATTTGGGAGCATATAACTTGGGGGATAAACTTGTATATATCAAAAACCCCGGTCTTACTCCCAGAGGCTTGAACTATTCCATCCGTAGCACCTTTCTGGCACAAATTGGTGGATTCAATGTTAACCTGGGTCGAGTTGGTAAAAATTTGTTATCCAATGAAGAACTACTGATGACAGAACAGGCTCTAAAACTAGGTTGGCAGGTGGCCTATCTCCCAGACGCTTTGGTGGCTCACAACGTTTCTCCCGAACGGCTCAACCAAAGCTGGTTTTTTAGCCGAAGCTGGTGGCAAGGGATCAGCGAGTGTTACCGGGAAAAAATATCCGGTCGTGCTGGTTTGGGTCAACTGGGACGGGGAAGCGAACGGTTGATTCGAGGTTTGTACAAATCTTTAAAGCATTTGAGCGATCCCGCGCAACGCTTTGAAAATTTGGTTTATACATACGGTCAGATTGGTTATTTAAGTGCTGCTATCCAAACAATGGTGTCGGCACCTAAAGAGGCCAAGTAAGTGCGATCGATCTTAAATGCTGTATGTCAATTTTTAGACTCACTAACTTTGCGATGAGCGCGAAGAAAGCGACTCAGTTCTAAACCCAGAGCTACCGTTATAACTTTGTATTATGACTGCTACGCCATCTAAAATACCAGTTTCTGTCCTGATTCCTGCCAAAAACGAAGAGGCCAATTTGCCTGCCTGTCTGGAAAGCGTGGCACTGGCAGATGAAGTTTTTGTGGTCGATTCCCAAAGTAGCGATCGGTCTGTAGAAATAGCTGAAAGTTATGGAGCGAAAGTAGTCCAGTTCTACTTCAACGGTAGTTGGCCTAAAAAGAAAAACTGGGGTCTGGACAATTTACCTTTCCATAATGAGTGGGTGCTAATTGTTGATTGCGACGAACGCATTACTCCCGAACTTTGGGAGGAGATTGCCGCAGCTATTCAAAATCCCGACTATAACGGTTATTATGTCAACCGCCGAGTCTTCTTTCTAGGGCAATGGATTCGTTACGGCGGCAGATATCCAGACTGGAATTTGCGTCTGTTGAAGCACGAAAAAGGCCGCTATGAAAATCTGAAGACGGAAGATGTTCCGAACACGGGTGACAACGAAGTCCACGAGCACGTCATCCTTAAAGGTCAGGTCGGTTATCTTAAAAACGATATGCTGCACATAGACTTTCGGGATATCTACCAATGGCTGGAGAGACACAACCGCTATTCCAATTGGGAAGCCCGCCTCTATCTTAATTTCCTGAGCGGCAAGGATGACCTGGAAACAATTAACGATGAGAGCGATCGCTTCAAGCGCTTGCTTACAATCATCCGCAATCCCGTCCAGCGCAAGCGCTTTCTCAGAAAAGTCTGGGTTTGGCTACCGTTCAAACCGGCACTGAGGTTTATGATTACCTACATTTTTCAACTCGGCTTTTTGGATGGTAGACCAGGGTACATTTATGCGCGGCTAATGAGCCAGTACGAGTATCAAATTGGGATAAAACTTTATGAGTTACAGCGTTTTGGCGGTCAGTTGAACACTTCACCCACACCGATTACTCCTCCTCAAGCAGTGCCTCATGTACCGAACAGTAATTAGGCAGAAGTTCGTGCTTACACTTATTTGTTAATGGTTTGATTTGCGACACCAGGAAGATGGAACCATGACGCCCGCAACTCCAGACTCTAGTCCCAACCTGGATACTTCGTCAAATGCGGCTAAAGGTGCGGATGTAACCGATCGCCATGAATTGCCGGTGCTTGATGCAGAACCCTGGGTAGATTTACGCAAGTACAACCAATCAGGGTTCGATCGCGGTCGTCCCGGTTGGTATGTGTTGCTTTGGTGGTTGGTGCAGGCGATCGCATTTCCCCTGACTCCTCACAATCTGCACGCCCCACGACAATCCCTGCTGCGGCTGTTTGGCGCTACGATTGGTAAAGGTGTCGTTATCAGACCTACAGCACGTTTTACCTATCCCTGGAAAGTCGAAATTGGAGACTACACCTGGATTGGAGATGATGTTGTTTTTTACAGTCTCGATCGCATTCGCATCGGTAAGCACTGCGTAATCTCGCAAAAAACCTACCTTTGTACCGGCAATCACGACATTAAAGACCCAGTTTTTGGCCTGATAACTGAGAGTATTGAGATTGGTAACGGTGCTTGGGTGGCGACTGATTGCTTCGTTGGGCCAGGTGTAAAAATAGGAGCTAATGCTGTAGTGGGTGCCCGCAGTACAGTCTTCCGTAATTTGCCTGCTGCACAGGTTTGCTGGGGTAACCCCTGCCGTCCCCGTTATCGAAGACAGGTGAAAGCTTAGCTAGTGCAAGTGGTCAGTTGTCAGTTGTCAGTTGTCAGTTGTCAGTGGTCAGTTGTCAGTTGTCAGTGGTCAGTGGTCAGTGGTCAGTGGTCAGTTGTCAGTTGTCAGTGGTCAGTTGTCAGTTGTAATTAATTATTTTTTGACTTTTGACTTTTGACTTTTGACTTTTGACTTTTGACTTTTGACTTTTCTTGCCCCTAGCCCCTAGCCCCTTCTTCCGCTGTCAGTGGTAAAAATCAAGATTTCCAGAGCAACAGAGGCAATTTTTAGTGGTGAGTTATTTCGGCCATCCTGCACTAGCAACATTCCTGTTGCCTCTACCAAACAACTGAATCATGATGTTATTAGTCATGAACAAAAAAAGGTAGAAAATTTTGAAATTCATAATAAAAATGTGCCGCCGCTCTTTTAGGCAACCTATTACTTTGAATAAGAACTTAAAAATTCTTCTTTATGGAAGCAATCTTTGGTCTTTAGGAGAAGGAATGTTAGGGCCTATTTTTGGAGTTTTTACTGAAAAAATAGGGGGTAACATATTAGATATTTCTTGGATTTGGGCAACTTACATGATTGCCACAGGAATATTTACTATATGTGTAGGGAATATTTCCGATCGCAAAATTAGTAAGGAAAAACTAATGGTAGCTGGTTATGGAATAAATACAATATTTACATTCAGCTATTTATTAGTTTCATCGCCATTACAATTATTGTTCGTACAAGTTGGATTAGGATTCGCCACTGCCTTAGCAACTCCTACATGGGACGCATTATATGTAAATTATTATGAAGATAAAACGAAAGCAGGATATCTTTGGGGTATTGCTGTGGGAAGAGATCAAGTAATTACTGGAATTAGCATAATTATAGGCGGCTTAATTGTTAATTATTGTTCATTTAAAGTACTATTTGTAACTATGGGAATAGTTCAGGCTATTGCTACCATCTATCAAGCTCAAATTTTGAAACCCCAACTATAGCAAAAGTCAAAAGTCAAAAGTCAAAAGTCAAAAGTCAAAAGTCACTCATTCAAATGCTTTCTGTGAATTGATTCTAGCGTTTTAGTACGTCCTAGCTGCCTTGGCGGTCGCTACATAACGGATGGGGCGATACGATTTTAGATTTTAGTTGAAGAAACTCTTGATCCCAGAGAGTTTCAGTCATATCGTGTCCTTACCCATTGGTTACCTAAAAAATTCTTGTTCTTATTCTTATGTGCGTTTATCTGCGTTCATCTGTCTGCATCTGCGGTAAATGGCGTTAAATGCGCTACAGCTTATGATACTCCCTTTTGGTGCGGTAAGAAGCGTGCTGCGATCGCACCGCCGATAAATCCAAATAAGTGTCCCTGCCACGATATCCCTATCTGCGACGGCAGGACGCCCCAAATCAAGCTTCCGTAGAAGAAGCCCACAATTAAGGACAAGGCAATAGATATAATGCTGCGTTCAAAGTAGCCCCGCAGTAGCAAAAAGCCAAGATAGCCAAATACCACTCCACTTGCGCCAATATGGAGAGAGTTGGATGGGGCAGTCAGCCAAACACCAAGTCCGCTGACTAACATTGTTATAGCCGAGACAATGAAAAAATCGCTGGTTTCTCGCAGCATTATCAACCAGCCAAGAGTGACAAAAGGTACAGTATTAGCGGCTAGGTGAAAGAAATTTCCGTGTAAAAACGGTGCAAACAAAATGCCGCGAAGTCCGATAGTGCTGTGCGGAATTATACCATAAATATCCAGCGCCCCTCTGAGGAAGAATTGATCGACGATTTCTAGGAACCAGATGATGGCGACGATTCCACCTAAAATAATGACCTGGTTTTTCAATTCACGGGCGATCGATTTTGCGTCTTCTCTGCTCATTTTTTTGCCTCTGAGATAGCCATTTTTATATTAGGACTTACGCAATCGCCCCCCTAGCCCCAAATCTGGGGGGTTAGGGGGGCAAAACCTTGGTTAGTGCGTAAGTCCTGATGTTTCTAAGCTAGCAAATTCAGCCGTATGTTTACGAAAAAGCACCATCTGTTGCATGGATATCCTACATTGGCTCAAACACCATCTGAGGAATCAGTAGCAAACCTGTATCTGAGTTAACCAACTGACTAATTCCCAAAAAGCGTTTGTCTTCGTCATAAACCCGCAAAACATCCTGGGCTAAGTATTCAGCTGGAAAGTCTGTCAAAAGAATGCGCTGTCCTTGACACCAAGCTTTAGCATCTTTTGCTGGCAATGTGATTGCGGCTAAATGTTCTAAAGCTGCTGCTGGTGGAATGGGATTAAAGGTTTCTTGCTGTAGCTGTTGTTCCAATTCCTCAAAAGTTAGACTATCTGATAACTTTAAGCCACAACTTTCGGTACGAATTAAAGCCGCAAGTGTTCCGCCAGTTTTTAAGAGTGCGCCCAAATCCCGTGCTAGAGATCTAATATAAGTACCGGGGCCACAAGCGATCGCGACATCCACTTCTGGAAACTCCCCAGTTCGCCATGCCAATATTTCTATATTATGAACTTCTACGGGTCTAGCCGCAACTTCAATTTTTTCTCCAGCGCGTGCTAAGTCGTATAAACGTTTACCCTGTACCTGAATTGCACTGTAATTGGGCGGTACTTGCTGAATTTTTCCCTCAAATTGCTTAAGTGCTGCTTCCACTTCCTCTAAAGTCAATCCAGTTACCGACTGGGAAGTGAGAATTTCCCCCTGTAAATCATCTGTAGTAGTAATTAATCCCAGTCTAATTGTTGCCTGATAAGCTTTATCTGGCTGCAAATATTGCAATAGTCGAGTTGCCTTACCCAACGCGATCGGTAAAACGCCAGTAGCGGCTGGGTCTAAAGTTCCGCCATGTCCCACACGCTTGAGGCGTAACAGTCGCCGCACCCGCGCTACACAGTCGTGGGAAGTGATTCCAAATGGTTTGTTTAAGTTGAGAAAACCTTGCACAATTTCATCCTATATTTTTCAATATCACCACTGTCATTTAAACCGCAAAAGCGATCGTTCTTTCTCTGCGTACTTTGCGCTTTACTCTGCGTCCCTTTGCGTTAAAAAAAACGTAATTTCTCAGCAGACTAACTAAGGTTTAGGCGATATAGTTGCCTGTGTGGTAGAACGCTGAAGTGCCGCTTTTAAGTCAATTTGAGAAAGCGATCGCACAAAACTAAGTGGGAGACGTTCTCGACCTATTGATTCTACATAAGATGCACTCAAATAGGGTTGATATTGTGGGCGATTGCCAATATAAAATCCAAAAAAGGCCAAACCGAACGCCTTCGTATAGCTACGGGCTAAAGCCAGGTCAGGCCCAAGCACGGATTCGGGAAGTGGCAGATCTGACTCAGTTGGTGCCAGAGTAGAAAAGTGAGTGCCGTTTTTCATCACCACGAGGTACTTGTTTGGAGTGGTTAGCCAGGTGAAAGGCTGAATTTGTTCGTCTAAAGCGGGTGCAACGGTATCGGCGCTACCGGAAACGAACATCACCGGAATTTTGATCTTGCTAAGGCCATCTGGCCCCAGGATGCTGCTAGTAATTGGGTTAATAGCGATCGCAGCTTTTATTCTTTCATCTCGCAAATTATACTGAGATAGCGGTAATGAAAGAGCGCGACACTGAAGTAAAAGCGATGTATTCCAGGAGTTATCGATCGCGGCGCAATCTTTTTGCAGTTTCGGTAAATTAATGGTAGCCCCCGCTAAAACTAACGCGGTATAACCACCAAAAGATTGACCGATAATGCCAACTTCTCGCAGATTTATTTTACCTTTAAAAGCCGGATTGAACTGAGAGCGAAGAGTGAGTTCATTCAGCAAAAATTTGATATCCAAAGGTCGATTAATAAACTCACTTGGTTCTGCCACTTCATTAGCTTTACCGCTGAGTAAATCCTGCAATTGTTGGGCATTGCTTCCCGGATGTTCGGGGACGGCAACGGCAAACCCATAGGAAGCTAAATGTTCGGCCAAATATACAAAAGTTTGGCGGTCTGAACCCAAACCGTGAGAGATGACAATTAACTTGGCTGGCGTTTGAGGCTGCTGAACTCCAGAGGAAATGGGGAGATAAATATCTGCAAGAAACTGACGATTGCGGCTGGTATCATTCAGCTTGAGAGTTTCTTTTCGCCAGGTAAAAGAACCGCGTTGCTGTAAGTCTGGTAATTGAGATAAATTAATTGACGAGGAGGCGACTGCGGCGGTGGACTGCTGGGAAATGAATGCTACAGCCTTTTCTGTTCGATCGAATATGGTTGAGAGTTCGTTGGCAATTTCCAGACCGCGTGCTAAATCGATCCTGACGCCGGGGGTAGGGAACTTCCGCAGCACATTCAGCAGCGTCAAACCATCGCGATCGGCTGATGCTAAAATTAGTGCAGATCGAATGGCGCGGTAACCTGTTTGACCCGAATCAGTTTTAATCACCTGTCCTAACCGTTGGAGCAAAATTTCTGCCTGGGGCGTGTAGAGAAACTGGGAAATCGGTACTGGGCCAACATCCAATCGTCTCAGTAGAAGATTGCGTAACTGCGCCTGCTGTTCTGGCTTGGCATATTGAATGTAAGGTGCTAAGTCGTCCTTAATTCTGCCTTGCTGAGCATAAGCTGCCAGGGAATCGACAGAAATCGATCGCTCCAGTATGTCGTAGGAAAGATAAACTCGCTCTGCTGCTGAAGCATCCAGAGTAGGTGCAACAGTGGGAAGCAAGCAAAATCCCAGTAAGATTCCCACCCAATTGAGCGGTTTTCTGGTATAATGAATCACCTGATGCAGATTAGGGCGTTTGACGACGGAATTTTCAGCCATAAAAAGCCGGACGATCAGTCAGAAAGGGTAAGAAAACTAATAGCAACCTATTTCCATACTGACCGATCGTAGCTCAAACGTCGAGGTTTAGGTAGTCTTACTTAGAGGTACAGAGAGGGCCGATCGCAAAAGCTGCTTTTTTGGGAATTATAAAATTTAACAGCCAGCACCACTAGCCTCTATAGTTCCACTTCGGATACTTAATCCCATGAACAACTCACCAGACTCTTCGGGTTCCCGCCCCTCCCGCAGCCGCTATCAGCCCAGCCGAGAACTAGGGCGAAATCGCAACGGTAATAGAGTCACCTATCTGGGGAAGGATAATGCCACTAATCAGCCAGTTATCCTGAAGCGGTTTTTGTTCGGTAAATCTGACTTGAAAGCGTCTGACAACCAGGTTTATCAGCAACAAATTAAACTGCTGCGCGGTCTAAATCATCCCGGCATCCCGCGTTATTTAGATTCATTTCAGACAGCCGATGGTTTTTGTCTGGTACAGGAGTACAAAGAGGCGAAATCATTAGCCGAGCCGCGCAGTTTTGAACCTGATGAAATCAAGCGCATAGCAGTATCTGTTTTAGAGATTTTGGTGTATTTACACCAGCAAAATCCACCTGTAATTCATGGAAATATTAAACCAGAAAATATCTTATTTGATGAGCAACTAAATGTTTATTTGATAGATTTTGGCTTAACTAAAATAGGATCTGGTACAGGGTTTCTGGCTCCCGAACAGCAAGATAATCGCCAAGTTACAGAAGCTATCGATTTATATAGTCTAGGCGCAACGCTGATTTCTTTGCTGACTAAAACCCAATCCACAGAAATTAATAAGTTAATTGATAACAAGGGAAAGATTAATTTTCAGAATTTAGTTTATCAAATTAGCTTGCGGTGGATAGAGTGGATAGAAAAAATGGTTGAGCCATCATTAGTCAACCGTTACACTAAAGCATCTGCTGCATTAAAAGCACTCAAGCCAATTGATGCTATCTGCATACCAGAAGTTAAATTTATTTCATCTACCCTGGAATTTACAGCTACTAAATTGGGTGAAAAACTGACTCAAACTTTCAACGTTAGTAACTCGAATATGGATGCTGTATTGCAAGGTAATTGGTCAGTTGCACCCTCAATCGGCGATCCGCGTCATCCGACTGGATCTCATGCTTGGATAAGTTTTAATCCCTCCAAATTTCAAAGTAACAGGACTGAGTGCAAAATTACGGTTGATACTAGCAAATTGATCGCTGATAAAACTTATGAACGTCAAATAATATTGCAAACCAATTCTTTCCCGACAAATCATTCTTTAGTTATTAAAGTAAAAACTGCTCCACTGGCTATTCTCAAACTGCCGCTTATTTCCCTAGCTTTGCTGTTTGTAATTGCTTCATTTGGCGGTCTTGCTGGTGCGGCATTGCTCGGTAAAGATGGGGCAGCTAACTGGTTAATATTAATCCTTGGGCTGGGAGTTGGTAGTGTGGCAGGAGGGGCGGCGGCATTTTCTGCCACATCTTTACTGAAGAGGATAATAGGCATGATAGGCGGTCTGGCAGCTATAGTTGGGTTTCTGCCTGTAATGGGATCTGATGTGATCGTGGGATTTTTCCTGGGGTTAATAATTGCTGCGTTGGGGGGAGTTGTGGTCAAAAATCATCTGGAAAGGAAGTTTCCATTAGAATTGGCTGCAATAATTTCTATCCTCACAGCAGGTTTAGGGATGAGTTTGGGAACGGAATTTATAGATGGATTATTGAATCCATTTGTGATGCTGGCTTTGGCAGGAACAGGTTTACCGTTAGCTGCTGTTATTATGCGGCTGCATTTGCAGAATAAGACTTTGGTTGATAACTATCGAAAATCTGAGCGATATTTGATTAAGCCTTAGTTTGTCATTGGTCAGTTGTCAGTTGTCAGTTGTCAGTTGTCAGTTGTCAGTTGTCAGTTGTCAATGGTCAGTTGTCAGTTGTCAGTTGTCAATGGTCAGTTGTCAGTTGTCAATGGTCAGTTGTCAATGGTCAGTTGTCAATGGTCAATAGACATCTCCAGAAAACATTGTATTGATTTGTAGTATTTTGTAGGGGCGAAGCATTTGGGGGAGAATTTGACGGGAAAATTAGAGATCTGGATATCCCAAATGCTTCGCCCTGCCCCGAACAGTGAGCCATAATTTATTTTTTGGAGAGGTCTAATGGTCAATGGTCAGTTGTCAGTTGTCAATTGTCAGGAGAAATAAATCCAAACGATATTACCGACTTTTGCCAAGTGCGATCGCCATCGATCCCGATACCACCAACATCGCCCCAAACACTGCCAAAAGTGTGAGGCGTTCCGGTGCAACCAAAGTAGGCAGAAAAAACGACACACCCCACATTCCCACCAAAGTTACAAGGGGCGCTAAAGCCAATACAGCACTTACTTTTGATGCTTCCCAGTGTTCCAAGGACTCAGCAAAAGCGCCATAAGCGAATACAGTATTCAAAGCACAAAAAAGCAGCATTCCCAAATGTAAGGGATTGAGAGTTAATAACTGTTGGGGTGTAGCAACAGGACTAAACAATAATGCACAACTGCCATAAATCAACAGCATGATGTTAGAAGAAGGCAATTTTTGCAGCAATTGTTTTTGAGCCAAAGCATAAACAGCCCACGTCACTCCCGCCACTAACACCATACCACTACCTAACCAATATTTGCTTGGTTCGGCGATGAAAACTTGTAATTGTTCGTTGAAGAAAAGAACCAATCCTAAAGTCAAAACGCCTAAACCTATCCATTGGCGTAGGGTGTAACATTCCTTGAAAACAAATACGCCTCCCAAACCCATTGAAACGGGAGCAAGCTGAATTAAAACTTCAGCGTGAGATGGCGAAGTGTATGCCAATCCTTGCAGGAAAAGCAAGTAGTTAATCGCTAAATATACAATAGCAATACCTAGCAATTTCAGGGGGAGCGATCGCAGTTTTTCTACTGGTGGTAATTGCTGCCTTCCTGCTAAATACAAACCTAGCAAAACAAAAGCCACCAAAAAGCGAAACCAAGTCACAGTGTAGACATCGATCGCTTGCAGCGTCACCACCAGCGCAATAGGTAGAATTCCCCAGAGTAAAACAGTTAAAAGAGATAGCGCTAATCCTAAACGCCATCTACCAGAACTTTGATGAAGTTTCATTATGGTATTTTAGATTTTAGATTTTGGATTTTAGATTTTGGATTGATTGCTAATCCCCAATCTAAATAAAATTGAGCAAACCGCTAATTATTGTTGTTGCAATTTACGGATAATTTCGCGATACTCCATTACCGCATCATATTGTTCAGATGGTTTGACAATCGCTCTTTTTCTTACGTAGGGACACGGCATCTACAAAATTATTCTCCTAGCCAATAATATTATTAATGCCGTGTCCCTACAGATGGAAATACAGCTAATAATAATGTTGTCGCCCTCAGCCAGACATCCCGACAAGCCCAGGCGGTTTATTCGACTGACGAAAAATCCCAAAAATGCGATCGCACCAATTTTATCCTCCAAACCTATCTAACAATTCATCTCGCGATAATTGCATCAGCAATCGGGTAAATTCTTCCGGTGGTAATTCTAACAACGGTTCGATAATTGACCTCAGTTCCTCATCCAAAACACCAAAGCGAACGCGCAGCATATTTTCTATAACTAGACGTTCTCCTTGCTGAATTCCTCTTTGAATTCCTCTTTCAATACCTTGTTCCACACCTGATTGGACTGCTGCATCCAACCTTTCTAAATAAAGTGGTGATAATTCCATAATTAACTCCCTATCTTCTGAATCTAAATTTTGATTTGCTTCTAAGGTAACGCGCAGGCTATATAATAACTCTAGCGCATTTATTCGCAAGGGATTATCCTCTGCCAGTGTAGTTAATTCGTTAATCGCTTGTTTCTGCACTGTTCCCTTCCCCAAAATTCTCAGCCAAAGTGTTTCTGGAGTGCGGGGTAACTGGTGAATGGCTACAATGGCTGTTTTCAAACCTTCGGCTAAAAAATAAATTCCTGGTAGCCAGTTTGCTTCGTCTGGTATTCCTCTAAAGGTATCGATTAAAAGTGGTGATGCGGTGGGAGTAAGAATCCATAAGTTTGGTAATTCAGTTTCATTGATGCGATTATTTAACCGTTTTACCTGACGTTCTAAATCGGCGTAAACGTCAAATAATTTACTTATGCAACTGCGAACTTGACTAACCGTGACGGCGTTGCGGAATGGTTCAAATATGGCGGGAGATGTGGCAAATCTACCTAATAATCCCAAGGTTTGAGCTTCGGTGCTTGGTGTGGATGATGGGGTAAACCATACATCGATTTCTCGCACTTCTCCGGCGACATTGCGGCTGGTTTCTACTTGTCCTAATCGGGTTAATAATTCTTTTAGGTAGTCTTTAGCAAATTGGTCGTGGGGAAAGCGAGTCATGCGATTTTAGATTTTAGATTGCCAGGTGTGGGGGTGGGAGAGCAAAGGATAGAAAGGATTTACCTAATTTGATTAGGTGAATTTTAATAATAGCATGAAGCGATCGCTTATGTCTACGACCTACAGCAGGGTCTAGGTAGGTTTCGCTCAGAAATGCTCCGGTATTAGCAATACAACGAATCCGCATAATTTAATTACCTAGAGGTTTGTAGATGTTATCCCGACAAGCCCGACCGGGAATCAATTCCCGGTCTAATAGCGAAACTCCGTTAAAACGGACTGAAGAAAAACTGTTTTATTAGTCGGTTAAAACCGACTTTCGCTATTAGCCTGGGAATTGATTCCCAGGCGGTTTATTCGGCTGACGAAAAATCCCAAAAATCCAATCGCACTTTTTCTTACGTAGGGACACGGCATCTACAAAATTATTCTTCTATTCTAGCCAATAATCTTATTTATGCCGTGTCCCTACACCCTTTCGCACCACCAAAGAAACCCGGTTTCTCAATTTCCACAGCCAAAAAGCCCGATTTCCGAATATTCAAATCTGTGCAATTCCCCCTAACTATTCGTCCCTATTCCATCACAAACGCGGCGACGTTCATCTTTTTCAGTCATACCATTATTCGGGTTTTTCAGATAGTCGCGCAACCAATTGCAACTGCGCCCCAGCAAATTATCTAAATCGAAATTCCATAGGATTATTGTGTTGTCATAACTACCAGAAGCGAGAGTTTGACCATCGGGGCTGAAACTGACGCTAGTTACCCAATCGCTATGCCCTTGGAGGGTCGCTAATTCCTTACCCTCTCGACTCCAGAGTTTGATGGTATTGTCCCAACTACCAGAAGCGATAATTTGACCATCGGGGCTGAAACTGACGCTAGTTACCTTACTGCTATGCCCTTTGAGGGTCGCTAATTCCTTACCCTCTCGACTCCAGAGTTTGATGGTGTTGTCCCAACTACCAGAAGCGATAGTTTGACCATCGGGGCTGAAACTGACGCTATTTACCTCACTGCTATACCCTTTGAGGGTCGCTAATTCCTTACCGTCTCGACTCCAGAGTTTGATGCTGCCGTCCGAACTACCAGAAGCGATAGTTTGACCATCGGGGCTGAAACTGACGCTATTTACCTCACTGCTATGCCCTTGGAGGGTC
>NZ_JAIQZN010000124.1 GCF_023333585.1 Argonema antarcticum A004/B2
CACTGACCACTGACCACTGACCACTGACCACTGACCACTGACCACTGACCACTGACCACTGACCACTGACCACTGACAAATATGCAAGCCATCAACTCTACCAGCGTCCAACTGAAACAGCCAATTACCAGTAACCCTTTGTTGACGATCGAAAATGTCTCTAAGGTTTATCCCACGCCGAAAGGCCCCTATACGGTTCTAGAAGGAATCGATTTGACGGTGTACGAGGGGGAGTTTGTCTGTCTGATCGGTCACTCTGGTTGCGGCAAATCAACGCTGCTGAACATGGTGGCTGGTTTCAATAAGCCGACGGAAGGCGAAGTGCGGTTGCGCGGTGAGCGCATTACCAAACCAGGGCCCGATCGCATGATGGTGTTCCAAAACTATGCCCTTTTGCCTTGGAAAAGCGCTTTTGACAATGTATACCTAGCCGTCAACTCGGCTTATCCGCACAAATCTAAGGCTCAGAAAAAGGCTATTGTCGATGAACACCTGGCTATGGTGGGACTCACAGAAGCTGCGAATAAGCGCCCCAGCCAGCTGTCGGGTGGGATGAAGCAGCGAGTTGCGATCGCACGCGCTTTAGCCATCCGTCCCGAAGTCTTGATTCTCGATGAACCTTTCGGCGCATTAGACGCCATCACTAAGGAAGAACTGCAAGAAGAACTGCTGCAAATTTGGCGGGAACATCGAGTCACCGTCCTGATGATTACCCACGATATCGACGAAGCACTGTTTCTGTGCGATCGTCTTGTAATGATGACCAATGGCCCTCACGCCAAGATTGGCGAAATTATGGATATTCCTTTTCCTCGTCCGCGCGATCGAGCTGCCATTATGGAAGATCCCCAATACTACGAACTCCGCAATCACGCTTTAGACTTCCTCTTCCGGCGCTTCGCGCATTTAGATTGACCGAACTAGTGCAAGTTGTCAGTTGTCAGTTGTCAGTTGTCAGTTGTCAGTTGTCAGTGGTAAAAATCAAGATTTCCAGAGCAATCATTGGCAATTTTTAGTGGTGAGTTATTTCCGCCATCCTGCACTACACGCAATGGGCAGATTTTGGAGTTTAGATTTTAGATTGACAGCGGCTGGCGAGTCGGTAGGTACTGGTAAATTGTAGGGGCGGGTTTTGCCATGATTCTGGTCGCTTAGCCAAAAATTATCTGCCAAACCCGCCCCAAATGTCGCACTGACTACTGACTACTGACCAATGTCAATCCTCCTGGGAAGTACCTTTCATGTAGAAACAGCATTATCTATATGCACTGAATTCATATTTACCCCATTTTTGTAACTATCTATACGAATTTAGTCACTTTATTCTCATAGGGTAGCTATATAGACAAATCCAGAAAGCAGATCGAGTGGCTCAATACAGATGGGAAAGCCTGCACGCGATCGAATCAAACTTGCTCAAACCAAGAATTGCATTGTCATACTCCGTTGATTATCTATCCCTCCAAAGGCCGATCTGTAAGATTAAACTTTTGCTTTGTAGCAAAGTCTACCAATTTAAGTGATTAAAATGTCTAATCTTACAAAAAAGGAATTCCAATCCACCACTCAGAAGATATGCTGCCCAAACCAGTGACTGGGGAATTTCAGATTTCAGATTTAAAATTTTAGATTTAAAAGTCAAGTTCTTCTATAAATCTAAAATATTCCCTTTCTACTTAAATTTGAAATCACAAATCAAAAAATTGAAATTTCCCAAATAAGGAGGGTTAATCGATGACAAGCACCGCCCCAGCAACAGCAACACAAAACAAATTTGAAAAATTCAAAGCCGAAAAAGACGGCCTAGCCGTAAAGGCAGAGCTAGAAAACTTTGCCAAAATAGGTTGGGAGGCGATGGATGAAACCGATCGCGATTATCGCCTGAAATGGATGGGTTTCTTCTATCGCGCCGTCACTCCTGGCAAATTTATGATGCGGCTGCGGTTGCCCAACGGCATCTTAACCAGTACTCAAATGCAGGTACTAGCTGACATTGTGCAACGCTGCTCAAAGGCTTCTGGATTTCAGCAGGAAGGCAACGCCGATATCACCACCAGACAGAACATCCAAATCCGAGGCATCCAGATTGAAGATGTACCATATATCTTCAACCGTCTGCAAGAAGCTGGTTTAACTAGCATTCAGTCTGGCATGGACAATGTACGCAACATCACAGGTTCGCCGGTTGCCGGTATCGATGCAGATGAGTTGATCGATACGCGGGGCATAGCACGCAACCTGCAAGATATGATTACGAACAACGGCGAAGGTAATCCCGAATTCAGCAATTTACCCCGCAAGTTCAACATAGCAGTCGCTGGTTGTCGCGACAACTCAGTTCACGCCGAAATCAATGATATCGCCTTTATCCCTGCGTATAAGAATGAAAATTCTTCCTCATCTTCTTCCCGTAGCGGGGGGACAGAGGGGGGTGGCGTCATAGGCTTTAACGTCCTGGTTGGTGGCTTCTTCTCCGCCAAACGCTCCGATGCCGCCATTCCTCTTCATGCCTGGGTTCCACCCGAAGATGTTGTGCCAGTAAGCAGAGCTATTTTAGAACTATATCGCGATCGCGGACTGCGAGCAAACCGACAAAAGTCGCGTCTGATGTGGCTCATTGATGAATTGGGTATAGAAAAGTTTCGATCTGAAGTCGAAAAATATCTGGGGCATCCCCTGCAACCAGAAGCAGAAAAAGATGAAATCGAGTGGGAAAAACGCGACCATATCGGCGTTTATCCTCAGAAGCAATACGGCTTAAATTATGTTGGTTTGCACGTTCCCATCGGTCGGATGTACGCCCAGGATATGTTTGAACTGGCGAGACTGGCGGAAGTTTATGGCAGTGGAGAAATTCGTCTCACAGTCGAGCAAAATCTGATTATTCCCAATATTCCAGATACTCGCCTGAAACCTTTCTTAACCGAACCTCTGCTGCAAAAGTTTTCCATCAATCCCGAACCATTGCAGCGGGCTTTAGTTTCTTGCACCGGCGGTGAATTTTGCGGTTTCGCCTTGATTGAAACGAAAAATCGAGCGCTGGGGATAATTAAGGAATTGTCAGCAGAGTTATCCGTTGCCAAACCAGTGCGAATTCACTGGACTGGTTGTCCGAATTCCTGCGGTCAACCGCAAGTAGCTGACATCGGTTTGATGGGGACGAAGACGCGCAAGGATGGCAAAACCTTGGAAGGCGTTGACCTCTGGATGGGTGGCACCGTCGGTAAGGATGCCAAGCTGGGTAGCTGTGTGAAAAAGGGTATCCCTTGCGATGATTTAAAGCCGATATTGTGGGATTTGTTAATCGAACAATTTGGTGCCAGACCAAAGACGGAATCGGAAAAAGAAACTAACAATTCGGCACAAATTAAGATTGACGACCAATCTTTTGTTTCGTCTATAAGCGCAGAGGCAGCTTCTGTAAACGGCAAATCGCCAACATTTTCTCCTCTCCCTGAAGCGCCAGCCAAACCACCGGAAGTTTCCCAACCAGCGGTAATTTATTTTGCTAAATCTGGTAAGGAAATTAACTGCGACGGACAGCAATTTATTCTAGATATTGCCGAACAACAAGGAGTTAATATTCCTAGCAGTTGCCGTTCTGGAACTTGCGGAACCTGCAAGCAGAAGCTACTGGAAGGTGAGGTGAAATATGAGGGAGAACCCGACGCTCTAGAAGAAAGCGATCGCGAACAAGGGTTTATTTTGACCTGCATCTCTCACCCGATTGGACGGGTGGCGATCGATGCTTGAAAAAACAGCCAATAGGTAATGGGATTCTTTTCTCTCTACCGACGACTACTGACTACCGACAATTTAGTTGTGTGTTCTCTTAGGAAGGTTCTTCATGCTTTTAGAAATGTGGTCTTTAAAAGGGCGATTCAAAATATTGCACTTTACTTGGTTCGCCTTTTTTCTGACGTTTGTATGTTGGTTCAACTTCGCTCCTTTTGCCACAACAATTGAGAGAGATTTACATCTAGAAGATGCCCAAATCAAGACATTGCTGATCTGCAATCTTGCCTTGACGATTCCGGCGCGGATCATTATTGGTATGTTGTTAGATAAATTCGGCCCACGCATAACTTACTCCGTTTTGCTGATGTTTGCGGTTGTGCCATGTTTGGCTACAGCGATGTCTCAGAACTTTAGCCAATTAGTAATCAGCCGTCTGCTGATGGGCATTGTGGGCGCGGGATTTGTGGTTGGCATTCGCATGGTGTCTGAATGGTTCCCGCCGAAAGACATTGGCATTGGAGAAGGTATCTATGGTGGTTGGGGTAACTTCGGTGCATTTGGAGCGGAGTTTGCTCTACCTACACTTGCAGCTTCTACTGCTTTCCTAGCTGGAGGAGCGAGTAACTGGCGCTTGACGATCGCACTTACAGGTGTCGTCGCTGCGATTTACGGCTGGATTTACTACAACAACGTGGAAGATACCCCTCCCGGCGTTGCTTACAGAAAGCCTAAGAAAAGTGGCGCGATCGAAGTAACCAGCAGCCGCAGCTATTACGCGATGCTTATATCGAATTTAGGGTTGATTTTGGCTCTGGCCTTATTAGCTTGGCGGTTGGCTCAACCTAAAATTCACTTTCTCAACAATGATGGATTGCTAATTGTCTGGTTCCTCTTAGGATGGCTATTTGTTTACCAAACTATCAAAGCTTGGCACGTAAACAAGGAAGTAGTAGAAGGTCACAAAACTTACTCCCCATCCGAACGTTATGAATTCCGTCAAGTTGCTCTGCTAGAACTTTGCTATGTAGTCACTTTTGGTTCGGAACTTGCTTCCGTTTCCATGCTGCCGGGATTCTTTGAAAAAACCTTCTCCCTAGAACACGTTGCGGCAGGGATGATTGCAGCTACCTATCCATTCTTGAACTTGGTTTCTCGTCCCAGCGGCGGTTTAATTTCTGATAAATTGGGCAGCCGGAAGTGGACGATGACGATTATCACTTGTGGTGTAGGTGTCGGCTATCTGATGGCTCAGTTTATCAATGCTAGCTGGTCTATACCGATGGCGATCGCAGTTACCATGTTCTGCGCCTACTTCGCCCAAGCCGGATGCGGCGCTACATACGCGATCGTACCGCTCATCAAAAAAGAAATTACCGGACAAGTATCTGGAAATGTCGGAGCTTATGGTAACTTCGGTGGCGTGGTTTTCTTGACAATCTTCAGCTTCACCAACGCTCCCACCTTGTTTGCAACAATGGGTGTGTCAGCCCTAGTCTGCGCTTCGCTCTGTGCTTTCTTCCTGAAAGAACCGAAAGGCTCTTTTGCCGCACACTATGAAGGCGAAGGCGAAGAAGTACAACAGGAAACAAAAAGGCCAACTCTTCCTTCAATGCTTGCTTACGAACAAGAAAAAGACTAATGCCGCTAAACAGAAGTCAAAAGTCACTCATTCAAAAGTCAAAAATACTTTGATCGTAAGGCATTTAACTACTTCTTTACTGATATCATGTCCGGTGGCATCGGTTGTCTAAAAAAAATAACTCTCTTATCTGTGTTCATCTGTGTTCATCTGTCTTCATCTGTGGTAAAAATTTAACCCTCGATGACAACAGACAATTTCTCGCATCACGCTTACGCTACCGATGCAACCGGACATGATATGATTGGTTATTTCTGCCAAGCTGCACTAGGTAATGGTGACGGGAATTGCAACATAATTTCAGATTTGAGATTTAAATTTTAAATTTTAAATCTCAAATCTGAAATATCCAATCTGCGTTCATCTGCGTACCCTGCGGGAAGGCTTCGCCTACATCTGTCTTGATCTGCGGTAAAAAAAATCTAACTAAAGAATGACCAAAATCCAAAATCCAAAATCCAAAATCCAAAATCCAAAATCGAATGACTGACTCAACTAAAACACTTTGTCCATACTGTGGTGTAGGCTGTGGCTTGGAGGTATCGCCGCCAGCTGTAGCGGGTAAACCCGTGAATCGAGACTCTCAAGGTTATCCTATGTGGAAGGTGCAGGGCGATCGCACACATCCCTCCAGTCATGGTATGGTTTGCGTCAAAGGTGCGACGATCGCCGAATCCTTGAACAAAGACCGACTGCTTTATCCAATGATGCGCGAATCACTCGATCGGCCCTTCCAGCGAGTCACCTGGGATGAAGCCCTGAACGCCATAGTCAACCGCATCCAAACCGTTCGCTTCACCCAAGGGCCAGAAGCCATCTGTATGTATGGTTCCGGTCAATTCCAAACAGAAGATTACTACATCGCCCAGAAACTGATCAAAGGGTGTCTGGGCATCAATAACTTTGATGCCAACTCCCGTCTGTGTATGTCATCGGCAGTTGCAGGCTACATTCAAAGTTTTGGCTCCGATGGGCCACCCTGTTGCTACGACGATTTGGAACTGACAGATTGTGCTTTTTTAATCGGCACTAACACTGCTGAATGTCACCCAATTATTTTTAATCGACTGCGGAAACATCACAAAAAGAATAACGGCAAAGTCAAAATGATTGTGGTCGATCCGCGTCGGACTGCCACTGCTGAGGCGGCTGACCTGCATCTGGCAATCAAACCCGGTACAGACATCGATCTAATGAATGGGATGGCCCATCTGCTGATGCGCTGGGGTTATATTAATGCGGTGTTTATTGACGAATGTACCAGCGGTTTTCCTGCTTATGCCGATGTAATTCGTCAGTATACGCCAGAGATAGTAGCCCGGAAATGCGGCATCAGAGTTGATGACTTGGAAACGGCGGCGCGTTACTGGGGTGAGTCCCAGCGAGTTCTGTCTATGTGGTCGATGGGGGTCAATCAATCCTCGGAAGGAACGGCCAAAGTCCGCACGATCATTAACCTGCACCTGATGACAGGTCAAATTGGCAAGCCGGGATCTGGGCCATTTTCGCTCACAGGTCAGCCGAATGCAATGGGGGGAAGAGAAGCTGGCGGTTTGGCCCATCTGCTACCGGGCTACCGCGTTGTGAAAAATGCTCAACATCGGTCAGAAGTAGAGAAGTTTTGGGGACTGCCGGAAGGACGGATCTCGCCCACTGCGGGTCTTTCAGCTTGGGAGATGATTACTGGGCTAGAGGCTGGTGAGGTGGGGTTTTATTGGGTGGCGGCGACTAATCCAGCTGTGAGTATGCCGGATTTGGAACGCACGAAAAAGGCTTTGTTGCGATCGCCTTTTACAGTCTCTCAAGACGCTTACTACCCCACGGAAATGGCCGATTACTCTCACGTTCTCCTCCCAGCTGCCCAATGGGGCGAAAAAACTGGCATTATGACTAATTCGGAACGGCGGGTGACTCTGTGTTCGGCGTTTCGCAATGCACCGGGAGAAGCAAGGGCAGATTGGGAAATCTTTGCTGAGGTAGGACGCCGTTTGGGCTTCGCAGAACAGTTTAAATTTGCTAACTCCGCTGAGGTTTATGCAGAGTTTGTGCAACTGACTCGCGGGCGTCCCTGCGATATGACTGGGATAAGCCATGAAAGGCTAATAACTGAAGGCCCTCAGCAGTGGCCTTGTCCTGAAGAAGGGGCTAGGGAAGAGGGGGAGAATCTACCCACTACTCAAAACTCACTACCCAAAACCCAAGAAACTTCATCAAGACTCTACACAGATTTAAGCTTCCATACCCCCGACGGACGCGCCCGCTTTGGCGCATATCACTCGCGAGGATTGGCGGAACCACCCGATCCCGACTATCCCTTTGTCCTCACTACAGGGCGTCTTTACGGTCATTGGCACACCCAAAGCCGGACAGGTAGGATTGATAAAATCCGGCAAATGCACCCGAATCCCTTTATCGAAATTCATCCCCGCGACGCTGGGAAGTTGGGAATTGAGGATGAAAGCTGGGTGGAAGTCCGCAGTCGTCGCGGCATGGCCCGATTCCCAGCCAAAGTTACGCAAGCGATCGCACCCGGAACAGTCTTTGTGCCCATGCACTGGGGCGCACTCTGGGCCGATCGAGCCGAAGCAAACGCCCTCACCCATCCAGAAGCTTGTCCTGACTCCCTAGAACCCGAACTTAAAGCCTGCGCTGTACAATTAGTGCTAATTACAGCCGATCGGGCCGCAACTGACACTTTGCTGCAAACCCCAAAATCTAGTATCCTCTCAGCATCGCCTTCTTTATGAAATAGACATAAAAAATGGGATTTTTGAGGGAAGTATCCAGAAAAATCAGCCGTGCTGGCAAGGACGAGGAGTTTCTTGGCTTAATCAAAAAGATAGAAAGCCTTGTCTCCAAACTCCTCTCCTTAGCAATGATTGTTGTCATCCTGATTGCAGTTATCGATCTGGGAGTCATTCTTGGCAAAGAATTAATATTCGATCGTTCAATTGGCAGGTTTAACGATTTCTTGGTTAATATTTTTGGGTTATTTCTTAATGTCTTGATTGCGCTGGAGATTTTAGAAAATATCACCGCTTACCTGCGAAAGCACGTTGTTCAAGTAGAGTTAGTCATCGTCACTTCTTTAATTGCGGTAGCCCGTAAAATTATCATTCTTGACTTGGAAAAAATAGATGGCACAGAACTAATCGGTTTAGGGATTGCAATTCTTGCTCTATCCCTGAGTTACTGGATTGTTCGCAATGTTCATAGTAAAACGCATGATGAATAATTGACGATTTTAAATCGTCAATTAAAATGACAAATGACTAATGACCAATAACTAATGAATGACTTCTTTCAATTCGAGGCCGATTTTGTTGATTCTTTGCGCTGCATCCCCATGCAAGTGCGCTTCAAATTAGATACCTGCGGCATCAAACTGAAATTGTCCCATTGGAACCACTTTAGCCAGGAGGAACGCCAAGCGATCGTTGAGATGCCTTGCACCACCGCAGACGAAATTCAAGCTTATCAGCAATTTCTGCACCAGCTGGTTTTAGAACAGACTGGCACACCCGCAGACGAACTTCCTGTAGAATCTCACCCAGCTTGGATGGATGGCATAAATATACCTTCTGTCCTTGAGGAAAAAGCCCAGGAATTTGGCGTGACGGTGACGCCCCAAGAATGGGCAGCCCTAACCCCGCTACAGCGTTTTGCTTTAATTAAACTCAGCCGTCCCAGTCACGAAAATCTCAACTTTTTGCCAGCACTCCAGGAATTCCACCTGGCTTAGGCGTAGAGTGTCGGATTGAGCGATCGCCAAAATAGTACACTGAGCAATATGTGGCAAAAAATTTTGTAGCCCATGTAACAGATAGCTATGAGTTCTAAAAGTGGCAAGGGTCGCCGCGCTGCCCAGCTGGGAAAAACGCGATCGCTTGCCGAATCGCTTCAAGAATACTTGCGGGGCATAGTTGGTGGCATAATGTTCAGCCTCCCACTCATCTACACAATGGAAGTGTGGTGGGCTGGTTTTACCGAACATCCGCTGCGGATTTTCCTTTACTTCCTCGCTACCTTTACCTTGCTACTGGGTTACAACCGCTACGCAGGATTGCGGCGGGATGCCAGTCGCCTAGAGGTGGCGATCGATTCTGTAGAAGAATTGGGACTGGGAATATTAGTTGCCACAGTCTTTCTCTGGCTATTGGGGCGCATCACCTTTGACATGACTGCCGACGAAATTGTTGGGACAGTAGTCATGGAAGCAATGACGGTTGCCATTGGCGTCTCGGTGGGTACAGCCCAACTAGGCGGTGAAAATCCAGAAGAAGCTGATACCGGCATGAAAGGCGATCAACAGCAAACGGGTTCCCCCAGTCCCGATCGAGACGATGTGGATTTCTGGGCGCAGGTGGTCATTTCTTTGTGCGGTGCGGTGTTATTTGCTGCCAACGTCGCACCGACAGAAGAGATTATTACGATCGCCATTGAAATCTCTTCAGAAAGATTGATTGGGCTAGTCTTGGTTTCAATGACTCTTGGTGCCCTCATCCTTTTCTATAGCAACTTCGTTGGTGCGAAACAGTTTACTCATGGCGAAAGCCTATTTACTACTATTTCCGGCACGATTGTTACCTATGCTGTGGCACTGGTTGCCTCGGCGTCAATCCTTTGGTTTTTCGGGCGCTTTGACGGAGTTGCACCTATTACTTGGGTTGCCCAAACAGTTGTGCTGGCATTGCCTGCTACACTTGGTGCCTCTGCTGGAAGGCTTTTACTGCAATGAAAAATCTAGAAAAAAACTGGCTAGAGTGGGTTGTCTTTGCGGTTGGTTTGCTTCTTGTCGCAAGTACGCTTGGCTACCTAATTTACGATACGGCAACCCTGGGTAACGCGCCGCCTGCGATCGAGGTTCGGCTTGGGAAACCGCAGCCAATTATGCAACACTTTATCGTTCCCGTTTCCGTTACCAATCACGGAGATCAAACAGCTGAAGGCGTTCAGATTGAAGTTGTCCTACAAAGCAGCGACAAAGAACAAGAGAGTGCTGAGTTTGAAATTGCATTTCTGCCTCGTGGCGCTACGAGAGAAGGCTGGGTTAATTTTGAAACAGACCCTCGCACCGCCCGCATGAAAGCACGCGCACTCGGTTATGAAAAACCGTAATATCAAATTCGTGTTATTGAAAGAAATGATGATAATATGACTAATCTGTCATGGTGTCTGAGCATGACATAGCTATAAATTAGTGCCGAATATTTATGAGACTGAATCAAAAAGCATATTACGAAACTAAACTTGGTGCTGCCTATCTTGGCGATAGCTTAAATTTGCTGCAACAAGTTCCAGATGAAAGTATTGATTTAATCTGCACATCGCCGCCTTTTGCTCTCCTGCGAAAGAAAGAGTATGGCAATGTTGACGCTGAAGACTATATTGAATGGTTTGAACCATTTGCCAAACAATTTCACCGCATTCTTAAGCCCAAAGGGTCGCTTGTTATCGATATTGGCGGTAGCTGGATCAAGGGTTATCCGGCCCGATCGCTCTATCACTTCGAGCTTGTGATCGAACTTTGCAAACCTCCAGAAAAAGGCGGTCTTGGTTTCTACTTAGCACAAGAATTGTACTGGTATAATCCAGCCAAACTTCCTACCCCTGCCGAATGGGTCACAGTTAGAAGAGAAAGAGTTAAAGATGCCGTCAATACCGTCTGGTGGCTAGCAAAAAATCCCCATCCAAAAGCTAATAATAGAAGAGTTTTGAAACCCTACAGCGAAGCCATGCAGAATCTTCTTAAAAATGGTTACACTGCAAAACTCAGACCATCAGGACACGATATTTCAAAAAAGTTTAGTAATGACAGAGGTGGTGCAATCCCATCTAATCTTATAGATGCCAGAGATGAAGGAGACTCTACACAAATGGGAGATCCAGTCTTGACTTATCCAAATGGCACAAATCTAAGCGATTTGGTACAGCCAGTAAACGTAATTTCAGCATCAAACACATCATCAAATGATTACTATCAAAGAAAATGTAAAGAAAAAGGATTTAAACCACATCCGGCCAGATTTCCGCCAGCTTTACCTGAGTTTGTCATCAATTTATGTACAGAACCTGGCGATTTAGTGCTAGAACCTTTTGCCGGTTCAAATATGACGGGTTGTGTGGCAGAAACTATGCAGAGAAAATGGTTAGCTTTTGAAATTGACAAAAACTATATGGAAGCTTCCCAAATCAGATTTGAAGAAAATTTACTCTAAAGCGATCCGGAGCAAATAGATCCACTCCTGAATTAAATAGATAAAAGCAGTTCCAAAACACAAATTTTAGAGGAACTGACTTGTGCCTAAATTTTAAAGGAAATTCAAAATGCCTTTTACAGCTAGTGTTATTTCCGCTGCTAACTGGGGAGCCGTACCCCCGAAAGAGTTGCCGGAAGAAACAATACCGAAATTGATAATTATTCACCATACCGATACCACAAATCCTCCTAATGCTCTATCTAAAGGAACTTTGGAGGGAGGCAAACAGTTCGCCAGAAATATCCAAAATTTCCACATGGCTACTAATGGCTGGAACGATTCGGGACACAACTTTTTGAATACAATTGGCGGATTTTTGCTAGAGGGAAGACAAGGTACTTTAGCAGCAATTGTCAAACGACATTGCGTTCGATCGGCCCATGCAGGAAATAAAGCGGCAAACGAGTCACCAGGAATTGAAAATGAAGGCAATTTCATGACTCACAAGATGGGAGCAGCCCAATGGAACAGTCTGGTAGATTTGTGCGCTTCCCTTTGCTCTGCTTATAATATCAATCCTGACAATATTAAAGGACATCGGGATTTTAAAGCGACTGACTGCCCCGGCGACTGGCTATACAGTCAACTACCCCGGTTGCGGAAAGCTGTTAGTGAAAAATTAGCTCTGCCAACCACACCTTTAAAGAAAGGCTCAAGAGTATTAAAAGTCAAAGATGTGCAGCTATATCTCAAAGCTTGGGGTTTTAATCCTGGGGTTATTGATGGCATTTTTGGTGCCAATACAGAAACTGCTGTAAAAGCGTTTCAAAAATCTAAAGGTTTGACTGCGGATGGAGTGGTAGAGGCAAAAACTTGGAAATATCTGATTACTTCACCACCGCCAGAACCACTACCATCAAAAGCTTTAATTCTGATTGATGCCTGCAAGTCTTATAAAGGATTGAGCGAACAAAATGAAGCTCTAGAATGGTTGCAAGGGCAGATTTCCAAACCCATCATGGATGAGTTTACTAAAAGATGGCGTAACCAATCATCGCCGGAAACGGTGCAACCGCAACCTTTAACTCTGGTTAATGTTTGCAAGTATTATCGTGACTTGTCTCACCAAAACGAGGCTTTAGAGTGGCTGCAAGGCCAAATTTCTAAAGCCGTTTTGGTACAGTTCGCACAAAAATGGCGGAATTAGTCAAAAAGCATAACAATATGAATATGATTGTTAATAAAGTCAACGATGCTTCCGCCTTGACAAAAGTAGCCATTTTAATGTACAAATTAGATGCCTCACCGCCGATCGATCGCATCCTTAATCAGTGAAGTAACGCAGTATGGCAACAACACAAATTGACGAAACACATCTATCCCAAGAAGAATTACGCAAAATTCATGCCTATTGGCGTGCCTGTAATTATTTAGCAGTAGGCATGATTTATCTCAAAGAAAATCCCCTCCTCAAACAATCCCTCACATCAGAACATATTAAATATCGTCTTTTAGGACACTGGGGCTCATCACCAGCTTTAAGTTTCAGCTATATTCATCTCAATCGTCTGATCAACAAATACGATCTCAATGTCATCTTTTTAGCGGGGCCTGGACATGGTGCGCCAGGAGTTCTTGGCCCTGTATATTTAGAAGGAACTTACTCAGAAATTTATCCAGATAAAAGTGAAAATGAAGAGGGAATGCAGAAATTCTTTAAGCAATTCTCCTTTCCCGGTCATATTGGTAGTCACTGTACACCAGAAACTCCTGGTTCAATTCATGAAGGAGGGGAATTAGGTTACAGTCTTTCCCACGCCTACGGTGCTGCATTCGATAATCCTGACTTGATTGTGTCTGTAGTCGTGGGTGATGGTGAGGCAGAAACGGGGCCATTAGCCACTGCTTGGCACTCGAATAAATTCCTCAATCCGATTCGAGATGGTGCAGTTTTACCAATCCTTAACCTCAATGGTTATAAGATTGCTAATCCTACCATTCTTGCTCGGATTAATCATCAAGAATTAGAAAGTTTATTCCAAGGTTACGGTTACAAACCCTACTTTGTTGAAGGTGACGATCCTGAGATTATGCACCAAAAAATGGCTGCCACAATGGAAATTTGTATTCAAGAAATACAAGCCATTCAACAGGAAGCACGCAGTAGCGGTGTGGCAAAACGTCCGTTTTGGCCAATGATTATCCTCCGAACTCCTAAAGGTTGGACAGGGCCAAAAGAAGTAGATCATCATAAAGTAGAGGGTTTCTGGCGATCGCATCAAGTGCCGATAGGTGGAATGCACAGCAACCCTCAGCACGTCCAAATGTTAGAACAATGGATGAAGAGTTATAAACCAGAAGAATTGTTTGATGAAAACGGGACTTTAATCCCTGAACTTAAGGAAATCGCACCCAAAGGAGATCGCCGAATGAGTGCGAATCCTCACGCTAATGGTGGTTTATTGAGGAAGAAACTTAAATTACCCGATTTTCGTGATTTTGCCGTAAAAGTAGACAACCCTGGCACAATAGAAGTTGAAAATACCGCCATTCTCGGTCAATTTTTGCGGGAAGTGATGCGAAATAATATGCAGAACTTCCGTGTTTTTGGCCCCGATGAAACTGCTTCCAACCGTTTGCAAGATATCTACGAAGTAACACAGAAAGCATGGATGGCTAATATTTTGCCTGAAGATGCGGATGGTAGTTTGTTATCATGTGATGGTCGAGTGATGGAAATGTTAAGCGAACATACTCTTGAAGGTTGGTTAGAAGGGTATTTGCTCACAGGAAGACATGGTTTATTCAATACTTATGAAGCTTTTGCTCATGTGATTGACTCGATGTTTAACCAACACGCCAAATGGTTAGATATTTGTCAAAAAGAAGTACCTTGGCGAGCTTCAGTCTCTTCTTTAAATATTCTCTTGTCTTCTCTAGTTTGGCGACAAGATCACAACGGTTTTAGTCATCAAGATCCTGGTTTTATTGATGTCGTCACCAATAAGAGTCCTGATATAGTTCGGGTCTATTTTCCCCCTGATGCTAATTGCTTACTCTCTGTCGGCGATCACTGTCTGCGAAGTAGCGATTATGTCAATGTTATCGTCGCGGATAAGCAGATGCACCTGCAATATTTGAGTATGGATGAGGCAATTAAACATTGTACGAAAGGGATTAGCATTTGGGAATGGGCAAGTAACGATAATTGTGGTAAACAACCAAATATTCCTGATGTTGTGATGGCTTGTTGTGGTGATATTCTGACAATGGAATCCTTGGCGGCTACGGCGATTTTACGCGAAGAATTACCCGACCTGAAGGTACGTTTTATTAACGTTGTTGATTTGTTTAAGCTGATGCCAGAGGGTGAACATCCTCACGGCTTATCAGATTGGGATTTTGATAGCTTATTCACCACCGATAAGCCTGTAATATTCAACTTTCATGGCTATCCTTGGTTAATTCACAAACTTATCTATCGTCGTAGTAATCAGGATCGCATTCATGTTCGTGGTTACAAGGAAAAGGGAAATATTAACACTCCTTTGGAATTGGCAATTGAGAATCAGGTCGATCGCTTTAATTTAGTAATTGATGTTATTAATCGCGTCCCTAAACTGGGATCTGCGGCTGCATATCTTAAGGAAAAAATGAAGAATCAGATTATTGAAAATCTGCACCATTCTCACGAGCAGGGAATTGATAAGCCAGAGATTACGAATTGGAAATGGCCTTATCATTAAAATATTGTAAAGCAACCGCCAAGGCAGTTAGGACGTTCTTAATTCCTGAAATCCTTGATTCTAGCCTCTTCTTCCCCTAGCCCCTAGCCCCTAGTCCCTAGCCCCTAGCTATAAGGGATGTGGGTTTAAAAATTCCCCCGTTTTTACGGGGGGTTTAGGTATAATCACAAGTTAGGTTCACACAAGGTGAAAACCAGCGCTTAAAAATTCAGGACTTACGCAAAATCACGAAAAATCAAGCATTGTAGGGGCGGGTTTTGTATTAGGGATATCTGTGAAATGCTTAATTTATCGGCTAAACCCGCCCCTACGCCAAAAATGGGTGCGTAAGTCCTGAAATTAACAGGATGCACAAGAAATTAATTAACTTAAAGACATGAAAATTTTAGTTCTCAACGCCGGTTCGAGTAGTCAGAAAAGTTCCTTATACGAACTCCCAAAAACCGCATCACCCCTAACCCCATTGCAACCATTATGGTCAGCGCATATTGATTGGGCTCTAACAACAGAAGGAGGAGAATTAACGGTTAAAACCGCAGAACACAAGTTAAAAACCCAGCTTAATACTAATAATCGTCAAACAGCGATCGCCCAGATGCTTGATACTTTAGTTGAGGGTGAAACTAAAGTTATTGATAATTTAGCAGAAATTAATCTGGTTGGACATCGTGTAGTACATGGGGGTACAGACTACTCAGAAGCAACAATAATTACCCCGGCGGTTAAAGAAGCGATCGCCCGTTTATCTCTGCTTGCACCCAATCATAATCCTGCTAATTTAGAAGGAATCGAAATTATTGAACAATTATTACCAAATATACCCCAAGTAGCTGTGTTTGATACAGCTTTTCATAGTCAGCTACCCCTAAAAAATGCTGTATATCCTATTCCATATCAATGGTTTACAAAAGGAATTCGTCGTTATGGATTTCATGGAATTAGTCATCAATATTGCAGTCAGCGTACAGCCCAAATCCTCAATAAACCCCTAGAATCTCTGAAAATTATTACCTGTCATCTAGGTAATGGTTGCTCTCTCGCGGCGATTAAAGATGGAATTAGTATTGATACGACGATGGGTTTTACTCCCCTTGAAGGTTTAATGATGGGAACTCGTAGTGGTTCAATCGATCCCGCAATTCTAATTCATTTAATCCGCGAATATGACTTTAATGCGACTCAATTAGATACTCTACTGAATAAAGAATCAGGTTTAAAAGGAATTTCGGGATTATCAGCAGATTTACGCTCAATTTTAGCAGCAATAACTGAAGGAAATCAACAAGCAGAACTGGCATTTGAAATGTATATCGATCGCCTGAAAAAAGCCATAGTTGCAATGTTAGTTAGTCTCGGCGGATTAGATGTGTTGGTTTTTACCGCTGGAGTCGGCGAAAATGCCGTTTTGGTGAGGGAAAAAGTCTGTGCTGGATTGGAATTTTTGGGATTAAAATTAGATTTAGTTAAAAATGCCGATTCTCCTTTAGATAGAGATATTGCTACACCAGAATCTCAAATAAAAGTGATGGTTATTCATACAGAAGAAGACTGGGCGATCGCGTATTCAGCAGTTTGCAAAATTCAACAGTAAAATTTTAGTTTATGTTTTTTTAAAGCTCTCTACCGCTCCTTCTTTTTGTTTCACATCGCGCTCTAGACATAGAGGGGATGTTGACACTCCCCGCCCTACTGCTAGCCCTTAGCTTTTGCTCTGCCGGAGTGGTATCTCGATCGCAAATTCCGTACCTTCTCCGGGCTGGCTAAAGCAATGCAATTGACCGCCATGCTTTTCAACTATAATCTGATAACTTATAGATAAACCAAGACCTGTACCCTTACCAACTGGCTTGGTTGTGAAGAATGGGTCAAACAAACGCTGACGAACGGTGTCTTTCATACCTGGCCCATTGTCAACAATCTGAATGGCAATAAGGTTGTTGTCCAAAACTTTGGTGCGAATCCAAATGGTTGGTATAGCCCCACACTTCACACCCTGTACCTGACACCCTTCTTGCATAGCATCGATCGCATTACTTAGAATATTCATCAGCACTTGGTTGAGCTGTCCGGGATAGCACTCCACTTTGGGCAGGTCGGCATATTCTTGGATAATCTGAATGCCGGGATAATCGCCATTAGCTTTGAGACGGTTTTGCAAAATCAACAGAGTACTGTCGATGCCTTCGTGAATGTCAACATCTTTCATCTCGGCTTCATCGGTGCGGGAAAAGTAACGCAGACTACGCACTATTTCGCGAATCCGATCCGATCCCACCCGCATTGATTCCAACAGTTTAGGTAAATCCTCCTTGACGAATTCCAGGTCAATATCTTCGGCTTTTTCTTCAATTTCCGAGCATGGGAGGGGACAGTGCTGCTGAAAGAGTTCTATGAGTTCTAACAGGTTTTGAATGTAATTTCTAGCCGGATCGATATTGCCGTAAATAAAGTTGACGGGATTGTTAATTTCGTGAGCTACACCTGCAACTAATTGCCCCAAACTTGACATTTTTTCGCTTTGAATAAGTTGGGTTTGAGTTTTTTGCAGCTCGTGCAGGGTTTGTTCCAGTTCGCAAGCTTTTTGGCATAGCAATTCTTCCCTTTGTCGTAAAGCAGCTTCGGCTTGTTCGCGATCGATAAGTTCGGCTTGCAGTTTCTGATATAGTTCGGATTGCTGGATGGCGATCGCTATTTGCACACTCAGCTGTCCTAGCAAGCTGACTTCTGATTCCAGCCATTGCCTTGGGCCGCTACAATGATGAGCAATCAGCAGTCCCCACAAATTTTCTCCTTGCAGAATCGGAACTACCAGGTTAGCTCGCACCTGAAACTGTGCTAGTAAATCGATGTGGCACTGGACAATATCGGTATTGTAAATATCTTCGATCGCACGAATGCGACCTTGTTGGTATTTTTGAACGTATTTGCCCTGAAAGCAAGTGTCTTGAATTGGTATTCCCAGAATTGGCTGGCAATTTTCACCAACAGATTCCACCTCCACTACACCACTCCAATCTGAGTAAAAGCGGTAAAGTACCACTCTGTCTGTTTGGAGAAATTGCCGCACTTCTTGCACGGCGGTATTGAGAACTTCCTCCAAGTTTAACGATCGACGGATGCGCTGAGCGATCGCGCCTACTAGCCGTTCCCGTTCGGCTTGTTGCCGCAATGACTCTTCAGCCTTGACATGATAGGTGATATCCAATGCCATGCCGATCGATCCAATCACTTCACCGCTTTGGTTTTTCAGTGGTGTAGCCCGATTTTCATACACCAAGTCTCCCATTTCAGCAGTCCAGGCAGCTTCACCGCCTGCGAGGACGTGACTGATTTTGCTGATAATCTCAGGTTCGTGACGGTATAAATCGAAGATCGATCGCCCAACTAACTCCCCAGCCTTTAAACCTAGAGGCTCTAATCCTTTACCGCTCAAACTTTACCTACTCAAACCTACTCAAAGGCTTAAAGTCCAGTCATTCGTAGTGGGTCAAGCACCACAG
>NZ_JAIQZN010000220.1 GCF_023333585.1 Argonema antarcticum A004/B2
GGTGCGATCGCTATTTTTGACACAGATGCTTCCATTCCCAAGTCCCACCCACCTACTCCGGCCAATAGGCTGATTGCTTGGGGTTTTTGTTTTAGTTGATGTGCTACTGCGGGTCTTGTTAACATAGGATTTCATCCCTTCTGGGGAGTTATCAACAGCCAGCGCTGCGAAGTTGAGAGGACGTCGGCGCTGGATTGTTGTTTAGGGGATAACAACCAGGCTAAAAGCCTGTTGGCTCAGGCTTTTAGCCTGGTTAGCCTCAAAAAAGATGCCAGCTTATTCACAGCCTTATTGACAACGAGCGGGTTGACGAGAGAGCCTAAAACTGGCTTAATACGTTGCCCTGTCTCCACATAGGCTCTCTCGTCAGCCGATATGTTAAGAGCAGTACAAAAGCTGAAACTATTGTCATTCATAGGTTATAGCTTGCTTGTCACCCCCTGAAGGATTGTTGTTTAATTGGGTTTTTTTGTTTACAGTTCTAAATAAATGAGACTGTGAGATTTTCATGAGTAACACGAATAACGTATTACTCGGTTATCATTAATTATCTCTAGTCCCTCTGAAAAGTCAAGCTGGGTTTCGTAAATTTTTATGAAAAGTGCAAAAATCGAGTTATGACAGATCTGTTACGGAGCGGACTAAACAGCGAGGAAGTACGTGGCAAGACCCAAGAAAGAAGATCATCCGGATCGTCTAGAGCGGTGGGCAGCTTTGCTAAACCATCTCAAGCAGCAAATTGAAGGTTCTCTGGATGAGCAGCATAAAAATGAGCTTCTTTTGCGCTTTTTAAGCCGAAATGCCTCGGACTTAATAGCTTCGCTGACATCTGTAGAACGTTGGTTGGCTGGAGCGCAGTTGCCTAGCCCCACTACTCGTGCTTCAGTAGCATCTGCTTTGGGTATTTCCAAGTTAATTCTGGATGGTTTTCTGTTTAAAGGAATTCCAAACTGGGAAGAGTTAAGCCGGATGCTTCCGTCTGTTTCTCAAGAATACAAAAGTCCTTCCAGTTTGGATATTGGACTAATAGATACTAGAAATGAGAACAGCTTACTACGCTTAGTTAAGTTGTTAGTTTCTTATTTATCTTTATCAAGCTTAGTAGAAGTTAGAGATTCTGTTAGTAATCAGATTACTGAAGAAATATCTCGGCTAAAATTAAATATTTCGTCTTCTTATCCACATCATCCCTTGCAACTTATTATTCAAGAAAATTGTATCCGTTCAGGCGGCAGTGAACGATTTATAGAAACTGTACTGAGCAGAGAATCTAAAGACCTAAACCGTTCCAGTGTGTTAGATATCGTTACGGGTTTGCGCCTGCCAACCCAAAAAGAACTAAAAGCTTTATCCTTTTATTTGAAGGATGAAGAAGGAAATTACTATCCTCATGAAATTTTAGCTATATTACTTTCACATAGATTAGAGTCAAGAAGTTTGTTAAACCACGATAATATTAACTTAAAATCTAAAGAATATTTTGAAAAAACAGAGAATGGTGCTAATCACGAAGGAGAAAATTGATGGATGGTGCATGTGATTTGTCCAAGGAGTTTATAGCGGCGACAGAATCCTGGTTTTATCAATCTCTACTAAATATTGTTTCACCTCCACTAAAAGAATTACTTCTTTGTGTCAGACTAAAGAGGGTGTCTGGAGTGGCTCCAAATATAAAACTAGAGATTCATTGTACTTCTATGGAGCTAGTTTTTAAATTGTGGGACAGGGTTGAGGAAATTGCCTTAGCACTCTATAAGCTTAGACCTAAATTAGGACAATCCCTCTTACCGCATTTTGTATTCTACTTTCAGGGTCAGCCTGCTTCCCCTTTGGTTAATCCTCTAGTAATGTTAAGCGTATTAGCTGAGGAGGCTAACCAGCTGGGGGGGAGACAACAAGCTGTAAAACCCTTACTGCGTGCGGGTTTTACAGCTTGTTGTCAAAAAAAAATAGGTCT
>NZ_JAIQZN010000125.1 GCF_023333585.1 Argonema antarcticum A004/B2
ACGGATGGAACAGCCGTTTTTGCTGACGGAGGGGGAGTAAGACCAAAGATGGGACGCAAGTCTGTTCTGAGGCATTCCTCCGTGATGTTAGAAGCCCACACTATAATCGCTTCGATTTAGTGTGGGTAGTTCACAATTATCATATACTGATGCTGTTGGGAATTAGAGAAGGTTTGAGGTAGATGTACGGTACTAAACGCTTCTTGTTGTTCAAATCAATTTCCCGTTCCACTATGTTCAAATCTTGCTTGAATCGCTCGACAGCAGCCTGCGCCTGCGGATCTTGGAACTCATTGTCATAGTAGCCCAATCTGTCATAACGGTAGGCGGACAGTATATGTACGATCGCCAGTTGCTCAGCCGCCTGTTTGGGTGGTGGAAGAAAAGACATTAAGCTTTTCGACTCTTTGGGTGGTAGAAGAAAAGGCATCAAGCTTTTCGACTCTTTGGGAGTGGAAAGCTCTTCTGTAATCGGTTGATAGGCGGCTAGGGGCATATTAGGAACGAAGGCCATGTATTCGTATTGGGGGTAGTTCACAGCTGCGTGCTGGGGGCCGCAGGTGAAGATAATGGTGGTTACGATATCAACCAATTGCTCTACGGTTTCGATGCGATCGCGCATACCCTTGACCCGTCCACCTTCCGGCGAAACCAATTCCTGTGCCCAAGCTTGTAATTCAAAGTCTTGGCTCACATCCTGCGGCGTTTGGTAGTAAATTTTCAGGTAGTTGGTGACGAATTTTTTGAGCGCATTCCAGACTAGCATTCCATCATCCCGATAGGGATAATGAGGCAACCTTTTGACGTCATCCATGCCGCGATTTTTGATTTCGGTCGGCAAGGCAAACCCATCTAAACTCCATGTTTCATAGGCATTCTTGAGAATTTGCAGCGACTCTTGTAAGGTTCCGCCTAGCAATTCATCGACATAGCCACCTCTGTTGATCAAGCGTTTGCGAGCCAAATCATTATTCGCTAACATGAATTGGAGGTGAGGTCTTAACAGTAAGCCCAAGGGATGATTTTGAGCTAATTGTCTAGCAGTAACAATGGCAAATGGTTCCATCACCAAGTGAGTGCGGCACAGATGGCTGCTCATTTCATGGTGGTTGCCATCAGCAATCTGAACGCAAATCTTGGCTTTAAACCAGGTTAAAGCGTTATCGAAAGGTGTAATGATATTGCTCGTTTCACCGTTTTCCTGGTTAAATTGGATGGCTACAGGTACAAGTTGACCGCGATCGCTATAGCCAGAACTTCGCCAGCAAAAAAAGGCCACCGGCTTCGGCAAATAACTCTTACCGCGCTCGTAAGTGCCTCCTTGCACAAATGAAAGCCTACTGTAATCAGCTATATACAGATTCCCATTATTCAGTTCTTGCTGTAAGTTTAAAGAAGGCCCAAACTTGGGTTGCAATTTTTCCACAAAATTGAGCGGCAACTGCTTAATATTGGTTAAGACCATAGGATTGACGCCGCACAGCCGCTGTTCGCAGAAGGAGTCGTCGGTTTGGTAGGTCTTGATCGTTTTCGGTTTGGGTAGGACTGGGAAAAAGTCCTCGTAGTCTTGCAGTTCATCCAAGGGGTCCCAGAGCGATCGGAAATTCACAGCCAGACTGTTGGCGGGAAGTTCGGATGTGGCTAATAGCCGTTCGGAGATATATTTGCCTGAGAAGCTTTCTACCAGAGGTAAGTTCTCGAGCTGGGACAGAGGAGGTAAATAGTCTAAGTCAAACTGGTAGTCTTGACGGTTACGCTGCAACCAATCCAGTCGTTTTTGCGGTTCGGCGTCATTTTGTGGGAGGTAAGGTGTCATCATCGGGATCTATTACTTCATTTTCAAATTATGCTTTCACTGGCCTTCAAACTGCTACCGGATAAAAATATTCACGCTTCCACTGCACCAAGAGATATCAGGGTGCTTTTCTGAGCTTCAGTTAACCCCGTAACGCCAGTAATATTCATTCCCTCGTAAGGTCTTTCCGGTATAAGCGTATCGAAACAATCACCCGTGCTGACATCCCAAAGCTTAATCGTGCCATCTTCGCTAGCGCTAGCAAGGATTTTACCATCTATATTAAAGGCAACCGATCGCACCCGTCGGGTGTGTCCCTCTAAAGTTTTTTGGCATTGACAATTATCCAAATTTCCGATCTGCCACAACTTCACGGTAAAGTTACCACCGGCACCAGCACTGGCGAGAGTTTGACCGTCGGGACTCCATGCGATCGCTTCTACACCTTTTTCGTGTGCATCCAAAGACTTTAGGTGTTGACAGCTGTTTGGATCGGAAATATCCCATAATTTAATTGTTGTATCTTCACCGCAACTTGCTAAAATTAGCCGCGAGTTATCAATTTGCGGACGGAAAGCAATTGACCAAATCGCCTTATTATGACCGTCCTCCCCTCCCAAAGTTGTTAGGTATTGACAGTTATCAATATCCGAAATATCCCACAGCTTCACCGTTTTATCTTCACCGCCACTGGCTAAAAGCTTACCATCTGGACTAAAGGCAACTTCCCAACTCCAAGGTTTCTCCTGTGGATGCAAAGGAAGAGTTTTTAGGCATTCACCCGTGCGGACATCCCATAGCTTTACCGTTCCATCACCGCTACCACTAGCCAGAATTTTACCATCAGGACTAAAAGCAACTGACAAAACCCAAAGCTGATGTTTTTTTAGAGTATTCAGACATTTACCAGTGCTGACATCCCACAATTTAATCGTAAAATCCGCACTGCAACTAGCGAGAGTTTTACCATCGGGACTGAAAACAATTGACTGGATTAAATTCTTGTGTTCCTGCAACATTTTCACACATTGACCTGTGTGAATATCCCACAATCTGATGATGCGATCGTTGCTACCGCTGGCGAGAGTTTTACCATCGGGACTGAAAGTGACTGACTGTATCCAATTCCTGTGTCCTTGCAAAGTATTCAGACATTGACCCGTGCGGCTATCCCACAGTTTTAACGTATGATCGTCAGCTGCACTGACTAAGGTCTTACCCAGAGGATTGAAGACGAGTGACCAGATGCAGCTTTTGTTTCCCTGTAAAGTATTTAAGCATTGACCTGTGCTGACATCCCACACTTTTATGGTAGTATCCGCACTACCGCTGGCAACTGTGTTACTATCGGGACTGAAAGCAACCGCTCGAATTATATCTCTGTGTCCCTGCTGTCCTGTTAAACTATGTTGGCATTCACCTGTGCTGCTATTCCACAGCTTAACTGTTGCATCGAAACTACCGCTAGCAATTGTTTTCCCATCGGGACTGAAGGCAACTGACAAAACCGAAAATCTGTGTCCTGTCAAAGTGTTTAGGCATTCACCACTACTAATATCCCATAACTTTAGCGTTGTATCGTCGCTACCGCTTACTAAAGTTTTCCCATCGGGACTGTAGGCAATTGACCAAATGCCTTTGCTGTGTCCCCGCAAAGTATTTACGCATTTACTTGTAGATATATCCCACAAGTTAACTGTTGCATCGACACTGCCGCTGGCCAGTGTTTGACCATCCGGACTGAAGGCGATCGATCGGATCGAATTAGTATGTCCTCCCTCTCCATTCAGGGTAAGACGCTGTTGAATATTATCCAGATTGGAGATATCCCATAGTTTAATTGTTTGATCGGCACTACCACTAGCGAGAGTTTTTCCATCCGGACTGAAGGCAACTGAAAACACCCAATCTGCGTGTGCGTGATGGGTAAAAAGTAGTTGGCCGTTGGCAACTTGCCACAGGCGAATCTCACCATCTACATCGCCAGTAGCTAAAAGTTTCCCATCCGGGGTTATTGCCACGGACATAATAATCCCGAAGGTTTGAAGAAAAACTGATTTGGCTATGTTGGCTCCGGCAAAATTCACCCGCCTTACATTTACGCCTTGTAGATATGCTTGCCATATCGTCAGATTAGAAAAGTCATAGCCGCTTAAATCTGCCTTCATTTGGATGAGCAGATTCAGGATATTTCCTGCTGCATATCCCGGTTCTAATTCGGGAGTTTTTTGCATTTGTGATAGCAGGCTGATTAGATGTCCTTCTAGGTTTTTGCCTTTGATATTTTGATGTAATCTTTCCTCTATTAGATTCAGTGTAAAGCGCAATTGAGCATCTTTAATATAATCTTTTGCTCCGCCCTTAAAAATAGCTATCTTGTTAAAAATTTCTATTCTTTTTGTTTTAATTTCTTCAGAAACTTTTTCGATTAGTTGGTTGATTACATACTCCATTACTACTGGTTGCAATGTAAACCCAGCGGCACTTTTTTCAATTAAGGATCGCTCTCCGAGGGATGTCAAAGCATTTAGCACTTCTCTTTTTAATTCGGGCGATATAATATCTTCTTGCAGTTCTGAGAGAGAAACTACCTCGCGGTTAATTGCCAGCCAGTACATCATCTCTTTTTCGGAATCGGACAACCGACTAAACTGACGATCTAATAGTTCGTTCATATCATCAAATCTCCATTTTCCTTGTTCTAAAAATTCTACAAATTGAGAAATGTTAGCATCAAATACATCTCTAATACGAGCCGCGACCATCTTTAAGGCTAGTGGATTGCCGGTGTAATGTTTAATTAAGTAGCTCCATTGATCCTGCGAGCCAGAAAAAGTACCGATCGCGTTAAATAGTGCTTGTGCTTCTGGAGATTTTAACCCCGTTAGGGATAAGGAGCGAACTGGTAGTCTTTCTCCTTCCGATCGGTGGATTTCTCTAGGTTTTTCGCGAGAAGTCAGCACTAAGCAGCTGTGGTGGTGTTCTTCTCCCAACCGTCTCAGGAGTTCGCCATAGTCCTGAAATCCCTCTCGATAACGTCCAGCCCGATCGCATTCCCGCAAAATCGTCTCAAAATTGTCCAGTACCAACAGACAGCGATGTTCGCGTAAATAGTAAATCAGCCTAGAGACTTTACCATCTAAGCTGTCTGGTAAATCGGTTTCCTGCTGGTTGGACAAAAATTCGATCGTCTCTGTCAGAATATCTTCCACGGCGGGAGCGTTGCGGAGACTTCGCCAGATGACAAATTCAAACTTATCCTGAATCTGCTCTGCCAGCTTTACAGACAGAGTAGTTTTACCAATCCCCCCCATACCGAGTAACGCCACCAAACGACAGCGATCCTTGACAATCCATTGCTCTAATGTAGCCAGTTCGGCGGTGCGACCATAAAAAAGCGAGACATCCGGCGCTTCTCCCCAATCTTGGTAACGTCTGGGAGGTGGTGACGGCGGGATAGGTTCTACGGGGCGTGGATCTGGGTTTAGCTCCTTCCTGCGCCTCAAAACTGCCTTAAAGTTACCTTTAGTTACTTCCTCCCCAAAAGCTTGAGTGAGGATTTTCCATAACTTGGCACCAACATTCTTGATGTATTCGGTATCGTAGCCGAGTTCCTTTGCTATGTCCGAATAGGTCTGTCCTTCCCAGGATGCGCGAAATATATGCTCTTGAACATCATTTAGCGTTTCTTGGTTCAGAACTTCATCTACGATACCTAGAGCTTTATCAACAGTCATTTTATTAATAGAGTTTTAAAGTGTTTTTCTAATCTTAGCTGACTTTTTATTACTTCGGTCACCTTTTCGGGTGAGTTTAACCCAGTTTATCTTTCCAAAAACCTTGTGACCATTTACTACTTTTTCTCACTGCACAACCAAAAAAACAGAATTAGATTTAATTCATCAGCCAAACGAGTTGGTCGAAATTAAATGAACACAGTTAACCAACCAACATTCCCTAACAATAACGCCAAAAGCATCTTTTCCAGCAAAACTTTCTGGGGTGCAGCATTAACAGCGTTAGCAGCGATCGCTCCAATTGTCGGCGATGCCATTAACAAACACGAACTCTCGGTAGAACACACCGTAAACATCGTGATTATTCTTGCTACGACTGGTGCAACTGTAGCCGGACGGGTTGAGGCAGAATCATCTGTCTATACCCCAGATGGTTTACCAGGCCCGAACAAATCCGATTTTGAAACTAGCAACTCTTGATACTTAAGGAGATTTTATATGCAACTGAACGAAATTACTGCCAACGGACAAACTATTTCTTTAGAGCAATTAGCCAAGGATACTCAACTCGCCGAAGAAGTCCAAATTAACCTGTTTCGTTTGGGTTTACTCGACCCGCCTGCTGACGGCAAATTTGGTCGTTTTTCCATTCAAGCGCTCAAATACTTCCAATCTTTGATAAAAATATCGGAAGCGGGAATTGGGTCACAAACCAGCAAAGCGTTGCTTGAAGTTAAGGAAGCGATTCCTCTGCAATTGGGTAACGATTTGGCCAGCCGCATCATCAAGTATATGCGTTCTAAAATGTACTTTGTCGCCCTGGGAGAGAAGCGCTACAACATCGTGTATGTAGAAGGTGCTTCTGCTGACGGAACTCCCAACGCTGATACGCAAAACGAATGGAATGACCGCCGAATGGTAATTGAGATTGCTTCTGGAACTCCGAAAATTGTGGGGAACTGGGTAGCAACAACTGAACCGGGAACTTTCTACATTAAACATCCGATGAATCTTAATGGTGCGGCTCGAATTGCTTTTGGGCAATATCAAGCTTGGCAAGTCGGGATTCATAATCAAAACCACGAAGCGCTGGTGCAACGCGGACAAGTTAAAGTACACCGCGATCGCAATAAAGATGGCTTTCGTACTGGCGATGCGATCTATATAGGTTCTGATTTTGGTATTAACCAACATTGGGGATTCGATTTGCCTAAAGTTGGAGTCGCTAGCGCTGGTTGCTTGGTCGGACAATCTCGCGATAGTCACCGAGAGTTTATGGCGCTGATTAAGAAAGACGCTCGTTATCAATTAAATAACAAGTATGTCTACTTCACAACTGTTATTCCTGGTGACGATTTAGCGAAAACCTTCCCTGCCTAAAACTCGAATTTCGAGAGTATTAAAGCGCTTTGCAACTGAGTGAAGTACAGATTGTAGGTAGGGGCCAAGCATTGCGGAATGTGGGTTAACTTAAAACCGAAACGTTTATTCCGCAATGCAACGCCGGAGTACCTCATTCGCTTGCAAGCCGCTGTAATCAACAAGCCTCCACCTTGGAGGCTTGGATTACCTCGAATTTTCATGGTGAATTACTCAATCGTTATTAGGTTCTTAGAATATGAAACTCCAAGATATTTTCACCAACGGCAATTTTGTTAAATTTGAAGAAATGGATCGAGATATAACGCAACAAATTCAAATCCGATTGAAAGACTTTTGCCTATTGCCACCGAAAGGAGTAGATGGATTATTTGGACAAAATACAAAAGCAGCCCTTGATGCTTTTACTAAGGCTTTTAATTTACCCAGCGGTATGATTACCCCCGCGATCGCTAAATGCCTAATTGAAGCAAAATCTCTTCCACTAGAAAACCGCCTGTTATCGGATGACGACTATGGCAAAGCTGCTCAACTAATAAATTGTGAAGTAGCAGCGATTAGAGCGGTGGTAGAGGTGGAAAGCAACGGGAACGGCTTTCTGAAAGATGGACGCCCTGTAATTCTATTTGAGGCTCATTGGTTTTCGCATTTTACTGATGGTAAATATGATGGTAGTAACCAGAATATTTCCAGTCAAAAATGGAATCGCAAATTGTATAAAGGTGGAGCGCTGGAATATCCACGCCTTGAAGAAGCTATCAACTTGAATCGGGAAGCCGCACTCAAGTCGGCATCTTGGGGTTTGTTTCAAATCATGGGCTTTAATTACGATGTTTGCGGTTTTAAAGATGTGGAATATTTTGTGTCGGCGATGTACGCTTCTGAAGGTAAACAATTGGAGGTTTTTGTTAAGTTCATCCGAAGTCAAAAACTCGCAGGTTTCCTGAGAAACCATGATTGGGCAAACTTTGCCAAAGGCTACAATGGCCCTAGTTACAAGGCAAATGACTATGATGGTAAATTAGCTCGTGCTTATGTTCGTTGGGCGCAACCGGCTATTGTCAGTTAATTAGCTTCGCTATGATAATTGAGGTTGGGATTAGGTACGTAAGCTGAAACGCACCTAATTCACATATCCTGGATGGCAGGAATACCTACCCGACAAGAGTTAGGCTTTTTTGAGTTATACAGTTTAAATGCGGAGCAGCTTAGTTGCGCTTTAGCGCTCTTATTACAACTGGGATAAGAGCGCTAAAGCGCAACAACGTACCCTTATGCAAAAATACTTACAATGGGTGAATTACCATAGCTAAAATATAGGTTACCTTTAAAAGTAGTGACACCAATTCGATTATGAACTTAACAAACTTTACAAACAAGTGCTTAATCCCTGCGATCGCCCTGACTTCGATCGCTAGCTCGTTTTTCGCATTCACATCTCCAACTCTTGCCAATACAGTTTTCAGGAATGCACAATGGAGGATAAATATTGGCAATGAAGACTCTTGGAATGGTGTAAACGGAACGGGTAATTTAACTTATCGAGGCTGCGATACTAGAAATCGTTGTGTCTCCTTAACAAATGGTAAAATCAGTTGCCGAGATGGAGTTTGTACGAGAGCTTGGCGTAATGGAGAATATACTTATGTCGTTAGTTCTCCTATAACTGAAAACGGTAGCGCATCCTCAACATTAATAGTTAGGAGAGGTGATAGGGTGATTGTTCGTAGCACAGGATTGAGATAGAAAAAACAATCGAATCGCACAGTTACAATAATTTTAGGTTGGGTTTCGCAGATGTGACACCCAACCTATCGCAGTTGGAGGATGAATAATACAGTCGCCATAGCATAGTAAGCACGGAAGAGCCGCTTTTTTAAAGCCAGTGAGGCGGGTTGGGCAGAATAGCGTAGAGTTCTTTTAATCTGCTAATATCATGGTGAAACCAATTATCAACCCATTGACGATAAGCTTGAATTGCCTCTAGCTCGATCGCACCCTTCACGATCTGTATAATTAAGTGTGCCGCCATCATCCCGGACATAATTGCTTTCAGCACACCATGAGAAGATGCTGGATCGACTACAGCAGCAGCATCCCCAACCATAAAATAACCGGAACCCGCACAAGCAGGCACAAGACGCCACGTTACATCTGCTGTACTCGTCTTACCTTTGGGTTGAAGTCCGTGGAATTCTTCGGGTATCCAGTTTTTTTCTATTGGTTGGTTGCGAAAAGGTAGTCGAGTCCATTGGTAAAGGTGGGGACGCACTTTTGCAGTCCAAATCCACCCGTCTTTGTCTGCAACTATTGCTGGCGCACGATCTCGGATGGAACAATCTCCTTCAACATAACCAAAATAAGCGATTAAACGGGGAGAATAATTGTTAATTGGCAACTTTAATTGTCTGGCTAACCAGTGTCCGCCGCCAGCAGCATCTATAACAAAAGAAGCTGGCAAATAACCATCAGAAGTTTCAATTCCGGCAATCCGATTTGCGCTTACAATCGGTTGCAAAGCACGACATGGTTGGCGGACTTCGACGCCTAACGCGATCGCGCGATCGAGCAAAATAGCATCGAAATCCGCTCGCCATGCCTGAAAACCGCGCCATTTCCCCGCGTCATCCTCACCAAAAGGCACAAATCTCAGATCCCCTTCCCATTTAACCCAATTTCCTTCATGTCGCAAGAAATCAGCCGAAAAAACTCGATCTGCCACACCTAACTGCTTCAGAAGCGGTTCTATTCCTGGATGGAGGGTTTCGCCGGGACGATGGCGGGGAAACTGTTTGCGATCGATAATAACAACCCGCAAACCGATTTGAGCTAATAAAATAGCCGCTGCCAAACCAGATGGGCCACTACCAATAATTATTGCATTTAGTGGTGAGGGAGAGCCTCCTAACTCTCGTTCCCAGACTGAGCCTGGGAACGAGAAATTGAGGTTCTCCCTCATCTCATCAGATGTTTTTGAGTTCCCATTTACCATTGCCTTTTTTAGACAAAATTTGGATTGGATCTACAAAAAGAATCACCATTTCCTTAATTTCAACAAAAACTCTTTGAGCTACATACTTTTTATTGCCGGGACGATACACCTGAAATCGATAAACATCTCCATGTAGCGTCATATTAGTGCTAGATTGTGCTTCTTTTAGTTCCGCGTCATCAGCAGAAACTTTACGGAATGATAAGACACTCCATTTGGCTTTTTCGGTAGTGATTTCCCCGAATGCTTGGGTATCGGGAACACCTGTTTTATAAAAAGCTTCCTCCTTAATACCCAACGCTCGGTAAACTCGCGCCATTGCCAAAACTCGAAACTCGTATTTGCGAATGCTAACTTTCCCAGTTAATGCCAAAGAAAATTGATTTTGTATGGCATTCTTTACATAATCAACGTTATCGAAGGCAGCATACTCCACGAATTCTTGATTTGCTCTATTAACTATCTTTGGGCCAGTAACACCGTCCCAAGGAAGATTTCCCACTTGACCGATTTCTTCATCCGTCAGAGGGCTAATTGTCGGCCAATTTTCATTAGGCTCAAAGGCGCGTGCCGAATCGGGAGCAACAGCAGGCCAAAACGTGCTAAGAGCTGCACAAAGTTTGGAATCTTCAGGAAATGGACTACCCAAACCATAAGCTGCCAGGTGTTTTGTTCCGTCGGCATTAATATCAAAACTCACATCCCACCCAGGAGCAAAAACTCCGGCTGCTGCATCAGGAAGGTAGGAATTTCTGTTGGTTTCGGGAACTTCCAGAGGCATTTGATGAACTGGTTTGTCTAATAAGAAAGAGACTACCGACGTTACAGTGGTATCTTCTTTCCGAAAAGGAGCATTTTTTATTTCAAGATTGGGAGGGAGACGCTCATCGGACAAGGTATTTGGTGTAATTCTCCAAGTACTTTTTTTGAGCGATCGCGGTACTGACTGCTGCCACCAATCCATCAATTCTCGCTGATCGGCATTTGGGAAGAAATCGGGTGCTGTTACTAGGGAATAAGCAGGCACGCGACGCGGCAAAACTACTGCTAATTCGGGACATATAGCTTCAATCCAGCCATCACCAGTAAAATCGATAAAATGCAGCGCATCGTAGTCACCTTTGGCGACAATTTCTGCTACGTTTTGTTGTTCGTTTAGGTCAACTTGTTGACCGTTTGGCAAGATTTGGAAGCGTGCGTGGACATATTCTGGTGCGTGACGCGCATCCCGATCGCTAGCAGGTATATAAAGGCTGGAAGATAGAATCTGGTTGTAATCTTTAGGAACTTTAAATGTGAGCGGTTTACCTTTATATTGGGCTGCTTCAACTAAATGCGGATGTACAACTGGCAATAAAATTCCGGTGCCATAATCAGGATTATTTGACCATTCGGCTATGCCTTCTGTGAAGATAAATGGCGGATTGCTGATGTCTGGTTCTTGCCATCCCGTACCTTGCGGCCCAATTTCTAGATGGATGCGTCGCAGCTTTTCATTGATGTGATGAGCTTTTAAAATTAGGTGCAAGTTAAGACCGCGTAGGCATTCTTTTCCATTGAAAAGTTTGTGCAAGGGAACCCAAAAATCGCGCTGCTTATCATCGCCGGGATTGGGATAAGTATAAGGATCTAAACGATTTAACTCTTGCCTGACGTTATAGCGCATCGGGCCAAATCGGTCTTTGTTGCCTTTTATTTGTATTGCCAAATAGGCAGAGTAACGAGCTGGCAAAACTCGGAAAGCGTGAGGATTTTTTTCCACAAAAGGTAAGAATCCTCGACTGCGACCATTATAAAGAGGCTCGACTGTTCCCACTCTGGCAACTCCAGTACGGGAATAGCACATTTCGGCGTGCTTTTGCAGGACTGTTTCTGGTGCTGGACGATATTCGGAGGCAAAAACTGCGATCGCCAGATTAGCACGATTGGCACGCGCCCTCAACTCTAGCAAAGAGGGAGGCTTGATGCCATAAACGTAGTTCTCGACGGTATCAATTTCAGCTAAAGTCGGAAAAGCTCTTAACTCTCGACCATCGACCCCAGAGACGACGTTAGGTGAAGCTAAGGCGTGAAAGAGCAAGCTGCGAGCGGGATTGCGCGGTTCGATCGCCCTTTTGCCTTCCAAAGCAAAATCTTCAAAACCCTTGATCTCTCGCTTGATGTGCGGGAGTACCTTGGTGAGTTCAGTTTTGAGGTCGCTAGCTGTGATGTCGAGTCCGTGTTGCAAAAGCAAGTCTCGCCATCCGTGAACAGCAAGGCGCGAGCAGATTTTTTTTACTTCTTCGATTAGTGCCATTAGTTATCGGTAGATGCTTAATGGGTAGTAAGTCATCATTTCGTTGGTTATGGGAAAGAGTTTACCAATTAGCTGGGATAATAAGTGCAAAATAAGCGAAATAAGTTGGCTGTTTCGGAGTTATTATGCTTTTGTTAATATAAAAATATTTTTATTTCTTTTCTGCTCTGCCCCGGTCGCCCCTCTGCCCCACCATAAAGAACCAGGGGCATATAGCCCCTGATTTCTTCGATTACCGACAGGAACGATATTTGATGTGATAAACCAAACCACGGTGAGCGAGGTCGAAGGAGTCAACAGTGGCCATCCCGGAACCACTGGCGGTCATCGCCGCATTCACCCGCATATTTACACTGTCGCCGCAGCTTGACCAAACATTAGCTACAGTCGCTAAGCTATCTCGAACGTTATAGTTAGTTTCGCCCCTAAAAGTCCGAGAAAAAATCGGGCCACGGTTACCGGCGAAAAAGTATTCTGCTCGTAAGTTCGCAGTGGTTCCAGGCGAAACATAGCCTCGATAATCAGCATCGTAGAGGGAAATTTGATAGCCTTGAGGTAATTTGATCGGAATACTCAAATTACAGCTTTTCCGTCTTTCTGCTGGGATATTCCCCTGGGCTGCAAACTTATCAAATAGAATGGTTAGCTCTTGACCGTCCGGGCTAACGCTCACACTGGCGGATAGATTGGGGCAACCGCTACCACCATAGCTTGCGCCTAAAATTTGAACTTTGCCAGCGGCAAAGGCGGGGCTAATCAAAGTAGTAATTAATGTTGTCGCCGCCAGAAATCCTTTAATAAACTTCATGGATGTTCTCCTTATGAATTAAGTTTTGTGTAAAAATAACCCTGAAAAATAAGCAAAATTTAGGCAAGGCTTTTTCAACTTTACGAGCGAAATTATTCACTTAAAATGAAAAAGATTTATTTTTTGCTTGTACTTTCCAAGATTCATGCCTGTTAAACAAAGTTCCGGAAGATTTGATGCCAAATGCGATCGGATAAAATAAGCTATACAGCGGCTTGCAGCCGCATGAGGTACGACGAACTCAGATCCCTTATCGCGCGACATTTGGGGCGGGTAAAGCCATTATTCTTGTCACAAAGCCACAAATTAGCTGCCTGACCCGCCCGATGTAGGGGCGGGTTTATCCAAAATATTAATTAAAATCAAAAAAATTTGGCGAAAAACCCGCCCCTACTCGCAAAATAACATTATCTTAACCAAGAAACGCCCGAATCTCAAAGTCTGTAGATGATATATTTGGAATACCAGTTAGGGAAGCAAACTGAGCGCCTGTACCAAAGCTTTCTACATTTCCATTTTCGTTATAAAATAAGTTGCCGGTTGCCAAGCTGTAAACAATCAGCCCGCTGCTTGTTGCCGCTTCTTCGTCACTTGCGACGATCGCAAATTCTTCTGGGTTGCTAAAACCAATATCAGGACTACTGGTAAGAACTGAAAACATCGTATTTTCCAAGACGATTTTGTCTTCGCCAGGGTTGAAATCGGTAATGGTATCTACACCAAGATCCGCAGTAAAAGGTGCGCCTGTGACATAGAAGAATCGATCGTAACCAGAACCGCCAGTTAAGATATCGTTGCCAGCTTGACCGTAAATAATGTCGTCGTCAGCATCGCCAGAGAGTAGATCGTCTCCATCTCCCCCATTGAGATAGTCAAAACCATTTCCTCCATAAAGATAGTCGTTATCAGCTTCGCCAAAAAGATAGTCGTTACCATTACTCCCATCTAGATAGTCATCATTGTTGCCACCGAACAGAATGTCATCGCCATTATCACCAAAAAGATAGTCGTTACCATCGCCTCCATCTAGCCAGTCTCCATCGTTACCTCCAAAAACAGTGTCGTTAATTAAACGATCGATCGGCTCGTTAGTAGGTATGCCCAAGTCATCAGTCATGTTATTTCCCCTTTTTTGTAAAGCTTATCAGTAAAGTTACGTAGTATGCCCTTATTAATTTAATATTAATGAAGCTTTTATAAAGTTAAGGTAAAGCAATGATAAAGAATTGATGAAGTAAGAGTGAATTTTATTTAAGTAAGGCGCTCCTACTGGATTTACAGTAAATATACGTATAAAATTACTACTGCCTTCCCGTTATGACCACCATAGGAAAAGACTGGCAGCACTTCGCTACCAGTCTTATGGATGATGACAGAGCTACTCTGAGTACTCAGCACTCAGCACTCAGCACTCAGCACTTTGTTTACAAGACAGATGTAGAGAATGGGTTAGCGTTGACCGAGCCAGCACCAATTCCAGCGATCGCATTCCGTCCCGTACCACCAACAACAGGGCCAGTGATATCATCCCACCAGTTATTAGTAGCATTGATCGCGCCGCTACCGCCGTGGTAGAAACCAGCATTCGAGTTGCCGATCAAGTTATTGTTATTAACATTGACAGTACTGGTGATATTTGTTAGGTCTCGGATTGCTATCCCGTTGAAGGAATTGGTGACAACGTTACTAATCACGTTCGCAGTCCCTAAAGCTGTAAAGCCATCCCGCAAGCGGATACCACCCCTGTCAGGACTACCACTGGTATTGGCGTTAGTGATATCGTTGTTGTCGATCGTAGCACTGCCACCCGCGAATTGAATTCCTTGTTCTCCAGTATTGCTGACCTTGTTGCTGTTAATTACGCTAGCAGCGTTGGTAACAGAATCAAGAGCAACACCAGGCCCGCTTAAATTAGCGATTTGGTTATCGGTGACCCGAAGCGTATCGAACCTGAGTATTTGGACACCGCTAGTGGTACTCCCAGCAGCAGTAGTGACATCGCGCATTAAGTTATCTATCACGCTCACCGACCCGGAAGAAGGTACGCCACTATCCATGTAGATGATGCCATTATTAAACGGGCCTTGGCCTGTAAAAGTATTTTGGCGAACGACAATATTGTTGCCGCTGCCGCCTGTGAGTACAATACCGTTGGAGCCGTTCATTTGGATCGTCAACCCCTCAATAGCAACGTTAGTTAAACCAGGGTTGATGATGAAAACGGGTTGACTTCCAGCAGATTGAACTACTGCTTGGGTAACCGACGAACTACTGCTGGGGCTAACACCCGCATTTGGCCCGCGCAAGGTTAATGGCTTGTCAATGAACACAGTGCCCGGTTCATTATAGCTTCCGGCTTGTGCTATCAGAATATCGTTAGCGGCAGCCCCAGCAACAGCAGATGTGATGTTAGCGTAACCTTGCTGGAAGATTCCAGAGGCGTTATACCGCAGCACAGAACCAGCACCAGTACCCGCCAACGGATTGTTGTCTGCGATACTCACCGAGGCAGTGTCTGCCGAACCCACTTGGTAAGTAATATCTTCAGCTACCTTGACAATTACCGATTCAGTCGGTTCATTGTTGTTATCGGTTGAAGGAGTAACTGTAATAGGAGCAGAGACAGACTGACCGGCAGCAATAGTAACGGTGCCAGTCAAAGCTGAGTAGTCCGCGCCAGCGGTAGCCGTACCCGTAGTAGTGTACCGGATGGTGAGAGCTTGGTTGATATCGCCGCCAGTGCGTGCGAATTGGAAGGTACCGTTTCCTTCTGGGCTACCGGGTTCCCCAGCGGTAGGATCGAGAGCAGCAACGAAAACTACTGGTTTGATCAGCGGTACGTCATTATCCAAAATGGTCAGAGTCGCCGTATTTTGAGGCCCAAGCGTGGCACCGCCGGTGGGGGTGGACAAGCTTAAATTGACAGTCTCGTCGGGTTCTACGAGGGTGTCGTCAACAATGGGAATGGTGATAGTCTTAGATGCCGTATCTCCATCTGCCCAATTGACCACAATCCCGGTGTTGTTGTAGTCTCCTGGAGCAACAGCAGTACCATTCGCTAAGTTAACTGTAGTTGAAACCGCACCAGCACTGCCACCAGTACGATTGAGCGTCACAGCTAATACAGGAGTGCCATCTTCGCCAACGACGTATTGCGGGTTACTAAATTGAATCATGCCGGGAGCGTCATTATCCAAAATAGTCAAGATAGCCATATTTTGCGCCCCAATTGTCGTACCGCCCGTGGGGTTTACCAAGGCTAAATTGACAGTCTCGTTACCCTCTACCAGAGTGTCGTCAACAATGGGAATAACGATCGTCTTGGGGGCATTATCGCCAGCGGCAAAATTAACCGTAATCGGGCTGTTGGTGTAGTCACCAGGGGTACTGGCAGTACCATTGCCCTGGAGAACTGTCGCACCAACTGCTTGTGTAGTATCGCCAATCCGAGTTACCGTTATTGCTGCCACAGGCGTGCCGTTTTCGTTGACACTGAAGACAGGTTGGCTAAACTGAAGAGTGCTGTCATTGTCCACAACGTTCAAGGTAGCCGTATTCTGCGTCCCAATAGTGGCACCGTTTGTGGGGTTAGTTAAGGTTAAATTAACAGTCTCTGTCGGTTCGATTAGGGTGTCATCAACGATCGGAATGAAGACAGTCTTGGGCGCTGTATCTCCATCAGCAAAATTGACGAGGATGGGGCTGCTGGTGTAGTCACCAGGAGATGTGGCAGTCCCATTGGTGAGATTAACTGTGCCCGATACTGCACCAAAACTACCGCCAGTGCGAGTAACCGTCACAGCTGCCACAGGCGTGCCATTTTCGTTGACTGTGAAGACAGGGTTACTAAACTGAAGAGAGCCGCTAGTTTCTTGTACTCCCGTATATTTGAGTTGCTGAACTAGGTAGTCAGAACTATCGCTGATGTAACTCCCAGTGGCATCTGTATAGATGGGTTGAGTAGCGCTTGGGTTAGCGTAGGCTTTGGAGGAAAATTTCAGTTCGTCAAAGGTGCCAAATACGTTAAATTTGAAATCTCCATTTGTGGCATCATCAGCGAGGAAAGTTATTCCATTAGAGGCGTTTTGGATAGAGGTTTGAGTGCCGCTGACAGTATTCTCATTAACCATCCGAACGCCTGTAACCTGCACAGCAACCCCATTGTTGAATGCCTGCAAGAAACCAACTTCCGTGCCTGGGCCTTCAGCACTTTTGGGCACGAATAAGCTCAGGTCAATGAAGGCATTCTGGATAGTTTGGTTAGGAGCCCATTTGTAGGTTAGTGACTCGGATGCTCCGGTATTGGGGTTATAGTTGATTTCCGCACGCACTTTGGTTGCAGCAGTCCACCAACCGTAATAAGAATTGGCGACCCCCATGCCGTATTCGTCGCCATAGCTTGTTGTGCTACCGTTGGCGAAATTTATATTGCTTTGGGCAGCTGGGGTAAGGTAGTCCGTTACTGTACCGTTTAAACTGGCTCCGAATATTTGCAAGCCTTGGTTCTGAGCTGCGGTTGTCCACTCGGCTTTAAAAGCGTTTATGCCCGTTGTGTCATTACTGTAAGCAAAGTTGCGACCCAGTGTGCCAGATAAGGGTATGGAAGCCATAATTTATCCTTTATTTATTTAGCGATCGAGAACATGAAAAGCACAAATTTAGATGCCTAACTACTTCTTCCTCGTCACTACGTTCTATCCGGGAAATTTATCTAAGATTTCTAGATTCAGTAATGCCTATCTATGCAGTTACTTAATTTTGTTAAATTCAGTATATTTGGGTAGACTATATTTGCATTAAGGAGGTGATTCCAAATTGTCTCTGAGAAATTAAGGATGGCTAGTTTAAATTGATGATATAGCTAGGGACTAGGGGCTAGGGGCTAGGGACTAGGGAAGAGGGAGGAAGAGGGAAAAGGTTACTCCGTAAGGGATTATGGACTTCATGTAACAGTTGGAGTTGGCTTAATCGCCCTAAAGTTGCTATAAAATAACAAGTTTATTAACAGAGATTAGCTAGTTTGTTATGTAGTAGCTATGTAAAATTACGGTACTTAATCAAAACTTTAAATTTTCACTTCAATAATACTGAAAAGGCTGGCAGCATTTCGCTACCAGCTGTAGGGTTTGCAGTCGGATGAAGTACACACCTGGAAACCCGGTAAGCTGCTACGCATTTAATTTGTATGTTTAGCGGGAGTGGGAGAGTGGGGGAGTGGGGGAGTGGGAGAGGAATT
>NZ_JAIQZN010000221.1 GCF_023333585.1 Argonema antarcticum A004/B2
ACCTTATTATCAGCGAGGTCGAAGAGCCGAAAAGCTTATTCAGTCTACTTTTGAGCTATAGTTGTCGCCCCTTCAGACCTGGGCTCTGGGTGGAGGCGAAATAAGAAGCTAATCAACAAAAAAAGGCGATGATATATATACAAAAGGGAAAGTAAGACATACGCAAATACATAAACTAAGGGAAGGCGTGAAGAAAGAAAGTTGGGGTAAGATAGGCACAAAGCATTGACAAAGTGCGATCGATAGAGATGGTTTGTTCACAGGCAGTAACAGAATCAGAATTAGGGAGCTTTAAAGTATCAGAAGAAGTATTAAAGCGCCAACAATCGATCGTGAGCGATTTCTGCCAGGAAATATCCAAAAAACTAGGTAGCAGGATACAACAGTTTTACCAACAAATATTGGCCCTTGGACAATCAAAATACCACAGTGATGGCAATTGGGATATTTCGATTCATCAGGACATCGCCGCCAAAGCCAGTCAGATCAAAGAATGGATGAACTCACAACCGGGCAAGCGAGGGTCGGAAGCTCTAGGCTTCTTGACTAAACTCAGATACTTTACCCACATTCGTAACTTACTCAATTCATTAGTAGAAGCAACGGTCAAAGAAACTTATTTCACTCAAGTATCCTCTTGTATAGAGATATTTCAGGAGCAGTTAAAGAAACAGATGGCGCAAGAGCTAGCGCAAAAAAAAGGAAGACAAAAACGGTTGCTAGCGGTGCGGAAAAAACATAAAGAAACCATCAACTTTGGCGATTTGCATCAATACGCACTCAGCGTGCTGTCTTCCCTGGAAGCTACTGGCAGTGCTGATTGGAAACAAGTATCGGTAGCCTTGGCGATCGCTACAGGCAGAAGAATGGCAGAAATTCACCAGAAAGCCACTAAATTTGAGTACGTTGAGCCGCACTACGTTTTGTTTACGGGTCAACTGAAAGCGCGGGGGGATGCAGCAATTTACTTTCAGCAAAATCCCAGCTACCTGATTCCTGTCCTGGTGGATGGGTCATTAGTGGTGAAAGGTCATCAGTGGTTAAAGTCCAATGGCCTGGTAGCTACTTCCCCGCCCTTAGCCAGTCGGGTGTTTGGAGGTTCTCTAGGCCAGTTGATGAAGCACAAGCGGCAGGATTGGGGCATTAGCCATCCCTATTTCACTTACAAGGCACTGCGAGCCATTTATGCCGTAGCCTGTAATCAAATTTTCAATTCATCAGACGCAGATAACACGCTCTACATCGCTATCATCTTAGGTCTAGGTCGAGGTCAATTACTCAAATGGGGTTTGATTACCGACACCCAAACTCCACATAGCTATATCAGTGATTTTCGGGTCACAGGCACTGACTGTGTTTGCCAGTCTGATCCTGACTTGTGGGAGAATATCTATATACAAGAGGTTATAGAAAAAGAAGTGTCAGCAGTCGCCGTTCGCACTGGGAATATCTATATACAAGAGGAAATAGATAAGCAAATGAGATGCGATCGCACTGGGGCTATCTATATACAAGAGGAATTGAGCAGGCAACAGCCCAGCGATCGCAGTGGCAGTATCTATATACAAGAGGAAATAGAGAAGGAAGTCGGCGGCGATCGCACTGGAATTATCTATATACAAGAGGAATTGAGCAGGCAACAGCCCAGCGATCGCAGTGGAGCTATCTATCAACAAGAGCATATGGGCAATCAATTTTCCGGCCATCGCACTGACAATATCTATATACAAGAGGTAAAGTCAGGGGGGCATCTATTTACAGCAGGGCATGAGTGACCAAGTTATCTATATACAAGAGGAGTTATACAAATACTAGAAGGAATGACAGGCTAACTATCTATATACAAGACCATAAGTAGGATATCAGCATCACTATACAAGAGGGATAGAAAGCGATATTACCTGTATTTAATACATGGGCTCTCTAGAGAGCCCATGTATTA
>NZ_JAIQZN010000126.1:0-7410 GCF_023333585.1 Argonema antarcticum A004/B2
CCCTGATTACGCCATAGCTTACATCAATCTAGACATTATTGGCTCAATCCTCGACGCCTGCTCTCTAGCCTTTTTAATCCTTTCACCAAATCTGCGTAAGAACCCATTTATTTTGTTACGCGACAAATGTCTTAGTCAGAAATTTTCGTGGGATAATTAAACATTACAACGTCTAAACCTTGCTATCTGGCTAGTAGCTCTGGTAACTATCGCTTTGGCTTTGGACATTATTATAGCAAGCCTTTTCATGGTTAAAATTCCATTATAATTAAGGAAAAATATCATTTTTATAAAACGGTCTGAAAAACTTGGATTTTGTAATATAATTTTGAAATCTCTGCCTGGGAGCAAGATTGGATCATGCCGCCAATACCAACAGTCACAGTCAAGTCAGGATACAAGCCACAATCTATAGATACCAGCATTGAGGCGGACGTGCTGGTGTTTGAGCTATTGCGGCAGTTAACGCCCCAACAAAAAGTACAACGGACTTGCGCTTTCAATCAATCGGTGCGAAGGCTGGCAATATTAGGAATAGAGAGCCAGTATCCCAATGCTACTGAGGCAAAAGTTCGACAAGAATTTATTAAAAGGTGCTTGGGTGCTGAGTGGATAGAAGTTTTATCAAATAACAAAGATTGGGAGAAGCTCGTGATTGCAGATCCGATCGAATTAGCGCAAAAAATAGCCAGCATCTTGCTACCGCTGAATATTCCCTATGTAGTGGGAGGTTCCGTAGCAAGTTCGCTATTGGGAGAAAACAGATCTACGCAAGATTTGGACTTAGTAATTGACCTGGAAGCGCGAATAGCACCTGAGCTAATTGATGTGATGTCAGGCGAGTTTTACATCAGCGAGTCGGCTGTGAGTGAAGCGATTGCAAAGTCAAAAACAGCACCACGCGAATCATCGTTCAATGTGATATATTTGCCTTCTATGGAGAAAGCAGATATTTTTGTGATGGGCAGCGATGACCCTTTTTCCGCTTCGGTAATGAGCCGCCGCCAGCTTCATCCTGTTAGCAACTTACAAGAAGAAGGAATTTACATCTACTCGCCCGAAGATATAGTCCTGCAAAAACTCAGTTGGTACAAACTAACTCGCGGCGGTTCCCAAAAGCAATGGAGAGATGTGTTGGGAGTTTTGAAGGTGCAATTGGGGAGGCTCGATGTCGCCTATATGAACCAGTGGGCTCTTTCGCTTCAACTAACAGATTTACTTGACGAGGCACTGCTTCAATCAGGGTATTAAGAGTTGGCAATTGAAGATGAAACAAAACAACCAACAACGTGCTACTGCCAATAAAATCAAAAAGTTGATTCAAGCCACTAAGGAAGTTGAAAAAACTCGATTTGCCATACCGATAACCAGGCTGACGAGTATCAAAAGTTTGTGCGTTGATGAAGTCGCAGCCGAAAAGTTTGCGCTCTACATTGCTCAACGGGTGCTGCTGCAGATTAATCAGGCGGCTTGTCCCGAACACTTCAGCGGAGAAGAATGGACACATCAACCTGGGGGGGAGACAACAAGCTGTAAAACCCTTACTTCGTGCGGGTTTTACAGCTTGTTGTCAAAAAAAAATAGGTCTGATATTCTCAAGTAGACCTATTTAATGAAAAAACATGAATTTGTTACCCCTATTTTACACCCAACACCTAAAAACGCAACTAAAAAGAGCGGAGTTTTTAATTTTATTCATATTAGTTGTGATGTTACAACAGCATCGAAGAGTAAAATTAGAAGAATTGGCCAGTCAATTTCCGCAAAAAATTCTATTTGAAAGTCGTCGCAAGAAGTTGCAGAGATTTCTCTCGTTACCACACCTAACAATCGAAAAAATTTGGTGGCCATTATTCACCTATTGGTTGACTAATAGTTTTGCCCCAACTGAAGTATTATACATCGCGATTGACCGGACGCAATGGGGATTGGTTAAGGGGAATAGTTGTGAGCCTAATTTATGACCAAAAAGCTATCCCCATCTACTTTGAAGTTCTGCCTAAATTAGGAAACACAAATGTTTCCAAGCAGGTAGCCGTACTCTCTCAAGTCCTGCCTTTATTAAGTAATTATACCAAAGTCGTTTTAGGAGATAGAGAATAATGTTGCTGTAGACCTAGCCCAATGGCTCAGAAGTCAACCAAGGACGTATTTTTGCCTACGCTTAAAACGAAACGAATATATTGAAATTGCCCCAGACATCTGGTGGCAATTACAGGAATTAGGTGTAAATCCGGGGATTTCAATTTACTTAGAAGGAGTTAAATTAACCAAAAGTAAAGGTTTCGAGCAAGCGAATATAGCAGCTAAATGGAAACGTAACTATCGCGACCATTCAGCCGAAGAAGCTTGGTTTATTTTGACCAATTTCTCAGATTTGAGAAAAGCTTTGTCAGCTTATCAAAAACGGTTTGGCATTGAGGAAATGTTTAGAGATTATAAAAGTGGTGGCTATAATCTAGAGTCAACTGGTGTGCATGGTGAGCGCTTAATTGCTTTACTTATATTGATGACTTTGGCTTATACCAGTTCAATTATGTCTGGGCAACAAATCAAAAATAAGGGAGTAGTTTAATATGTTGGTCGCGTGAAAGAAAAACGTAGGACACACCGCCGTCATAGCAGCTTTTATATTGGTATCCACGGCTATGCCTGGGTAGAATCTCTGACGTTGTTGGCCGAACAAACTACACAATTGATGTCTTTAAGCCCTCATAAACGACCTTATTATCAGCGAGGTCGTCGAGCCGAAATGCTTATCCTGTCTACCTTTTCTCTATAGTTGTCGCCCCTTCAGCCTTCTGCGGCTGGTAAGACAGGAATACTTCACACCGCCTGAGACACCACTGGGCTATGGCAATGAGAATATCGTTGCCTGCGAGGGCGGAAATAAAGTCAGGTTCCGGCGTTCCTGTTAAAGTATCGTTAGCTGTAGTTCCAAATATGGTTGCCATGTTTCCAACACTCCTTTAGTTGAATGGGATGCCAAATTTCACTATCTGATTTCCAGTTAGATTTAGTTCAGAAAAAACTAGGGATTCGATCGGGCGATCGTCTTGAAATTGAGTGACTTTATACTCTCCTTCTACTAAACAATAAACGGAAACCGTTGGTTGTTTTGGTTTTCCCGTATAACGACTCGCTCCCAGTGCTAAATAATCCACGATCCAGTATTCCACAATACCTAGCGCTTCGTAGTCTACCAATTTTTTCAAATAATCATCGCGCCAATTAGTTGAAACTCTTAGCTCTTGCTCCCTAAAGAACTAAAAAAACAGTTTTATCGTATCTTAGCGTACTATTAGCTACCCTTGGCTTGCTTTTATAATGGCTGATACTGTTAACTCCAATTCTGGAAAAGTGGAAGAGATGATGCGATCGCTTCCCGTATATTTACTCATTTGATATACTCCTTCTACTAGCTGGTAAACCAACACTGTCGGCACTTTCGGATTTCCCAAGTAACTCCGGGAAGCTATCGCCAAATAATCAACGAGCCAATATTCAAAAATGCCCGACCGCTGATATTCATCCAGTTTATCAACATAGTCGTCTTCCCAATTAGTAGAGACGACTTCTACAGCTAATTGCAGCGGTTCGATTATGCCTGCATAAGTGTTGAGATACCGCTGCCAAATTTTCTTTTCAACTACACTTACATCAGGTCTTCTGCCTCGTTCAGTTCCAGAATTGGTAAAAGTTCTAATCGCTATATCTTTATCCACAACGTAATCAAGCGTAAGTCGCCTGATTTCATCATTTAAAGCAAACATTAAAAACCTTGATACACTTTTGTTCGAGCCTATAGCATCCACTTTGACAATCTCCCCATCGATTAATTCATAACTGCCATCTTCGGGACAGACTTGCAAAAACTCTGCAAATGTTAGTGGTTTAGTAGTAGTGTAGGTCATATCAGCACGCTTCCCCTTACATAACTTTGATGATTATGGCACAGATTAGAGGTGTAAGCAAGTCGATTTGTTGGTTAACTTCGCGCCACGTAGCGACACTTCGCGCTCTCGTTTGGGGGTCGGGTATTTGGACTTGTTGATTCATAGCAGATTCCAATTTTGTTTGGTTTCAGAAATGCTTGCCTCTACTGCGATCGCCTCTTTAACCTCATCACTACCCCACCGCCAACTCTGTAAATTTACGCATATAAGGCGACCTGTATCCTAACACGATATCAGACTTAGGCACTCCAGCCGCAATTAACTCGCTCGCTATCCCCACCTCAGTTCCATCTCGCTGAATCCAAATTTTTCCCTTCTTAATCTCGATGTGAATAACACATCCAAACACTCGTCTTTCTCCACGCCACCCGACATGAAACATCAGATAGCGATCGCGATCGACATCGAAAGCAATTTGAGTTTCTACTTCGCGATCGTCACTATCGCATTCAGAATGTTTTTCGACAATCGATTTAATTAATTCTCTATATTTCTCTATTTCCATAGTACAATCTCCTCTCTAATCGGATTGAATACAAGCAAGTTTAATTGCATCCGCGTCACTGACATTTGAGCTAAACGCCGAGTGAAAAACTCTTCATAAATATCTTCGGGAACTGCTAGATAAAGAACTCTATCTGGCTGTTGTTCTGCTAAAACTACTTTATAGTTCCAAGCTTGACCGTTCGCGTAGCGTTGACGCAGGCAAATCGCTTCGTGAAAATTATTAATCAATGAAAGACCTAAAAAGCTTTTAATTTCTATTGCTATTTTCTGCCCGTACCTTTCTGCTCCCAATAAGTTATTTTCAGCACCTAAATCCACATACAGCTTGTCTTCATCTACTTTAAGATAGATAGGATTGCGCTTAGGCGCACGCTACGCGAACGTCAGTAATTGTCCACCCTTCCTTTTCCAGTGCTGAACGTACAACGGTATGAAAGATATCTTTTGCGGACATAGCTTTACGTGACGATTCTCCTCAATTCTTACTAGCAGACGCCATTGTCTCAGGCTACTGTCAGGACAGCTCGATAGCGAACTTTATTAGCGCGGACTTTTTCCATCGCCTCATTCACTTGTTCAAAGGGAAAAGTCTCGACAATTGGTTTAATGCCAAAGTTAGAGGCCACAGAAAGCATTTCCATTATCATTGCTCGACCGCCGATCGGAGAACCCATAATGCGGCGACGCTTGCTGAGTAAGGGCCAAAGGGGGATGCTAAGAGGTTCGATCGCAACTCCCACAATCGTAAAAGTACCATCAGAATTAAGGTATTCCAGATAAGCACCCCAATCTAGGGATTGCGGAACTGTACTAATTATGATGTCTAGCTGGCGACTGGGAGCAGGTGGAGATTCGCCTGGGGGAACAACTACGACGTGACTGGCACCAAGCTGGGTGGCAAACTCGGCTTTATCTTGGGAAGTGGTAAAAACGGTGACTTTGTTACCCAATTTGCTGGCAAATTGTACCGCCATGTGACCCAAACCGCCGACGCCAATTACGCCAATTTCTTGGCCGGAAGTCATCCCAGCGTGACGCAAAGCCGAGTATACGGTGATACCGCCGCATAACAGCGGGCCAGCTATTTCGGTTTCAATTCCGGCGGGGATGGCAAAGGCAAAGCGCGAATCTAGCGCCACATAGTCGGCGAAACCGCCGTAACCATTGACAATTAAGCCTTTGCTCTCATTGCACAGATTTTCGTTACCTTTGAGACAATCGCGGCATTGGAGACAGGATGACATTTGCCAACCTACACCAACGCGATCGCCTATCTTCAAATGCTTAACTTGCGAACCTATCTCGACTACTTCCCCAACTACCTCATGACCGGGTACTAGGGGATACCGCGATTGTCCCCACTCATTATCGACCATGCTGATATCTGAGTGACAGATGCCGCAAGCTAATACTTTGATCAGGCAATCGTAGTTTTGCGCCTGTCCTGGATTTAAGCTGTAGGGTTTAAGAGTTTCCCCTGACTGATATGCTGCTAATGCGTTGATTTCCATATTGAATACTTTGCTTTTTTCTTCGTTTTTCGGTTGTCAATGACTAATCCGGTAGCAGTTCCTTAGATGCTAACCATTCCAAATTGTACAAACGTGACTGATAACGACTACCGCCATCGCAGAGAATAGTCACAATTGTGTGACCCGGCCCCATTTGTTTGGCTAATGCAACCGCTGCACCTACGTTAATGCCTACAGAACCGCCCATAAACAGACCATCTTTTCTCAGCAGTTGGTAAATCACCCGCACCGCTTCTTTATCATCAATTTGGATAGCATCGTCTATCGGTACACCTTCCATGTTAGCTGTGATGCGGCTGTTGCCAATCCCTTCTGTGATGGAGCTACCTTCTATGGTGATTTCACCCGTTTTCGCATAACTGTAAAGTCCGCTGCCCATTGGGTCTGCTAAAACGGTTTTAACGTTAGGATTTTGGTCTTTCAGGTACATCGACACACCCGCGTATGTCCCGCCAGTTCCGGTAGCGCAAGTGAAGGCGTCAATTTTGCCGCCAGTTTGTTCCCAGATTTCTTTTCCGGTAGTCTCGTAGTGGGCGCGACGATTTGCTAAGTTATCAAATTGATTCGCCCAAATCGCATTTTCCATTTCGGACGCAATTGTGCCAGAAAGTCTCACATAATTATTGGGGTCTTTGTACGACACAGCTGGGACGGGACGAACTTCGGCACCCAGCGTCCTCAAAGCGTCCATCTTTTCCTGAGATTGGGTATCTGGGATGATAATCACGCATTTGTAGCCTTTGGCGTTGCAAATGTGGGCTAAACCGATGCCGGTATTGCCAGCAGTTCCCTCAACTACTGTCCCACCCGGTTTGAGCAAGCCTTTTTCTTCCGCTTCTTTGATAATGTAAAGGGCGGCGCGGTCTTTTACAGACCCGCCTGGATTGAGAAATTCTGCTTTGCCGAGGATTTCGCACCCCGTTTCTTCGCTGAAGCTGTTTAAGCGAATTAGGGGCGTGTTGCCAATGGTGCCGATAAAGCCGTTTTTGATGTCCATTTTTGAATTTACCTAAGTTCCTTTAAAAATTTTGACTTATAGCGGTGCTAGGATTTAAAGAGTTTGGTAAGTGCGATCGCATTTTCTACCAAACTTTACTCATATTAAGCACAAACCCCGGCAACACGAACTCTCCGCTAACTGTAGCCGGATTTTCTAAACATTCTACTTCTTGACTGGGACGATAAATATAAACTCTCCGATTCTTCCGGTCAATCAGCCAGCCTAACTGTATTCCTGGCTCTCTCATATATTCTTCCATCTTTTCTTGTAAAGGCTTCAGATTATCCGAAGCCGACCTCAATTCGATGACAAAATCTGGACAAATTGGCACAAATTTATCTTGTTGTTCTGCTGATAAAGCATTCCAGCGTGACAGTTTCATCCACGAAGCATCAGGAGAACGTTCTGCACCAGT
>NZ_JAIQZN010000126.1:7510-18170 GCF_023333585.1 Argonema antarcticum A004/B2
CAATAATGCTACCAAATTTTACTCATATTAAGGATAAACCCCGGTAACACGAACTCGCCGCTAACTGTAGCCGGATTCTCTAGACATTCCACTTCTTGACCGGGACGATAAATATAAACTCTCCGATTCTTCCGGTCAATCAGCCAGCCTAACTGTATTCCTGGCTCTCTCATATATTCTTCCATCTTTTCTTGTAAAGGTTTCAGATTATCAGACGCTGACCTCAGTTCAATTACAAAATCTGGACAAATGGGAGCAAACTTTTGCTTTTGTTCTGCTGATAAAGCATTCCATCGTTCTAGTTTTATCCAAGAGGCATCGGGAGAACGTTCTGCACCCGTTGATAGCTTAAATCCTGTGCTGGGGCTAAAAGCTAGACCTGTGCCATCTTGTTCCGACCACACCCATAATTGCCCTAAAATGTTAAATTCTCGGTTTCCTGTTTCTGAACCAGTAGGGGGCATAATAACCAATTCTCCTGATTTATTCCGTTCAATCCGTAAGTCGCGATTGATCTGACAGAACTCAAAAAACTGATCGTCTGTCATTTGCATTGTTGATAGAATTCGCAACACTATGGGAGATGAAAGCATAAGTTATTTCCTGATTATTTATATCTATAATGCTACCAAATTTTACTTATATACAGCTTATATATAGCAACCGCTTTCGTCGGTTAGGACATTCTCAATTCCCGAAACCGTTCGGCCCTTGCGCTCACGGCGAAGCCCTTGATTCTAAACACTTCTTCCCCTAGTCCCTAGCCCCTACCCCTAGTCCCTAGCTATACATAGTAGGGTGAGCATTGCCCACCCTACTTTTATCTTTTGGCTTTTACCTTTTGCCTTACTTGTCGGGTTGAGGTGTCATCCGCAGATAGGGTTTGATTTCGTTATATCCTTTGGGGAATTTTTCCTTGAGGACTTCGGGATCTTTGAGGGAGGGGACAATCACCACGTCATCCCCATCTTTCCAGTTGACTGGAGTTGCAACACTATAGTTATCCGTGAGTTGCAGGGAATCAATTACGCGCAAGATTTCATCGAAGTTGCGACCTGTGCTGGGAGGATAGGTGAAGCTCAAGCGCAGTTTCTTTTGAGGGTCGATGACGAAGACAGTCCGAACTGTCACCGTGTTGGTGGCGTTCGGGTGGATCATGTCGTAAAGATCTGAGACTTTTTTATCTGGATCTGCCAGGATAGGATAGTTGAGCTTGACGCTCTGGGTTTCTTCAATATCGCCAATCCAGCCTTTGTGGGATTCTTCGTCATCCACGCTGAGAGCAAGTGCTTTGACGTTGCGCTTGTCAAATTCTGGCTTGAGGCGGGCGACTTCACCTAATTCTGTGGTACAAACTGGTGTATAATCTGCGGGGTGGGAGAACAGTACGACCCAGCTGTCGCCTGCCCAGTCGTAAAAGTTGATTTCGCCTTCGCTGGAAGCTTGAGTGAAGTTAGGCACGGTGTCGCCTAGTCTAAGCGCCATAATAAATGGTTTCCTATGATTCTGAAACCGATAAATTGTCTACTTTGAGATCATGCCATAAGATGTACGATTTTCCGATCGGGTTTTAGATAATTTAATGATTTGAGGCGCGGGTTAGAAAAGGAATTTCCGGGTCTTTGGTACTTAGTATGCTAAATTCCTTGTCAGCCTTACTGGGCAAGGATTGTTCTCCAAGCAGTGAAATTTTAGCCCAAAAGCTTGTCCAGTAAGGCTTGTGGTATTAACTTTTGAGTTTTAGCATACTGGGAACGAAAGAAACTTACTGAACTTAATGGAGGGGGAGCGATCGATTCAGATTTTACAAGTTCTCAAAGCTATCTGTAAATTACAACAGAGTCAACTTTAAGGCAGAGAAGAACAAAGTGCGATCGCACTTTCTAACTGTTATACCTCAGCGTCTGCCAAATAGCCAATCTTCCCCACCAGGCAACTGGGCTAAATTTTCATCTACAAGATCTGGTAAAGTTTTGGCTGAGTGGGTGTAGGTAAGATTGAGCAGTTGCTGGGCTATCGGAATTATTTGATTTCTGTTGATTAATTGCGAGAGTTGACGCGGACTATATTCCCCTCCCCTTACCTCCACACTGGCGACGCGAATAGCTGCTTCCAGCGCTTCTTCAAGCGGTTCTTGCCATTCATCGAGATTGATGTAATAGGATGTCTTATTATCCCTGAGATTCAGGTCTTGAATTTGTCGGACTGAATCCCCGATAGAAGCCGCCCAGGAGTTAGTTAATCGCTGCTCAACTTGGTTTTTAATCAAGTGGCTCAGCATTCTGATTAGGAAAGATTTGATATTACGCAGGTCGTTTTTTTTGCTCATCGATTCTAGGTCATCGATAATCGCTAAAGCATCGTCTAGGCGTCCCTCTAGGATGCTTGTCCTTAAGTCGAATAGCTCCTGAGTCATATATTGAATTATTAGTAAGTGTTACTCTCTTGAGTATAATATTAAAAGGGTAATGATTTAATAAAAAATGATAATATTGATTAAATGTATGATTATAAGGTGCTGAAATTTGTGTTGTGGAGACGAATATTTATACCGATCGCACTTTTGCTGGGGGTATGGTTAAGCTTTGACCTACTCTCCCATTTGGTGGTGGAAATCTTGTGGTTTGAGGAAGTTGGGTATTTGTCAGCGTTTCTGTTGCGCCTCAAGACGCAGGTGGGACTGTGGACGATCGCATCTACCGTCAGCGCTGCTTTTCTCCTGGTTAACCTGGCTATAGCTCAACAGTTCCAGCATCCAGAACCAGAAATAACAAATGTAGCACAGAGAGGGGAATCTTCCCTACCGGGGACTATAAGGCTAACCTGGCTTTTAGCGATCGCACTGGGACTGAGTTTGCTGGTGGGGTCGATGTTGATTCATTATGCCCAGGTTGCCTTAAATTTTTGGCATCCGGATCTAACGAGTCCCAGCGTGTCGCCACCGCTACCGCCTCGGTTTGTTCCCAGTTCAATTGGGCAGATTTTGGGGCTACCGTCGCTGGTAAAGTTTTGGCCTCTGGGGGTACTGGGAATAATTGCGATCGCAATTATTTCGCGGCCCAACTTTTGCCTAAATGCGATCGCCGCCTTAATGAGTTTGAGTTTTGGCGCAGTGCTATCAGGACACTGGGACAAAGTTTTGCAATATTTTCATCCCACTATTTTTAACCTCAGCGATCCACTATTTACAAAAGATATTAGTTTTTATGTCTTTACTTTGCCTGGTTTGGAATTGCTAGAATTTTGGCTAGGTGGACTATTTTCGTATGGCTTAGTTACTATCTTCCTGGTTTATTTACTTTCAGGAAATAGCCTGAGTCAAGGAATTTTTCTGGGTTTTAGTCAGCCGCAGCAGCGCCACTTATACGGGCTGGGCAGTGCTTTTATGTTGAGTGTAGCTCTGAGTTATTGGCTACGCCGCTACGAACTACTTTACTCCACTCGCGGAGTTAGCTATGGCGCTGGCTACACAGATGTAACAACTCAGTTACCAGTCTATACCGGGTTAAGTTTTCTAGCATTGGCGATCGGGATTTTACTCCTGTGGCAAACTGTTTTCTGGTTCAAAACAAAGAAGCAGTGGTTCGGTAAACTGAATAAATTTTTACCTGTTTTCTTTCTCTTTTGCATTTTTACTTTTTCCATTTTACTTCCTCCAGCAGTACAACGCTTAATCGTTCAACCAAACGAATTAGCGGTGGAACGACCGTACATACAGCGCAGCATTGCCCTCACCCGTCAGGCATTTGGTTTAGAAGATATTGAAGTCAGAACTTTTGACCCGCAAGGACAACTTAATTATAAAGATATCCAGGCGAACGAACTGACTATTAACAATATTCGTCTTTGGGATACCCGTCCGCTACTGCAAGCCAATCGCCAACTGCAACAAATCCGCCTTTATTACAAATTTGCTAACGCCGACATTGACCGCTACGCCCTCAAAAAAGACACCGATAGGCGAATAGTGAAAGCGGAAAATACAGAAAAGCGACAAGTGATTTTAGCAGCACGGGAATTAGACTACAGCGCTGTACCTCAACAAGCCCAAACTTGGGTGAACAAACACTTAATTTATACTCACGGATATGGTTTTACCGTCTCGCCTGTCAATACCGTTGGCCCTGGGGGTTTACCAGACTACTTTGTTAATAATATTAGCAGCCCCGATGCCACTGAGGACGGCGGTACTTTGCAGACTTCCAGCGAGGGAATTCGCGCCAGCATTCCCATCGATCGTCCCAGGATTTATTATGGCGAAATTACTAAAAATTATGTTATTGCTCCAACCAAAGTTAAGGAGTTGGACTATCCGAGTGGCGATGAAAATGTGTATAACACCTATGATGGACGGGGTGGTATCGGAATTAGCAGCTGGTGGCGTCGGTTGCTGTTTGCCGAGTACTTGCAGGATTGGCAAATGCTCTTTACCAGAAATTTTACTCCTGAAACTAAAGTACTATTCCGCCGCGACATTAACCAGCGAATTAGGACGATCGCTCCCTTTTTGCGCTATGACAGCGACCCTTATCTTGTAGTTGCAAATGCGAATTTAAACAATATAGATTCATCAGCATCAACCAATTATTTGTATTGGATTGTCGATGCCTATACAACAAGCGATCGCTACCCTTATTCCGATCCTGGTGAAAACGAATTTAACTACATACGCAATTCAGTCAAAGTCGTCATTGATGCCTATAACGGCAGCGTATTTTTCTACATTGCCGATCCTCAAGACCCAATTATTAACTCTTGGAAAACTATCTTTCCAGAACTATTCAAACCACTGAATGAAATGCCAGTCAATCTGGTAAGTCATATTCGGTATCCAGTCGATTTTTACAGTATCCAATCCGAACGATTGCTGACTTACCACATGACCGATCCGCAAGTCTTCTACAACCGAGAAGATCAGTGGCAACTTCCCACCGAGATTTATGGCAATAAACCGAAACTGGTAGAACCATATTACTTAATTATGAAATTGCCAACGGAAGCAACAGAAGAATTCATTCTGTTGCTTCCGTTTACCCCCACGCAACGCCCCAACTTAATTGCCTGGTTAGCAGCGCGTTCGGATGGAGAAAACTACGGTAAGTTATTGCTTTACCAGTTTCCCAAACAGGAACTGGTCTACGGAATTGAGCAGATTGAAGCGTTGATTAACCAAGATCCGGTAATTTCCCAGCAGATTTCGCTCTGGAATCGCGAAGGTTCGCGTGCGCTGCAAGGAAATCTTTTGGTGATTCCGATTGAGCGATCTTTGCTTTATGTCGAACCCCTTTATCTGGAAGCAACAGAAAATAGTTTGCCGATATTAGCAAGAGTAATTGTTGCTTACCAAAACCGCATCGTGATGGCAGAAACTTTGGAGCAAGCACTCAAAGCAATTTTCCAACAGCAGAAACCGACTCCTGCTATTGTCCGTCCTGTTCAAGGCTGAGATAAACCGGGTTTCTGAAAGACCGATCGCGCCAATTTTATCTTCTAAACCTATCTAACAATTCATCTCGCGATAATTGCATCAGCAATCGGGTAAACTCTTCTGGTGGCAATTCCAACAACGGTTCGATAATTGACCTCAGTTCATCATCCAAAACACCAAAGCGAACTCGCAGCATATTTTCCACAACAAGGCGTTCTCCTTGCTGTATTCCTCTTTGAATACCTTGCTGTATTCCTCTTTGAATACCTTGTTGAATACCTTGTTCGATTCCTTGTTCCACCCCTGACTGTACAGCTGCATCCAGCCTTTCTAAATAAAGTGGTGATAATTCCATAATTAACTCCCTATCCTCTGAATCTAAATTTTGATTGGCTTCTAAGGTAACGCGCAGGCTATATAATAACTCTAGCGCATTTATTCGCAATGGGTTATCTTCTGGCAGTGCCGTCAATTCGTTAATAGCTTGTTTTTGCACTTTTCCCTTACCAAGAATTCTCAGCCACAGTGTTTCTGGGGTGCGAGGTAACTGATGAATGGCTACTATTGCTGTTTTCAAACCCTCTCCTAAAAAATAAACTCCTGGTAGCCAGCTTTCTCGGTCGTTAATTGCTCTAAACTCGTCTAATAAAAGTGGTGATGCGGTGGGAGTGAAAATCCATAATTTAGGTAATTCCGATTCGTTAAGACGAGTATTTTCTCGTTTTGCCTGACGTTCTATATCTGCATGAACGTCAAACAGTTTACTTATACAGCTGCGAACTTGGCTGCTTGTGACTGCATTACGAAATGGTTCAAATATTGAGGGAGTAGTAGCAAATATCCCTAGTAATCCCAAGGCTTGTGCTTCGCTTGTTAGTGTTGATGATGGCGTAAACCATACATCGATTTCTCGCACTTCTCCGGCGATATTGCGGCTGGTTTGTACTTGTCCTAATGGAGTTAATAATTCTTTGAGGTAGTCTTTGGCAAATTGGTCGTGTGGAAAGCGGGTCATTTATAATTTTAACTATGTATATTGATTATATTATATCGTTTGGATTTATTTCTGCTACCAATGAACACTCTATGCTGTAGGGGCAATTCATGAATTGCCCCTACATCTGTAGCAAATATTTAGGTAATCCATATTATTTGGCGCATAATCTTACTATAGTGCGGTGAATTTAAGAAAGCGATCGCACCGACAAAGAAACCGGGTTTCTCTGTCGGCTCGGCATTAACCGAAAATTTTAAAGAAAGAAATCTAAAATCTGAAACCTCCGGTGAAATGCTGAGCTTCTAATCTTGTTGTGCCAGCTTCTAAGCTGTCTACTCTGCGGCGCAAAATCCCAAGTTCTGCCGCAAATTCATCTTCAAATCGCCGCATAGTGGTTAAATCTTATTCTGTAATTTCTTCACCAGTCAATGCGATCGATTCATGAATCTTTTCCAAGCGGGTATTTAATCTAGCTGCAAATTCATAACGAGTAAAAACTTTATCTTCCCAATATCTGAGATCTGAATATACTCGAATATAACGGTAGTTTTCTGTTAAAGATTGCCATGCTTGAAACACCCAATCAGTCAGTTGTAGTTCTAACAATGGCGAAACTAAGCTGGCTTGCGCCATTCCATCTTTATCCTCTTCATCCCAACCTGAAAAAGAGGAAGAATAAGGACTAAAACGTTTATTTATAGATGCTTGAGACTCCGCAGACTGGGTGATGGTGGCAATTAGCAAGATGTTGATAAATGCTGCTGAATCAAATGGTAAATTGTTCCCCAAAATTTTTGCCATTGTTTGTCCTCAGATCTAAAGGTATTTTTCAGTTACAGCGGCTTGCAGTCTAATGAAGTACATCCCAGAAACCCGGTTTCTTGAAGAAACCGGGTTTCGCGTACCTACTCACCTGAAAAGCGCTGTAAGTGAACCCTTACCTGTAAAAGCTTGCAAAACTCTTTGAGTTGACGTTAGAGTCTCTTAAGATTTTACTTTACGGGAAATTACTTAAGTGTTTATACTTCAGACCAATATATAACTTTTGCTAAAAAATAGCAAATTCAGTAGTTTTACGGCTCCTCTGACAGGCGCAATGATTAGCGCCTACATAATCTTGTGGCGGGAACCGCTGTAATTTCTTAAAATCCTTGTTGGATAAGGGATTTCCCGTGCCTAATGCCCAATCTGACTCCAATGCAGCACGACACGGATATACACGGATGCAGTGATAATGATTATCCTAAGTAAGCTTCTAAAACTTGGGTGTTTTTCTGAATTTCAGCGGGGGTGCCATCGGCGAGATTGCGACCTTCAGCTAGTACCCAGACACGATCGCACAGAGACATAATCACGTCCATGTTGTGTTCGATAATCAGAAACGTCATACCCTCGCGGTTCCACGTCACAATGCGATCGCAGATTTGATTAATCAGCGTCGGATTCACCCCAGCTGCCGGTTCATCCAATAAAATTAGTTTGGGATCGGTCATCAGCGCCCGCGCCATTTCCAGCAACTTCCGCTGTCCGCCAGATAGCGCCCCCGCATAAGCTCCAGCCATGTGGGCCAATCCCACCGATTCCAGAATTGCGATCGCCCGTTCCCGCTGTTGCTTTTCTTCCAAGATTACCTGTTTGGGTTGCAACCAAACATTCCAAAAGTTTTCACCAGTTTGCTTTTGCGCCCCCAAAATCATATTTTCCATCACCGATAACCGGGATAGTACCCGCGCTACCTGGAACGTGCGAACCATACCCATCTGGGCAATTTGGTGAGGCTGCAAGTGCTGAATCGGTTCGCCGTCAAAAATCACCCGACCGCGATCGGACTGAATAAAATTAGAAAGCAGGTTAAAAAAAGTAGTTTTACCAGCACCGTTTGGGCCGATCAGCCCTGTAATGCTACCCTGCGCCACCTCAAGCTTCGCATCGTCCACCGCCCTAAGACCGCCAAAACTTTTGCAAAGTCCAGACGCTGCAAGTATTGGAACGCTGGAAGTCTGAAGCGCTGGTTTGTGGTCTTTCACCTGTATTAAGATATTTTTTATATCAGTATCCGATCGAGTCAACGGCATATCTGCTGGCAAAGTTGACTCGTTAGCAGCCACATCTTCTGCCACCTCAAAGTCTTCCTCGATAACCGTTGGGGCCTCGTTGAAAGATAGATCCGATGCCGCTTTGTTCTCGTTACCTGCCAAGAGTTAATTCCTCCTTTTTCCCTAAGATACCTTGCGGTCGCGCCACCATCAGCACCATTAGCAACAGACCGATTACCATCACCCGAAATGCGCCCAAACGGGCATCATCGAAAGGCAGAAGTGCAGGCAGAACAAAGCGCGTCACTGTATTGTAAGCCCAAAAAATAATTGCTCCCAGCACCGTACCCACATTGTTACCTGCTCCGCCTAAAACTACAATAGTCCAGGCTTCAAAAGTCGTCAGGGGAATAAAATCATCTGGGTAAACAGATGTTTGTTGCCAAGCGTAGAAGGAACCGGCAATTCCTGCGATCGCACCTCCTAACATCAACGATTGCAACTTGTACCAAAAAACATTTTTGCCCAAAGCTTTAGCCACTTCCTCATCTTCGCGAATAGCTTTGAGGACGCGACCCCAGGGCGATCGGGCCAATCGTTCCATTTGCCAGAATATCACCGTCAGCACCAGCAGCAACAGCACCATCAACCCAGCTTTATAGGTGTAGTCATACAGCGCCATCACTCCTGCAACGTAAACCGCCAAACCCAACAGCGAACTGGCAATTCCCAATATCAGCGAACCAACTGGAAAACCCCCCTCTCTCTTTCCTTGCTGCAACTGCTTAGAGAACCACTGCCACATTCGCCAAAAAGTCAAGCCAGCAATCAGCGTCAGCAGGGCAATCATCATCAGCCTCATCAGCAAATTTGGACTCCAAGTTGCCAGTGGCAGAGGAAAACCTTGCACCCCAAAAGTCCCTCTAGTCAACCACTCTTCGTTTAGCACAATCAAACGGATCACCTCAGAAACGCCGATCGTGACGATCGCCAGGTAATCTTCCCGCAGTCGCAGAGTTGATAAACCGATCAGCAGCCCCAACAGCGCCGCTAAACCAGCACCTAGAGGCACCGCAATAATCAGCGGAACTCCTTTTAAAGCTAGCAATACGGTGGTATAAGCTCCCACCGTCATAAAGGCCACGTGCCCAAAGTTAATCAGACCAGTGTAGCCCCATTGTAAATTTAGTCCCAAGCTGAACAGGGCAGCTATACCTGTAGAAATTGCCAGGAAAACGAGATAACCAACCATGTAGAGTTTGAGAGATAGAATGGCAAAACAGAAGGGTGCATCTTTACCCGAAACAATCTATCGGGAGAATGCGGCTTAAAAATAGCACTACGCTAACGCATTCTACCCTATGGGGAGACAAGGGGGACAAGGAGGACAAAGGCACAACAAAGAGAAAACTTATGAAAGGGGAAAGTGAAAAGGGTCAAGGAGAAAGGGAAACCCCATACTTAAAAGCAGGAGTTTCTCAACGGAACATTCTCAGAAGTAGATTGCATCGTTTAACTTACAAACTAGATTTCTTAATCGATGAATTATCTGATGATGAATTGGAAACGACTTGGAGTATACTACAAGAAGTATACTACGATATTTATGTGATCAAAGCCATTCAAGAGGCCAAGCGAAATCTCCAGCCTGGGGATACCATGAACTACGAAGAAGCAGTGCGACTATTGCACTTGCCATAGATTTTTTAGGATCGAAGTTAAAATTTTAGATTTTTGATTTAAAGATTTTTATTTGGAATTGACGATTTTAAATCTGAAATTTTAAATTTGAAATCTGAAATTCACCTAGCCCCAAGTATAATGTAAAATTTGCAGTTAGAGAACGCCACCCCGTGAGTCTAGATGTACGCTACGCCAGATCCTTTTTAGTCGATATCAAAAACTTAGAGTACGCAGCTCGTGAGCATATTTACGCAGTCGTATTTGAAAAGTACAAACAGATCGATCGCATTAAAGACTTGCCAGGGCTAAAACGGCTCGATTCTGAAGGCATCTTTTACCGATTCAGTGTAGATAACTACATAATTGGCGTAGAATTGACCGGGCATATCGTTAAATTTCTGCGCGTTTTGCCCAAACCGGACATATAGGAAGAAGGGGCTAGGGGCTAGGGGCTAGAAAAGTCAAAAGTCACTCATTCAAAAGTCAAAAGGGGAAGAGTGGGGGAGTGGGGGAGTG
>NZ_JAIQZN010000127.1 GCF_023333585.1 Argonema antarcticum A004/B2
GTGGCAGAGTGGGAGAGGCGAAAAGAAATAAAAATGTTCTTAGGTGAACAAAAGCATAGCAACTCCGAAAGAGCCAGTTGACTGTAAAATTAGATGCACAGCAGCTTAGGAGAGCATTCGGATTTATCCGACTGAAAACTATTTTCTTTAGTCCACTTAAGTGGACTTTCGCTGTTAGCCTGGGGTTTGAACCCCAGGCGGGCTATAAGCTATAACTCAAATCCATCTTGAGATAGATGACCGACCGGGACGATCGGTTAAAAGTCTTATAAAGAGCTTTATACCCGTTACTTCGGATGCCTCTGAAGATACAAAGGCTGAATGCGGAACAACCAGCGATCGCTAATTTGGTGCGAGAATTGCGGCAAGCGATGAAGTTGTCTCAGTCCAAGTTTGCCGATGAATTAGGGATGACTTTTCCCACGATTAATCGTTGGGAAAATGGACACGCTACGCCTTCGCCCTTGGCACTCAAGCAAATTTACATCTTGCTCTCGGAGCTAGCTAATTCGCCAGATGCAACGCTTCGCGAATGCAGTAAGGCACTGCGATCGCAATATTTTTCGGATTGGGAGGAGAAAGCGTGAGTTCTGAGGGAGTGAAAAGCATTTTCAGAGATGTCCGACTAGCTCCCTATGGTGTGGCGATCGCCTCCGTAGCGATCGCGCTGGGACTAACTCGATCGCTTTTACCCTGGCTCTATCCTACCACGATGCCCCTGTTTTTCATAGCGGTGATGGTGAGCGCTTGGTATGGCGGTTTGGGGGCTGGGTTGCTGGCAACAATTTTGTCTACGCTGGCAATCAATTATTTCTTTATTAAGCCATTCTATTCCTTAGACATCCACAATTTTGGGACGATCGTTCAGCTAAGTACGTTTGTAATGGCGGCAGTCGCGATCGCATCACTCACTCAATCGCGGCGCATAGCTCTCAAAAAAGCGAAAGCATCCTTGCAAACTTTACAGGCAGCAATGGAGGGAGAACAAGAGGCGCGGACACAGACGCAAACGGCGAAAGAACAGCTAGAAACGGTACTTTCTAGCATCAACGATGGATTTTACGTACTCGATCGCGATTGGTGTTTCACCTACATCAACGATCGCTATTGTGAAATGGTAGGAATGCAGCGATCGGCAATTCTGGGTCAGAACATTTGGGAGTTATTTCCCGCTGCCGTTGACACCGATGCTTACGTGCAGTTTCATCGGGCAATAAGCCAACAAACGCCGATCCAGTTTGATTATCTTTACTATCCTTGGAATTGTTGGCATGACCATCGAATTTACCCTTCACCCAGTGGACTGACTGTTTTGCTGGCGGATATTACCGATCGCAAACTTGCCGAACTCCTCTTAGTCGAACAGAAACGACTGCTAGAAGCGATCGCATCCGGGCAACCGCTAGACGACTGTCTTCAAGCATTGTGTGCTTCAGTATCCCGTCTCAATCCAGGTACCCAAGCCTGCTTTCTGTTGACAGATGCTCTAGGGCGGACTTTTGAGCGCTCCATCACTCCTGATTTTTTAGCATCTTTTGGTGCAGGAGCCGAGGGTTTGCCGATTAACGATTTGTGCATTGGCACTTGCGGGGAGGCAGTGTATCGGGGTCAGCCGATTACCTGCACCGACATTGCCAACGACGATCGCTGGTCGCAAGAATGGCGAGATTTATGCCTAGCTCATGGCATTCTAGCCTGTCATTCTAAGCCCGTGATGGGCATCGATCGTCTCCCTCTGGGATCGTTGATGCTGTGCTTCAACGAGGCGCGGATGCCGACAGATTGGGAATATCAACTGGCGGATTTCGGCACCCAAGTTGCTAGCATTGTGTTCGATCGCGATCGCTCGATCCAAGCCATGCGAGAAAGCGAAGAACGCTTGACCCTGGCAATTGAAGGGGCGGATATGGTGACTTGGGATACAGACTTGCAGACTGGTAAAACGATTTGGTCTGGCAATTCCTTCAGCCTTTTGGGATACGAACCCGTACCGAGTGGAGCAGCCACCCAGGAAATGTGGCAGAGCCGCGTCCATGCCGATGATTTAGCAAGAGTGATGCAGGCGTGGGAGATGGCTCAACGGGAGCGATCGCTCTACAACCCAGAATATCGAATTATTCGAGCCGACAACGGACAGATTGTTTGGGTAGCGGCAACCGGAAGATTCCTTTACAATGCAGCGGGAGAAGCGGTGCGGTTTGCCGGAGTTTGCTTTGATATCACCTCCCGCAAAGCCTCAGATGTGGAAATTCAAAGGCTATCCCTTGAACTCGCTCGACGAGTTGATGAACTGCAAACGATTCTGGATGCTCTCCCGGTGGGTGTGGCGATCGCGGACGATCCAGAGTGTAAGTTCATTCATGTCAACGGGTTTGGTCAGGCGATGTTGACCGTGCCGCCGGATGCTAACGTTTCTGCTACCGCAGATGTAGTTCGCCCCTTTCGGGAAACTCGCAACGGGGTAGACATTCCCGGAGAAGAATTGCCCATGCAATTGGCAGTAGCACGGGGTAGGGAAGTGCGAGATGTGGACATTAAAATGGTGCGATCGGATGGAGCAACCTTTGACTGGTGGGTGAATGCGGTGCCGTTATTTGACGAGCAAGGAGCAGTGCGGGGATGTGTTGGTGCTTTTATGGATATTACAGAACGCAAACGCATGGAAGCAGACTTGGCATTGAGCAACGATCGCTTCAATGCGGCAATGCGATCGGTCGAGGGTATCGTGTTTGAGTGGAACCTGCAAACCCAGACAGTCTACCGCTCTGAGGGGTTGTTTCAGTTGGTGGGAGTCCGCGCCCAAGATGCGCTGCCGACGCGGGAATGGTGGATAGAACGGGTGCATCCCGATGACATGAAGCGGATAGAGTCCAGGTTTCCGTCGATTCTGGGGAGTGGCGATCGCTATGAAAGCGAATATCGCGTGCGGCATGAAGCGGGTTACTGGGTAGAAGTATGGGAACGGGGCTATTTGCAGCGCAATCCGCAAGGAGAAGTGATTGGGCTCGTGGGTTTTACAACTGATATTAGCGATCGCAAACTTGCCGAAGCCGAATTGCGCGAGAGTGAGGCACGGTTCCGCACTCTGGCAGATAATATGTCTCAGTTTGCGTGGATGGCAGATGCAACTGGCTGGATTTTTTGGTACAACCACCGCTGGTTTGATTACACGGGTACGACGCTAGAGGAAATGCAGGGCTGGGGATGGCAGCAGGTGCATCACCCGGAACACATCGATCGCGTCATTGAGCATTTCCGCTCCAGTATTGAAGCGGGCGTAGACTGGGAAGATACTTTTCCACTTCGAGGCCGAGATGGAACCTACCGCTGGTTTTTGTCTCGCGCCGTGCCGATTAGAGATGGATCTGGACAAATTCTACGCTGGTTCGGCACTAATACTGATATTAGCGATCGCAAACAAGTTGAGGAAGCTCTGCGCCAAAGCGAATCTCGCCTGCGTCTGGTCTTTGAAAGCGCTAAAGATTATGCGATTTTCACCCTCGATCTGAATGGCATTATTGATAGTTGGAATTCGGGAGCAGAAAGGTTGTTAGGCTATGCTGAAACAGAAGCGATCGGCTGTCCGAGTCGGATAATTTTCACGTCCGAAGATAAGGAACAGGGACGAGCCAAAACTGAAATCCAAATTGCCTTAACACAAGGACGGGTAGAAAACGAACGTTGGCATATCCGCAAAGATGGGAGCCGTTTTTGGGCAAGTGGATTGATGATGCCTCTGTTGGACGAAGCAGGTAATCCACTAGGATTCGTCAACATTTTGCAGGATAAAACTGCACAAAAGCAAGCTAGCGATCGACTGGAATTGCTGTATGAAACTACTCGCGATCTGCTTTCGACAGAACAACCTCTGGCCATGATGCAGGCGCTATTTAGCAAACTCTCAGCGCAACTGGATATGCACTATTTTTACAACTTCATGGTGGAAGAAAAAGACAATCGGCAAATGCTGCATTTGCGAAACTATGAAGGCATTTCTGAGGAAGTAGCGCAGGCGATAGAATGGATTGAATTTGGCGAATATCTGTGCGGATTAGTGGCCCAAACGCGACAGCAACTTGTCTTGGATCGCGATCGACTTTCTACTCACCCCAATGCTCAAGCGATTTGCTCAATAGGTGCTACGGCTTATGCGGGTCAACCGTTAATCGCTCAGGGGCAGTTATTGGGTACACTTTCCTTTGCTAGTCTCACTCGCACGCACTTCACGGCGGCAGAAATTGAGTTTCTGCAATCGACTTGCGATCAGATCGCGATCGCTCTGGATCGGGCAAATCTAACCGCTTCCCTTCAGCAGCAAGCGGAACAGCTAAGACAGGCAAACCGGATTAAGGATGAGTTTTTGGCGGTGCTATCCCATGAGTTGCGATCGCCCCTGAATCCAATTCTCGGTTGGTCAAAAATGTTGCAAACGCGCAAACTGGATGAAACCAAAACCGCACAGGCGTTAGCAACGATCGAACGCAATGCCAGACTGCAAGCTGAACTGATTGAAGATTTGCTGGATGTTTCTCGCATCTTACAAGGCAAGCTCAGTCTTAATGTTTGTCCGGTGGATTTAGCTTTAACCGTCGCATCGGCGATCGAAACCGTTAGTTTGGCAGCACAAGCCAAAGCGATTGAAGTTAAAACAATATTGGATGCTGATATTGAGCGAGTTTTAGGAGATTCTAGCCGCTTGCAGCAAATCGTGTGGAACCTGGTTTCCAATGCGGTCAAATTCACCCCAGCAGGGGGGCGCGTTGAGGTGCGCTTAACTCGTGTGGGCGATCGCGCTCAAATTACAGTGACAGATACAGGAATTGGCATTAACCGAGAGTTTCTGCCCTACGTATTCGACTATTTCCGCCAAGAAGATGGGGCTACAACTCGCAAGTTTGGCGGATTGGGACTGGGGCTTGCGATCGTGCGTCATCTGGTCGAACTGCACGGCGGTACGGTTGAGGCAGACAGCCAGGGTGAGGGACAAGGGGCCACCTTTACAGTCAGGCTGCCTCTATCAAGGAAGGACAGCAAGCAAGAAAACTCTCAGGCACCACTTTCCGAAGGCTCCACAGCCAATAAACCCTTATCGGAGAGGCGGGTGCTGGTTGTCGATGATGAGCCGGACATGAGAGAGTTGATTTCCTTTTTACTAGAACAGGAAGGTGCAAAGGTAGTGACTGTTGCGACGGCTGTTGAAGCACTAACAGCACTGGCCCAGTTCCAACCAGACATATTGTTGAGCGATGTTGGGATGCCGGATCGGGATGGCTATATGTTGTTACGGCAAGTGAGGGCGTTATCCGATGAGGAGGGTGGGCAAGTTCCCGCGATCGCGCTTACTGCCTACGCCGGAGAGTTCGATCGGAAACAAGCGCTGCAAGCAGGGTTTCAACAACATCTGGCAAAGCCGATTGAGCCAGAAGTTTTAGTGAAGGCGATCGTCAGCTTGTTGAGGAGTAATCAATGAAGCACGAGTGAGGATGCGATCGCACTTTTGACCTCTGTGGGAAATGCGATCGCTCTTTGCTGTTAGATAGGAAAAAAAATTCCCCGCCTAATAGCTGAAGTCGGATTGATCCGACTAAATACATATTTTCTTTTATTCAGTCCACTTAAGTGGACTTTCGCTATTAGCCTGGGGTTTGAACCCCAGGCGGGCTGTCAGCGCAAGTGCAAGATTTGAGTAGACAAAAAAAGATGCGATCGCACCCACATCCCAAAAGCACGATGGTCTTAAACTTAAATTAACTCAAATCAATCGATTTTAGTTGCCCGTATTTGTCAAACTCAATTGTTACCATTCCGTAGGGGCAATCAGCTGTAATAGTTTTATTTTGCAATTCTTCATCAACTACTTTAGCAGCTAACTGAGGATCGTCAAATCGAATTTCCAGAAAATATCCTAAGTTTGGATTTGGCCTCGCATCTTCTGCACCTTTTTGTGCTAAAATTTCTTGGATTTCGGAAATATGAATTTTTGCCATCACCAGTACCTCTAGGTCAGTGGAATAAAGTCACCGCTAACAATGCGGTTTCTGACTAAATTTGTCCGAATTGGCCCTACTGAAATTATCCGCTTACTGTCTCCAGAAAGGGTAATTCTTAGAAGTCGGCCTTCTACTTCTTGGATTATATTAATATTGTTGCTGCGGGTGTCTAAGAAACGTTGTGCTGATGGGTTGTCTACTAAACGCAGTAGTTCATCTGTACTAAGTTTGCCAGCAAGACTCCCTAACCGCTCATCGTTTAATTGCTGAAATACGCGAGGATGTATATCCAACCAGTTTAATCTCTCCTTTACACCACATCTTGACTAACTATTATTCTATGCGATCGCACTCTCTAATTTCACAAACGCGATCCCATTTTCTAATTCAACAAGCACGATCGCACTCCCATCCCCTTTCATCGCGATATGCCTACGGCACGCTGAGCGAACGCACTCTCCAATTCAACAAAAGCGATCGCCACATCATGTTATAATCTAGTTAGAGTTTGTTGAGTTTGCATAATGACAACTAAAACAACAGAAATATTGAAAACACAATTGATCGAAATAATCTCTACCCTGTCCTTTTCAGAACAAGAGCAAGTTCTAAAATATGCTACTTCGTTGCATAAAAAACAATTATTTCAGGATTGGGATAGTATTTCTGATGAAGAAGCTGAGGCTATTAAAAATGAGTTTGCTTTATCAGATTTAGCTTTGTCGGAGGCAGTTTTAAAAAATTATTTACCCAATCTGGAAAAAGAGGATATACTTTAATGCGGGGAGATGTTTATTTAGCTGATTTGAATCCAAGTAGAGGTTCAGAACAAGCTGGCATACGACCAGTTATTCTGGTGCAAAGAAATACATTGGATCGCTTCACTACAACTGTAGTTGTTATTCCTATTACCAGTAATTTGCGACGCGCTAAAATACCAGGTACTATGGGCATAAAAGAAACCCGGTTTCTTGGAGAAACCGGGTTTCTGGGTGTTCAGTTTATTTACGCCCACCTACTTAGGTTATTCTAAACTCAGCTTTAATTTTGGCTTTTCTCTACTCATCCTCGTCAACAATGCTTTCCTTGTCTACCATTGTCATCATCAGGCGCAAATCAGGGCAAACCTGTTGAGCGATATTCAATTCTTCCACAACAGCATCGAAACTTTTTCCTGGCAGCATCTGATCAGCAATTTCCTTGATAATAAACCAAGGTAAATCGGTTTCCACATAAGCTTTCGTCAGAGTGATGAGTATATCCAGATATTCATTTCCCTCTAATTTTGTCATCATTGTATGAGGGATATCTAAGGATTTGTCGAAGCAGTAATACCAGGAGTTAGGCTGACGTTGCAGTACGGCTTCAAACAAATCGCGCTGTTCCTCAAGGTTGATGGCCCGATCGCTCTCACTACCCATAATCAACATGGGCGTAACCGGACTGTTTTCTACTCGCTCCATAATCTCTTCACCCATATCTAAAAACAGCCGCAATGCAGGGATCGAAAAACCTTCATAGCCAAAATTACCTGGATTATCTTTGTTGAGCCATTCATAATAAAAAGGGAGAATGGAAACGAGCCAATCTGTAATTTTGATACTGCTACTTAAGTAGGGAGCAAATAGTAGTGATTTTTCTATTTCTTCTGGACGTTCCAGAGCTAACCAAGCTGCTAAAGTGCCGCTAACCGAATATCCTCCGACTATTACCTGTTCTCCTAAAAGTTTAGCTTGTTCTAACCACTCAAGTACAAATTGTTGATAAACTTGAGCGTCTTCTGGCAGAGGAGGGGGATTATCGCCATTCCAATCTCCCGCAATACCATGACCGGGTAATAAGGGAGCTATTACATTGTAACCAGCCTGAAAAAATGCTTCTCCCAGCGGTTCAAACTGGTAGGGGCCAGCGGTAAATCCGTGCAAGAGAAGGCAAACTTTTGATGTGGGATGAGGGTGGAAAAAAAATTGCGATCGACACTTTTCGTTCCTGAGTGGCAGAGCATCTTCGCGAATTTTAGCTTGCTCAATAATCCCTGCTGTTGTGGTTGAGTAATTAGATTTTGTCATTTGTCAATAGTCATTTGCTAATTGTTCATTGTTCAGGCTCTTTCGGAGTTGTTATGCTTTTGTTCAAAAAAATAACATTTTTATTCTCCTGCTCCCCTGCCCCTCTGCCCCCGCTCATTCCTTCCGCCCATCCGTAGAATTGTCTCTCCCCGGCACACTTTCAATTGCCCCTAGCGCCGCTTTGGAAGCCGCCAAAATATCGCGTTCCGCTCCCCCCAAGTATACCCGTCCGAAGCTGCCGATCGGGTGAACATCTAAAATGTTAATCATCGCCCCTTTCTCTGCCTCGTTCGCCGCCAGTGCTGCATAAGCCGCAGGCTCAACTTCTAACACATAAAGCGTTTGCCCTGTCAGAATCATCTGTCCGCGCCGTCCGCGATTGATTAGTTGTGTTTGGTAGGAATCAATATTGCGAATAATCTGGCTAGAAATAACACGCGGTTTGATACAATCTTCTCTGCGGACTCCGATCGTCTCCAGTATCGCTTTACCAGCTGCTCGCGTCTCGCCTTGGGCGCTAGAATGTATTTCTAAAAGTCCGTAAAGTCGTTCAACAGCTAGCACCGCTGGACGTACAGAGGCGGATTTCAAGGCGACATCAGTAATGCGGTTAATTTCTATCCCCGGCGAGATTTCAATCCACAGCGACGTATCCCCCGGCAATGGCAAAAACCCTTGCGCCACCGTGCCTAAGTAAGCTGCGTACTGAGGCTGTAAGTTGTCTAGAAATACGTAACTGCGTAGTTCTATGCCCAAGGTTTTTATCTCCGTAGTTTAGTCGATCGCGAACAAGGTGCAATCTTTGAGTATATGATGTTTTGAAGTAATTGAAAAATCGATCGCTTGGGTTGCACTGGTGGTAGGCTAGAAAATTGCGATCGATCGGCAGGTACGTTGTTGCGCTTTAGCGCTCTTTTAGCTGGTAGGCTAGAAAATTGCGATCGATCCGCAGGTACGTAGTTGCGCTTTAGCGCAACTACGTACCCCGATAAACTCTCTAAAAAATCAATGATTTTTATTGGGTAATGCGTCGCCATTGCCCCAAGATAACGCCTGCTTTTTCTTTTCGATCCCGGTAATTTTACTAACTAATTTTGAGGCTTTTTTAATTAAAGATGTTTCAATTTCTATAGAAAAATCTTCCTGTTCTAAAACTCCCTCAACAATTGCTTCTAAATCGGCATTACCTTTTCTCGCACCCAAACCGTTGAGCGAACATTCGATCTGCCTAACCCCACAGTTTAATGCGATCAGGGAATTTTTAACCGCCATGCCTAAATCATCGTGGCAATGTACTGAAACAATGGCTCGATCGATATTGGGAACTCGGTTAAAAATACTGTGTAGAAGTTGGGCAAATTCTTCAGGTAAGAGCAATCCTAAGCTGTCAGGTATACTAACAGTAGTGGCTCCACTTTTGATGGCAACTTCTACCGCTCTACACAAAAAATCCGGTTCGCTTCTGGTAGCATCAAAAGCACTCCACTCTATATCATCGCAGTAATTTCTCGCTAATGAAACACTTTCCTTGATTGTGGCTAATACTTCTTCTTGACTGATTTTAAATTGATTTTTTAGATTGACTAATGTATAAGTATGAATTCTTCCTTTCGCCGCTGGTTTAATGGCTTTGGCAACGCTGAGGATTTCCTCTTTATTTGAGCTTGCCAGTCCGCAGATAGTAGATTTTTGAATTATTTTAGATATCTCGAATATTTCATCAAAATCTTTTTCATACTTCCCTGGATAACCAACTTCAATAACGTCTACGCCCATCTGTTCTAGCAGTTGGGCAATGCTAATTTTTTCGTGAATGTTCATTTGAATACCAGGGGTAAGTTCTCCATCACGCATGGTAGTATCAAAAATTACCACTTTGTGATGATTTTGTAAGATATTCATAGGAATATAATCTAGGCAAAGCTGAGAATTATGATTATACTAAAGAAGGCTGCTTTAGGCAAGGGGGATTAAAAATGAAATACCGTCACATCAATGACCCAGTAAAAAAGAAAATTGTTGATGATGTGGAAAGAGTAGGTTGGCACGTTATGGCTGTGGGTGCAGATCCAGAAACGATGAAACCTGGTTTTGCCTACTCGATCGGTTTATGGCATTCTTTCAAACATCCTGAGATTATTATGTTTGGATTGCCTTATCAAATTATGGGTCACATTATTAACGATATCGGCAGTTTCGTGAAAGCTGGTACACCTATAGTGACGGGTCAGCCATATTCGGATTTTATCGAAAACTACTCAATTATTTTTGAGACTGTAGCATCATATCAGCGTGTTGAGTTTTTGTGCTTTGCTGAATGGTTTTACGGTGACGATAATTCTTTTTCTGCTATACAATGTTTTTGGCCTGACAAGTCAGGTTATTTCCCTTGGGATGCCGAGTTTGATGATAAGTTAATTAGGTGTCAACCGTTGTTGTGCGGATGATCGAAAGCTGCGATCGCAAATTTAAAATCGGAAATCTGGAATTACTCTATTATGCAGCCAAAGGAAAAGCAGATGCGATCGTCCAACCAAAGAAAATAGCACTCCCAATGGCATAACTCCACGTTTCTTTAACTTGGCTAGCAGCAAATGAGAGAATGGCCATAATTGGGGGAAATAGCGGCAGTACGAGGAAGATGAAACCGAGTTGCGGTAAAAGGGAAAGCACTAAAAGCAAACCGCCGATTAGCATTGTAGTTTCCAACAGCCACCACGCTACTCGTTTAACTGGATCGGCGTTTTGTTGCGATATTCCTGATGCTAAAAACCAGGGAAAACAGGCTATAGATAAGAGGGGAACTAACTTTAAACGCGCTGGAATTAGCCACCATTGAAGCCATACTATTTGTGCGATCGCACCAAAAGCCATCCAAAGTATAGCAAAGAATAATAAGCCTATTCCTATTGCCAGAATTGTAGGGCGCGGCACACGCAACAGGATAATTAGCCAGATTGTACCAGCAACAAAAAACCAAATTCCTAATGCGCCGCCTACCATTAAGCCACCCAAATTTTGAATATTCGCTACGCGACTGATTAATGGAAGCACACTGCTGGCCAGAAGTGGGGCTAAAAGTAAACCGAAGTAGCTTTTTATTGGCAGCACTCTCGCCTCATGTTGGGTAGAATGCAAAGTAAGACTAGGCGCAATTGCTGCCAATAAAATCAACCATGCTAATAAGTGTAAACCATACCAAACCATCCGACGATCGACATAGTTGCTGTTATTTTGCACGCCAAAAGTAGCATCCAGCCATCTTCGCGCTGCTTGGTGACTGGCATCGCTAAAAAGAATGGTGATGTGTTCTACATTGGGTACGATTACCAGTTTTCGTCCCCGTCCCTGAGATAAGTTATTATTTTCTTCACCTGCTTTTTTAAGCAATTGCTGTGCATTATTTACGAAACCACCTTCCCAACTACCTGCTTGCAACTGGAGGTTACGCGGGGCAAAAGGCGTTACTGCTGCACCCGTTGGGGAAATCGCTACGGTAGCGGCGAAGCGGTTGCGATCGCGAATACCCGCTGACATCACTGCACCGCTGCCCATAGAATGGCCTAAAAGTGCCAAACGAGTCGAATCTACTTCTGGTTGTTCTAGGAGGGCGGCAGTAGCAATATCGAGGTCTTTTTGAAGTGAAAAACCCTCTAACGGTGCTGGATTAGCGCCATGTCCGCCGAAATCCCACAGCATCGCCGCGTATCCTGCGTGGGCCAAAACCTGCCCGTAGCCTAACATCAACTGCTTGGAACCTGCAAAGCCGTGCGCTATCAGCACACCTGGTATTTTCCCTGAAGGCTGTGGTGCAATATACAACATCGGCACTCCATTATGCCGGATCGATCGCACAACCAACCCACTTCGTGCCGCCGCCACACCCCACCAGGAAAGCGCAATCAGCAACAGGGCGATCGCCAGCAAAAATAAGCGCTGCTTTCTCATGTAAATTATCATACATTTTTGACCTTACAAGCTTACTTTTATCTGCTCCAGAGCGCGAACATTATCTTATATTAGGTGTACAGTGATGGTGTAGCTATTTATTTCAATCTATGTGAAAGTTGGGGTGTGTAATGTAAGTAGCAATTGACGTACAAGTCGGTTAGGTAATATAAACTGATGTTATTGAAAGCGTTAAACCGTCGAATTTCCAAGGCTTCCAAAAAGATGCCCCTGCATCTTGCCCTTGTAGTACCGTTCGTTCTGCAAATGGTGGGGGCGGTAGGACTGACGGGATATTTCTCATTTAAAAATGGAGAAGAAGCAGTTAACAAAGTTGCGGCCCAGTTTGGGAGACAGATTAGCGATCGCATTCAGCAGAATCTGCAAATATTCCTCGCTACACCTTATCAGATTAATCAAACTAACCAAAATCTTGTTACAGAAGGACTACTCAGCACAGAAAAGCTGCAAGCTTGGGAGAAATATCTATGGCGGCAAGTTCAGTCGTTTGATTATATCACATCTATTTCAGTAACGAATACTCAGGGAGATCGGATCGCTGGAGAATTCCTTGAAAATGGCACGAAGTTAATTAGTATCACCGAAAAACGCGCTGGAGAGAAATTTTATAATTCTTATATTTATAACACGAATAGCCAAGGCGATCGCACTACTCTTAGACAAGTTATCAAAAATGTTAACATTCCGAAAAAAAACTGGTATATAGATAGCATAAAAGCTGGCAAGCCAATGTGGAGCAAAGCTGATAAACCCAATCTATTTATAACTGCTACTCAACCGCTTTACAGCCGGGATGTATCTCAAGTGCGGGGTGTATTAAACACTTCACTACGGCTAGATTACATTGGTAAATTCTTAGAGAATCTAAAAATTGGTAAATCTGGACAAGCATTTATTATTGAAAGTTCGGGAAAGTTACTGGTAACTTCCACCAATGAGAAGCCATTCCGAATCGGGAACAATCAAACAAAACCTTTCAAGGCTGTTGATAGCAATAACCGCTTAACTCGATTGACCGCTAATTATTTAGCTACCAGGTTCGGAGACTTAAGCAAATTGCAAAGTCCGCAGCAGCTTGATTTTAAAATAGATGAACATAAACTTTATGTACAAGTTTTGCCACTGCGAGATAGCAAAGGCTTAGATTGGTTGATTGTGGTTGTTATTCCTAAATCTGATTTCATGGAAGAGATCGATATGAATACTTATACCACGATAGTGTTATGTATCGTAGCCTTGCTCGTAACTATACCGATCGGCATCCTTACATCTCGTTGGCTAGCTGAGCCAATTCTAACTTTAAATATGGCTGCTAAGACTATTGCTAAGGGGAATTTAGATGTGAGAGTAAATAGCGATCGCTCTGATATATTTGGGGAAATCGCTAATTCATTTAACAAGATGGCTAAACAGTTACAAGAGTCATTTGTATCTTTATCAATAACAAATCAAGAATTAGAAATTAGCGTAGCGAAGCGCACAGAGTCTCTTGCTGCTGCCAAGGCAGAACTGCAAGGAATATTGGCGGCAATGACTGAAATTATTTTAGTATTTGATGTGGCAGGTCGCTGTTTAAAAATTGTAGCAACCAATCCAAAACTTTTATATAAACCTGTTGAGGAACAATTAGGAAAAACCATACATGAAATTTTCACGGCAGAGCAAGCGGATACTTTTTTAAACCATATTCAAACAAGTATAAATACACAAATCCGAGTTAATTTTGAGTATAGTCTGACGATCGGACAGCAGAAACTTTGGTTCGACGCTTCGATTTCACCTATTTCGGAAACTTGCGCGATTTGGGTAGCGCTAGATATCACAGAGCGCAAGTTAATGGAGGAGAAAGTACGATCTTCTGAGACTAAAATACGCGCAGTATTTGAAGCAATGACTGATGTTGTATTGCTACTAGATATCCAAGGAAATATAGAAATTGTGCCAACGAATACGGCTCTTTTGTACGAACCAGACCTTGACGTAATCAGTTATACGATCGAACAATTTTTTGACGATCGAATATCTGAAACTTGGTGGCAGCAAATTCGGCGAGCTTTAGATGCAAAGCAGACAATAGAGTTCGATTATAGCCTCACAATAGACGGACGTGAAGTTTGGTTTGCCGCTAAAATTTCGCCCATGTTAAACGATACCGTTATTTGGGTGGCGCGGGATATCAGCGAACGCCAAGCCGCACTTCGCGAACTATCGCAAGCAGAAGAAGCCCTGCGCCAAAGTGAGGAACAGAATCGAGCTATTCTGGCGGGGCTTCCCGATTTAGTTGCACGCTGCAATAAAGATGGCTTTTATTTGGACTACAGATCGCCGCTAAACTTTAAAAGTTTAGTGAAAGACGATGCACCGATCGGCAAGAATGTATTTGAAGTATTACCGCCAGATACTGCACAACTCCTGATGGGATATATCGAACAAACACTGCAAATAGGTGAGGTGCAAATCTTCGATCAGCAAGTGACAATTGAGGGTATAGTTTATGACGAAGAAGTCAGAGTTGTGCCGAGCGAGCGGGATGAAGTATTAATAGTTGTCCGCGATCTTAGCACACTCAAACGGCTCGAAAAAGAGTTATCAAAATCTCAGCAATTCTTAGATAGCATCGTCGAAAGTATTCCTTTAGCATTGTTTGTCAAAGATGTGCAGGATAACTTTCGTTACGTACTCTGGAATCGCACTGCTGAGCGAGTCTATGCTATTCCTCGCGATCGGGCCGTCGGACACACCCTCTACGATTTGGTCGATCGAGAACTTGCCGAACAGTTGATCGCTCAAGATCGAGAAGCTATAGAAAAACGCGAATTAATTGTCCATGAAGAGATATTTGATAGTCAATACCAAGGACTTATTTGGCAGCGAGTGATGAAACTGCCCCTGATGAACGAGTCGGGAGAAGTGACTTACTTAATTTATATAGGCGAGGATATCACAGAGCGCAAGCGAGCAGAAGAAGCCCTCAGACAAAGTGAAGAACGCTGGCAGTTAGCGCTTAAAGGCAACAATGACGGTATCTTCGACTGGAACATCAAAACGAGTGAAATATTCTACTCCCCCCGATATAAAGAAATGCTGGGATATCTCGATGGCGAAATGAGAAATGACTATAATGAATGGGCTAGTCGTTTGCATCCAGATGATATTAACCGGGTAATGAAAACCCTCCTAGATCACCTAGATCGGAAAATCCCTTATTACACTGTCGAGTATCGCCAGCAGTGCAAGGACGGCTCCTATAAATGGATTTTGAGTCGGGGACAGGCACTATGGGATGAAGAGGGAAAGCCGGTGAGAATGGTGGGCTCGAATACCGATATCACGGAGCGCAAACAAGCAGAAGAAGCTTTGCGTATAGCACAAGAAAAGTCAGAAAGCTTATTGCTGAATATTTTGCCTAAAGCGATCGCAGACAGATTAAAACAAAATACCGCTGCAATAGCCGAACATTTTGAGGAAGCTACGATTCTGTTTGCCGATATTGTTGGCTTTACTCCTCTTTCTGCTAAAATGCCTCCTATAGAATTGGTCAACTTACTTAATGAGATTTTTTCTAACTTTGACGAACTTGCTGAAAAACACGGTTTAGAAAAAATTAAAACTATTGGGGATGCCTATATGGTGGTAGGCGGTTTGCCAGTGCCAAGAGATGACCATGCAGAAGCCATTGCAGAAATGGCACTGGATATGCAGACAAGCATTAACCGCTTTCGAGCCCAAAAAAACGAGCTATTACAAATTCGCATCGGCATTAATACAGGACAAGTGGTAGCGGGAGTAATTGGAATTAAAAAGTTTATCTACGATCTGTGGGGTGATACGGTTAATGTTGCTTCTCGAATGGAATCATCTGGACTACCGGGTAACATTCAAATCACATCTTCCACTTATGAGCTATTGCAGGATAAATATTGGTTTGAAAAAAGGGGGACGATCAAGATCAAAGGCAAAGGCGAAATGACTACCTATTTTCTTTTAGGTAGAAGGGCCGATCGGTAATTTATAGCTAGGGGCTAGGGGCTAGGGGCTAGGGGCTAGGGGCTAGGGGCTAGGGAAGAGGGAAGAGGGAAGAGGAGTAAGGGATGGAAGAAGCAGAAGTAAGAGTTGGAGTTGTCCTAACCGATGAAAATCCCCCTAAATCCCCCTTAAAAAGGGGGACTTTGAAAGAACACTGTTCCCCCGTTAAAAAGGGTGTGGAATGTGGGTTCTAAGCAACAGGAGTTGATATGGCTTGTTTTGTCACACTTTTTGCAGTAACCTTATGTCCGACTTGTGCAACAGATCTTTCCGAAGTGCGGGACAGGGGTGAATGGCTAAAGTGTTCGCCCATAATCGACTCAGCTAGCAAGCGGCGATACAGTTCGCTCAACTGAATTGCTACTCCCGTCCAGCTAAAATTCTGACGCACTCTTACCGACGCCTGTCGTCTCAGCTTTTGAGCCCACAATTCGTCTGCGAGGATGCGATCGATCGCCACAGCAAAAGCTCCAATATCTTGTGGAGGAACCAGCAAACCCGTTTCCTCCGGCACAACGGTGAACTTCAACCCGCCCACATTTGAGGCTACCACTGGCGTACCGCAAGCCATAGCTTCGATCGCCACCAATCCAAACGGTTCGTAGTGGCTGGGTATAACGCACACATCAGCAGCTGTGTAGTAGAGTGGCAGCAAGTCGTGTCCGACAGATCCCGTAAATAGGGTTTGCTCTGCCAATCCCATTTCTTGCACGATCTCCTCGATTCGTTCTTTTTCGCGCTCATCCGCACGCTCTGGATCGCTTCCTCCCGCAATTACGAGGCGGAGGTTTCCCTTCGTTCTCGCCTGCGTTTCGGCACAAGCTCGCACCATCGTTTCGATCCCCTTGCGAGGATCGAACCTTCCCACATAAAGCACGATTTGCTCATCCGGTTTGAAACCTAACTTAGCCCTGGCTTCATCTTTGGGCAGCACGCGGAAATTATCAATGTCTGTCCCGCAGGGAATCACTTCAACGCGCCCTTGCTGAGAAACTAACTGGCGCAAGTGATCGCGTTCTTGGGGACTGGTAGCAACAACGCAGTTTCCTTGCTCCAATATCCGCCGCTCAACTGCGAGTCGGGTAGAAGCGATCGCAGGTATTGTGCGAACAGATTGGTACTTCACCGCACCCAAGGAATGATAGGTGTGGACTACCTGAATGTTGCTCGATTTTTGCAACTGCAAGCCAATCCAAGCAGAAAGCCAGTAATTGGTATGAACTAGCGGATAATTAGTGCCTTCTTTGCTTTGAAACTTCTGGAATGCCTCTACAAATTGAGGCATATATTCAAACAGTCGATCTCGTGGAATAAAGCTTTCCGGCCCAGCTACTAGACGAATCGTGCGGCAGAACGGTGAATGCTGCACAATTCCAGGGTCGTTTGGGTTATTTTTGCGGGTGAACATATCCACCTGCCAACCCAATTTTGCCAAAGATTCTCCTACTTGGCGTACATAGATATTTTGCCCACCAGCTTCTTCTTTACCAACTTCGGCAGCTGGGTCAGCGTGATCTGAAATAAGTGCGATCGCTTGTCTGCCAGGTATAACTGGACGCTCGTAAATAAAAGGTGACTCTTTTGATGAATTAGAAAAATGATTTGAGGCTCTCTGAGCCATCGGCTGCCTACTTTCATGTAACATACCCAGACCTCAGTTGAGTTGATTTTTTTGTCAGTTGTCAGTTGTCAGTTGTCAGTTGTCAGTTGTCAGTTGTCAGTTGTCAGTTGTCAGTTGTCAGTTGTCAGTTGTCAGTTGTCAGTTGTCAGTTGTCAGTTGTCAGTTGTCAGTTGTCAGTTGTCAGTTGTCAGTTGTCAGTT
>NZ_JAIQZN010000001.1:0-199966 GCF_023333585.1 Argonema antarcticum A004/B2
AAGTCTCACTAAAAGGTTTTTGGCAATTATCGCACTTGAATCGTCGCCGATTTACTTTGAGAATTACTTCTCTATTTCCCATTGGTAAATCTCTTACCAAATGACTTTTATTTTGATGAAGCCGATGACTTACCTTACCACAACGGGAGCAATCTGCTGTTTTTTTCTCGACTCTTACCGATAATATTAATGTTTCTTCTGTTTCCTTGCTATCTTCTACTATGACACCAGATAAATTTAGTAGTTTGGTCATTATTCTTTTCATAATTAATTCCGAATGTCCTCTTGTTCTGCGCTATTATAATATTTTAGCACACTAAGTACGGAAGAGCCGATTTTACCTGCACTGGCTACCGAGCGATCGCTTGCTCAAAGTTTATCAGCAGTTGGGGCAGTTGGTGCGTCCTGGCGGTGTCGTACTTAACGGGGACATTATGCCGTTTGGGCCGCACTTGGAGACTTTTAGGCGACTCTCGAAAACTTTGACGGCGCGTCAGGAGAGGGAAGCTTTCGAGCAACGGGGTGTGGAGGACTGGAACAGTTGGTGGCAGGCACTTTCAGAGGAGCCGGGGATGAAGGAATTGCTTGAGGAACGCGATCGCCGTTTTGGCCAACGGTTCACTGAGTTTGAACCGCTGCTTGACCTGCACTCTGCCTCTTTGCAGGATGCCGGTTTCCGCGAAGTTGAGGTAATCTGGCAGAACTTGGACGATCGCGTGCTGCTAGCGATCCGCTGAGTGCTGTTATTTTAACCAACATTCCGCACGCTCAACTGTCACAAACTATCTAGATGCTACCCCAACCATCAGCCATGATCAAAGCAATGTTTTCAGGCGGTAAAAATCGTGGTCTATTCCTATTTCATCAGTTTTAATTTGGGAATTGTCTTTTTAGTTTTGCTGGTTTTTGGCATACTGCAATGGTTGCACGTACCAGCGGGTAGTTTTATCGATTGGGTTATTGCGGTGGCTATTTTTGAATGGTTGCTGGCAATTGTGACGGTGCCTTGGAATATCCATTTTGAAGCTAAGGAAGTAATCGCAGAAGCAGCACAGTCTGCGGAAAAGGGTATTAGAGTTGATGACAAGCAAGTCAAGTATGCGAAAATGGTGGCGAAGCGATCGCTCTTTGTCGCTATTGCTCTACATCTTATTTCTGCGATCGGTTTGTACATCCTAGCTGCCGCTGGTTTCAGTGTCATCGGATACCTCAGTTCTGGAGCCGCTTTGCTCTTAACTGTGCTGCGTCCAGCCGTGCGGGGTTATCAATATTTAGCGGTGCGGCTGGCGATGATTCGCGAACAAGTCAAGTATCCTCGCGAAGATGTTGTGGAATTGCGTAGTCGCTTTGCTACTTTGGAGACAGCAGTTCAGCGCCTAGAAGATCTGCTGAACTCAGAATATCCAGACTCTTGGGCTTCCGTACAGCAGCGCCAGTTGGCAGCGATTCGCAACGATTTAACCCGCATGGCGACTGGGTTTGAAGAATTGCGATCGACCAATCAAGCTGAGCATAACCGACTGGCGCGTGAGGCGCAAGAAGCGATCGCCCAACTGACAACCGACGGCCAATTTCTCGATCGCGTTCGCGAACTCATCCGGTTTTTCAAGACAGCGTAATCCCTAGTGCAAGTGGTCAGTTGTCAGTGGTCAGTGGTAAAAATCAAGATTTCCAGAGCGATCGTTGGCAATTTTTAGTGGTGAGTTATTTCCGCCATCCTGCACTAGAAACCCGATTCAGTATTCGGGATAGGGTATGAGAAACCCGGTTTCTCAAAGAAACCGGGTTTCTGGCATTATATAGCAACCGCTCTCGCGTTCGCCCCTCCCCAGATTTATGGCTTAACCGACTTTCATCGGTTGTTATAGTTTGATTCCAAACTTACTTTTATGCTGTTTCCTTCTTGATCTTGTCTGCTTTATCCACTATCGCCTTGAGCGCCATCCGAATAGTCCAAGAAGAAGTGCCAGGATTTGCTTCGATTTCCCCGATCAGAATATTTAAATCGTCGATTACTACTTCAAGTGTTCTATCAGTCATGAGCGGCATAACTATTAATCTCTCAAGCCTTAGCAATTTGCAGAGTGCAAAAATTATTGTTGACAATTTCAAAATATAAGTCTGCTTGATAAGCAGCATTTTGTCGCTCATAACTTTGGGAATTTCCTGTTTCAGATTGACTACAATTACCATTATTTTGTTGACCTTGTGCGTAGGCTAAAGCCATGTGAATATAAGCTAGAATTTCCATATTTTTACCTCGCAAAGTTATCCTACTTGATTTGATTTAAGTGGAAATAGTCCCTGGGTAAAAGTCCTGGTTGACCAGTTTACTGAGCGTCATTGTCAATTTCAGTTCTAAATCGACTTTAGTGAAGGAGAACAGTCATTTGAGGGTAGACACTCTGAGAACTGGCTGAAGTTTTATTCGATCGCTATACCCTTGGGGTTAGTGGAGGTCTTCGCGCCTGTCCAATAAAAGATACGCTGGAGAGAAATCGTTTCAGGAAATTTTTCTTGAGGCGGGGTGCTGAGTGCTGAGTGGGGAGTGGGGGAGTGGGGGAGTGGGGGAGTGGGGGAGTGGGGGAGTGGGAGAGTGGGGGAGTGGGGGAGTGGGAGAGTGGGAGAGTGGGAGAGTGGGAGAGTGGGATGAAAATTTTAGATTTCAGATTTAAAATTGAAAGAAAATCTAAAATCTAAAATCTAAAATTACCCATGCCCCATGCAAATTCCCCGCCTGCACCCAGACACGATCGAACAAGTCAAACAAAAAGCCGACATAGTTGACGTGATATCCGATCGCGTTGTCCTACGCAAGCGGGGCAAAGATTTTGTCGGATTATGCCCCTTTCACGACGAAAAATCTCCCAGTTTCACCGTCAGCCCCAATAAGCAGATGTATTACTGCTTCGGGTGTCAAGCAGGGGGAAATGCGATCGACTTCCTCATCCAACTGGGAAAACAACCCTTCAGCGATGTAGTGCTGGAATTGGCAAAACGCTACGCCGTCCCGGTGCAAACCCTCGAACCAGAACAGCGCCAAGAACTGCAACGCCAAATCACCCTACGGGATCAGCTATATGAGATTCTGGCAGTGACGGCGGCGTTTTATCAGCACGCACTGCGATCGCCCCAAGAACAAAAGGCTCTAGAATATCTCAAATCCCAACGTCAGCTGAGTGAAGAAACCATCCAACGGTTTCAGCTAGGCTATGCACCGGCGGGTTGGGAAACGCTTTACCGCTACTTAGTGGAACAGAAAGGTTTTTCTGTTCATTTGGTGGAAGAGGCGGGGTTGATTAAGTCTCGCAAGGAGGGGGGTGGTTATTATGATGTATTTCGCGATCGCTTAATTATACCCATCTGCGACATCCAAGGACGTGCGATCGCTTTTGGGGGCAGAACTCTTACCAACGACCAACCCAAATATCTCAACTCGCCCGAAACCCAACTATTTAATAAAGGTAAAACTTTATTTGCTTTAGATAAAGCCAAAGACGCCATTGCAAAGCTTGATCGAGGTATCGTGGTGGAGGGATACTTTGATGCGATCGCACTCCACGCCGCCGGTATTACCAACGCAGTCGCCTCCCTGGGCACAGCCCTCAGCTTAGATCAAATACGCCTGTTGTTGCGCTACACCGAATCCAAACAACTGGTACTCAACTTCGACGCCGACAAAGCAGGTACTAACGCAGCTCAAAGAGCAATTGGAGAAATCGCCGACTTAGCCTACCGGGGAGAAGTGCAATTGCGAATTCTCAATATCCCCGATGGCAAAGACGCCGATGAATTCCTCAAAACATATTCCCCAGAAGAATATCACCATCTGCTGACAACCGCGCCACTATGGTTAGACTGGCAGATTCAGCAAATGCTGGTCAATAAAAACCTCAAACAAGCCGATATTTATCAGCAAGTCGTTCAGCAAATGGTGAAATTACTGAACAACATTGGCAACCCAGATACGCGATCGCACTACATCCGCCATTGTGCACAAATTCTCAGCCAAGGCGAGGGGCGACTGATATCCATGCTTGCCGAAAATCTCATAGCCCAACTTAAAAGATCTCAGCGTGCTGGCCTAGTTGGGATAGCTACCAAGCGTCCCAGTCCTTCTCAATCGCTTCCAGCTTCTTTTAAAAGCAAGAAATTAGAGGAAGCTGAGGCTTTACTTTTGCGCCTTTATCTGCATTGTCCCGATCAACGTCAGGTGATCGCAGATATTTTAGAGGAGCGAGATTTGCAATTTAGTCTTTCCCACCACCGATTTTTGTGGCGACAGATTTTACATTTACAGGAAACAGCCGCACAACTAGAACTAGACTTGATCTCGAAGCTGCAAGATAATAACCTAGAATTTAAGCAAGAAATGAGCCAAGTTTCTCACCTGTTTCACTTAGATGAAAAGAGCGAGCAGGATATTTCCCGCACCTCCAAACAGATTCAAGCTGCTGTCAACCGCATAGAGCAGGTGATGTGTGAAAAACGCTATCATTATTTTCAAGAACTGTGGGAAAAAACTGACCGCTTTACCCAGCCAGAACTTTGGCAGCAATACGGCGAAGAATTTTATGCTTCTAAATGGCAGAGCGTGAAATTGGAGCGGGAATACGAAGTCAAATTTTCTGACTTAGGGAAAATTTAAAGGGCACAACACAAGAAGAATCTGTGTTGTCTCCCCCACTCCCCCCTCCCCTCTTACCCTAGTGCAGCGCGGCAGAAATAACCCACCAGGAAAGAAGTAGTTAAATGCCTGACACCAAAGGACTTTTGACTTTTGACTTCCGCGTAGCGGCACTAGCCCCTTTTTTAGCGCTACGCGAATACATTAGGACTGTATTAAACGCTCAAAGCAAGGCGGAGACTGTGTTTGTACTCAGCACTCAGCACTCAGCACTCAGCACTTTGCTATATTAGCGGCAATCTAGAGTATCGCGGGTATTGCGTCCCGTAACAGGATTAGTGCCTTTAGCAACTGCACAAAGCAACCTTTGCTGATCGCCACGCAGCAGAACATCGGTGAAATCCGCACCGTCAACGATCGCGCGATCGAACTTAGCATTAAAAGCAAAAGCCCCTTCCAGCACAGCATTAGTTAAATTTGCGCCTCTGAAACGGGCATTGTCCACAGTAGCATTCGTGAGATCGGCCCCCTCTAAATTAGCCGATTCTAGATTAGTCCCGAAAAGACTTACTCCCCGCAAATCAGTATGGCTCAAGTTACTGTTGCGGAGATTGGCGTGGTTGAAAGCGGAATCTGTCAGCACCCGCCCAGACAAATCGAGGCCAACAAGCGTTTCTTTGGTATAATCTGTGGCCCAGGCCGGGGTGGCTAGAGCTCCAAAACCTGTTAACCAGACCGCTACCCAAAGCCATAAACTGAGTAATATTCTCGAAATCCGATTGTTTAACCTAGAATTCATGCTCGTACCAGTTGATGGCAAACCATTCTGTATCTCATTATCCCAATATTGGTGCATTAGGTGAAGACCTAGTTGCCCAATGGTTGCTATCGCAAGGCGCGGTTATTCTCCATCGCCGCTGGCATTGCCGTTGGGGAGAATTGGACATCATCGCCCAACAAGAACCAGCGGATTTGGTGTTTGTAGAAGTCAAAACTCGCAGTCGGGGAAATTGGGATGCGGATGGTCTGCTGTCGATTACATCGCAAAAACAAGCTAAACTTTGGCAGGCTGTTCAGTTATTTTTATCCGTACATCCAGAGCTAGCAGATAACCCGTGCCGATTTGATGTAGCTTTGGTGAGATGTCAACGGCTAGATAGCAAATTATCTCATAATTTAAACTTTGAGTCAAGCAATATTTCCGGCTTTGACCCCCCATCGATAGCGCAGCAAAAAGAGAGCTATGTTGGGCAATCTCCCCTCACGCTGGAGTCAGCTGCACAGATAGCTGGATATCGACTGGTCTTGCAGCAGTATATTCAGGGAGCATTCGATTTTAGTTATAAAATCTAAAACCTAGAAATTAGGCGAGGGTTTCTGGACAATATCCCAAACCATTGACAAATTGGCGACGAAATGCGTCAATTTCTTCGCGATCGGGTTTACCGTGAGAAACTACTGCCACCTGATAGCGACGCATGACGTCGATGGGTGACTGTCCGGCATCCAGACTCCAAAGGGCCATTTTTACGCGAACTTCCGGTTGATAGGGAATTCCTAACTCGTTTAAGTAAGCCCGAAAGTCTCCATGCTGTTGTGGCTCTAAAGTAAATTTCATTTTCACCTTCACCACCCAGCCATCAATCTGATGTAAAACCGTGACCGAGTGAAAGGGAAATTGGCGATTTGCGTGCAAATACTCAACTATTCTTTGGGTGAGACTGGCATTGGCGAGGAAATATATGTATTCCATAAATTTAGTTGGGGGGGGAGTAGCGAATCTTATACCTATATTGTTGCCAGGAGTCTCTATTTATAGATAGGGGAGAAACCCCCAATATTGACTGGGGAGATTTACCCAATTTTTGATAAATTTGTATAGATTTATTACAATAATATACTATTTACAACCGAAAAGATAAAAAACTTTACTTAATTGGTTTCGCTCGCCGCGATCGCATTATCATAGACGTTTTATATTAAGTTAAATTAACAATAATTTTTTTAACGCGGCCACAAATCCCCCTTAAGGCCAAATTCGATTCCCACCAGTCCCTCCTACATTCCCAAGTCCAGGTGCAAAATCCAAAATCGATATCATCCCCCAACCCAGCCGCTAACAATGAGGATAAAGACTTCTCATTAGCAGGCTATGACTACGAACTGCCCAAAGAGCGGATTGCACAAAATCCCGCAATTCCCAGGGATAGCTCTCGCTTGCTGGTGGTAGACTCCCCCGTTAGCCACAGCCACTGCATATTTAGGGATTTACCGAACTTACTCAAACCCGGCGATTTGCTGGTGCTGAATAACACTCGCGTCATCCCAGCCAGACTTTACGGTTGCAAACCCAGCGGTACAGCAGTAGAAGTGTTGCTGCTCGAAGAACTAGAAAACAACTGCTGGTTAGCTTTAGTGAAGCCCGGTAAACGCTTAACGCCGGGAGAAAAAATTTTATTTACACCGCAGGAGAATGTTGAATTTTCAATCCAGAATCAATTAAGTGCTACGGTTTTGGCTAGCGATAATACCATCGGCGGACGAATTTTGCAATTTGAACTGCCAGAAGGAGAATCTCTAAATCAAATTTTGGCACAATTCGGTCATGTTCCTTTACCTCCTTACATCAAATATTCACAATCGCAACCAGAGCAATACCAGACCGTTTATGCTGAGCGACCGGGGGCGATAGCAGCGCCCACAGCTGGGCTGCACTTTACGACAGAGTTACTCAAGCGGTTGCAGGAACAAGGAATTGGGCAAGCATACGTGACGCTGCACGTTGGGGTGGGAACGTTTCGACCAGTGGAGGTGGAGGAGATTACAACTCACAAAATGCACTCCGAGTGGGTGGAGGTATCGACAGAAACGGTGGCGCAAATCCGCGAAACTAAGGCTAGAGGAGGTCGGATTATTGCGGTGGGAACAACGGCGGTACGGGCGTTGGAAGGAGCTGCTGCTGGCGGTGAATTGCAACAATTTTGCGGCAGAACCGATATATTTATCTATCCCGGCTATGAATGGCGAGTGGTGGAGGGACTGATTACTAATTTTCACCTGCCTCGCTCAAGCTTACTGATGCTCGTTAGTGCAGCGATCGGGCGTCAGCGCCTGCTATCTTTGTATCAAGAAGCGATCGCGTGCGAATACCGCTTCTATTCTTTTGGCGACGCCATGTTGATTTTGCCCGAAGCTAAGAGTACAGTGTTCTCAAAAGGTTTTGGTGCCTCATAGCCCTTGGAAACAGGTCTTGCATAAATGTTTAAAAAGCACCCCTCGATCTATATAGTTGCCGCCGTTATCGGTTTCGGTTTTACACCCCTGGTACTACTAACCGAGGCTGCTAGAGCTATACCAGAAGCAGTCCAAGGCATTGTTACGCAGGATCTGGAGGCGGCTGGTTACTTCCAACTAGGAGTCAATCGTTACAACGATAGAGATCTTGACGCCGCCGCAGTCTCGTTTCGCCAAGCACTTGAGCGAGATCCCAGAATTGCTGTAGCTCATTATTACCTGGCAAATATTTTCAACGAAAAGGGCCGAACTGGGGAGGCTCTAGCTGAATACCAGCAAGCGATTAGCATGAACCCCAATTTAGAAGAAGCGCATTATAATTTGGGAGTGATTTACGATCGGCAGGGCCAGGTACAGGACGCTGTAGCTGCATACGATCGCACCCTTGGCATCAATCCCGAAAATGCCAATGCTTATTACAACTTGGGAGTGATTTACGATCGGCTGGGACAGCTAGACGAGGCAAGCGTCGCCTACAGGCAAGTAATTCGTCTGGCTCCCAACAATGCCAATGGTTACTACAATTTAGGAATTGTCCTCGAAAAGCAAGGCCAACTGGAAGCGGCAGCATCTGTATACCGAACAGCAGTTCGTATCAATCCCAACTTAGCTGCGGCTCACAATAGCTTGGGGAATATTTTAAGCAGACAAAACCAGCCAGAAGAAGCGATCGTCGCATACAGAGAAGCTATTCGCCGCCAGCCGAACGACGCATCTGCTTACTATAATTTGGGCGTTATTTTGTACTATCAAGACCAGCTCAAGGATGCCGTCACTCCCCTTAAGAGAGCCAGAGACTTATACAGAGTCCAAGGTAACACTGACAAAGCCGAACAAGTCGATCTATTAATCCAACAAATTGACGTACTGCGAAAACAACCCAGAACTCCGGCAAGAACACAATGAAGGAAGTTATGCCGCGCTAATCTAAACGATGCAGAGTGTGTTATGGACTAATCGGGCTTGACCAACTACCTAATGCTTCTAAAGCAGGTACAATAAAGATTGACCTATACTTTACTGTCTAGGCCAGTTTAACCATTGATAATAATGATTAGCCGTATGGATAGATTTGAAAACATATCAGTAAAGGGATTTCGCCGTCTTCAAAATATCGATCTTGAGATGAGAAATCTCATCGTGATGATTGGTGCAAACGGATCGGGAAAAACCTCTTTTTTAGATGTTCTTTCAGTACTAGCTGCTTCAGCAAGTGGAAATTTACATAATATATTGCAACACAAAGGCGGTTTGAATGAAATTTTGACAAGAGGTAAGGCGCGGGAACTAGAAATTAAAATTTCCATGCAGGTGCCAGATGAAAACCCTTTGAAATACAGTTTAACTTTGTCTCCTAAAGGATTATCTTATGAATTTAGAGACGAAAATTTAACGCAGCAGAGAAATCCCCATAGACCGGAACCATTCAAATATATTGAATCACATGGGTTAGATATTAAATATTTTCAGGAAGGCAGCGGGCTTTTGAGACCGAATTGGGAACATAACCCTCTTGAAACATCACTTTCTCAAGTTCCTAAAATGTATCGCGAGCCTGAAAATTTGAGAAATATCCTTGCTTCTTGTACCTATTATGGAGCGCTAGATGTTTCAGAGAAAAGCCCTGTTCGTCTACCTCAAGCAATGCGCCCTGCAAAGTTGCCTGGAGCAAGCGGTGAAGACTTAGTTTCCTGTCTTTATGACCTGCGGGAAACAGATCGCGATCGCTTTGAAATGGTTGAAAATATTCTATCTGCTGCCTTTCCAGATTTTGAGCGATTAAATTTTCCTCCAGTTGCCGCCGGAACTATTTCCATGACTTGGAAAGATAGAAATTTTTCTCAACCTATCTATGTACATGAGCTGTCAGAGGGAACACTGCGCTTTTTGTGGTTAGTTACTCTTCTGCAAAGTCAAAGTTTAACAACAATCACTTTGATAGATGAACCGGAAGTTAGTTTACATCCCGAACTTTTAAGACACTTAGTATATTTAATGAGAGAAGCATCAAAACACACACAACTGATAGTTGCCACCCACTCAGATCGACTGATCCGATTTCTTGAACCCCGCGAAGTTTTGATTTGCGATATCGAAGAAGGTGAGGCAAAAATGACGTGGGCTGACAGCCTGAACCTAGATAAATGGTTGGAAGATTACAGCCTTGACCAAGTTTGGGCAATGAATGTAATGGGTGGTCGCCCATGAAAATTGCTATTTTGGTTGAAGGCGCTACCGAAGTGGCATTTATGCTAAACTTCTGTCAGGGCAACGATTTGAGCGATCGCTAATGCCAACTGAGGAAAAGTTGGAGAAACAATAGTAGCTTCTCCTTGATATCTCTGTGCCTGATATTCACCATCGATTAAGCGGTTGACAGTCACCGTAGGCTGTTTTGGAGAGCCAATATACTGAACGCCTCCCAACCCTGCATAATCAACTATCCAATACTCCAGAATTCCTAAAGTTTCATACTCATTCAATTTGATGCGGTAATCATCCCGCCAATTAGTACTGACGACTTCTATAACCAAGGGAGGTGGAATATAAGCAGCAGCAGAGGCAGAACTTTGACGCATTCTGACCCATTCTTCCTTGGCAAACACCACAATGTCGGCTTTACGACTCGATTCACTTTCGCCAGGGGCAGCGTTCAATCTGACTTGTTTACTTTGTCGAGGAACGTAGGGAAGGTTCAAGGATTGGCAATGCTCCACCAAGAGACGACATAATCCATCGACGACATCCTCATGTTTAGCAGTGGGTTCACTCAGGGGCATGGCAACTCCATTGACTAGCTCGAATGACCTACCAGAGCCGTCATCCCAGTTGAGAAATTCCTCGAAGGAAAGGGTTTTTTGGGCGATCGCAATCATTGATATTAACCTTTTGCTCTCTAGTGTTTTGAGACAAGATTTTGTCGTCATAACCTTTTTGAGTTCAAATTGGCAAGCGGTTGATGTCTTTGTTCGAGCCAATTACGACCATCGCCTCACCCTTGGAAAGCCGCCTGTTGGGATCGGGATTAATCTCAAATTTGCCATCGTGGCTGACTGCTAGCATATTCAAACCATAGCGGCTGCGGAGTTTTAGTTCGGCGATAGTTTTGCCGTGAAATTCATCAGGAACAATAAGTTCCACGATACTGTTTTCCGTGTCCAAGTCAAAACGGTCTAAAATAGCTGGCTTAGTGAGCGATCGGGCCAGCGCACAACCCGCCTCATGTTCTGGATATATGACATGATCTGCACCCACTCGCTTCAATAGCTTAACGTGGACTTCTGAAGAAGCTTTTGCCACCACATGAGATACCTTAGCCTCCTTCAAATTCAGCGTGGTAATTATGCTTTCTTCTACGTAATTACCAATAGCGACAATAACTGTATCAAACTCTAAAATCCCCCCTTCTTTCAGCGCCGCCGGTTCGGTTGAATCCAATTGCACCGCATGAGAAACCAATTGATCTGTTAAAGCTTGGGATACTCGTTTTTCATCAACGTCAGTCCCTAAAACCTGGTATCCCATGCTGTGCAGCGATGAACATACGGCTCGACCGAAGCGTCCCAAGCCAATCACTGCAAACTGTTGATTGTCTTTACGCAGACTGCGAAAAAAACCTAACGATGACAAATTCATATCAATCCTGTTTTAGTCATTAGTCATTAGTCATTAGTCATTAGTCATTTGCAAAAGACAACTGACTACTGACTACAGTTTATCAAGAAAGCGATCGCACTTTCATACGCTACCCCACGAGCAGATTTTCTTCTGGATAGTGAACCACACTGGGGCGAGGGTCTCCCAGTAGAGTTGCCATCAGGAGTACAACTCCTACTCTTCCTATATACATCGTTCCAATTAAAATCAGCTTTGCCGCTGGTGAAATACTAGCAGTAATGCCAGTAGAAAGACCCACTGTAGCAAAAGCTGAGACGACTTCAAAGAGTATTTGAATAAAATCCAACCCCGGATCGGTAAGTGAAATTAAAATTGTCGATACCAGCAAGGTTGCAAACGAACCAACCAATACGCCAACTGCTTTTAATATCAGAGATATTGCCACTTGGCGCTGATACAGATGAACTTCTTCTTTACCTTGCAAAATCGCCTTCGTACAGCTGGTTAAAATTCGCAATGTTGTTGTCTTGATGCCGCCACCTGTACCGCCTGGACTAGCGCCAATAAACATGAGTGCGATCGTAAGAAATAAACCCGCCGTTGTCATTTTGCCAATATCAATAGTATTAAAACCAGCGGTTCTGGGAGTTACAGATTGAAACCAAGCTGCCAACAATTTATCTTTAAAGTTAAGAGAGCCAAGGGTTTCGGGATTTCTCATTTCTATAAAAAAGAATGCTACCGTTCCGAGTAACAACAGTATTATTGTTGTGCTGGTAGCTACCTTGAAGTTCAGGGAAAATACCATACAGGATGATTTTCTCCATAAGCGATCGCGGAACCACAGGTACATCTCAAAAATAACTTGATATCCAATGCCGCCAAAAATAATTAATGCCGTAACTACCAAATTTAATAATATCGATGATTCATAACCTATTAAATTATCCTTGAACAAACTAAACCCAGCATTGTTCCAAGAATTAATGCTATGAAAAATTGATAGCCACAGCCCATAATTTAAACCATAGTCTGGCACAAAAACAGGCATAAGCAGAAAAATTCCGGTGATTTCAAAAATCATCGTTGTGGCAATAATAGAGCGGATCATCTGGGCGCTGTCCTGCATACCGGGTCGATCCAAAGCTTGTTGAATCGCCATTTTATGCCTTAAATCAAACCTCCGACCTATCAGTAGGATGAGAAAAGTCGTCGTTGTCATATAACCCAGTCCCCCAATCTGGACAAGGGCGAGAACAAAAAACTGACCCCAAAAAGAAAAATAGGTGCCAGTATCTACAACCCCCAAACCAGTAACGCAGACAGCAGAGGTTGATGTGAACAAGGCCACAATCGGGTCATTCCATGTGCCGCTGCTGGTCGAAAACGGCAGCATCAGGAGAATAGCGCCTACGGCGATGACGGCGACGAATCCCAGGCAAATGGTTCTAGGTATGGTCATGGAGAATTTAATTCAATTATCTCTTCAAAAGCTTACTCCCAAAGGAGTACCTTATTTGCGGCTTGCTGATTTAGTACCGTTGATGTCAACTGATAAGTAGGTGGGCAAAAATAAACGTAAAACTGCCAGGCCCTTAGAAACCCGGTTTCTCCAAGAAACCGGGTTTCTGGGAGTGCAGTTTAATTACGCCCACCTACTTAAAACTAAAACCACTGTTTACAGCGGCTTGCAGGCGAATGAGGTATAGGGCGAAGCATTGCGGAATAAACCTTTCGGTCTTAAGTTAACCCACATTCCGCAATGCTTTGCCCCTACAATCTGTACTTCACTCAGTTGCAAAGCGCTGTATTACGGTGGCATCGTCTGCTAGGCTGATTCCGGTCTGGACATAAACAACAATATTATGACTTCAACTCTTTATCAGCAAATTCAACAATTTTACGATGCTTCCTCCGGTCTGTGGGAACAGATTTGGGGAGAACATATGCACCACGGCTACTATGGGCCGGATGGTAACCATAAGAAAGACCGGCGTCAGGCGCAAATTGATTTGATTGAGGAACTGCTTACTTGGGCCCAGGTGCAAGAAGTCGATCGCATTATTGATGTAGGTTGCGGGATTGGCGGCAGTTCTCTCTATCTGGCGCAAAAGTATAACGCCTCTGCTGTCGGGATCACCCTGAGCCCTGTGCAGGCGTCTAGGGCGGCAGAACGAGCCCAGGTAGCCGGAATGAGTACAAAGACCGAATTCCAGGTTGCAGACGCCCTGAATATGCCTTTTGCCGACGCCTCGTTTGACTTTGTTTGGTCGCTGGAAAGCGGCGAACATATGCCCGATAAACAGAAGTTTCTCCAGGAGTGTTACCGGGTGCTGAAGCCGGGTGGAACGTTCCTGATGGCAACTTGGTGTCATCGTCCGGCGATGAGTCCAAATAAACCGCTAACGCTGGATGAGCAAAAGCATTTGGAGGAGATTTATCGAGTCTATTGCTTACCTTACGTGATTTCTTTGCCGGAGTATGAAGCGATCGCACGCCACCTCTGTTTCCAAAACATCCGCACGGCAGATTGGTCAAAAGCTGTAGCGCCATTTTGGGATATAGTAATTGATTCAGCCTTCAATCCCGCTGCCATTTTGGGTTTGCTCTTGAGTGGTTGGACGACAATTCAGGCGGCGCTTTCACTGGGATTGATGAGTCGAGGCTACCAGAGTGGGCTAATTCGCTTTGGCTTGCTTTGCGCTACCAAATAAGCTTTTAATGGCTTACAGCAGCCTAAAACCTTCATCCAATGAGCCAGATTTCTCCCACTAAGTCTCCCGTCCCACAACCTAATTTCCTTCAGCGATATACTACCTGGCTGTATGCCTTTTGGAAATTCAGTCGTCCCCACACCATTATTGGCACAAGTCTGAGTGTATTGGGATTGTATGCGATCGCTTTGGCAAATTCCCCTACCACCTTTTCCAGCATCCAGCTTATCCAGCTTTTCGGAACCTGGATTGCTTGTTTGTGCGGCAATGTCTACATCGTAGGATTAAATCAGCTGGAAGATGTGGAAATTGACCAGATTAATAAACCCCATTTGCCGCTAGCTGCTGGTGAATTTTCCCGGCTGCAAGCGCAGGTGATTGTTGGTGTTACAGGCGTTTTGGCACTGTTATTGGCTTGGTCACTGGGGCCATTTTTGCTGTTGATGGTGAGTATTAGTTTGGGAATCGGTACGGCTTATTCTCTGCCGCCTATTCGGTTAAAAAGGTTTCCTTTTTGGGCAGCAGTTTGCATTTTTGGCGTAAGAGGGGTGATTGTTAATTTAGGATTGTTTTTGCACTTTAACCAGAAATTGAAAAACGCAAACGATATAATTGTGCCGCCAGAGGTTTGGGCGCTGACGCTGTTTGTTTTGGTGTTTACGTTTGCGATCGCCATCTTGAAAGATATCCCGGATATGGAAGGCGATCGCCAATACAACATTACCACTTTCACGATTAAACTGGGTTCCCTAGCAGTATTTAATCTAGCCCGTTGGGTGTTAACTGTCTGCTATCTGGGGGCTCTAGTTGCTGGGGGACTATACTTACCATCAGTCAACCCAGTTTTTCTGATTGTCACTCATGCGATCGCGCTAGGTTTGATGTGGTGGCGGAGTATGAGTGTAGACTTGCAAGATAAAAGTGCGATCGCTCAGTATTACCAATTTATCTGGAAACTCTTCTTCCTGGAATATCTAATTTTTCCAGCCGCCTGTCTGATGGCTTAATTGCTAAACTGCTAATAATAAAATATGCCCATTCCATACTACTTTCCAGGAAAGATTGGGAATTTGTAGTATAAACAAGCAATTCAACAAAGTCAAGTTGTTGGCAAAGAATTAATTTTGTCTCGCTTGCCGGAAATTTACAAAAATCATGTACTGAACATTACACCTTTTTGAGTCGAGCGGGTTGCGATCGCTTAAAGTTACCGTCTGGGCTAAACAGGTGGGTATGGCCTTGGCCAATGCGTTTGGCGAAAAAGTTAGCTAGGGACTAGGGACTAGGGGCTAGGGAAGAAGGAATTAAGAATGTCCTAACCGATCGGCGCTTTATCTTCCCTGGGTAAGAGAGTGCTTTTCTATCTAAGGCTGGAGAAAAATATTTGCAGATTTGATTATCATTCAGTTTATAAGAAAAAAACCGCCTCTGTGCTGCTGTGGCTATGAAGCGGTATGGTTTGCGATCGCATGAACCTAGTTCTACTGACGTTTATAAATTAATTGAAGGGAAAGACTATTGTTTCGGTTCGCAAACTGCGCTAAAACCTGCTTATAACCCAGAGCCAGAGGAGATACTGAATGAACAAAGCATACCCCCAGCCAAGAGCTTCGCGCAAAATAGCCTTACTGCTGATAGCGTTGCTAATGTCGCCCCTGTTCGCTGCTTGCGGGGGAGGCTCCAGAAATGAAGTTAGTCCGCCCCGCGATACGAGGGCTGGTCAAACAGCGCCAAATACTTCCCGTCCAGCCACACCGCAAGCACGTAAAGGATTATCAACAGGCCAGAAAGTGGCGATCACATTGGCAGGAGCCGCCGCACTTTACTATCTCTACAACAAGCATAAGAGCAAACAAGCGGAAGGGGCACAGGGCAAGTATTACCTTTCCAAGAACGGGCGCGTTTACTATCGCGACGCCCAAGGTAAGGCTCAGTGGGTAACGCCGCCGCCTGGGGGAATTCAAGTTCCTGAGTCGGAAGCCCAACAGTACCGAGACTTCCAGGGCTATAACGGACAATCCACCGGGCGCGACTTAAAGGATTTGGCACCAGCGCAGTAACGCTAGTGCAGATAGGCGGCATAAGGGCCGATCGCGTAATGTGCCGAAGGCGCGATCGCATTCAAGTTAGGCTAAAAAAGTCTATTTGTAATCTTGTCCGCCCATCTACACAGCCGTTCCATTACAAATTTAAGGGAGAGAAATCATGGTAGATGGATTTTTGAGAAAAATTGGTGAAGTCTTTGGTTCCGATGACCAGCAAGACGACAACTACGATCGGGAAGTACGTCCCGCCAGCGAAGATCCTTATGGCGACCCCGCCGACCAAGGAATGTTTGGTAATGTAAGTCCCGCCAGCGAAGATCCTTATGGCGACCCCGCCGACCAAGGAATGTTCGGTGATGTACGTCCCGCCAGCGAAGACCCCTACGGCGACCCCGCAGATATCGCTTCCGCTAGTGAAGACCCCTATGGCGACCCCGCCGACCAGGAAAACCGCTGGTAACGGAATGGTTGGTTAAAACTGAGATCTTGCACCAATGTCACTCTCAGCCCAAAGCCCGCCTGGGGTTTGAACCCCAGGCGGGTAATGGTGCAAGATCTGAGTTAAAACTGATAACTTGCACCAATGTCAACAAGAGGCGCTGTCTCCTTGTTATTGAGACTACTGCAAGTTATCAGTAAAAAAAAGGCAATAGCATCATTCGCTATTGCCTTTTTTTTAGATCCAATTAACGAATGTAATAAACTGTCGCACATCTAAATTGTAGTTAGGGACGGGCAAGATGCCCATCCCCCAAGAATTTCATTAAATTGACTGTAAAATTTAGGTGCGTAAAAGCTTACCATTTTCCGTTAGACTCGCACGATCTCATATCATGTTCTTACACATCAGTTACCTAAAAATTCGCGATCTTATCTGCGTTCATCTGCGTTCATCTGTCTTCATCTGTGGTAGAAATTTAACCAACGATGACAACAGACAATTTGACGATATCACTCTTACACTAACGATGCAACAGGACTTGATATGACTTGACTATTAAACAGAGGTACATAGTTGCGATGGCGCGCGCCATCGCAACTACGTACCTAAAAATCAGCCTTAGCTTAAACTAGGCTAAGAGCTACGATTACAGATCCCCCAATTATGTCTGAAAAACTCAAACGCAAACACCTGCTTCTGGCTGCTTTCATCAGTCTGGGCTTAACTACTTTTGGTTGTTCTTCACCGGGTTCAAACTCAGAAAAGGCCAAGGAAACCCCGCAGCCAAGCCCAGCCGCCTCCGTACCGGCGTCAACCCCAGAAAACGCTCAAACCCCGCAGTCTACCTCAGCCGCGTCAGATGGGAAAGAAAATCCTAGTACTCCAACAGCACCTGTAAAGAAAGGCAGTGCTGCTGATTATTACCAGCAAGGAATTGCCAGCGCGAAACAAGGAGACCTCAAGAGTACCGAAGAAGCATGGCGGAAATCTATTCAGCTAGACCCTAAGAATCCAGAAGTTCAGTCGAATCTGGGGGTGCTTCTGCAACGTCAGGGTAAGCAACAAGAAGCGATCGATCATTACAAGGAGGCAGTTCGCCTCGCTCCCGATAACGCAGATACTCACGTTAAATTAGCTGTAGCGCTAGGACAACAGCGCCAACTCGACGAATCGATCGCACAATCAAAAGAAGCCATTCGCCTCAAGCCCGACTTAGCACAAGCTCACTTTGTCTTGGCAGCTGGCTTATCCGAGCAAGGTAAGAAAGACGAAGCACTGGTGAGCCTCAAAAAAACTAAAGAATTATTGCAAACCCAGGGACAAACCGAGCAAGCTACTAAAGTCGATGAGCTGATCCAGAAACTGAATCAGCAAAAGTGAACTATGACGGAGCAAAGGGGCAAAGTCTACCTAGTTGGTGCTGGGCCGGGAGATGTCGGCTACCTCACTGTCAGGGCGCAACAACTGCTAGCGATGGCAGAAGTTTTGGTCTACGACGCCTTGGTCGATCCTCAGTTATTGCAGCTAGTGCCAGATAATTGTCGCCAGCTTGATGTGGGGAAACGCGGCGGACGCCCCAGCATGAAGCAACCAGAGATCGATCGCCTCTTGGTTGAGCAATGTCAGCAAGGAAAGCAGGTGGTGCGCCTCAAAAGTGGCGATCCGTTTATTTTTGGGCGATGTACTTCCGAAATTCAAAGCTTGCTGGCGGCAGGTTGCGCTTTTGAGGTAGTACCGGGTATTTCCTCGGCACTGGCAGCTCCTTTGCTGGCTGGAATTCCCCTTACCGACCCGGTTTTGAGTCGGTGTTTTGCAGTTTTAAGCGGTCACGATCCAGCCGAGTTGGACTGGAAAACTCTCTCTGGGATTGAGACGCTGGTGATTTTGATGGGAGGGCGTCATTTGGGTGAAATTGTCGATCGCCTGCAAGAGTACGGGCGATCGCCAAAAACTCCCGTTGCAGTCATTCGCTGGGCGGGACATCCCCAACAGGAAGTTTGGACGGGAGATCTGGGGAATATTGTCTCGGTCACAGCTGGGATATCTCTCTCGCCAGTTGCGATCGTCATCGGGGAAGTTGTGGGGTTGCGCCCTTATTTGCTCTCCGGCGGAGTCGATCGTACAGTTTCTATAAAGGAAGATTTCAAATCCTATATTCAAAACCCTCAATCCCAAATTTCTATCCCCATGACAAATCTCTTCTCCCACTCCCCCACTCCCCCACTCCCCCACTCCCCCACTCCCCCACTCCCCCACTCCCCCACTCCCCTCTCCGGCAAAACCATCCTGGTAACCCGATCGGTTGGTCAATCTGAGGAGTTTACCAACCTCTTGCAACAAGCAGGCGCAATGGTAATTGAAATGCCTACCCTAGAAATTGGCCCGCCTTCCAGTTGGGAGAGTCTCGATCGTGCGATCGCAAATATTCAAACTTTTAACTGGTTAATCCTAACTTCCACCAACGGCGTGGACTATTTCTTTGCACGACTGGAAGCACAAGAGAAAGATGTTCGTGCCTTAGCTGCCCTGAAAATTGCCGTAGTTGGCAAAAAAACAGCCCAACGACTCAAACAACACTGCCTCAATCCCGATTTTATCCCCCCAGACTTTGTGGCAGATTCCCTCGTCGAAAACTTCCCAGAACAGTTAGAAGGCCAAAAAATTCTCTTTCCCAGAGTGGAAACTGGCGGACGAGAAATCCTCGTGCAGGAATTAACCGCCAAAGGCGCTATGGTCATCGAAGTACCAGCTTATCAGTCCCAGTGTCCTGCGACTGTACCAGCTTTAGCTTTGGATGCCCTACAGCGCAAAACGGTGGATGCGATTACTTTTGCTAGCTCCAAAACTGTGCAATATTTTTGTCAGCTAATAGGGGAATTGCGATCGGCAGATCTTCTAGAGGGAGTTTGGATTGCTTCGATCGGCCCTCAAACCTCCAAAACCTGTCAGCAACTATTCGGACGGGTGGATGTAGAGGCAAAAGAATATACCTTGGAAGGCTTATTTCAAGCTTTACTCAAAATTCGATGAACAATGCCCAATGCCCAAACTGACCCCAATGCCCCAGTCCGACGCCTCATCGGTCTAACTGGCGGCATTAGCACAGGTAAAACTACTGTATCGAATTATCTTGCCAAAACCTACAATTTTCCGATTTTTGATGCAGATATTTATGCTCGCGAAGCAGTTGAACCTGGTTCGCCAATCTTCAACCAAATCCTAGAGCGTTATGGCTCAGATATTATGACAACTTCAGGAACTTTAAACCGTAAGGAGTTGGGCAATATCGTTTTCAATAATCCCACCGAGAGATATTGGTTAGAGCAACAAATTCACCCCTATGTACGCGATCGGTTTCTGAGTGCGATCGATGAATTACCTTTACATTCGACAGTAGTGTTAGTTGTGCCGCTCTTATTTGAAGCAAACATGACAGATTTGGTAACAGAAATCTGGGTAGTATTTGCTGGTGAAGAACAACAATTAAATAGATTGATGGAACGAGATAGATTGACTTTAGAGCAGGCGAAAGCGAGGATTAATAGTCAAATGTCAATGCAGGAGAAGTGCAACAAAGCTGATGTAGTTTTGGATAACTCTTCTACTCAACAACATCTTTGCCAACAAGTAGATGCAGCCTTGTTACGGTGAAAATAGCCGAGCCGAAAAGTTTCGTCTTCTGTTTTAAGAGGCAGGGGAGTATAACTTGCTACTGTGCAACTAGGAATAAATAATTAAGATTTTGGCAGGCATTATGCCGAGAGTGAGAAAATTAAAAATTACAGTAGCTTAAATCGTGGGAGAAAAACTAAATGCAAAAACTTGACAAAAGCGCACTTGAGGACATACTTAACGGAGCCGCGTTTTTCGGCAGCGGGGGAGGCGGTTCCCGGAAAATGGGCCAAGACCTGATCGACGAGATTCTTCGGCACACAGAAGTAGTTGTCTCGATCGACGTTACCGACGTGGGTGACGACGAGTGGGGAGCAGTTGTAGCAGGCATTGGAGCCCCAAATGCCAGCCAAGACCAACACTCAGAAACGCGAACTTATCCTCTTCGCACGAGCATATTCAAGGCTTTGCATGGAATTGGGCAGTCTTCCATCAAAGCTTTTGAGCTTTTGGAGCAAATACTGGGAAAGAAATTCTCCTATACGCTTTCCGTAGAAACAGGCACGGCAAACATCTTCATCGCCATGCTGGTAGCGGTATACAAGCAAATCCCAATCGTTGACTGCGACGGAGCGGGTAGGTCTGTACCCGAACTATCAATGACGACTTACGCCGCTACAGGCATCGACGTTTCTCCTTGTCCTTTAGTCAGCAAAAAAGATGAGGATGTGAAGTCAGTGCTATATGCAAAAACATCCTCAGATATGGAAAGTTTGATCAGACCGATCATCAGCACAGAGCAATTCGGTCAGCAAGGAGGTTTGGCAACTTATGCGCTTGACGGTCAAACGATGCGCGATAAGCAGTCAGTTATCCCTGGCGCGATTAGCCGAGCGTGGCAATTGGGCTTGACTCTACGCAAGGCGAAAGAGCAAGGAGAAGACCCTGTGGAAGCAGCACTAGCGTTTTTTCAAGGCAGTGCTTTTGAGCTTTTTAGGGGAGAAATACAGGATGTCAGCCAACAAACTCAAGGTGGTTTTGACCGGGGTATTGTAACTGTTAAAAATGGCGATCGAGAAGTATATGTAATTTATCGAAACGAAAGTCTGATGGCATGGCGAAACGACAGCAGTCAACCAATTGCAATGGCACCCGACTTGATTTGCTATATGACGCCAGATGGAATACCGCTGACAAATGCCGACGATCTCAAAGAAAAGAAAGGACAAGAGTTAGTTCTGATTGGTGTAAAAGCGCCAGAGCAATTACGATCGGGTTCAATTCTGGCGGCATTTCAACAATTGTTAAACTTAATGGGTTACTATGGCCCTTACGTGCCGCTCGAAAAGCTTCACCCTTATGGTGACTCCTAAAAATCTAACTCAAAAGGGGAAAAATGAAAATCCAAATAATCGTTCCTCTCGCTAATAGCCAATTTAATGAAGATGTCAAAAAAGAAGTCCAAAAGGTGGCAGCACCAGATACGCAAATCCATGTGGTTAACCTCGACGTAGGGCCACAATCTATTCAAAGTCGCTACGAAGAGTTTCTCAGTACAGGCGATATCATTAGCAAAGCACAAAAAGCCGAAGCGGAAGGATATGATGGAATCTTCGTAGATTGCTTTGGCGAACCAGGAGTTAGTGTGGTCAGAGAATTGGTAGATATTCCAGTTGTGGGGGGCTTCGATCCTGCTGTTTTGACTGCCACTCTGATCTGCCAAAAATTTTCGATTATTACAGTTGTCAGCAGCGTTAAGTCAATCATCGAAGATCTGGCAAGAGGTCTGGGCATAACAAGCAATCTTGCCTCTGTCAGAGATGTAGACATACCTGTTCTCGAATTAGAGGACAAAGAAAAGTTAAAACAGGCTCTCATACATGAAAGCGAAAAGGCGATCGATCGAGATGGCGCTCAGGCAATTGTATTGGGATGTACGGGAATGTTAGATGTAGCCAAAGAGGTAGAAAGAATCTTGGCTGAGTTAGGCAAACCAGCACCCGTAATCGATCCGACAACTGCGGCGATAACTTCTTTGCAATCGCTAATCAGATGTGGGTTATCCCAAAGTCGCCTCACATATTACAAACCCCCTCAAAAATAGGGCGTTGGTTTGTTAAGGACTTGGCAGATATAGTTTATGTGTAGGGGGGAATCAATCTCCCCTGACAACAGATGGTGCATTCAATCTGGAAATAAGAATGATGCTGTTGGCAAAGTCGGTGGTGTCGCCTACACCCGCCCTGCACTTGAGAGTGGTTGTGTAGGGGCACGGCATAATTAACCTTATTCCTGTAACCCAAATATCCCGGACGCCGTGCCCCTACTATGACGCTGCGATTTGAATTGCTGGCGGGCCCCAAGCGAAGTCAGTGGCTTTGTGTAGAATTAAAATCTCATCAATTTACCAACAGCATCATAAGAATATCCAGGCTCAACCTCTTATTAACAAGCAAAACACCATGCTCGAACTGTCAGGTTATCGAATCGTCAAAGAAATCTATAACGGCGTAAATACGGTTGTTTATCGGGGATATTGCCATACCTCTGGACAAACAGTTATCGTTAAAATTCTCAAACCAGACTATCCTAGTATAGAAGAAATTGCACGCCTGAAACACGAATATCAAATACTTCAAAATCTCGATAGTGCGGGAATTGTCAAAGCTTACAGTTTGGAAAACTATCAAAACGGGTTTGCCCTCATCTTAGAAGATTTTGGCGGCATTTCCCTCAGACACTACCTCACTTCTCAAAAATTGTCGCTGTCGGAATTTTTGCGGATCGCCATTGATTTAACAGAAGCTTTGGCTTACTTGCATAAAAGTTTGATAATTCATAAAGATATTAAATCGGCCAATATTATTATCAATCCTGCCACCGGAACGGTTAAAATTGCCGACTTCAGCATGGCTTCCCGTCAGGGTGTGGAGAACCAGAATCTCGGTACTGTTTTGGAACTTGTCGGTACTCTCGCTTATATGTCCCCAGAGCAAACTGGGAGGATGAATCGATCGGTCGATTATCGGACAGATTTTTATTCTTTGGGGATCACTTTTTACGAAATGCTGGCCGGTAGTTTACCTTTTACTACCCAAGATCCGATGGAGTTGGTACACTGTCACTTAGCCAAACAACCAGTACCGCTACACGAGCAAAATCCAGAAATTCCAGAAGCAATTTCATCGATCGCGATGAAACTGTTAGCCAAGACAGCGGAAGAAAGATATCAAAGTGCAGCCGGACTTAAATTCGATCTGGAAATTTGTCTGCAACAGTTGCAAACTACGGGAAAAATAGATAATTTTCCGCTGGGAAAACGCGATCGCGGCAACCAACTTCTGATCCCCCAAAAGCTCTACGGACGCGAAATCGAAGTTTCCCTGCTATTGGAAGCATTCGATCGAGTCTGTGGAATCTCTCCGGACAAAAACACGAATACTTCCCCCTTCGAGGGACTGGGGGGGGTAGGTTTCTCCCGCAGCGAACTAATCTTATTTTCTGGTTATTCAGGTATTAGTAAAACTGCCATTGTCAACGAAGTACAAAAACCGATTACGCGACAGCGCGGTTATTTTATCGTTGGTAAATTCGACCAATTTAAACGCAATATTCCCTACGCGGCTCTGATCGCGGCATTTCAAGAATTAATCAATCAAATTTTAACAGAAAACGCCACGCAAATCGCAGGTTGGAAACTGAAAATATTAGACGCGATCGGCTTCAACGGACAAGTAATCATCGATGTTATTCCCGAAGTCGAATTAATTATCGGTTCTCAGCCAGAAGTACCGCAAGTAGGCCCAACCGAATCTGAAAACCGCTTCAATCGCGTTTTTCTTCAATTCCTCAAAGTATTTTGCCAACCAGAACATCCCCTTGTTCTCTTCTTAGATGACTTGCAGTGGGCCGATTCAGCTTCTCTCAAATTAATCCAACTCTTAATCACGGATACCGATAGCCAATACCTGTTACTAATAGGAGCCTATCGAGATAACGAAGTCAGTCCGGCGCACCCCTTGATGCAGACATTAGAAAAAATCAAAGAAAAGGAAGCGACAGTCAATAATATTACCGTTAAACCTTTACATTTCAGCCACGTCAGTCAATTAGTCGCCGATACACTCAACGAATCTCCAGAAGCAAGCCGGATCGAGTCTCTCTCGAAACTCCTGTTTAACAAAACTCAAGGCAATCCCTTTTTCCTCACCCAACTCCTCAAAACATTATCCTCCGAAAACCTGCTGAATTATGAAGTGATCGCCGATAAATGGCAGTGGGATATAGAGCATATTCAAACCATTGGGATTACCGATTATAACGTCGTCGAACTGATGGCTAGAAACATTCAAAAATTGTCAGATTCTGCCCAGAAATTATTAAAGATGGCAGCTTGCATCGGCAATTCTTTCAACTTAGATGTTTTGGCAATTGTCAACGAAGAATCGGTATTGGTGACGGCAACTAATTTATGGCCTGCAATTCAGGCGGGTTTATTGTTACCTTTATCGGAAGCTTACAAAATTCCGCTGGTGTTTGCCGATTCGGAATCGGCATTTATTGGCTTGCAGGATGTTAAAGTTAACTACAAATTTTTGCACGACCGAGTGCAGCAAGCAGCTTATTCTCTGATTCCCGAATCCGAGCAAAAAGCCACTCACTTAAAAATCGGTCAACTGTTGCTGAAAAATACTACTCCCGCAGAACGCAAAGAAAATATTTTTGCTCTCGTCAACCAATTAAATTTTGGCACGGATTTACTCGCAACTCAGCCAGAAAAAGATGAGTTAGCACAACTCAATCTTCTAGCCGGACAGAAAGCAAAAGCGGCGACAGCTTATGAAGCTGCTCTCAGGTATTTAACTCTAGGGATAGAATTGCTGGCAATTGATAGTTGGCAAACTAACTATGATTTAACTTTAACTTTGCATGAGGAAGGAGCAGAAGCAGCTTATCTGGGCGGCGACTTCGATTTGATGCAGAAGCTTTCAGATACGGTGCGAAAACAAGCCAAAACTTTGCTCGATAAAGTAAAAGTTTATGAAGTGCAGATATCTGCGTGTATGGCACAGGTAAAAATTCTAGAAGCCATCAACACGGGATTAGAAATTCTTAAGTTATTAGATGTGAATTTTCCCGAACAGTCTAGCGAATCAGATATTCAGTTGGGAATGACAGAAGTTTCCTCACATTTAACCGAAAAGCGAATCTCAGATTTAATTAACCTGCCGGAAATGACAGAAGCAAAGAAATTGGCAGCTATGCGTATTCTTTTGAGGGTAACGACTGCTTCTTATAATGCTGCACCTGGATTGTTACCTTTATTAATTTTCAAGCAAGTTAATTTATCACTTGAATACGGCAATACTTCCGAGTCAGCTTTTGCTTATGCTTTTTATGGGATACTTTTGTGCGGAATTGCAGAAGACTTTGACGCTGCTTATCAATTCGGTAAACTGGCATTAAATATATTGGCGAAGTTTAATGCTAAAAAACTGAAAGCGGGAACATCTACAATAGTTCATCTACTCATTAAGCCTTGGAAGGAGCATATTAGAGAAACCTTAGAACCATTTTTAGAAGCCTATCAAAGTGGATTGGAAACTGGAGATTTAGAGTTTACTGCTAACTCACTTTTAGATTACTGCATCTATTCATATTTAGTTGGTAAAGAACTCACCGACTTAGAGAAAGAGATGGCTGCATACAGTCAGGTTATGAGCCAAATTAAACAAGAAAAAACTTTGAACTGGAATAAAATATACCATCAAACTGTTTTGAATTTTATCGGCGAATTGGATAATACGTGCGATCTCATCGGTCAAGCTTATAACGAAGAGGCTATGTTGCCTCTTCACGAACAGTCCAATGACCTTACAGCTTTGTTCTTTTTACATTTTAACAAACTAATTTTGTGCTTTTTGTTGGAAGAAAACGATCGGGCCTTGAGAAATGCAGAAATTGCCGAAAAATATACAAGCGGTGTAGCTGGCTCTCCCATTATTTCTTTTTTCTACTTGTACTATTCTTTGGTACGGCTGTCTATCTATCCATCTGTCCCAAATTCAGAACAAGAGAAACTGTTGGAAAAGGTAACAAGTAACCAGGAAAAAATGAAGAAATGGGCGCACTATGCGCCGATGAACTTTCAACATAAGTACGATTTGGTAGAAGCAGAAAAAGCGCGAGTATTAGGTGATTTGGCAGGTGCTATAAATTATTACGATCGGGCCATATCTGGAGCCAAAGAACAAAAATACATCCAAGAAGAAGCACTAGCCAACGAACTGGCGGGAAAATTTCATCTTTCTCGCGGTCAAGAAAGTATGGGTCGGTTCTATTTGTTAGAAGCTTACTACGGATATGGACGCTGGGGAGCGAAGGCAAAAATTAAAGATTTAGAATCAAAATATCCGGGTATATTTTCGATAATCACCGAACGCAAAAATGCAGAATTTGATGTTAGTAATACCACGCTCAGAACAAGTGGAGGAAGTGGAGGTACATTAGATTTTATAGCGGCGATCGAAGCATCGCAAGCGCTCTCTAGCGTGATAGTCCTAGATGAATTGCTTTCCCGGTTAATGAAAATCGCGATCGAAAATGCTGGCGCTCAAAAAGGATTTCTAATTTTTAATCAGTCTGGTTCTCTGGCGATCGAAGTCTCCGGTCAAGTTGAAGGTGGCAATATTATCGTGTTGCGATTGCCCCAAATCGAAATTTCCCAAGCCCTGCCGCTAACACTTATCAATTACGTTCAAATAACTCTCAAAAATATTGTTATCAACGATGCTGCCTTGGAAGGAATGTTTGTCAAAGACCCTTACATTGCCGCTAATAAAATTAAATCTGTCCTGTGTACTCCTATCATAAATAAAGGGAAAATCATGGGCATACTTTACTTAGAAAATAATTTGGTTGCAGGTGCTTTTACTCCCGGACGTCTAAAAGTATTGCAACTTATTTCCGCCCAAGCAGCCATCTCTTTGGAAAACGCTCTTCTCTATCGGACGCTGGAAGAAAAAGTAGAAGATCGCACGGCTCAAATAAGTCAAACTAACAAATTATTACAGCAGGAAATCATCGATCGCAAACAGATAGAAGTGCAATTGCGGCAGAGCGAAGCACGTTATCTAGGAATTATCGAAGATCAGACCGAACTGATTATTAGATTTTTACGAGATGGAAAAGTAACTTTTGTTAATGAAGCTTATTGTCGGTTTTTTGGACTGAGGCGAGAAGAAATTATCGGCTATCACTACGCACCTGTTGTGTTTGAGGAAGACCGCGAATATGTTGCTGCTTTCGTGAATTCGATTAGCAAAGAAAACCCAGTAGCCTCAGTTGAAAATCGGGTAATTGTCAAAGGAGAGATACGTTGGGCTCAGTGGATTAACCGGGCGATATTTGACCAGTCCGATCGCCTTCTAGAATACCAAGCAGTAGGACGAGATATTACCGATCGCAAAAAAGCCGAAGCCGAACTCGAAACCGCCAAAGAAGCCGCCGAATCAGCCAACCGCGCCAAAAGTACCTTCCTGGCCAACATGAGCCACGAACTGAGGACGCCCCTCAACGCCATTCTCGGCTTTTCCCAACTCATGAGTCGGGCCACAAATCTCGTCAAAGAACAGCAAGACAATCTCGGCATCATTCGTCGCAGCGGCGAACATTTGCTCACCCTGATCAACCAAGTGCTAGACCTCTCCAAAATTGAAGCCGGACGCATGATACTCCATGAAAATAACTTCGACCTCTACCTGCTGCTAAATGATGTCGAAAATATGTTTTCTTTGAAAGCCAAAGAAAAAGGCTTGCAGTTAAAATGCGATCGGGCCGCCGATGTGCCCCAACATATCTGCACTGATGAAGTCAAGTTGCGGCAAGTCCTAATTAACCTAATTGGTAATTCCATTAAATTTACCAGCCAAGGAAGCGTATCCCTCACAGTCAAACTGGGCAGAAAAAATTCCCAATCAATCACCTTTCAAGTCATAGACACAGGCGTTGGGATTGCTGCTGATGAACTCCAAAACCTCTTCAAACCCTTCGTGCAAACAACAGCGGGTCAACAAGTACAAGAAGGAACAGGATTGGGATTGACGATTAGCCGCCAATTCATTCGCTTGATGGGGGGTGAAATCACTGTCATCAGTCACGGTATAGCCTTCACCCCTGGCACAGCTTCTTTAGAACAGCAGGAAGAAACAACTACTGGTACTATATTTCAGTTCGATATTCAAGCGAACCAGGTGGCGGAGAGCGAAATCGAGCAGCGGTCCGATCGTCGTCCCGTCAAAGCCCTTGCCCCCAACCAACCAGAATATCGAATGCTCATTGTCGATGATAGCAATGTAAATCGCCAATTATTACACAAACTCCTCAACCCACTTGGCTTTAAACTACAAGAAGCCAACAATGGTAGGGAGGCATTGTCACTCTGGGAGCATTGGCAACCCCACTTAATTTGGATGGATATGCGAATGTCAGTGATGGATGGCGATGAAGCAACAAGGCAGATTCGATCGAGGGAGCAGAGCAGGGCGGGAAAAAATAGCCTATTTCCCATACCCCATACTGTAATTATTGCCCTCAGTGCTAGTGCCTTTACAGATGAGAAAACGGCTGTTTTGGCAGCGGGTTGCGATGATTTTATTCGCAAACCTTTCCGAGAAGAGGAGATTTTTGATGTTATCCACAAACATTTAGGTGTGTCGTTTATTTATGAGGAATCAACTTCTGTCCCTGATACAGCATTAATGGAACCGCTAACCTTGAAACCCTCCCATCTGGCGGCTTTGCCTAAAGATATGTTGGGGAGTTTGCGTCAGGCTCTCGTTGAGGGAGACTTGGAAGCGATCGCTATATCCATCGAGCAAATTAGCCAGCAAGAAGAAGTTCTAGGGTATGCTTTACTCACGATGATCGACCAGTACGAATTTGAGCAATTATTAACCTTAATTCATACGGTGGATAACTTATGAACCAAAGCCAAACGCTTACCCCTAAAGCTAATATTCTGGTTGTGGATGATAAGCCAGAAAACTTAAAATTATTGACCCAAATTTTATCCGAACAGGGCTATAAGGTACGAGTTTCCCCTAGTGGAAAACTGGCATTAAAATCTTGCCAATCAAATCCTCCCGACCTCATTTTGCTCGATATCAATATGCCAGAGATGGATGGCTACGAAGTTTGCAAACATCTGAAAGCATCTGAGCAAACAGGCGATATTCCAGTCATCTTTATTAGTGCTTTAGATGAAACAATTAATAAACTCAATGCCTTTACAGTTGGCGGAGTTGACTATATCACCAAACCCTTCGAGCCTCTAGAAGTTTTAGCTCGGATCGAGCATCAACTACGCCTCCGCCAACTCCAACTGCAACTGATAGAACAAAATAAACTCCTCGAAAGCCACCTAGAAGCACGCCGACAAGCAGAAGTTGAACTTCGGCTATTATTAGCAACAACCCAAGCCATCACTCACCGGGATGACGTTCATTCAGCTTTGCACGCTGTCTTGCAGTTAGTCTGTACGAATATCCAATGGAACTATGGAGAAGCTTGGATTCCCGATGACAATAATAAAGTTTTAGAATGCAGCCAAGGTTGGTACGGTAACGATTTCAGTTTTTTAGAGTTAAGAGAGCAAAGCTTAACGGTTACTTTTGCTCATAATATTGGATTGCCAGGGAAAATCTGGACTTCTAAGCAACCGGAGTGGGTAGAAAATATTTCACTAAAAAAAGACCTATTTATTCTACATTCTCAACTTGCTGATACTGGCTTCAAGTCAGCCTTTGGAGTTCCGATTGTCTTTCAGGACAAAGTGTTGGCAATTTTAGTGTTTTATAAGAAAAAGGTTGCTGCTATCAATTCGCGCATCATTAATTTGGTCAACGCAGTTTCAACACAATTAGGTTCTCTGATCCAGCGCAAGCAAACTGAAGAAATCCTGCGAATTACTCAAGAACGCTATCACAGCATTGTGGAAAATGCAGTAGAAGGAATCTATCAAACTACCCCTGGCGGTCGTTACCTAAGTTCCAATCAAGCACTGGCAAAAATTTATGGTTATGATTCTCCCGAAGACTTGATGACAAATCTTCAAAATATAGAAGATAAGCTTTATGTCAATCGGAATCGAAGGCGCGAGTTTATCGAAGAAATGGAACTGCATAATGCTGTACTCGAATTTGAGGCTCAAGTTTATCGGAAAGATGGCAAAATCATTTGGATTTCTGAAAATGCTCGTGCAGTGCGGGACTCTAAAGGGAAATTGCTTTATTACGAAGGAACTGTTTCTGACATTACCGCTCGTAAAATTGCCCAGGAACAAACAGAAAAGTTATTATTAAATATTCTGCCTCCATCGATTGCGAAACGGTTGCAAGCAAACCAGCAGATTATTGGGGATAGTTTTTCTGATGTAAGTGTTTTATTTGCAGATTTAGTAGGTTTTACTGATTTTGCATCAAACAAAACTTCTACGGAACTTGTTAAGGTTCTCAATCTAATTTTTAGTGAATTCGATCAATTATCTCAACAGCATAACTTAGAGAAAATTAAGACTATTGGGGATGCTTATATGGTGGTGGGAGGAATGCCGACACCTCGTTCCGATCACGCAGATGAGATCGCCCTTATGGCACTCGATATGCAGGCGGCTATTGCCCGATTCAACGCCCAAAACGGCGAGAATTTCAGTCTCCGCATCGGGATCAATATCGGTGCGGTGGTCGCTGGGGTGATTGGTTTGACTAAATTTATCTACGATCTGTGGGGGGATACGGTGAATGTGGCTTCCCGGATGGAGTCAACTGGTATCCCCGGTGAAATTCAGGTAACACCAGCAGTTTACGATCGCTTAAAGGAGCAATTTATTTTGCAAGAACGCGGAACTATTATAATTAAAGGTAAAGGAGAGATGATGACCTATCTTCTTATGGGGAGAAAGTCATTTTAGAATCGCTTATGAATTCGAGGCAGCATTTCACATCCAAAACCAAGATTTTAGTTGTCGATGATACACCAGAAAATATCAGCTTATTAATTCGGATTTTATCCAATCAAGGGTATAAGCTTCGGGTTGCTCTTAATGGTAAAATGGCGCTTGAATCTGTCCGAGCTAACCCTCCCGATCTGATTTTGCTGGATATCAAAATGCCGGATATGGATGGTTATGAAGTTTGCCGACAGTTGAAAGCTTCGGAGCAAAGTCGTGATATTCCGGTCATCTTCATCAGTGCTTCGGATGGAATCTTTAATAAAGTAAAAGCTTTTACTATGGGTGGGGTAGATTACATCACAAAACCCTTTGAGCATATCGAGGTTTTGGTACGAATAGAACATCAATTGCGTCTGCGTCGGTATCAGTTACAACTGCAAAGGCAAAATGCACAATTACAACTTTTATTGACTACAACTCAAGCAATTAGTTCTGCCGCTGATGTGGAAGAAGCATTAGAAGTAATTGTGAGAAATGTTTGTCAAACTCTTGGTTGGGAGTTTGGGGAAGCTTGGATGCCTTCCTCAGATGCAACTGTGCTGGAATATGTTGGAGGTTGGGATGGCGGCGATATCCGTCTGGATGAATTTCGCCGTCAGAGCGAGACATTTCGCTTTGCTCCTGGTGAGGGGTTACCAGGACGGATCTGGTTATCCCAAAAATTTGAATGGATTGCTGATGTAACTCAGGAGAAGGAGCGGGTTTTTCTGAGGCTAAAAATTGCAGCCGAGGTTGGAATCAAAGGTGCTTTGGGAATTCCAATTGTGTTCGATCGCCAAGTTCTGGCTGTGTTAGTGTTTTTCCAAAACCAGGAAATGATCCCGAATGAGCGATCGCAACAGCTAGTCAATGCGATCGCAACCCAATTAGGGTCGATGATTCATTGCAAAAAAGCAGAGGCGGCGCTGCAAAAGAGCGAGGAAGTACTCCGACGACTGGCGACCCTCGATGGTTTGACTCAAATTGCCAATCGTCGCCGATTTGATGAGTATCTTAACGCTGAGTGGAAGCGGCTAAAACGGGAAATTGCACCCCTGTCTTTAATAATGTTGGATGTCGATTTTTTCAAAAGCTACAACGATACCTACGGTCATCTAGCAGGGGATGATTGTTTGCGACTGGTGGCGGATACTATTAAAAGTGCGATCCGGCGTCCAGAGGATTTAGTTGCTCGTTATGGTGGCGAAGAATTTGCTGTTATTCTACCTAATACTGATACCTCTGGATCTGTCATTGTGGCAGAGGCGATCAGACAGGCAATTCACGATTTGGCGATTCCCCACGCTCAGTCTAGGGTGTGCGATCGGGCCTTGGGTTTGAAGATCGATCGCGTTACCGTCAGTCTGGGAGTTGCCAGTACCGTACCCACAAAAGGATTGTTGCCACAATATTTGATTAATGCGGCTGACCAAGCTCTTTATACAGCCAAAAAGGAAGGACGCGATCGCGTAGCACTGGGTGGGGAGTGTTTCATACCAAATCCGGTTGCATCGTTAGTACATGAGTGATGTCGTCAAATTTTCTGTTGTCATCTTTGGTTAAATTTTTACCACAGATGAAGACAGATGAACACAGATGAACACAGATAAGAATAAGAACAACAATTTTTTAGGTATGTATAGCAACCGCTCTCGTCGGTTAGGGCAACTCCAACTCTTACTTCTGGTTCATAATCCCTTACGAAGTAAGCTTTTCCCTCTTCCCTCTTCCCTAGCCCCTAGCCCCTAGCCCCTAGCTATAGTTGCGCTTTAGCGCTCTTTAAGATAGCGCTAAAGCGCAACTACATACTAAATATTTCATTACCCTGCTTCGCCACCCACAACTACATTGCGAAGTCGCAAAGAAGGCCCACCACAACCTACTGGCAAACCGCTTTGTCCGCCTTTACCGCAACCGCCGGACTCATCCCAATAGAAGTCATCGCCTAGAGCTTCAATATCAGCTAAAGTTGTAAAAACATTCCCGGAAAGTGTCACATCCCGCACTGGTTCGGCAATTTCTCCATTGCGAATCATCCAAGCTTCACCGGCGCTAAAGGTGAACATCTCCCCATTCGTCATTCCACCCAACCAATTCCGAGCATAAACTCCTTCTTTGATATCCGTAAATAAATCCTTGACTGGCGTATTTCCACGCTCAATCCAAGTATTCGTCATCCGCACTAGAGGCGGAAAATGGTAGTTGAGACAACGAGCATTTCCAGTCGGTTCTTCACCCAGTTTGCCAGCTGTTTCGCGAGAATGCAGCCGTCCTACCAAAACACCATCTTTAATTAGCTGAGTAGTGGTAGCTGGCGTTCCTTCATCATCGTAGAAATAACTACCGCGATGACCGAGAGGTAACGCACCGTCAAAGATTTGCAGTTCTCTTGGCCCGAATCTGCGTCCCAGAGTCATCACTTCCAGCAAGTCCGGGTTTTCATAAGCCATGTCGGCTTCTGAGAGGTGTCCGAAAGCTTCGTGGACAAATAAGCCGGTGAGAATGGGGTCAATTACTACCGTGTAAGTGTTACCTTTGACGGGAGGCAGTGCGAGGGCGTCCACAGCGCGTTGACCGGCACTGCGAATTTGGGCATCCAAATTGGTTAAATCTTCGTATGCTTTGCGGGAACCTGTGGTTTCTCGTCCGGTTTGTACGGTGTCGCCATTCCGTGCGGTGGCGGCAAAGCGCATTTCCATATCCACCCAAGATTGCTCTAGCATAGTGTCTTCGGAGGTGGCCAGAAAGATCCGCTGGGCGCTGTCGCTGTATAGGACGGAGGTGGTGGTAATTCGTTTATCTACGCGGCGGAGAATTTCGGTGTAGCGATCGCACAATGCTTTTTTGTCAGATAAGGGTATTTTACGCGGATCGGTGCCTGTCAGAGGCAGTTGTACGATATCGCGAACCGGATCTACAGGAGCTAGAATAGTTTCTTCATCTCCGACTATCCGCGCAGCTGCGATCGCTTCTTCAACTCGTTCTTTTAGTGTCGAGAGTTGGTTGAAGCTAGCAAAACCCCAACCTCCTTTATAACAAGCTCTAACCTGTCCACCAATTGAGATCCCTTGGGAAAGCGTTTCTATCTTGTCTCCTCGCAGGAAAATATCAGTCCCTTCTGCTTCTTCCAGTCGAATCGCCAAATAGTCAACTTGGGAGCGATAGCGAGCGATTAAGTCACAGAGCAAGTTTTTGGCATCCACAAGTAAGCTTGGCATAACTGGTGATGATATTGATGAACTGACTTTATTTTAGGGGCTACGGGCTATGTCATAAATCCTGAACTCCTGGATGTTCCAGCGGCTCAAAATGGCTTCCGCTTGACGGATATCTGCTTCAGAACCGTCTACCATCACCAAGTAATCGCCTTGGTAGATGCGATCGCGATAAACTGTAGCTTGCTCTTCGGGAATCCCCCAACCAATCAACGCGCCGATTAAACTGCCCGCCGTTGCACCCATCATGCCACCCGTTAAGGTCGTAGCCAGAGCCGTTGCTGCCGCACCCAGCAGCACTACAGGGCCGATCGCAGGCAGTGCAGCAGCTGTTGCCAGTCCCACCGCTAGGCCAAGGCTACCGCCAACTGTAGCGCCTGCGATCGCGCCGATAGTTGTTCCTTCCTGTGCTTTGTTGCCCTTGACTTCCCGGATTTCCACAGTTTGCTTTTCTGGATCTTTAGCTACAGCCGAAATCCGATCCATTGGAAACTCAGCTGCCTCTAGCTCGTTGAAAGCATTGCGGACATCCTCAGAGTTAGAGAAAATACCAAAAGCTCGCTGATAGGGACTAAGTTCCATAATTGTTTCCTCTAGTGACAAGGCATCTTTTTCTCTTCTAGATTGGCAATTTCTCAAACCTATGTGCATCAATCGCTGGATGTTACTTAAGCGCTGGAAAGGGTTTTATATCTCTACCAAAAGGAAGATAGAAATTTTGTCTTGACCGCTAATCTATAGCAACCGCTCTCGTCGATTAGGACAGTAGGGGCGAAGCATTCGGGCATATAATTTATTGGTTAAAACCTTATATTTACTACCCGAATGCTAATGCCTCCGGCACGCACTCGCGTTCGCCCCTAGCCCCTAGCCCCTAGCCCCTAGCCCCTAGCCCCCTCCCCAGATTTATAGCAACCGACTCATCGGTTGCTATAAAATATAAAATCTAAAATTGAAGGAAATGCGCTATTACTTCTCACTACTTTTGATGCTAGGTTTGCTGTCTCAAACCCTCAAAGTCCTAGCAGTCCAAGATCCATCAACAATTTTCCAGCCCAGCGAACCGCCGGATTTTTGGCCGCCAGCGCAAGAACTGGTGCAGAAACAGATATATTTAATTGCCGAGATTGAAAGAGCTATGCTCAGTCCAGATCCCAACCAAGTTAGATCTGTTCGAGGACAACTCTTCCTACACACATCATCTGTCGATCGGTTGCTCAAAGACTACTACCAATTTCCAAACGTTCTTTGCGCCCCTACTGCTACCGCTACCTTTGATGATTTGCCAGCCGTCGGGTCTCTAAGTGCAGAACAGGTACGAGTTTACTGCTTCCTCTATACGTCTACCCAGAAACTAGATTCCCTTCGGCCAGTACTCGACCATCGTCTGGTTATGCTTGATGAAGTGGGAGAATTTGTCGATCGGCGACGCGACCCTATTTTAGGTATTCCAATTGTACGCAGCGACATTTCTGTACCGCCAACACCTCGATTATCGCCGTTACCCGATCTGCCCCCCGCAGAACCAACCCTAATTGGTAGAACTGGTAAAAACGCGATCGCCGATTATGTGCCCCCGTTTCCGCCTGCTCTAGCATTTCCAGTGCAGGCAAATACCTCTCTCTTAGCTGCCAAGACATTATTAGCGCAAGCACAAAGAAATTTTCCACGCGGAACCGAATTTATCGTTCCCGATGAAGTTAGCTTAAGCGATCCAAACAACCCTTACGCTCTTTATCGCGCTGAAGTTGAGCCATACAACCAATTTCTCTCCATACCTAATACAGGCATAGCCCGCATTCTCAACGCTGAATTTTACCGCCAAGATCGAGATAAGCTACGCAATCGCCTCTTGCCCACCACCGCAGAACGTTTTTCTTTCCCACCTTTATTCAAGCCATTCGACGGATTTACTCCCCGACTGGAAATTCAGATTGCAGATAACAATTTCCAGATTGTGCAGCGAGAACTAAATTATGGCTTTATGGTAGATTTGGGCGATATTCCTTTAGAAAATATCGATTCCTCCTTTACCGACGTTTCCGTTTTTACACAGGAATTTTTTCTCACTTATCAACCGCCCAATCAGTTAGACCCATTGCAAGCAGACCGCAGAAGATTCATTACTGGAAAACAACAAAATTTTGGCTTGTCCGAACCTATCCTTACTGAAGCACCAGCAGTGCTAAATCATACTTATCTGGTCAGGACAATCCAGTTTCAGTTGCCAGAAATTCTTCTAAATGGCGATCGCATTTCCCTCAGTCAGCGCCGCAATCTCAATGCGTTACTGGAAACGCCCAGCATCGATTTACTCATCGCCTTTCGACCAGTTTATCGCCGCCAAGATGGCAGTTACACTGTTTTGTGGCGCGTCATCAAACAATTCCCAGATCCTCAAATTCAGGGTTTAGAAAAATACGTAGATTTCGAGTAAAGTCCTATTTTCACAAACTATTGCGTAAATAAACTCAAATCTATTATATAATGATTCTCATTATATAATAAACTGAAGATTGTCACCCCACCGCCATGACAAAGGCCCATACCTCACCTTTGACTGACTTACTTCATCGCCCCCGTCGCTTGCGTCGCACACCCGCTTTGCGGAGAATGGTACGGGAAACGCATTTGACCGTTAATGACCTGATTTATCCCCTGTTTGTGATGGAAGGAGAGGGGCAAAAAGTTGAAATAGCATCAATGCCGGGATGCTACCGCTATGCCCTGGATTTATTGGTAAAAGAGGTATTAGAATGTTGGGAATTGGGGATAAATGCGATCGCGCTTTTCCCAGTCATCTCCGAAAGCAAAAAAGACCATACTGGCAGCGAAAGCTACAATCCACAAGGACTCGTACAGCAGACAGTGCGATCGATTAAACAAGCAGTACCCGACATTGTAGTAATTACCGATGTAGCACTCGATCCCTTCACCACCCACGGACATGATGGTTTAATCGATGAAAACGGCACGATTGTGAACGATCCGACAGTGGAAGTTTTAGTCAAAATGGCGCTATCTCAAGCAGCATCTGGCACAGATATGGTCGCACCTTCCGATATGATGGACGGAAGAGTAGGCGCGATTAGAAAAGCCTTAGATGCAGAAGGATACATCAATGTCGGAATTCTTGCTTACTCGGCTAAGTATGCTTCTGCCTATTATGGCCCTTTTCGCGACGCTTTAGATTCTGCCCCTAAATTTGGCGACAAAAAGACATATCAAATGGATACAGCTAATGCTAGGGAAGCGTTGAAAGAAGTTGCGTTAGATATTGCGGAAGGTGCAGATATTGTGATGGTAAAACCCGCACTTGCTTATTTGGATATTATCCATCAAATTCGGCTAGAAACTAATTTACCAATAGCAGCATATAACGTCAGCGGCGAGTACGCCATGATTAAAGCTGCTGCTAATGTCGGTTGGATTGATGAAAAAAAGGTGATTTTGGAAACTCTCAACAGCATTAAACGCGCTGGTGCGGATTTGATTTTGACTTACTTTGCCAAAGAAGTGGCGCTGATGTTGAGATAGAGATAAAACAATTGGAAATTTCCGATTTCAGATTTCAAATTTGTTTCGCTAACCATTATTACTTTTACTTCATCATGTCTGCCGAAACTGCCAAGTTACCAGCTTCCCTCGCCCGGATCGTAGAACGGTTTGCCCGCCAATCCAATCCCAAACGGCGTTACGAACAACTAATCTGGTATGCCAAGCGACTGCCTGAATTTCCAGAATCCGATAAAGTGCCGGAAAACAAAGTTCCAGGTTGCGTTTCCCAAGTTTATATTACCGCCGATATTAATGAAGAGAAGGTGTTCTTTCAAGGGGATTCAGATTCCCAATTGGTGAAAGGATTAGTGGCACTATTGATTGAAGGGCTGAATGGACTAACCCCCGCAGAAATATTGCAAGTTTCTCCAGATTTTATCCAAGATACGGGTTTGAATGTAAGTTTGACGCCTTCCCGCGCTAATGGATTTTACAACATTTTTCAAACCTTGAAAAAGAAGACGATGTTCTATCAGAACTTAATGTCTGCACAAGCTCATAATTAATCAAATTTAAAGTAGGATGAAGAATCTAACAACATCAACAGAAGACTTAATTTTCGATCGGGCCAAACGGGGACTGCCGGTAACTATCATTACCGGGTTTCTCGGTAGCGGCAAAACTACATTGCTGAATCAAATTATTAAAAACACAGAGAATGTAAAAGTTGCAGTCTTAGTTAACGAGTTTGGCGATATTAATATCGATAGCCAGCTATTGGTTTCGATTGATGAAGACATGATAGAATTGAGTAATGGCTGTATTTGTTGTACAATTAATGATGGATTAGTTGATGCGGTTTACCGGGTTTTGGAACGTCAAGACCGGATTGATTATTTGGTGATAGAAACTACGGGAGTTGCCGATCCATTGCCGATTATTATCACCTTTGTAGCAACAGAGTTACGGGATTTAACTAACCTGGATGCCGTTCTCACGGTTGTGGATGTCGAGACGTTTACACCGGATAGTTTTGACAGTGAAGCAGCCTTCAGACAGATTGCCTATGGTGATATAATATTGCTGAACAAAACAGATTTGGTGTCAGAAGAAAAAGTCAAGGAACTGGAGAACTACATCGAGACGGTGAAAGCAGGGGCAAGAATTTTGCGATCGCAATACGGTCAAGTCCCCCTACCGCTAATCTTAGATGTAGGATTATCCCAACCAGACACTTATTTAACTGAAGGCGATCGAGATTCAAAGCACCTAGTCAACGACGGTTTTGTATCCGTTTCCTTCCGCAGCGATCGCCCTTTTGCCGTCAAGAAATTTCAAGTCTTCTTGCAAGAAAAAATGTCCGCAGATGTCTTTCGCGCCAAAGGAATTCTCTGGTTCAAAGAAAGTCCGAGGCGTCACATCTTTCAGCTAAGTGGCAAACGCTACGATTTGAAAGATGAAGAATGGGAAGGAAAACCTAGCAATCAACTGATATTTATCGGACGTTCCTTAAATGCACTAGAACTGAACCAGCAGTTAAATAACTGTTTGACTCGATAGGGAGTTATATCATGTCCCGTGAATTATCTATGATACCCTCACCCTAAAGGGTGGGGCTACACAAACAAAGCCCGCCTGCGCGGGCTAATTTTATTTTCTCGTTACCAGTTTCTACCTGGTAACGCAATCTTGGGAGGTTCTACCTCCAGATATAATCCCAAGCAGTTATAATAAGTTTAGTTTTCTACCTCAACCCAACCTATTCACCACTCCATGATGACTGCAACTTTTGAAACAAAAAATATCGCCATCGGTGGTGTCCGCCAAGAATATTTATGGAATTGGCAAGGACAACAACTGCGGGTGGTTTACGAAACTATCGGACAAGGAACACCTGTTTTACTTCTACCAGCTTTTAGCACCGTTTCCACGCGGTTAGAAATGGCAGGATTGGCAAAATTATTGGCTTCTAAGTTTCAAGTGATAGCATTAGATTGGCCGGGATTTGGCGAATCTTCTCGGCCTCGATTGGATTACACACCAGACCTATATCATCAATTTTTGCAAGATTTTGTCACAAATATTTTCAATACTCCCGTAACGGTAGTAGCAGCGGGTCACGCCGCCGGATACGCGATGAAATTGGCACAAAAACAACCGCCAGTTTGGTCAAAAATCGTGTTAGCTGCTCCCACTTGGCGTGGGCCATTGCCGACAATGGCTGGTAAACAGCAGGGATGGTTTGGTACAGTAAGAGAGATGGTGCGATCGCCAATTTTAGGTCAAACTTTATACAAACTTAATACCACTCCATCTTTCCTGCGTTGGATGTATCGTCGCCACGTTTTCGTAGATGACAGTCATCTCACACCAAATTTCATCTATCAAAAGTGGGAAATTACCCAACAACCGGGTGCGAGATTTGCGCCAGCGGCATTTGTGACTGGTACTCTCGATCCTGTTAGCGATCGATCCGATTTTCTCGCTTGGTTTAAAGATTTATCGATCCCAGTAATGGTAGTAATTGGCGAACAAAGTCCACCCAAATCAAAAGCAGAAATGGAAATACTATCTCAGTTACCAGGAGTGCAATCTTGTCTGTTACCAGGTTCTTTAGGATTGCATGAAGAATATGCGGATAAGTTGGCAGAAATCATCCTACCTTTTTTAGCACAATCATGCCAAAATAGGTGATATTTAACTACCCAATATCCCCAGATAACCACTGCGCGAGCTACCCAAGTTTGAACATTTAAATGAGTGTAGAACTTAGTTTTATTTAAGCTTTTGAAAAAACTAATTCGCACGCACAAAAAGCGAAATTTACTCGATCTAAGCGGACAAATTCAATTTTCCAATGACTACGATTATAAGGCTTTACGGGAAAACCGAAATGTTTCTGATTGATACGTCTGTCTGGATCGGTGTTTTCCGCGATCGCACTTCTCCCTTTATTTTACTTAAATTGCCCAGTAGAAGTGCGATCGCGCTGATTACTTACGTTTATTTCTCCAGTCTTCTCCACCAGGTAACTTAAGTAGATAATCACCTAAAATCACAGGTAAATCTTTGGCTGAGTGGTGATAAGTTAGATTTAATAATGTCATCGTGGTTTGCATCAATTGACCTCTATCTATAATTTCTGCCAGTTCAAATTCATTATAGATACCATTCAATACTTCTTCAGAAGCATCCGCGATCGCAGCCATTAGTACACTTTCAATAAAACCTTCCCATTCATCATTATTGATATAATAACAGTTTTTCTTCCCTTTTAAATTAAGGTCTTGAATTTCTTGAATCGAATTACGAATAGAGCTAGCCCAATCACCAGTCAAACGCTGTTCTACCTGATTTTTAATTAAATGAATTAAGATAATTTTGAGAAAAGCTTTAATATTTCGCAGAATAGCTTGTTTACTCATCCCTTCTAACTCATCTACTATAAACAAAGCATCAGCATAACGTCCCTCTAGAATACTGGCTTTTAAATCAATGAGTTCTTGTGTCATAGTTTTACCCTCACTATTTAACCAGATTTGTCTTAATCTAAAATTGACTGATATTCTCGAATGGCCGATGCAGGTACGATCCCACAGACTCTTTCTGTTTTTTGAATTATTCTATTTTGTAAATTATAGCATTAAGTTTTCAAGGTGTGTTAGTTAAGATTAATTTAATGTGCGATCGCTCTCCTCAAATTTCTGATTAATCTTACCGCATTGGGTGCAACCTTCGCAACAATTCTGGGGTTTTTCGGGAATCAGGCGTGGTTTTTGGAACTCCTCGATCATCCCCGACCTCAATATTGTTTAATCTTAGCGATCGCACTCATTATCGGCGGCATTTTCCGACAAAAATGGTGCTTTTTTTGGTGTTTGCCACTATCTGTCAATCTCATCCTAATTGGATCGCTATTTTTCCTTCCACCATCTCACATTCAGGTTTTGGCTTACAACCAACCTGGCTTGCTGGTTTACCATTACCTCTAATGATTTCAATTGACCACTGTTTGCATAGTCAGTCTATTTTAACATTTTACCGCTCTCTCGGCCTCGATATTGGCTCAGATCATTTGCCGCTATTGGTCAAAGTTCAACTATAACATAATGAAGGTAAATTTATTTTTAACCCCAGATACACGCAGGTAAAGGCAGATAAACTCATTGGCGTTCACCTGCGCTTATCAAACAACTATTTATTCCAACGCTTTTATAATATAATAATGGTTATCATTATGTAAATAGCGCGAGAGGAATTCATCGTGGTGAATGCGGCAACGACGGACTTCGTACCCGTAACGGTTCTGACTGGCTATCTGGGTGCGGGTAAAACCACCCTACTCAATCGCATCCTGACTCACGAACACGGCAAGAAGGTAGCCGTGATTGTCAACGAGTTCGGAGAAGTGGGTATCGATAATCAGTTAATTATCAATGCCGATGAAGAAATTTTTGAAATGAACAACGGTTGTATTTGCTGTACCGTTCGAGGCGATTTAATTCGGATTATCGCCAACTTGATGAAACGCCGTCATAAATTCGACCATCTGGTAATTGAAACAACTGGTTTGGCTGACCCAGCGCCGGTAATTCAAACCTTCTTCGTAGATGAAGATATGCGTACCCAGTTGCAGTTAGATGCTGTAGTAACGGTAGTGGATGCCAAGCATATCTGGGAACATTGGGATGCGGATGAAGCGCAGGAACAAATTGCTTTTGCCGATGTGATTTTAATTAATAAAACCGATCTCGCGACGCCAGAACAGTTGGATGAATTAGAAAAGCGGATTCGGACGATGAATGTAATGGCTAAAATCTACCGCACCCGCAATTCTGAATTAGAAATGTCCGCGCTGTTGGGTGTGAAAGCATTCGATTTGAGTCGCGCTTTGTCAATCGATCCCAACTTTTTGGGTGAAGATACTCACCAACATGATGAAACGGTGTATTCTGTGGCGTTGGTAGAATCTGGCGCAGTTAATGGGGAAAAGTTGAACGATTGGTTAGGGGAATTACTGCGAACTCAAGGAACAGATATCTTTCGCATGAAAGGGATTCTGAATGTTGCTGGTGAAGATAATCGCTTTGTTTTCCAAGGCGTACATATGTTATTTGAAGGTAAGCGCGATCGGCCCTGGAAACGCAACGAAACCCGTAAAAACGAATTAGTCTTCATCGGTCGCAATTTAGACGAAGCCAAATTAAGAGAGGATTTTCGCCAATGTCTAATTTAATCAGCCTTACCAAAAAGTTATTCCACCAACCTTGGCAAGGAACACTCTCAGATTACGTCACTGCTATTACTTGGTCGCCGGATAATCAAACCTTAGCCGCAGTTTCTGGTGCTGGGGAAGTTGCGCTGTGGGTGGAAGGAAATTTAACTTTATTGCAAACTGCTGATGGTCAATCTGTAGATTGTCTTGCCTTTTCCAAAGATGGCAAATTTTTAGCTGCTGGCGGTCAAAACGGACAGGTAAAAATTTGGCGCTTCGGGTCAGGAGAAAGTCAACTAATTACAACTCTAGAAAATGCGCCTAACTGGGTGGATAAATTAGCTTGGAATCCCACTTGTAATGAACTAGCCTTTAGTATGGGGCGCTACGTGCAGGTTTGGGATGCCGAGGTGGGAGAAGTTGTCGTTACGCTTAATTTTGAGACATCCTCAGTATTAAGTATGGCTTGGCATCCAAGCGGACAACAGCTTGCGATCGCAGGTCATCAAGGTATCAAAGTTTGGGATACTAAATATTGGGATGAAGACCCGGAAATTTTAGTAGTATCTGCTACCAGTTTAGCGATCGCCTGGTCGCTTGATGGCAAATTCATCGCTTCCGGCAATCTCGATAACACCATTACAGTTTGGCAGTGGAACAACCCCCAACCCTGGTTAATGCGCGGCTTTCCCGGTAAAATAAGAGCCGTTACTTGGTCAGAAGCAGTAACAGGAATCGGCTATCCTTTATTAGCAGTAGCCACCGCACTCAGCGTTATCATCTGGGAAAAGGACGCCGACGAGTCAGCAGGTTGGCAAGGACGAGCTTTAGATATCCACGATGGAATAGTGCAGGCAATTTCCTTCCAACCAGGTAATTTTCTCCTCGCTTCCGCCGCCGAAGATGGTGTCGTGTGTCTCTGGCAAAAAGCCAAACAACTCGTCCAAACTCTCCCAGGTGCAGCAAAAGGGTTTTCCTGTCTCGCTTGGCATCCCCAAGGCAATAAACTGGCAGCAGGTGGTACGAACGGCGAATTGCTAGTTTGGTCAAAAGTCACCCGCACTCAAGGATTTGGAAAGGCTATAATCAGCTAAATTAACCTTTCCAAAAAATCTAGGATTTAAATTATGAACAAAGCTACCTTGATTTTGCTTGCTTCCTCCGGGCTATTGGGTGCTTTGCTGCTGACGGTTAATCCCGCCAACGCTACTGAGATATTATCTCCGATCGCAGACTCCGCGATCTCCGCACAGGCTACGCAGGTGCGCCTGGGAAATCCAATGCTGACCTTTAATCTGCAACAGGGAAATCCTATTTTAGACCAATTGGGATGCAGCTGCGCTACCTGCACAACGGGTCGGCGTCTGCAAGGTCAGCTTCCTCAATAGCAGAAGTAGGGAGGCGCTTGTTGCACCCCGTTGAAAATTCGGTTGCCGTTAAAAAAGCGATCGCTTATCGTTTTTTTAGGTAATTTAGCTGTTGCATAATCCAAGCAGAACGACTCGTCGCTGACAATCGAGTCAATATTCCTTGCGAGGGGCTAAACAATAGTGTTAGTAAAAATAACCCAAAAACAACTAATACAATTGCTGGCCCCGATGGAATATCCCAGTAGTAGCTAAAATACATACCGCTGACGCTGGCAATTATCCCGACAACCGCCCCCACTCCCATCATCAGGTGCAATTCTTTTACTAATAAATAGGCCGTAATGCCAGGGCCAATTAGCAAGGAAATAATCAGCAGGACGCCTACAGTTTGCATACTAGCAATTACAGTCAGCGTAATTGCCGCAATCAAGCCTAAATAAATCCAAGTTATCGGCAAACCGCTAGCTTGCGCCCCTAAAGGATCGAAAGTATAAAAAAGCAGTTCTTTGTAAAAGAGCTTTACTAAAAGTAAAATGGTAATGGTGATTGCTAGTGTATGCCAAACATCCCCCGGCGTCACTCCTAAGATATCTCCAAATAGAATATTGTGGAGGTCTAGCTTATTGGTCTTTAACAGTTTGATCAGCGTGACTCCCAATGCCAAAAAACTTGACAAAACTAATGCCATAGCTGTATCGACTTTGAGGCGAGATTGCGATCGAATCAAAGCAACTACCAAAGCACTTAGCGTACCGGCGATAAACGCACCAATCGAAATATCAATTCCCAGGAAAAAGGCAATTGATAATCCGGGTAAAACTGAGTGGGCAATTACATCACCCATCATGCCCATGTGTTGTACAATCAAGAAACTGCCCACGACTGAGCAGAGAATTCCTAGCAAAATAGCGATCGCTAGGGCATGACGCATAAATTCAAAACTAAGCGGTTCAATTAGAAAATCTAACATCGAATTCCTTTATCATTGTATTGTTAAGTGACCATAGGCTTTTTGAAGATTGACAGCGGTTAGTACTTCTGACTTCGAGCCATCGGCAATCATCTGTTTATTCATTAATAAAAAACGGTCATAATAACTCAAGTTTTCTCCTAAATCGTGGCTGATAACTAGCAATGTTTTGTTTTGCGCTTTCAGTTCAAAGAAAATCTCAAAGACAATTTCTTCTGTCTTTTTATCAATGGCAGTAAATGGCTCGTCAAAGAATAACAATTCCGCTTGCTGCGCCAGTGCGCGTGCTAAAAATACCCGCTGCTGCTGTCCGCCGGAAAGTTCCCCTATTTGACGATTTTGCAATTCCCACATTCCCACTCGTTTTAAAGCAGCTTTGACAATTTCTTTGGATTGATAGCTGGGTTCTTTAAACCAGCCGGTGTGTACGGTGCGAGACATCATTACCACGTTCCACACCGTTATTGGGTAATCCCAGTCGATTTGCGATCGCTGCGGCACATAAGCCACTTGTTTGAGTTGCTGTTTCAGCGGACGCGAATAAAATTTTACCACACCGCTGGAACTACCAATAAGTCCCAGCATGGCTTTAATCATCGTACTTTTGCCCGCACCGTTCGGGCCAATCACGCCAACTAATTTTCCTGGTTCGATGGAGAAGCTGATACTGTTGACGGCGCAAACTCCCTGGTAACTTACGGCTAGGTTTTGGACTTGCAGCATGGATAACACTTTGTGCGACTAACTTAATTATATAATAATGAGTATCATTCTCATAAAAATGGTAAGTTTGTAAGAAGTAACGGCAAATAACCTTAAGGAGCAGACGATGCAAGAGCAAAATCGGTGGTTTTGGGGTGTGGCGGTAGTAGCGATCGCAGCAAATCTAGCCGGATGCAGTCCCAGCACCAAGGCTACCACACAAACAACAGCGATCGCAAAGCCGAAAGTAGTTGCATCTTACAGTGTTCTGTGCGACTTGACCGAAAAAATTGCCCAGGACACAGTTGACTTGAACTGTTTGATTGATGCCGATGAAGACCCCCACACCTATCAAGCGACACCGGAAGACCGCAAAGCCATTGAAACGGCGCAACTCGTTCTCTATGGCGGCTACGACTTTGAACCCACCATCATCAACTTGATTAAAGCAACGAACAACTCAGCGCCTAAGATTGCTGTCGATGAGAAAGCAGTGCCTAACCCACTCATAGGTGAAGAACATCATCACGATAGTAAAGAAAAGCAAACTGAGGCAGAGAAAACACCCGACCCCCACGTCTGGCACGATGCCCAGAATGGCATCCAAATGGTAGATACAATTCGCGACCAATTGATTAATATTACCCCAGCCAATGCAAATCTTTATACCCGTAACGCCCAAAAGCTGACAGAAGAACTAAAACAGGTGGATAGCTGGATTAAAGTTCAAATTAACACAATTCCAGCCAAGCAACGCAAATTAGTGACAACTCACGATGCTTTGGGTTACTATGCCAAAGCTTACGGTCTGACAGTTGAAGGTACGCTGCAAGGCTTTTCCTCTGAAGAACAGCCAACAGCAGCACGAGTAAAAGAACTGGTTAAAGAAGTTAAAGAAGCCAGAGTTCCCACGATTTTCGCTGAATTAACCGCCAACGATCGGGTAATTAACACAGTAGCTAGAGAGGCGAAAGTAAAAGTTTCCGAGCGAAAACTGATGGCTGACGGTCTGAGCGAAGCGGGAACTCCTGCTAGTACCTATATAGGAATGTTAACTGCTAATACCTGCGCGATCGTAGATGGTTTGGGAGGCAAATGCACCCCCGTTAATTTTACTCCCTAAACCGCGCTAATAACTGCTCGCGGTTACACTGCATAATCAATTGCGTTACCTCCTTAGCTGGCAATTGGCTTAAAGACTCCACAATTTGAGCTAATTCCTCATCAATTTCTCCAAACTTCACTTCCAACATACTCTCAACCATCAGGCGCATTCCTTGTTGAACACCTTGTTGAACACCTTGTTGAACACCTTGTTGAATTCCTTGTTTTTCTCCCCTCTTGAGAGCTTCTTGTTCCCATTGAATATACAGTGGTGACAACTTCATAATTAAACTCCTCTCCTCATTGTCTAAACTTTCTGTTGTTTGCAGATTAGCCTGAAAATTGGTCAGCAAATTGAAAACATTTGAGCGTAAGGGATGATTTACCGGAAGTTGCTGTAACTCATCAATTGCTTCCTCCTGCACTCTCCCTTTGCCTAAAACTCTCAGCCAAAGGGTAGCTTCAGTTTTCGGTAACTGATGAATGACTACAATTGCCGATCGCAAATATGACGGCAAGAAATAAATTCCTTCTCCCCAGCTTTCTGGGTCAATTCTAGCGCCAAATCCGTTGACGATGGATTCAGAAGCAGTTGGGGAAAGAATCCACAGATGCGGTAAAGTTTCCTCAGCTATCCGCTCTTTTTGGCGATGAGCTTCTCGCTGCAACTCTCCTGTGAGAGTTAAAATTTTTGATAAGCAACCGCTGATATCAGTGGGAGAAACTGCATTGCGGAATGGTTCAAAAATAGAAGGCGTTGCCGCTAACTGACCGAGTAATCCTAAAATATCGGTGTTGGTTGTGGGCGCAAACCAAACATCAATTTCCCGGACTTCCGCAGAAACGCGACGCGGCGCTTTCACCTCACCAAAAGGTGCTAGCAATTCTTCCAAATAATCTTTGGCAAATTGGTCGTGAATAAACCTGGTCATTTCAATATTATAAAGAAAATCCAGTTTCTCACTTCCACGACTAATGACTAAATTGCGCTAGGGTAGGTGTGAGACGATTTCTCTGGCTAAACTGTGTTTCCTTCCAGACGACCTGCTATATTACTGAGTTTAGTTACTTTGCTGCTGGCCTCCTTGACTGGCTGCGCCGACAGTCCAGCTGGCAAAAACCTAGAGCAATCTTTGGCAGCAGACCCCAAACTAAAAGATAACGCGATCGCATTTGAGCAATCAGCTACAGATCCAAAAGCTCAGAATCAAACCCTGGCTCAACTCCCATCTGACTTCCCATCAGAAATTCCCCAATATCCCCTAGCTCAACTACAGCAAGTCACGCCACCAACAGCACAATCTGACGGCAACTCCACAACTCGCTGGACTAGCGCCGATCCCGTCAACCTGGTTCAGAACTTTTACCAAAAGCAGTTTCAAGATAGTAATTGGCAATTGCTCAGCCAGCCTACTGTAGATGAAGTAGGCGGCACCTTTGAGGCTCGGCAAAATGACTTGAAAGTCAAGGTTTCCATCCAACCCATTCAGAGTAACGGCACCAATACCGGCAGTTCTAGCGCTACGCCTTCACCCAGTCAAGCGGCTGGCGAACAAAATTCAGGAGCCGCAACGGAACTTACAATAGAGTACGTGCGCGATCGCAGCGACACAGCCGCGCAACCCACCGCCAACGCTACCCCCCTTGCCCCTACCCCTACACCAACCCCTACCGCTCAGCCAACCGCAACTCCTCAAGCAAACAACCCCACCAACACATCTAATTCACTTGTTTTTTCCGACATCAACAAAGCCCCAACCGAATTGCGTTCCCACATTACCGACTTAGCGCAATTAGGAGTACTGGCGCTCAATCCAGGTGGCTCAAAACAAAATTCATCTGCCACCAGCACACAGTTTGAGCCCAACAAACCCATCAGTCACCGCGAGTTTGCCCGTTGGCTGATTGCTACCAATAATCAGATATATGCCAACAATCCCGCCAAACAAATTCGTTTGGCAACAGATTCATCTCAACCGACTTTTCAGGATATACCTCGGACTGACCCCGATTTTCCAGCTATTCAAGGATTAGCTGAAGCTGGTTTGATTCCCAGTCCGCTTTCTGGCGACAGCACAGCGGTGTTATTTCGCCCTGGTGCAGCTCTAACGCGGGAACAGATGCTAGTTTGGAAACTCCCTTTGGATACCCGTCTGGTGTCAACTGCCACTATTGACTCCGTGAAACAAACTTGGGGTTTCCAAGATGTGGCCAAGATTGACCCGAAGGCGTTGCGATCGGTCTTGACAGATTTCCAGAATGGAGATACTTCTAATATTCGCCGGGTTTTTGGTTACACGACCCTATTCCAGCCGAAGAAATCTGTAACTCGCGCTGAGGCAGCAGCAACCCTGTGGTATTTTGGCACTCAGAATGAAGGGATATCCGCTAAGGAAGTTCTGCAAGCAAAACCTCAACAATAAGAATTTTAGATTTCAGATTGAATTTTTCAATCCAAAATCCAAAATCTAAAATCGAATCACTTGTCAAATCCCTTCCTGTTGTAGTAGTTTCGATACTTCTGCATTAAGCAAAGCAACATCAGGATCGCGTTGAATAGCCCTATAGTATCGATTCGGTACAGCCGTTCCCTCTTCCCCAAGCGAAAGCAACTTTCGTGCTTCTTCGAGAAGCTCATTGGCTCGATCCAAGGTTACAGGTTCTTTAGAACTGAGCGTTTCATCAATCTGGACGATAAATTGAGATATAGGGCGCAGCCAACTAAACCATTCATGATCGACGACTAATCGGAAAAATTCACCTTTTGATTGAATTCTTCCGTAAAACTGCTCATAAACAACGCGCTCAGATTCGAGTAGTGCTTTGTGCAGACGAAGCAAAACAGCCCGTACTTGGCGCAGTTGTTGGAGTGTGAATTCTAGAGATGAACTATGGGCTTCCATCAGACAACAGTTGGAGTAAATACTTTTTCTATTTTGCCATCTGGAAGATGGGCTATGGGAAGAGGGGAAATTTACCAATCCAAAATCCAAAATCCAAAATCCAAAATTCTATCAATTAGTGCAAATGGGTAGGGGCGGGTTTAGCCAAAGAGCTTGATTCCTATCGATAAGATTAAAGTCAAAACCCGCCCCTACTCTACAATCTGTAACATTTAGGTATTTGTTTCCAATACCTCGCCAATGCAGCTTTATGTTATAATGGCGATCGAAGAAAATTTTTAAATTATTTAGCCCGAAAATTATGGCAGTAACAACTTTGGATCAAATACTTAAACAGCTTGATACTCTTGAAATAGAAGAACTTAAAGAGCTTAATCAAACAATTCAAAAATATCTTGCAGAACGAGAAGAAACTCTAAATAAATCAGCCTTTCACCAAGCTCTGATTAATTCTGGATTAGTCAAGCAGATTAAGCATCCTGCATATCTAACGAGCGCAGATAGAAAATTAATTCAAATCGAGGGAAAGCCTGTTTCTGAAACTATCATTGAGGAACGGCGTTAAATGGCAATTTACTTCTTAGACAGTAGCGCATTAGTGAAGCGTTATATTAGCGAAATTGGCTCAGCTTGGGTTTTAGGGCTATTCGATCCAACGCTTAAAAATGAGGGATTTATTGCAGCAATAACTGGTGTGGAAATTATTGCTGCAATTACGCGGCGATCGAGCAGTGGAAGTATTAGTATTACAGATGCAACGTTAATACGCAATCAGTTTAAAACAGATTTCCAGAAAGACTATCAAATTATTGAAATTACAGAAACTATAATTAATTCGGGAATGGTATTGTCAGAAACTTACGGATTACGAGGTTATGATGCTATCCAACTAGCTGCTGGTCGTGCAGTCAACTCTCTTTGCATCGCTAATGGATTACCTCCGATTGTTTTTGTCTCCGCAGACAATGAGTTGAATGCAGCAGTTGTTAGTGAGGGGTTGATGATTGAAAATCCTAATAATTACCCCTAGCTGGAACTAATGAGTAAATTAAGAGATGTTAGAAGCTTATCGGTAAGTTAATGAAAAGAACAACTAATTTTAGTTTTAAGATTGGCGATCGCAATTTAGAAAGTTATGCGTTACCTCCTGACGATCCTTTGGGAGAATTCTCTGATTTTGAATTAGGATTACGTCGGTTTTGTTATTATTGCGATCGCCAGCTTGTTGTGGAAATTGGGGATATCAAGTTTGCCGTGTTTTTTGACCCCGATATTTGTATGTTACTAGAAGATTGCTTTCCCGAACAAATTGGGGAATTAGAACAGGGTAAAAGCATCCGTATAGATTTTGCCGAAAGTTATCATATTACCATGATTTTAACGCCGATAGGTGAGGTAGTTAGTTGCCAATTAAGGAAGTTTGGTTATGAGCAGAATTATGATGATTATGAATTGGATAAAAAGCAAGTTTTAGGAGAGTTAAGAAGGTTTTTGGTGGAAGTAATGCAATTGGCGATCGATCGGGATTATGTGACTTTAGAGGATAGGGAAAAGTTTATTGCTCCCGCTTTTCCTGAGAAGGTCAAATCAGTAATAGTGGTGTGATTAAGAAGGCGATCGGCCCCATTGAATCGCACCTCATCCAACCTCTACCAAAAAGCGCTATCCTCAACCATAATTTGTAGGGTGCGTCAGATAGTCAAGTTAATTATCTCATCGATAACTTTTTTGGTTTGATGAAAAATATGAGATAGGCGATCGCACTCAGGGACACAAATTGATGAACGGCTTTAAATGCCAATTTACTGTTAGAATAAAATCGTGCTATAATATTAGATAAGCAGTTAAAAGTATGAGACAATATATAAATTTACCATAGGTTGAGGATAGTCAATAATGCAAGCCTTTGAAGTAATGGGAACAATTGATGAAAAAGGTCAATTGGTTTTAGATAGCCATCTCAATATTCCTGCACCTAAACTGGAAAGATGAAAACTAATTCTCAGCTAGAGCATCAACCTTTAGAATATTATCTCTCTTTAAAATATCCGATGTCTATTTACCCAGAAGACGATGGAGGATATACAGTAATTATTCCCGATCTACCAGGTTGTATGAGTCAGGGAGAAACCTTTGAAGAAGCGCTAGAAAATATTAATGAAGCGAGAGAGTTATGGATAGAAACTGTTTATGATAGTGGGAAAAAAGAAATTCCTTTACCTTCTAAACGAATTGCGATCGCTTGACCTCTCCCCCAACCCCTCTCCTTGCAGGAGAGGGGAGTAAGAATTCTCCCACTTCCCTACAAGGGAAGGGTATCGGGGGGTTAGGTTTTTTGGAGATGTGGGAAAGTGCGATCGCATTCTTTCCATCACTCCTGAGAATTATCCTCAGAATTTGGCAAACCAAGAATTTTACACAAAGCTTTTCCTAACTCTTCTATATAAACATCATCCAGATGACCGATAACTCTAATAATTCTGGATTTGTCTATCACGCGAATCTGTTCGCAAAGCACAACTGAATCTTGACTTGTACCTACTACCGGATTAAGATCGCATAAAACTACATCTCCCCGCGTGACTGTTACCACTGAATCTCTAAGAGCGCCAAACGTTATTCATAATTTTCTAAGTTGGTCAAATAATCAGCAAAGTCTGATTCGGCAATTTCTGGTAATTCCCTGTTGTGTCTCATTAGTAGGAATTCTACGAAATCATTGACTTCCTGTACTAGAGATTCTGGTAGTTGGCGAATTTTGGCTATAGTTTGGTCATGTACAGTCATTATGTCGTACTCCAACATCTGCTGGTATCCCAATTCTAGTATGTGCGATCGCACTCACTTACACAAACAGAAGTTGCAGGTTACAATGGGGAGGTGATATTGCCTACGGCACGCTACGCGAACGCACCGCAATTGTCTATGAACACCACTGACGAGATTCGCCTACAGGTCAAACAATACGTCGATCGATTATCCCCTGAACGATTGCGTGTTGCTGCTGATTTTTTAGCTTATTTGGCAGAAAGCGAAAGTAACGAAGCAACTCAGGAATTGTTAGAAATTCCCGGTTTTGTCGAAGCTTTTGAGCGGGGTAAACAGGATGTTGCTGCTGGAAGGGTAACTGACTGGCGAAAAGTACGAGACGATGTATAGATAGATATTGAAGATAATGTTGCTACTGATGTTGATACCAATAGTGAGGAAGATGAAGGTCGGGTTATTGTGGTTGTAATTGCTCACCGCCGCGAGGTATACGAGTAATTTTTAAGCGATCGCACTACTGGAATGGTGTTAAGAAGCCGATCGCACTCAAGGAAAGTAGCGATAAAACTCTTTACGATGCAGTACCCGGTAAAATATAAACGTTTCGCCATCAAATACAAAACCGATGCGATAGTCACCTAATCGAATTCGATAAGCATTTTCATATCCCTTTAATTTTTTTAAATTTGTCAGAGCGTCAAAGCTTGATGTATGGGGTATTTCTTCAAAAACAAGTGCTTTGATAGATTCAAAAACAGGCGTACTTTTAAGCGCCTTAAGATCTTTCACAAAACTAGGTAAATATTCTATATTCATTCTTTTTCAAGTTCTGCTATTGCTTGCTCCAAGTTGAGGGGAGTTTCGTCTTTTACTTCCATCATCGCACGGAGAAGTCCTTCATCTTCCATCGCTTCGAGGAGACGCTGATAGTCGCTGAAATCGATCACGACTTTACGGACAGTACCTTCAGTGTCAGTTATCAATTCTTTAACAAATGGATAGTCTTCAGCTTTCATCTTGATTATGGCTTTTATAGTTATGTTATTAATGTAGCGCGATCGAGCGAATAACTACAGGTCATCAAAATCATCAGAAATAGAAATGATTCCTTTATCTGTGCCAAATAAAGGAGGGCGTTGAGATTTTGACTTAAGTGAAACTAATTTTAATAATGGTTGTTGATTTTCTGTAATGATGATTTCTTCTCCATTTAAAGCTAAATCGAATAATTCTGATATTTGAGAAATAGCTTGTGTAATTTCTACGGAAGACATAGTGAGCTAGTGGAATGCTATTTTTCGGTAATTATAGCATATAAAATGTCGTATTCACGGGGAAGCGATCGGCCCCATTGAATCGCCTCTCATCCAAACTCTACCAAAAAGCGCTATCCTCAACCATAGTCTATAGGGTGCGTCAGATTGTTAAGTTAATTATCTGATCGATCACTTTTTTGGTTTGATCGAAACTATGAGATAGGCTATTGAATAGGTACTACAATTTTATAAGATACCTTACTACTTTTAGTACCATCAGTTATAGTTCCGAATAATGTGCCTTTAACAAATTCCCCTTTCTGAGTAGGATTAGCGTCTAATTTGATAGTTAAATCTGTACCATCTGTGTTGGTTTTATACTCCTTGACTCCCTCTTTACCCCCAAGCATCAATGTTCCCTCACCTTGAAATCCTTTTCCTAGTTTAATCACCCCTTTCTTATATTCGGAAAATGGCACTTGACTAAGTATAATATTTACCATTCTATTTTCTGATGAAGCTTGTATAAATAGAAAAGGTGAGATTGCTGAACTACCAAGACCCAATATCTGAACCTCTCCCTGATTTAACGTTGCATTTGTAGAAATATCTTGAGATTGATTGCCAATTATTCCTACGGTCCAGTTTGCTCCTACTATTAATATATAAAAAACCAGCAAAACCGGAATCAGACTGACAATGACAGCACCCCAATTACCAGATCAAATATTGATCTGGATGTGTCTAATATAGTCACGTCCGACTTTGATAATGTCTCTACCTGCTTGCTCATTTTGACTCATAAATTAACTGATATACTTTTTTAAGAGTCTGCTAATCCAGCTTTCATGGACTTTTCTTTGGAGATGAAGTAGGATTTAATTGTTGCTGGTTTTGAAATTTAATTTCAATTCCGTTTTGACCTTGCTTAATCCCAACACCCAGCGCCCAAGCCAAAGCTCCAAGTGCCGCAATACCAACAACAACAAATAACATCACATTGTTCGACAGTATACTAACGCTTGTGTTCCGATTTGTATCTCTTCCTGAGTTGGAGATATCTCGTCCAGCCCATTGTTTAGGGCTGTTATCAGGTGGAGTCTTACTCATAAACTATCCTGCTAAAATTTATATGCAACTGTTTTTGGACAACTCATGTTTTGACGAAAATAAAAAACTTCTGGATTAGCTTGTTTTCAATGGATTGAAATATTGAAAATGAGCCATTTTTTTGGGCGAAGAGTGTTTCGTTAATTGATTTACAATCTGTAAAATGAAGGCGCAAGCGCAAGAGATCAAGAATTTATTTACAAATCGCGCATATAAAAATTTCGTATAGTTTTTCCTTCCTCTTCTAACAAAGATGTTAATTCTTGTCTAATAAATTCAATAATTTCGAGAAGAGCTTCCCTAATTGCATCAGGATCTTCATCCAAACCTGCATCCATAAGCTGATTCCATCGCTTCTCTAGATGTTTACGAAGCGTCCTAGAATATGGTGAAGATGAACCATGATTTTTTCTATGAAATTCATCAGGTAGAGGCATTAAGTTTTCATTACCATCTTTCTTCAAAACACCATATCTTTCCGCTCTTATGGTTAGTTCGCACTGATCCCAAAGATCGTGTAGAATGATATGGTGATTGTTATATCCTCCCCCTAGTGATGGTTGTTTTTTAGGTTGAAGTCGTTGGATCGCTTCTGACGCTTCTTTATTAGGTGCGAGGTAAGCTAGATCCTCAAAATCTATCTGCTTGTTATATACAATCCTCCCTTGAATTGGATCTTTGATAATAAATTCTCCTGTTGACCCATCATACATCACCAAATAATCACCAGCCTTAATATTGTATTTATTACAAATTGGTGCGGGAATATGCCATCTACTCCACTGTCTGATACCCATTAGATCACCTCAACTCAAAACCTAGTAGTTTTAGAATCAGCATAAATAAAATTTCCATTTCATCATCATTGAGTGCATTTCTTAATTCAGAACGTAATCCGGAACGATCTAGCTCTTGAAGTTTTTTAATAACTTTCTTTTCTTCCGGCTTTATTTTATTACTTTTTTCAATCTCTTTAAGCTGTTTATCAAACTCTTTTAGTAACTCTTCGGCTTTCATATTTTTAAGTTCCTGCCGAAATTTTTGAGGATCTATTTTAGAAGATTTGGGGTGACGAACCATTCTGGGAGGTTGTGGTAATCTAATGCCTCCAAATCCCAAAACAAAACCGATGAGCGCAAAACTCAACACAAAACCTATCACTAAATAAGTTACAATTGGATAAAACAACCAGTACCAGCCCGGATACTCAGAACTACGTCCTCGAACAGAATCTAGTCCTAGACCAAATAAACCAAATAAACAAAAAACAATGGGTATTGCTATTAATGATTCAATGTCTATCGGGTATCCTAACATTAAAGATCTGATAGCCATAATTAATGTTAAAATTACCCCTAAACTAATCCAACTGTAAAATACTCTTGGCCGAAAGCTGAAAGTTTCAGTCATTGGGCCAGGAGTCACAAAAGTTAGAATTTTTTCCCACATAAATAATTAGGGTTTTTTAAGTGACTGTTGAGAATCAGATACTTTTACTGTTTCTGATCAGACTTTACATTGCCTTGTCTGAACACTGCCACCTAAAAAAACTTCATTTCCTTCCCTCTTTTGTTAAGAAATTTTAAGAAAAACCCTTGAAAACCCTCGATAATCTTGCCTGAGACTAAGCTATAATGGCTAAAACCATCACTATATCTAGTTTTTATGACTGTAACAGAAATTTTACAATGGGTGGATCAGTTAGTCTTCACGCAAACAGGAAACCACCTCAATAACTTACAAAAGAATGTAGTTCAAGGAATTTGGCAAGGTAGAACTTACGCTGAAATGGCAAAAGAGTTTGGCTATGATAGTGAAAATCATATCGGCAATGTTAGCCGTGAATTATATAAAATTTTATCTGAACAATTGGGAGAAGATCTTAATAAATCAAATTTTCGTTCGACAATAGAGAGATTAAAAGATTCGTTTAATTCGCCTAATTCGTCACAGGTAGTTTGCATAGGCATCAATAGTAGTTTTAATGTATGTCCATTAAATAAAAAAATTGATAGGCGTTCTGATAAAGACAATGAATCCAATTTGGCAGAAAAACCTGTTCACGACTTAACCCTAGCACCCAAAATCACCCATTTCTACGATCGCACTCTCGAACTCCAAACCCTATCCCACTGGTTAACCACCCAAAACCCCCGCCTCATCTCGGTTTTAGGACTCAGTGGAATTGGTAAAACCACCCTAGTTAAACAGTTTGTTGACCTAAATCTACCACAATTTGATGTAATCATCTGGAAAAGTATCAAACTATCCAATTCTTTAGATACCATTATAACTGAAATTTTAACATTTATTAATCCCGATTCTATTCAAAATGACAATAAATTAACTCAATTATTCAACCTTTTACGCCAGCAAAAATGTTTAATCATCTTTGATGATGTGCAAGAACTATTTACTAGCGGACAATTTGCGGGACAATACAAAACTGAATATAAAGACTACAAAAGCTTTTTCACAAAAATGATAGAGATTGAGCATCAAAGTAGTTTAATCTTAATCGGTCAAGAACAATGCCAAGAAATGCTCTGCTTAGATGAAGAATTATATCCTGTTAAGTGCTTGGAATTAGAAGGTGTAGATAATAACGAAATTCTGAAAAACCTTAAATTAAAAGATGAGGAAACTTGGCCAAACCTAATTAATTTATATGAAGGTAATCCCGTTTATTTAAAGGATATTGCCAGTTTAATTAGGAATATTTTTCTGGGTAAAGTATCTGAATTTTTAAAAGAAGATTGTTTACTGTTGACAGAAGATATTAAATTTCGTCTCAATGAATTATTCGATAGATTATCCCCGATAGAACAACAGATTGTTGTAGAATTAAGTAAATTTAATCAACCCGTGTCAAGAGAAGATTTAAGGCAAGCTTTATCCTTGTCGTCAATGGACTTGATAAATGGTTTACAATCTTTGAGCAAACGCTATTTACTCAAAACAATAGAAGGCGAGAAAATTTCCTTTAATTTATCTCCTGTTTTTAGGGAATATGTTATAACTTGTTGCCAAGATGGATAGTTGTTTAAGCAGGAGAAAATTCAGTTTTGTCTATTCTAATAGATTTTGAAGTGGGGAATGTGGGTTAATAAATCTTTTGGCTATTTTTTCCGATCCCTCTTCCCGTTCGGCTGAGCGCTCACGTCGAAGCCTAGCCCCTAGCCCCATCTCCGGCTATTGCTAAGGCATTTACACTGTCATCGCTGATCAGATGCCCATCTTCCATATAGATAATGCGATCGGCTATATCCAAAATGCGGTTGTCGTGTGTTACCAGCAAAATTGTGCAACCTTGTTCTTTTGCTAATTTCTGCATCAACTCTACCACATCCCGTCCCGATTTTTTATCGAGGGCGGCGGTAGGTTCGTCTGCAAGTACAATTTTAGGTTGACCTACCAAAGCACGCGCGATCGCTACTCGTTGTTTTTGTCCTCCTGAAAGGTCATCTGGATAGTAATTGATGCGATTTCCCAATCCGACTGCTTCTAGCATTTTTTTTGCGCGATCGATCATTTCTGCTGGTGGAATTTTCGGCTGTACTTCCAAACCCATTCGCACGTTTTGCACTACAGTTAAACTTCCGTGCAGGTTATGCGCTTGAAAGATATAACCGTTGTGGCGTCGCGCTTCTGTTAATTGTTTTTCATTTGCACCGCAAAGTTCTCTTCCTAACACTTGCAAACTTCCTTCTTGGGCAGAACGCAATCCACCCACCAAGGTTAGCAATGTAGTTTTGCCGGAACCAGAAGGGCCAGTCATAATGATTATTTCACCAGTATTTATATCCAAGTTGATATCAAATAACGCTTGCTTGCGGACTTGACCTTTACCAAAGTAATGGTTGAGATTTTGAACGGAAATTACTGAAGACATGGTAAGTTTACTTACGTTATAGGTTGTTTTTTACCACAGATGAAGAAGGATGAACGCAGATGAACACAGATAAGATTGAGTTGGGAAGTTCTGGCTTTAGAACATATCGGTGTTGAGCGCAAATAATGCTTGTTTGCGGACTTGACCTTTACCAAAGTAATGGTTGAGATTTTGAACGGAAATTACTGAAGACATGGTGATTTTACTTACGTTATAGGTTGGTTTTTTACCACAGATGAAGAGGGATGAACGCAGATGAACACAGATAAGATTGGGTTGGGAAGTTCTGGCTTTAGAACATATCGGCTGGATCGGCAGATTGTAATTTGCCTGTGGCGATCGCACCTGAAATTACACACATGATCGCGGTTAATGATAAAACCATGACGGCACGCGCTAAGGTCATGTAAATTGGTAAGTTGGTCGCATTTCTAGCTAAGTTATAAAGTCCTAAAGGTACTACGAAACCTGGTATGAAACCGAGGACTGCTAAAATGATTGCTTCTTCAAAAATTACCCCTAGCAGATATGAATTGTGATAGCCCATTGCTTTGAAGGTGGCGTATTCTTTGATGTGGGCATTTACATCGGTGGAAAGAACTTGATAAACGATAATCACACCAACAATAAACCCCATTGTTACTCCCAAACCGAAAATAAAACCGATGGGACTTCCACTTTTCCAATAGTCTTCTTCAAATTTGATGAATTCCTCACGGGTTAGCACTTTTACGTCATCGGGGAGGTAGGCTTTTAATGCAGTCGCTACTTGAGATGAATCTGCGCCAGGTTCAGTATAAATTAAGCCCAGATTGACACTTCCAGCTTGTCGTTTGGGAAATAGTCGTAAAAAATTCTCATCGCTGGAAATTATGGTGCCATCAGCACCAAAGGAAGCCCCTAATTGAAATAAGCCACTAATGGAGATTGTTCTTTTATCTATTTCCGTGGTAACTTCTCCACCTGCCTCGATTTTGTCAAACACCTGTTGATAATCGCCTCTTGCGCCTTTATCAAATAGGAAGGTATCCGGTAGCTGAATCTTATTGAGTTGGGCGTTAACTTCTGGGATGTCTAAAGCTGGTTGTTCGGTGTTAAAAGCAATGACTTGGACGATCGTCTTTTTGCGTGTCTGGGGATTCTTCCAACTAACCGTGTTGATATACATGGCGTCGGCAGACTTCACTCCTTGTATATCGGAAGCTTGGTACAGTCGTCGCCGGGAAAAGGTGGATAAACTTTGAGAGTTACGCGCTTGCGGACTCATGAGAACTATGTCTGCAAGTATGGCGCGGTTGAGGCGGGTGTTGCTGTCGTACAGGGCGTTCTGAAATCCCAGCTGCATGAACATTAGGACATCGGCAAAGGCAATACCCGACAAGGCTACTAAAAGACGGCTTCTATGGCGACTGAGTTGCAACCATCCCAGGGGTGTACGTCGCCGCAGTTCATTGATAAATCCAATCATATTGGTAGGGGCTAGGGGCTAGGGGCTAGGGGCTAGGGAAGAGGGAAGAGAAAAGAAGGGTCTAGAATCAAGGGTTTGGTGGAATTAAGAACGTCCTAACTGACTTTCATGGTTTGCTATAGTTCGATCGTCGTTTTGACTTGTAAGTTGGTGAATTTGGCAGTTGTCTGGCTTGATTCTTCATCTAGGCGAATGTGGACTTCCACGACTCTGGAGTCAATATTTTCGCTGGGGTCGCTGTTGATCACGTTTTGACGTTCTATTTGCCAGCCGATGCGATCGACTTTGCCATGTATCTCGCTTGGCAAAGAACTGCTGGATATCCGCACTTTTTGCCCCAATTGGATTTTGCTGACATCGCTTTGGTAAACCTCTGCAACTGCCATCATTTGGCTAACTTGTCCCATCTCGACGATGCCATCATTGGATACGGTTTCGCCAGAACGAGTATGTATTTTGAAAATTACGCCGTCTTGAGGCGATTTGACGTAAGCTTGCTCTAAATTTGTCAAAGCTTCTTTCTCGGCTGCAACTGCTTGCCTTAGTTCGGCTTTTGCTGCTGCTACATCTACCGGACGCACTTCGGCAATTTTGTTGAGTGTGGCTTGTGCGGAATTAATTTGTTGGCTACCAGTGGATTGAATGCGGGCCAGAACTGCTTTGGCTTCGTTAATTTGCTTGCTTCCGGTGACGGTAATTCGTTCCAGGTTGGCTTTAGCTTCGCCGATTTGCTTTGCCCCTGTGGCGTCGGTTCTCGTCAGAATTGCTTTGGCTTCGCTTAATTGCTGGGTAAAGGTGTCTACATTTAAACGTTTGCTTTCAAATAATGATTGCGCGATCGCACCCTCTTTATACAATTGTTCGTAACGGCGATATTCCGATCGGGCGTTATTGAGTTCCGCTTCCAGTCTCTTGATGGTTGCCTGTTGCGCCCTTTTATCGCCTTCGGACTGCGCTTCTAACCTCGCCAATGTCGCCTGCTGTACTGCTTTTTCACCTTGCCACTGCGCCTCTAACCTTGCCAGAGTTTCTCGTTGCGCCCTTTCGTCACCTAGCGACTGTGCTTGTGTCCGCGCAATCTCGGCTTTTTGTGCTTCTATCTCCCCAAGCTTTGCACCTGCTTGCACTTTCGCCAGATTAGCTTGGGCGACTTGCACTCCTTCTTTGGCTTTCTCGGATGCTGCTTGCAGGCGATCGCGATTATCCAAAATCGCAATAACTTGTCCTGCTTTTATACTATCTCCCTCTTTTACCAGCAGTTTTTCTACCCGACTCCCTTGGCTTTGCGCTGGCGCGGAAAGTTTTATCACTTCTCCCGCCGGTTCGAGTCTGCCTAATGCCGTCACTGTCTTCACTTGGGGTACAACTACCTGAGATACAAGGCTTGCAGGTTCCGATTGCGGTAACTCTAAGTTGAAGACTCGCGCTGCTGTTATCCCCATAATGCCAATACTTCCTGCTATTCCAAGTATTACAAACTGGCGGGGGATAGGTTTGAGGAATAGGGAATCCTTAACCGTTGCATTGCTTACCATAAGCTTCCTTCTGGGTGAGATGGGTAAACTAAACGATTTAGTTTACTCATTCAAAACTAAACGATACAGTTTAGTTTGTCAAGGGGTATGCTTGAGAGTGCAGAGTAGCAAGCGAAAAACAAGAAAGATGAAAAAGGCAGATGGCGATCGCTCAGGACGTCCCCAGTCAGCAGATAAAGTCGAAGCCATCCTCAAAGGTGCGATGCAAGAGTTTTTAGAGCATGGCTATGCTGCTACCACGATGGACAAGGTAACAGCAGCGGCTGGTGTATCCAAAACTACGGTGTATAGCTACTTCCAAGATAAGGAAAGCTTGTTCGCCGCCCTGATTGAGCAATTGACGCAAAATGAATTTCAGGTCGCGTTTAATCCCGAAGATCCAAAATCCTGGTCAGGAGAACCCGCTGAGGTTCTGCGACGCTTAGCCACAAATATTGTCAAAACCGTAAAGAACAAGCACGAACTGCGAGACTTAGTAAGACTGATTATTGGCGAATCAGGTCGTTTTCCCGTACTAGCTCAAATTTTTGTTCGTAACGTAGATAAAAAGATTTTTCAGCATCTCCTTAAATACCTGAAGTCTCATGAGGAAATGGGATTACCCGATCCAGAAGCAGCAGCGCGAGTGTTTATCGGTACATTAGTGCATTTTGTGATTATTCAGGATATGCTCCACGCGAAGGAGATTATGCCGATGGAAAGCGATCGCCTGATTGACACTTTGATTTTCTTGTTTACTGTCGATCGCCAAGAAAAACCACCCGATCCCTATTCCGGTACCAGGCAGAAATCCTCTCGCCGCAAGCGTTCCGCTTCTGGTAAGTTTGAACAGGACTATCAAAGCGAACCAAAACGCTTGCGGTCAATTCGCCTCACAGATACAGCTTGGGAACAACTGGCGGCTCTAGCTCATAAAAATCAGTTGACTCGCAGTGAAGCGATCGAAATCTTCGCTCGCAATGGGGAAGAGGGCTAGTGCCGCTACGCGGAAGTCAAAAGTCAAAAGTCAAAAGTCAAAAATCCTTTGGTGTCAGGCATTTAACTACTTCTTCCCTGGTGGGTTATTTCTGCCGCGCTGCACTAGAGCGCCAGTCCAGTAGAATAAATTGACAGAAAGGACAAAATATGTATTGTGTAGGGGCGTTCGCGCAGCGTGCCGTAGGCATTAGCATTCGGGCCACAGTCGATTGCGATCGGCAACAATTTTTTTGCCCGAATGCTTCGCCCTGCCGAGGTCTGTGGAAATAATCACGTTTAGTTTATTTTGTCAAATACTTCTACTGGACTGGCGCTCTAGGGACTAGGGAAGAGAAAAGAGGGAGAAGATTGAAATTAAATCTAAAATCTAAAATCTAAAATCTAAAATTTCTCTCTTTCCCTAACCCCTAGCACCTAGAGATGAAGCCTTCGCGGCAGAATGCAGCAGCAAACCATACTCCAAACCTTCTACCACCGCCTGATAAGAAGCTTCCAAAATATTGGTGGAAACTCCCACGGTTGTCCAACGTTGATGACCGTTGCTAGACTCAATCAAAACGCGAGTTTTCGCCGCAGTACCGCTGTCTCCGTTCAGAATCCGCACCTTATAATCTGTGAGGTAAAACTCTGCGATCGCCGGATAGAAATTCACCAAAGCTTTGCGTAGAGAGGCATCCAAGGCGGCAACAGGCCCATTTCCTTCAGCCGCTTCCAAAATATCTTTGCCATTCACAGACACTTTGATAGTAGCTAGCGCATAAGGAAGGCAGTCTTTTTCGCGATCGCAGGCAACAATATCACAATGTACTCGAAAACCTTTGAGTTCAAAAAACTGCTGTCGTTGCCCTAAAGCTTCGCGCATAAGCAAATCGAAACTAGCTTCTGCGGCCTCAAATTGATAACCTTCATTCTCCAACTTTTTGAGGCGCTGGAGAATTTGACGACAAGTTGGGTTTTGCTTATCTAGGTCGATGCCAAAACTGCGGGCTTTTGCTAAAACATTACTCAGTCCAGCTTGGTCAGAAATAACGATGCGGCGACGGTTGCCCACCTGTTCCGGCTCAAGGTGTTCGTAAGTCAGGGGATTGCGCTCAACAGCGCTAACATGGATGCCACCTTTATGAGCAAAAGCAGAAAGTCCTACAAAAGCTGCGTGTTCGTCGGGTGCTAAATTGGCGATTTCGCTGATAAACCGACTGGCTTGAGTTAGCTGTTTTAGTTGCTCATCTTTAATACAGGAATACCCTAACTTTAGTTGCAAATTGGGAATCAGAGAACAAAGATTCGCATTGCCGCAGCGTTCGCCGTAGCCATTGATGGTGCCTTGAACCATTCTGACACCTTCCATCACGGCAGCTAGAGCGTTGGCAACGGCTGTGTCTGAGTCGTTGTGGGTGTGAATACCCAGCTGGATTTTGGATTTTGGATTTTGGATTTTGGATTGAGAAATGTCGCCATCTACGATCGCACTAGCCACATCTCGAACAATCTGGGCAATTTCGTGGGGGAGGGTGCCGCCATTGGTGTCGCAGAAGACTAGCCATTCAGCACCAGCTGCGATCGCACTTTCCAATGTCTTCAAAGCATAAGCTGGATTGTGCTTGTACCCATCAAACCAATGTTCGGCATCGTAGATCACCCGCCGTCCCTGACTGCGGAGATATTCGATCGTATCCCCGATCATTGCCAAATTCTCTTCTAAACTGGTCTTCAAACTCTCTGTGACGTGCATATCCCAGGATTTGCCAAAAATAGTCACCCAGCGAGTCCCAGCCGCCAAAATCGCTTGCAGCATGGAATCCTCAGCGGCAGTTGTTCCCGGTCGTCGCGTCGAGCAAAAAGCTACCACTTCCGCTTGAATCAGGGGTTCTTCTTTCAGTTTCCAGAAAAATTGCACATCCTTCGGATTCGCCCCTGGCCATCCTCCTTCAATAAAAGGAATTCCCAGCCGGTCTAGTTGGTGGGCAATTCGCAATTTATCTTCTAAAGATAGAGACAATCCTTCGCGCTGAGCGCCGTCTCGGAGAGTTGTATCGTAAATCCAAATTTTCTGGCTAGATGTGTCAGGGGTCATAGAGAGAGAGGGGCTAGTAAAGTCAAAAGTCAAAAGTCAAAAGGGGAAGAGTGGGGGAGTGGGGGAGTGGGGGAGTGGGAGAGTGGGAGAGTGGGGGAGTGGGGGAGTGGGAGAGTGGAGGAGAATGACAACTGACCACTGACCACTGACCACTGACAACTGACAACTGACCACTGACCACCGACAACTGACCACTGACAACTGACCAATCCCCAAGCCTGTTGTTGAAATGCCTAAACGCGATATTGTTTAAGAGATGTAAAAATGTTTAGAAACGCATCGATAAATAACTATGCCAAAGATAACTGCACAAGGAAAGACTTTTGAATGCGCTTCTGGCGCGAATCTCCGTAAAGTCTTGTTAGAAAATGACATTGCTTTGTACAACGATAAAGCCAAAGTAGTGAACTGTCATGGCTTCGGCACTTGCGGCACCTGCGCCGTCAAGGTGGAAGGGCAGGTTTCCGAGGCTAGCTGGCGGGAGAAAACGCGGCTAAGTCTTCCTCCCCATTCTCCTGCGAAAAACCTCCGTTTAGCCTGTCAAACCCAAGTTTTAGGTGATGTAACCGTGACAAAATTTGATGGGATGTGGGGGCAGGGCGATCGCACCGTGTGGACAGCCCAGGGATAACTTCCATCCCCGATCGCAATTTAGCGGTGAATATTTGCCTGTCGCCTAGACATCTTACTATTGAAAGGCGCAATTTGTAGCAAGCCAATGGTAGATTGCTATTAATTGGACAAAGATAGGCTTATTCAGCTAACCTCGCGTTTTGATCGCAGTGGCTGTAGCAATCCTTCTGGGAGCCCATTCCAGCGCTGTGGTAGAGAATCTTGTTGAATAAATGAATATACCAAGCGACATTCTAATTATCGGCGGTGGGATTGTTGGGCTATCACTTGCGATCGAACTCAAACTACGCAAAACAAATGTTACCGTTCTGACACGAGACTTTCAGCAAGCAGCAGCTCATGCCGCCGCCGGAATGCTCGCACCCCAAGCCGAAAAAATACTACCAAGCCCGATGCTCGATTTGTGCGTGCAGAGTCGGGCAATATATTCTGATTGGACAAGAAAACTAGAAGAAATCAGCGGTTTAGAAACCGGATACTGGCCTTGTGGTATTCTAGCTCCAGTTTATAGGTCTGGGGAGCAACAACGCAAGGAAGAATGTCCTGTTAGCATTTGGTTAGATAGGGAAGCCATTCATAAACATCAGCCTGGACTGAGTTCGGAAGTTGTCGGTGGATGGTGGTATCCTGAAGACGCACAAGTCGATAATCGTGCTTTAGCAAGAGCATTGTGGGCAGCAGCACGCGAATTGGGCGTTAATATGAGCGAAGGCGTAAATGTTGAAAAAATCCAAATCCGCAATCGGCAAGTTGCCTCTATAAAAACCTCTGCCGGAGATTGGCAAGCCGAACGGTATGTTTTAGCAACTGGTGCGTGGGCACATGAATTATTGCCAGTGCCAGTATATCCCAAAAAGGGACAAATGCTCTCAGTGCGATCGCCATCACCAACCCTGGGTTTAAAACAGGTTTTGTTTGGGGAGGAAATTTACATTGTGCCGCGTCGAGATGGCACAATTGTTATAGGAGCTACTAGCGAAAATGTGGGTTTCGCACCGCATAATACTCCAGCGGGGATGCAAGCATTACTGGCACGAGCAATCCGACTTTATCCAGAATTACAACATTTTCCCATCATAGAATTTTGGTGGGGATTTCGACCTGCAACTCCCGATGAATTACCCATTCTCGGATCTAGTGCCTACGACAATTTGATTTTAGCCACAGGACACTATCGCAATGGTATTTTGTTAGCTCCTATCACCGCTTTGCTAATGGCCGATTTGATTTTAGATCGAAATTGCGATCGGCTTCTGAATCATTTTAACTACTCCAGGTTCACAAACAATTAGCGTTACAAAAAGCAAAGTGCGAATCAGAATATATAAATAGGGACTAGGGGCTAGGCTTCGACGTGAGACGTTCGGCTGAGCGCGACTCGACTGCGCGCTCGCCGACCGTCTCACGTCGAAGCCTGAGCGCTCACGCCGAAGTCTTTGTCGAAACTCAGCCGAACGGTTTAAGGAATTAAGAATGTCCTAACCGACGAGAGCGGTTGCTATACCTCCGAAAATAGAGAAATATAAGACAATATAAGAAACCTGGTTTCTCGCTACTGTACGAATACAAGAGATAAAAAAATGCAAATTTTAGACAAATCAACGCCACAAACAAACGATGTCAATTTGTTAGATTGCCCTCTCACCATCGCCGGAAAAACTTTTAAATCCCGCCTGATGACGGGAACTGGCAAATATCGCAGCATAAGAGAAATGCAGCATAGCATCATCGCCAGCGGTTGCGAAATCGTCACCGTTGCCGTGCGGCGAGTGCAAACCAACGCCCCAGGACACGAAGGACTCGCCGAAGCTCTAGACTGGACTAAAATTTGGATGTTGCCCAACACCGCAGGCTGTCAAACTGCTGAAGATGCCATCCGCGTAGCCAGATTAGGACGGGAAATGGCTAAACTCTTAGGGCAAGAGGACAATAACTTTGTCAAATTAGAAGTGATTCCCGACTCCAAGTATTTATTGCCAGACCCCATCGGCACTCTAGAGGCCGCTGAGAAGCTTGTGAAAGAAGGCTTTGCTGTTTTGCCCTACATCAATGCTGACCCACTGCTGGCAAAACGCTTGCAAGAAGTCGGCTGCGTTACCGTCATGCCTCTCGGTTCTCCTATCGGTTCGGGACAGGGAATCAAAAATGCTGCGAATATCGAGATAATTATTGACAATGCAACCGTTCCTGTGGTAGTTGATGCCGGAATTGGAACGCCCAGCGAAGCAGCAGCGGCAATGGAGATGGGGGCAGATGCGTTGTTAATTAATACTGCCATAGCCCAAGCTCAGAATTCCGCCGCGATGGCACGGGCGATGGGTATGGCTACCGAAGCAGGACGTCTCGCTTATTTGGCTGGGAGAATTCCGGTGAAAGCTTACGCCAGTGCAAGTTCGCCCCTAACTGGCAAAATTACTGGGTAGGGAAAGTCAGTGGTCAGTTGTCAGTGGTCAGTGGTCAGTGGTCAGTGGTCAGTGGTCAGTGGTCAGTGGTCAGTGGTCAGTGGTCAGTTGTCAGTTGTCAGTTGTCAGTTGTCAGTTGTCAGTTGTCAGTTGTCAGTTGTCAGTGGTCAGTAGTCAGTAGTCAGTTGTCAGTTGTCAGTGGTCAGTGGTCAGTGGTCAGTTGTCAGTGGTCAGTTGTCAGTTGTCAGTTGTCAGTTGTCAGTGGTCAAGAAAATTTCTCCTCTGCTCCCCTGCTCCTCTGCTCCTCCCCTTTTTGACTTTTGACTTTCCTTAGTTTTTGTAAAGATTTGTAAGTTTTTTTGAGAAAGCGAGTATGATAAGTATTGTTACGATAAATTAAGATCAAAAAAACTGAGGATAATATTCATGCCCTACATTAAAGAAGATGGCGGTCTGCTGAACAACTTTGCGATCGAGCCAAAAATCTACGAAGCAACCCCTCCAAGCAAAACCGAACAGCGTAACTATGTGATTATGGGTGCGGCTGCTCTAGCTCTAGTAGGTAGTCTGATCTTCGTGGCTGTCTCGGTTTCGGGCGTCAGCTAACAATCAAAATTATTAATAATCGGCACGAGCCTTTATTACCTAAAATGACCAGGTTACCAATTCCACAGGTGCCTGGTCGGTTTTATTAAGTTGCCTTGCTAGCCCTTAGCAAGTTCGCCCCTAGCAAGTTAGCCCCTGGTTAGGAATCTCTGAGAAATGCCAAAATTGGATAGAATCAGGCAGACTCGGCATCTCAATTGGGTTAGAGTTTGGTGAACTCACATCTTGCACCATTCTCAACAAGACCTGAGAAACCGGGTTTCTAGACGAAAAATCTAGGCTTTTAGGTTTAGCCAGTTGCGAGAAACCTGGTTTCTGAAGCTGGTGCAAGATATGAGTGAATCCTTGTCTGCAACACTATTTGGAATATTCGTGTGTGAACCGTTCGCGTACAAAAGCAGAGCTTGACCTGAATACATTATTCCCATTTGAGCTGGATAAATTCCAGCTAGATGCGATCGAGGCATTGAATGACGATCGCTCAGTCGTAGTTTGTGCCCCCACAGGTTCGGGGAAAACATTAATTGGAGAATACGCCATTTACCGTGCCTTAGCGCGGAACAGAAGGGTGCTGTACACTACCCCCCTCAAAGCCCTTTCCAACCAAAAGTGCCGCGACTTCAGCGAGCAGTTTGGGGTTGAGAATGTGGGACTGCTAACCGGGGATATGTCCATCAACCGGGAAGCCCCCATCTTGGTGATGACTACAGAAATCTTCCGCAATATGCTTTACGGCACACCAATAGGGGAAGTCGGCACATCCTTAGTTGGCGTGGAAGCAGTAGTGCTGGATGAGTGTCACTACATGAACGATCGCCAGCGGGGTACAGTTTGGGAAGAGTCGATCATCTATTGTCCCCACGAGATTCAATTACTGGCACTTTCTGCCACAGTCGCCAACAGCGAACAGCTGACCGACTGGATCGGCCAGGTTCACGGGCCAACCGACCTGATTTACTCAGACTTCCGCCCCGTACCCTTGGAATTTAACTTCTGTTCTCCCAAAGGGCTATTTCCCCTGCTCAACGATGACCAAACGAAAATAAACCTTCGCCTCAAACCCAAAGGCGCTCAAGGGAAACAAGGGGGCGGCAAACGACCGGAAAGTCCCAGTTTATCGTTTGTACTGAGCCAATTGCAGGCACGGGATATGCTACCGGCAATTTACTTTATCTTCAGTCGCCGGGGCTGCGACCAGGCAGTGGAAGATATTGGGGATTTCAGTCTGGTTAACAAAGCAGAAACTCAACAGCTAAAACAGCGAATTGACGAATTTTTGGCACGCCACCCAGAAGCTGGTCGAGTTGGGCAGATCGAACCGCTTTATCGGGGCATTGCCGCCCACCACGCTGGCATTTTGCCCACCTGGAAAGGCTTTGTAGAAGAACTGTTCCAACTGGGTTTGATTAAAGTGGTGTTTGCCACGGAAACGTTGGCAGCGGGGATAAATATGCCCGCCCGGACAACGGTAATTTCAACGCTCTCCAAACGGACCGATCGCGGACATCGATTGCTGAACGCCTCTGAATTCTTGCAAATGGCCGGTCGGGCTGGGCGTCGGGGGATGGACGAAAGAGGCTATGTGGTGACGCTGCAAACGCCCTTTGAAGGGGCAAAAGAAGCAGCTTACCTGGCAACATCCAAGCCCGATCCTTTAGTCAGCCAGTTTACCCCCAGCTATGGTATGGTGCTGAACCTCCTGCAAACGCATACCATCCAACAGGCGAAAGCACTCGTAGAACGCAGTTTCGGTCAGTACTTGGCGACATTGACGCTCAGACCCCAACAGCAAGCGATCGCCGATCGAGAGGCTGAGTTGGCCAAATATCAGTCAGAATTGGGAAAATTTGACCCCGCCGTGTTGGCTAATTATGAAAAATTACAACAGCGACTCAGGGTAGAAAAGCAGTTGTTGAAAACGCTGCAACAGCAGTCTGCCTCTATGCAGGCGAGCGATATGGCTCTTGCCCTCAATTTCGCCGTAGCAGGAACAATACTTAGCCTCAAAGGCAGACATATACCCGTTCCTAACCCCATCTCAGCAACATTAGTAAATAAAATACCAGGCCCAGGACAAAGTCCGTACCTGATCTGTTTGGGGCAGGATAACCGCTGGTATGTGGTGGGGACGGTAGATGTGGTTGGTTTTCATGCGGAATTGCCCCGCATTGCCGCTGTCGATAACTTGGAGGGGCCACCGCCCGAACTGCCCATGAAACTCGGTAGCGTGCGTAGTGGTACAGAAGCTAGCGCCCCTGTCGCTCGTGCGATCCCCTCACCACCGTCGCCTGAAGATCCCCCAGAAGTGGTGGCTCAAGCCCACCGAGTTAAGGCAGTGGAAGCGCAACTGGACGCTCACCCCATCCATCAGTGGGGCAATCCAGCGGCGCTGCTCAAACGTTTCCGTCGTATGCTTAGTTTGCAAGAGGAAATTAGCGATCGCCAAGAAAAACTCGATCTCGAAACCCAACGGCACTGGGATGAATTCCTCGACTTGATTGAAATTTTGCAAGGGTTTGGCTGCTTGGAGGGATTGCTGCCAACTCGCATGGGACAAGCGGCGGCAGCAATTCGCGGCGATAACGAGCTATGGCTGGGATTGGCGCTGATGTCGGGAGAATTTGACGATTTAGACCCCCATCACCTGGCAGGGGCTTGTGCCGCCCTAGTTACCGAAACACCCCGCCCAGATTCCAGAACAAACTTCGATCCCGCTCCAGAAGTTGAGGAAGCTATAGACAAATTGCGAAATTTGCGACGCCAGCTATTCCAGCTCCAGCGTCGTCACAATGTCGCTTTGCCAGTATGGTTAGAGGATGATTTAATCGGCTTGGTGGAACAATGGGCTTTGGGTGTGGATTGGGTGCATCTGTGCGAAAACACTTCTTTAGATGAAGGAGATGTGGTGCGGATGTTACGCAGAACGTTAGATTTCCTCTCGCAAATACCTCACGTACCTTATTTACCAGATTCATTGAAGCGAAATGCCAGCCGCGCTATCCAATTGATGGATCGGTTCCCGGTTAATGAGATTGTGGGCTAGGGGATTTAAATCTTCTCCTTTATCCAAAATTGCTGTGAGGAGTCACAAATCAGGTGTTAGGAGTGAGGAGTCGCAAGTCAGAAGTCACAATTGACAAATCAAAAAGTAAAAAGCAAAAGATCAAACTGGAATATCTTTTTCGTCTGTTTCTTTTACCTTTTTACCTCGTTCCCTGGCTCTGCCTGGAAATGCTTTTACCTTTTTCTGCTGCGTCAGCGCAAGGTATCCGCTTGGGTGTGGTACGTAGCCCCGATAATGCTACCCAATGGAGCGGCATTACGACTCGCTTAAGCGAGAGCGGCGTGCCATATTGCGTTGTTGACCTGGAAAAAATTAAAAATGTGGCAGATTTGAACGGCGTCACGGTTCTGTTCTTGCCGAATGTGGAAAGCTTGACCCAGGAGCAGACTCTAGCTCTAGAAGCGTGGATGAGTAAAGGCGGTCGTGCGATCGCGAGCGGGCCTGTGGGCAACCTCTCCCCGCCGGGAGTTCGCCAAATGTTACGCAGTCTTTTGGGTGCTTACTGGGCTTTTCCTCTCTCCGAACCAGAAGCGCTACAACCCATGCGTACCAGAACTCAGGAGTGGGTGCGACAGGAACTCACAGGCACTATCCACGGCGGCGTGATCATTCCCACCAGTTTGAACAGTCAAACAGCTGCCACCTGGACAATAAGTGACTCTCCTCCAGCAGTTGTGACGACTAACCGCGCCACTTTTTTAGGCTGGCGCTGGGGCGTCAATACTGCGGCTAGCGCTCAGCTGGATCTGGGTTGGCTAAAGGCGGCTCTAAGCCGTTATGGCAATATCGCCCAGGCTGGAGTGTCACCTCCCCCAACTTCCGCTAATTGCGTCGCTCCTGGCGCTTTACCCAACGTTGCAGCGGCTCCCAGACAGACACCGACGACGGCGGTGCGGGGGAGCGGGGGAGCGGGGGAGCGGGGGAGGGGGAGAGCGGGAGAACAATCGCCAATCGCCAATCGCCAATCGCCAATCGCCAATCGCCAATCCCCAGTTGACCCGACCGAACGGGTGGCGACTGCTGGGATTCGCGTTGCACCAAATGGGGAACCGATCGCGCCTAAAGAAGCGATCGCTATGCGCCAAGAACTACAAAACCTCCTCGGTCGCGTGGAAAGCGCCATTTTGGCTGTTAACTCCGCCAGTCTAAATACAGGGGTGCAGGTTGCTGGGGGAGCGGCAGAACCGGGGAGAAAAGAAACTATCTCCATCAGCTCTTCTTCAACAGTCGCCTCTACTTCTCCAATTAGCACTCAGAACACAGCACTTGGCACTTTACAAAATGCACGAGAAGTGCTGCAAGCATTCCCCCAATTGATTGCCAAACGGGACTACGCCACTGCTAGAAGTCAATGGCTGCAAGCACGGTCTAACCTCTGGAACCTTTACCCAACCTCTAGCCCTATAGTTCAATCGGAAATCCGGGCTATCTGGCTCGATCGCGGTTCGATCGTTCAAGCAGGCTCAGAACGCGGCTTAGCCAAGATTTTTGATGGGCTCGCTCAAGCGGGAATTAATACCGTCTTTTTTGAAACGGTCAATGCAGGCTACACCATTTACCCCAGTCAAGTCGCGCCAGAACAGAACCCGCTCACAAAGGGTTGGGACCCCCTAGCTGCTGCGATTAAGTTAGCTCACGAGCGGGGTATGGAATTGCACGCCTGGGTTTGGACTTTTGCAGTTGGCAACCAGCGTCACAATGCCATTCTCAACCTATCCCCTGACTATCCCGGCCCAATTATTTCGGCTCATCCCGATTGGGCTAATTACGATAACCAAGGCCGGATGATTCCGGCGGGACAGACAAAGCCGTTCCTAGACCCGGCAAATCCTGAAGTGCGGCGCTATTTACTCAGTTTGTGCGATGAAATCCTCAGCCGCTATAACGTGGATGGCTTGCATCTCGACTACATTCGCTACCCGTTTCAAGACCCCAGTCGGGGATCGGTCTACGGATATGGGAAAGCGGCGCGTCAGCTATTTCAGGAAATGGCTGGGGTCGATCCGATGAAGATTTCTCCTAGCAATCGCCCAATGTGGCAAAAGTGGACTGAGTTTCGTACCAGTCAAATTAATTCTTTCGTGGCAGAAGTTTCCCACATGGCACGCCAGCGCCGTCCCAATTTAATTATGTCGGCTGCTGTTTTTGGGTATCCCGTACAGGAACGAATTCAAAAGTTGCAACAAAATTGGGAAGTTTGGGCAAAAAGAGGCGATGTGGATTTGGTGGTGCCGATGGCTTATGCTCAGGATACCAATCGTTTCTCTCAACTTACTGCACCCTGGCTGAGTAGCCCGGATTTAAGCTCAACCCTGGTATTGCCGGGGATTTTGCTTCTAAACTTACCGGAAATAAGTGCGATCGATCAAATTCAGTTTGTGAGAGATTTGCCAAACGGCGGTTACTCGCTATTTGCCTTCGAGCATTTTAGCGATCGACTGCGATCGATTTTCAATCGTACCCAAGGCAACAACGGGGCTAGCTTAAAAGAACCGATTCCCTACCGTCAGCCTTTCGCTTCGGCGGCTTCTGGTTTCGCCTCTCTCCAGCGGGAATGGGGTTTTCTGGTGCAAACACAAACAAACCAACTTCAGATGGCAGAGGGAATGCGATCGTCTTTTAGCACTCAAGGCTCAGCACTTTCAACTGCTTTAAATCAACTAGCTCAACAGCCAACTCCCACTAATTTCGCAGCAGCAAGGAATTCTTTAAAATCATTTCGTTCGCAGTTTCGCAACTGGATGAGCCAGCATTCTACACAGAATTCCTATCAAGTTCAAACTTGGGATAACCGTCTGGCTAATTTAGAAAAGCTATTGAATTATGGTGAACGAGTTTTATTGAATCGACCAAACTCTTCTGCGACACAACGATAGTTAAGCTGAGGCGCATTTAAATAAGGAATCATATCATGTCCTTACGCATCGTTCATCTAAAAAATTCGTGTGATTATTCTTATCTGTGTTCATCTGCGTTCATCTGTCTTCATCGTTCGACTGAGCGCTCACGTCGAAGTCTGTGGTAAAAATTTAACTACTGATGACAACAAACAATTTGACGATATCATGTCCTTACACTAACGATGAGCAAGGACATGATATCAATCAAAAATTAGCTTAATTTAACCCAAAAAATCATCAGGAGACATCTGGAAGAAATCAGCGAGTTGGCCCATCTCAATGTCTGTTAGTTTGCGTCGATCGCTTAGCACTTCAGATACAATGGATTCGGTTTTAAAAATGGGAAGTAGGTCTTTGGGCTGCAAATCGTATTCTACCAAAAGCGCGTTGATTAGCTCTACACCACAAATGTCGGGTATCGGTTCATGATGAAGTTGTTCGTACTCGTAGACTAGACTACCTAAAACGTTGAGGTAGTCTAGTTCGTCTGCTGTTAGTTCGCCGCGATCGATCAGCGAATCAATTACTTTTTGCGTAGCGAGTAATTCTTCCTCAGAATTGATCGGGCGAGGAGCAAAAGTTTTGAGCAACTCTATATAAGCGTTATTGTTATGTGTACCAGTCGTCATTTTTCCAGTCCTCCTTATCATATTCTGCATGGGTGAGGACATGGCGGATAAAAACTTTTTGTTTTTTGTAATCTACCAAGGTGATGAGTCGATAGTTATTACCGCCGATGTTAAACACCGTTAGATTGGCAACTAAATCTGCTGAGGCAAAGTCTTGGCTTAACTCATCAAGGTTCTGCCATTGAGCTTTTTTTGTGCGTTTATTCCATAACCGGAGGCTAACTTCTGCATTAGGGTGCTTTTCCCAAAATTAAGTCTCGTTGGGGTGATAATGTGCATACAGTTTTAGTAATTTAGCCTTTGATTTTGTGTCCATAGGGATAAGTTTTTCCTTGATAGGGTTGATTTTTACATTTTTATAATCATACTAAATTGCGTAGAAAAATGCAAGCATCCTCTCTTTCAAAAAATATTTTTACTCTCAAGTGTTAAGTCGCACCAACTATCGCAGGTTTCTTGCATTTGCAAATATTGCGGCTGAATCAGGTGAACCCACATATCGCCAGTGCCAAGGCTCAAAGCTCACCCCTTGTGCATTGTTGGGTGAGAAAGACATTTCAAAGCCAAATTCTTTAGCGCGGCGAGTTAGCCAACGATAAGCAGCGGTATTTTCAAATTGATAGGTAATATCCTGCTTAGGAAATTGACCATCTGCTAAATCAACAGCGAAGCCAGTGTGATGTTCGCTATACCCAGATGGAGCACTGACTTTGGCCGCTGCTTCAGGAGAACCACGACGCTTAATCTGTTCCTGAAATAATTTTTGTTGTTGCTTGATGGTGCGAAAGCCTGAGACAAGGATGATCCAGACACCTTCATCTCTAGCCGCATAAATCATCTTCATAAGTGCTTTTCCGGCTTCTGGATCAACTGATTCAAATCGCTGGTACTCTTCTGTAGCATAACTAGCTACAATAATCATTCGCTTTGGATCTGCTTGTTTATAAGGAAAATGTCCATAAGTAGTCTGACTAAAAACAGATCCTTGCTGGGCTAGATCTAAATTGGCGCTTCCTACCGTCGAATTAGTTGGTGCAACTGATGCAGATGGAACAGGAGAACTTGAGTTGGGCTGAGGAGAAACCAGATTAGAAGGAGATTTAGTAGTAGACTGAACTGGTAAATTTTGGGACGATAATTGCACCAATAAAGCCCCGCATACCACTACAGTAAACGCGACTAGAATTGTAATTAATATAAATTTAAAGTGAGCAAACTTTTTTTTGAAGACCATCTTAATTATTTTATTTTTTTATTATTTTATAAGAAACGATTTTCCAAGTACCATTTAATAACTGCAAATTGTACACTACTGTTCGCGTTTTAAAATCAGTTTCATTGGGGTCAATTTTTCCATCTTTATAAAGTGTCCTGTCTTCAGTAACTCTTACTTGAATAGTCGCTTCATTACCATTGGTGACTAATCGTTCAACACCATCAATTTTTTGGACACCGAATCGGTAATAAGCATTATTTTTCTCTAGCCAATCAATCGACCCATCAGGGCCAGCAGTTTTATCATATTGCTCACCAGTTGTTATTTCAGCAGCAATTTGACGATTATAAGGAGGAGCCAACATTACTCGCTTGGCTTGTAGCCATCTCTGAATCAAATTGACAGCCTCTTCCTGTGAAATTGGCTGTGATTGTGAAGGCCGTTGAGCAGTTATTTGTTGTTGTGCAGTTGTTTGTTGTAGCGTAGGTGGGGGAGATGGCGGCGTTTGAGGTCTAGTCAAAACCAGAGCCACAAGCATAAACGTCCCAATCACACTACCAGTTATCGTCGCTTTTTGCCAATCCTTTAAACTTGAGAACGTCGTCTTAGTTGGCTCTGGCTGGATAGTTTCAGTGTCCCTAGAGATGCCATCTCGCTCCTGGACAGCTTTAATGTTGCTGGAAACAGAACCTCTGCTATTCTTTTCTTGCCAAGCACCTAACGGGAACAGTAAGAGCTTGTCATTGGCTTGAATGCCTGCTTCTCTAACAGTCGCATTATCCCTTAATTCTTCGCCAGTTCTATCCAGCACAAGTCGGCAAGGTGGGTCATCTGGCAAGCCCAGTAGTGTCTGCACCTCCTTACGGAATTCACCTAACTTCTCATCTAGTAAAATATTTAGCGTCCGCTCATCGCTTCCCTCATGCTTTTGGAATGTTACTCTAATCTGTTCCATAGTTCAGTTTATTGCTTCTGATTATTAACTGTTTTGGTTTTAGTCTTTCTTGTGCGACAAGGCATTATGTAACTGATTTGTCACATAATGCCAACTAATTACTCACTCACTATTTTTTCCTTCTAGTTCTGGAAGGGCTGTGTCATGAGCAGTATCTAGAGCCGGATTGTTTTTACTGCCCTGAAGTTTAGCTTTTTCGGCTACCTCACGAAGACTTGGAGATTTCGATGTTTGGGGTTTTACAACCTTGCTTGTAGCTTCTTCCAAAGAGGAAACCCGGACTTCTTTTTCTAGAACGCGAATTTTCTCATCTAACTCTTCAATTTCATCTTCATTATCCTCGCCTGCAATAAGCTTCAAGCGTTTTTCACGCAGTTTAGTTAATTCTGACAATTTAAACTGATTTGTTATTGAAGTCATTTCACCCTGAGCAGCAAGTTGTTTTTGTCTTGCTTCGCGAGCTGCCTGGAGTTGGTTCACTTTCTCCCCAGCCAGAAGCTTTTCTTGTTCGGTACGTATACGATACAAATTGGTTATGCGGATTTTTAAACCAAATTGTTCAACTACAATATCTGTAGCCCACTCGTTTATCAGACGCTCTATCAAAGATAGGTATTCCAAGTTTATGTACTGTAGGTCATCTTTAGTAAAAGCACTTAAATTCCTATTAAGATTTTTTTCAAGAGATTCACGAATTTTATCGATTTCAGGCTTTCGAGCTTGAAATTTATACCAACTATTTGTTTCAACACCCTCAATCTGGAAATCACCCTGGAATTTAACTGCTTCCTCTATATCAACATTTGAAGAGACTTCCACAGCAAAGGAACCTATCATTCCATACAATTTTTTGAAGTGTTTGGCAATCTCTGTGTCATATATATTTGTAGTTATCCTGCTAACCTCAGCACTGAAACGTGCTTTTAGTTCTTTTTTGATTACACTTATTAATTCTTCTTGAACTGATTCTCTCTCAGGGCGTCCATTTTCATCTACACCAGCATGGTAAAAACGCATATAATATCGTTCTGGTGAGATGTTATTTAAAAATTGACTCGTAGCACGGTAAATTGTTTCCTCAATTAACTTTTTGATGTCAGTTTTGGGCTTCAAGTAATCTTGTATTTTGGTGAAGTCTTCAATTTTTGCAGTAGCAGATATGCCTAAAATTACTTTGACATTGGCATCATTAGTTGCAAAAGTTTTTTGATAAACTTCTATATCAAAATTTTCTTTGAGTTCAAGGTGTTCTAAGTTGGGGACAGAGACAATCTGATTCACTGCATAGCCAATAGACTTAGCCTCATACTGCATCTGCTTTTTAATTTCTTCAGCCACATCCTCAAAATCGCACAAAACATCGATATACTTCTTCTTAAGCATTAAAGGCTTGATAATTTTTTCTAGTTCGCTCTCAACCCATTCTGCCAATTTAGAAGCTTCATTAGGTTTATACCTTGCTGTATTTAGAGGCAACATCAATATGGTGTTTCCAACAAATATTGGTTCTGAATATTTCTGAACCTCGCACTCCACCTTACATTTTATTGGGACAAGCTGTTTGGCTGAGGCAACCGCATTACTGCTGAGAGATAAGTACCCTACTTTCCGACCATAATTAATTAAAATGGAGTTTAAATGTGCTACCAGTTGGTCGCGGACAGTATCTTTCAATTCATAGCTAAACTGGTCTATGGTAATTTGACGTAGTAAGTAATTTTTAACCTCACTCTTAAACTGTTTTACTAATTCTCGCCATTTGAGAGCATCTTTGACATCATTGAATATGGCTTTTACTTTATTGTTTTCATCAACAATTAACTCAGTTTGAATTTGAAGCTCTAATGTATCATCACAATCAGAAACGTACACATCCATTGGAAAAGAGGGAATTGTAAAAGGTTGAAGTTGAGCCTCTTTCTCAAGGGAAAGCTTCAGTTCGAGGTTTATACCAACCTCTTCTTTAACCTTTATTTTTACATACTCTCGTAATTTTGCTAATTGAATAGAATAGTTTTCCAGGAATACAGAAGCATCATTTCTAGTAAAATCAGCAATCCATTTCTCAATTTTTTTATCAAGTGCTTCGCCCAAAGTCTTGCCACGACAGAGAGTTTCTGCCACTTTCTCTTCATTGCCAGGCTCGCAACTTGCCCAGTAGGTGATAGAAATACCGAGTTTCTCACCCGTAACAAAATACGTTAGATAGTAGGGAAGAGCTTGACGTTCAGCAATATTTGAAGGGTCGTTATTATTGCAAACAAGGTAAAACGCTAAATCCCCAAACAAAGGCTTTTTGGGTACGGCTTGCCATTTTTTCTTATCAATAATTACTACTTTTTCATCAGAAGATTTTGCTTTTGCTTTTTCTTCTCTTGTTTTGGCATCTATTTCCCTAATGACTTTAACTAAAGAATTAGTTTGACTCATTGTTAATCTCCTTATTTTGCTACGGGTATGTTTTTTTGAAAAGCTTTGAATTGTTTCTTCAATTGTTTGACTAAATTACGCCTACGTAAAGATTCTTTCCTTAATTTCTTATCTTCAGACTCTCCATAAAATTCAGTTTCATCTAGCAAATTATCTGTAAGTGTTGTCCAAAATTCAACAAGCTCTTTTTGTTGGGAACGATTAGTGTTTAAAATTATTTGCCGAATTAAGTTATCAGCTACTTCAGAAGCTTCTTGTTCAGGCTCTTTTTTTTCCAACCCCCATAAGATAGTAAACCACTCTGCAACCAAGAAGCCAATAAACTGTGTAGTATTAGTGTCGAAAATATACTTGAGGATATAGTTCAAACCTGGATGAAAGATCCAAGTAACTAAAGTCTCTAGCTTGCTCTCAATTGAGCTACCATGCAGAGGCGCAAACAGTGGATACTTAGATGGCCAGCAACCATAGTCCTTGAAGTCTAGATCCCGGATTGTTTCTGAACAGTACTCTACCAATAGCCGTAAAGCATATTGATTGGATTGAGAATATGTTTTTGGAGTACGATCTCGTTCAGGTAACCAAGCTTTTATAGTATCTAGTAGCTCGTAAATACAGGAACTGTTTTGCTCTAGCTGACTGTATAAGAACTTATAAGCATCGGATCGTATTTTTTCATCTCCCCGGTCTAACAGCTGCTTTATCCAGTAAAGTTCATCAAATTGAGGTGCCGAACGCAAACGTTTGACAATTCCTAGAACAGCATCATAGCGTTTCACTAACATCAACTTTTCAAAGAAATTCTTAACTACGTCCTGTAGCTGAGAGTAATCGAGCATTTCAACAATCAAACTTGATACGCGATTAAAGACAAAAGAGCTTCTTTTTTCGGGTGTAATTTCTGCCAGTAATCTATTAAGTTGTGGTTCTGGTTCGCTTTCGCTATCGTTATCAATGTTATAATTTGCCTTTTCAGTAAATCCTACAATAATTTCAAACAGCCAATCCTCTCCATAAGCAGAAGGAGAAGAAATAGCCATATCAACTGATAAATATATTGCATTAATAGCTACCTTTATAGAAAGTGAAAATATTAAGAATCGAGAGCGATTAAATTGTTTGGATAAATATAAACTTAGCTTTTTCTTAAAGTATTTTTTAAGCTTGTCTCTTAAGGATAGAAAATTAAAATCAATTATTTGTATTTGTGATAAATCTTCTAGATAAACGGAATTAAGGTAGCAATTGTCTAAAACTTGATCGTGTTGGCTCTCTTGCCAAATTTCGGTTAGCGGCTTTTCTTTCGGAGCTTCAATCAGTCGTATTTCGCCATGTTCTGTAGTTATTTGCGACTTTACCATGACAGTAGTTGTTTGCTCTTCTAACAAAAATGAAACAACTCGATCGAAATCATGGGGATTCAGATCTGGGAAAAATGTAGCTACATACAGTACTGTATTTTTAATAGGTTTATTTTCTACAAACAGTGAATTAGCAGAAATATTCTCATCTTCTTTAGTAAGTTCGGTTACCTCACCTTTATATCCAGGTATTTTACTTTTTAGTGTTTCAACTTTTGCTAATTTATCTTTGATTAGATGTATATTATTTTCAAGCTTTTCAATATCTTTGTTAATTGATTCTTTCTGTTGTTCAAATTCTGCCCTTTGCTTTGAATCTTTATCTTTTTGTAAGCCGGATCTTCTGTCATCGTGAATAGAATCTATTAGTATTCCTATATTTTCAGTTAAAATATTATACTCATTGTGTTTCTGTTTATGATCATTTTCATATCGCTTTAGCTTGGTTTGCAATAGCTCTGGATCTTCAGTTAAAATATCTGAATAATCTTCTTTTTGTTCGTCGCCATCATTCTTTGAAGAAGGTTGATGTGAATCTTGCCTGGGAGATTTTTGATGAATTTTTTCAAAAAAATCTTGAGATTCTTTTTTGGCGTTGACTCCAGCTGGTTTCTTAGCAGCATCGGGTTCCTCTGCTTTGTTCTCAGCATCTAACTTTGCTTCCTGATTAGGCGCTTCTTGCCCAGATTCGGAACTTTTCGGAGTTTGAGATTCTTCAGGTGTCAAATCAGCATTTTTTTTGTCTGTCATTGCCGCTCAATTCCTACCTATATAATTATCCATCAGCCATAGATTGCAGAATGCTCGTTATTACTCTAATTAATGGTAGTTTTTAGACTTTTTTCCTTTATGTTCTTCCTCCCTAAAAACTAAGTAAGTAAGGACATTTTTGTTTGAAGCTGTTCAATTTTTTCTTGAATTTGATTAAGTTCTTCTTCATATCGCTCTTTTTGAATTTTAAGACTACGCACTCGCAAAGCATTATCTTCGATATCAAGAGCCTTAACTATGACTTCTATTTTTTCAGTTACAGACTTACGCTCTTGAGCGGCTATACTTATTTCTCTCTGTATTCGCTCCCTCTTCATTTTCGTCAAGGTGTCCTCACTAGCAGTCAAAGGATTGAGTCGAAAAACTGGCTCAGAACTTTGTACTTCGACCCGTAATTTTAGTTCACCACCTGCATAGTAACAAAGCGGAAAGTTATCACTTAGGTCGAGTATCTTGTTGACAAAAGGCTTCTGCTTATCTGTTGTTCGCTTGGGTACTTGGTCGAATAAGTAACTCAAAACGTTGAGAATACGGGCATAATTATCCTGATTTACAGATGCCTTACCCTGTAAAGCCTCTAGCAGACAGGCAGTGAAGACGCTATATGGATTGCCAGTATAGGAATACTGATCTTCATGCGATGAGGCAACAACAATCCGACCACTACCGCTTTCCAAGCTACTTAGTAAAGTAGGCGGCACGGGTGACTTGATAAATGTTGTACCTGGTGTTTTCAGTGCTGGCACACCACCTGCATGACAGCAATCTAAAAGAACAACGAGCTTTCGAGCTTTGATTGCTTCAATCTTTTCAGTAAACTCCAATCCTGAAATGGCGGTGTCTGCCCGTTGGTTCCAGTTAAAACCAGATGGGACTAGGAAATACTCAGGAGGGCCATCAAGGGACTCAATCCGTCCACCATGACCGGAGAAGTAGATAATTACTGTAGCATCAGGATTTTGATTGACCTGCTCGATAAGTCGGTCAAAAGCCTCAAGAATCTCTTGGCGAGTTGCTTTAGCCTCCGTCAATAGTTCAACTTGTTTTGGTGGGTAGGCCGCACGGGTTGGGTCAATCAGCACATCTCGTAAGGCTGTTGCATCCTTTACGGTAACTGGTAAATCAGCACCAACACCAATCAGTAGGGCGTGACCGTTAGAAAAAGTTGCGTTTGCCATGTACAGCGCTATTGGCTTTGACCAAGCAACGTAATTTTTTTGAGTATAACATCTGTAACAGGGCAAATGAGTGAGAAGTCTTTGAGACTCATTGGCTCCAGCTCCCCCCAGTACTGGGGGTCAGGGGGGCAAGGGGTTAGGGGACGAAAAGGGTAAGTTCTAAAATAGATGAATCTAATGCCGGAAGTTCCAGATAAAGCGCTATATTTCTCTAAGTGAAGTCAGCGTCGGAAGCAAGCAGTGCCAAGAATAATTGCGATCGCCAACGGTAAGGGAGGAGTAGGCAAAACTACTACAGCAGTCAATTTGGCTGCCACCTTCTCGGAGAAAACACGGGTTCTTCTAGTGGATGCAGATATTCAAGGTTCTGCTACTTGGTGGGTTGAGCGCAATCGGGAAAAATGGGGCTTTGACTTAGCTCAAGAGACAGACCCAAAACTTTTGAGTGGTTTAAGCAAGATAGAAGGGTATGATTTAGTAGTGGTGGATACACCTCCGGCGCTGCATTCGGAAGCATTAGCGGCAGTTGTGGCGATCGCAGATTACCTTATTTTGCCCACACCACCAGCGCCAATGGATCTGGCTGTACTGATTGAGACAGTACGGGAAGCAGTCACGCCGGTTGGAATTGCCCATCGGGTGCTTCTGACTAGGGTGGATTCCCGAAGTTTGGGAGAAGCCCTAGAGGCGCAAAACACCCTCATGGAGTTAGGAATACCCGCCTGCAATGCCTTTGTCCGTGCCTACAAAGCCCACGAACGAGCAGCGCTTGAGGGGATACCTATTACTCAATGGCGAGGCAATAATGCACGAGAAGCTCAAGCAGATTACCGCCGCGTGGCTAATGAATTACAGCGTGATTGGAGAAAATGATGGCTACTAGAAAACGGATTTCAGTTTCAGATGTGCTACGCCAAGAGGCGCAAAAATCCCCAGAGGTAGAAGAGACACCTGCGATCGACACCACCGCTGAGGAAGTTGTAGAACAAGATGCTCCAGCAGTAGAAGAATTATCAACAGTCTCTCCCGATAAAAGTGCTGTTAAAGGGGCAGATACAACCACGGCTGAGTTAGAAGCGACTATAGTTGAGTTGAAAGCAGCTTTGGAGCAAGCCAGCCAACTTGAGCTAGCACATCAACACGAAGGTTCTCTACAGCAGCAAGTAATCGAGCTACAATCTGAATTGACTGAGCAAAAAAATCTTGTCCACAAGCTACAAAAAGATTTAAAACAGGTTGATAAGCTAAAGGCAGACCTTGAGCAAACCAAAAAAGAAGCTTTGCAACTAGCTGATGCTAATTCTAAGCTTATTGAAGAAATGAATGCTCTGAAAAAAGAGACTAAAGACATCAAAACATCCATTACAGCCATTACACCCATTACACCTGCACCCATTACACCTGCACCCATTACACCTGCACCCATTACACCCATTTACAAACCAATAGAGCGGAAAATAGGAAAAATGGCACCAGAGGGAACTAAGGAACCTGACTTTGCCGTTAATACTTGGTTGCTTTGATGAGGATGTAAAAGAGTCAAAAGGAGATAGGGATTTATAATTTCAAATTTAAGAAAAGCAAATATAAAATTCTTCAATTTGAAATCTAAAATCTAAGATTTAAAATTATCCCCCCTGTCTACCAAACAAAACTCCCCAGGATTGTCGAGATTCTCGTTATCCTGGGGAATTTTAATTTTAGATCTCAAATTCATTCCAATCTAAAATTGTTAGGCTGGGTTTGCTTGCGCTTGTCTCTGAAGCAAGTTGACAATAGAGGTTTTTAGCAGCAGTCCCACCAGCACACCGTTATCGCGAATTACAGGTAGCTGAGTTATATTTTGTTGTTCCAGGAGTGTGGCAACTTCTAGCAGCGATCGATCTGATTTAACAGTGTTGGATTGTTCGATCGATCGCATTATTTCGCTGACTTTAATTTGGGGCCAAAGTTCGAGAGAAACGGTTTTGAGGTCTTCAACTGCGATCGCACCTACCAACTGTCCCTCTTGATTGGTAACTAAGAACTTCTGCCAGGTAGTTTGACCGATAACGTAATCGTTAGCAAACTGTCTGAGAGAGATATTGGCACAGACAATCGGACTGTTGGGTATTACGGCGTCTTCAGCGGTCAATCCAGCGAGCTTATCTTGCACTGTAGCATACTGGGCTGACTGACCGGCGTTTTGCAGCAAGAACCAACCGACTAAGAGATTCCAGAAGTTAGCGCTACTGCCATATAGTACCAGAGGCAGCACACCAGAGGCGATCGCAATCCAACCAAAGATTTGACCGACGCGACTGGCAAATACAACACCTTTATAAGGATTGCCGGTGACTTTCCATACAGCAGCTTTGAGGATATTGCCGCCATCTAAAGGCAAACCGGGAATTAAGTTAAATAGCGCCAAAGCCAAGTTAATCGAGGCTAGCAGTCCTACAATAGCTGCCAAAGGCCCTGAAATGTTTGTTCCTAAGCCAATGGCTGTGAAGATACCGAATAGTAGTAAACTGACTGCTGGGCCTGCGATCGCTACCCAAAATGCCTCAGCTGGTGTCTTGGACTCTCTTTCTAAATTTGCCAACCCACCAAACAGAAACAGATTGATTGATTTAACATCAATTCCCTGGCGCATGGCGACAAAGCTGTGTCCTAATTCGTGCGCTAAGACGGAAGCAAATAACAGTAACCCTGTCATTAATCCCAGTACCCAAGGCAATGGCCCGCCCAATCCTGGAAAATTAGCCGCTAATTCGCTTCCATAAGTCCACGTTACCAAACCCAGGATCAAAAACCAGGATGGATGGATATTGAAGGGAATGCCAAACAGATTGCCAACGCGAAAAGTGCCGTTCATTAGGACTCCTCTTATTTCAGCTTTGAGAGTTTTGTTTTGCTCTCATGCTTTGATTGTAACGGAATGTAACAACGCTTTTAATATTTCAACTATAGTGGTAGCCGTCCGTTAAGGTTCGGTTTAGCGAACGGTGCGTAGCGAACAGTACATAAGGTGGGCATGGCTCACAATTACTGCTAAGGTTTTGGGTAGGGGCGAAGCATTCGGGCAGAAAGTCTTTGGCTGTAGCCATAAATTATCAGCCCGAATGCTAATGCCTCCGGCACGCTTCGCGAACGCCCCTACAGATATATTTGCAAAAATGGAATAATCCCCAATTACTGTAGTAGGGTAGACACTGCTTACCCTAGATACTCGCCATAATAGAAGAAGTACCGCCAAACTTGAGAAAAATTTGATAGCAAACTAGATTATGTCAGTCTCCGAATCCAGAATTACCCGTTCTTACAACCAAGAAGAGATCCAGCAAATTCTCCATCTGGCTATCTCCCGGCAATCTTACGAAGGGGATTTTACCCGCGAACAGTTGTTGGAAATTGCGACTGAGTTAGAAATATCTTCAGAAAATCTTGAGGTAGCAGAAAAAGAGTGGCTAGCCTTACAGGGCGAAATGCAAAAGCGGCAGGCGTTCAACACCTACCGCGTCGGAAGATTCAAGAAAAGTTTAGGCAAGTATGCGATCGTCAATACATTTTTGGTACTGCTGAATTTAGTTAGTGGTGGCTACCTTTCTTGGTCGCTTTATATTTTATTATTCTGGGGATTAGCCCTTGGTCTTAATACTTGGAATAATTTTCACTTGCAGGACGAGGAATACGAGAGAGCATTTCAGCAGTGGTATCGCAAGTACCAGATGCGAGAATCGATTACTACCTTTTTCAATAAGCTGCTTAAAGCTTGGTAGATCGAGTCGGCGGACAGCCAAGTTGAGTTTAAGTCCTTCAGTCTTTAAAATAACAAACCAAGCATTCAGTACAGGCTGCGAGGTCAATTCTTCAATCCAAAATATAAAATCTAAAATCCCAAATGGATTGACTTAGCAGCAGTATTGGGTAATATCTTCTCCACAAACATCGGCTAGGAAAGTTAAAGCGCGGAAACGCAACATCATCAACTGGTCGTAGACAGGATTCAGTTTACACATCGGGGGTATGTGGAAAAGTGTACGTCCAAATACCTGAATATCTCGTTCAAAGGGACATTGAGATGGGATAAGTTTGCACAACAACTTAGCTACTTTGGAGTCTTGGATTTCTATTGATTCTAGCCACTGGCGTACTGGATGCAGGATATTTTCGATCGGGCCTTGAAATTTCAGGTTTGTTTGTGGGGAAGCACTGGTGATGGAAGACATAGCTGACCTTGGTAAGAATTTCAAATTGGTGTTTTTCTTTGATATCTTTATCATCCGCTCAGTTATGAATTGTTCCAGTGATGCAAATAGGAGTTATTTGTGATAAATTTTAGGGTTACTCGTGATGCAGCTCTCCCAGATTTGCGATCGCTCTCGTCCTAAGTTGTGATTTGCATCACTTTAAACTTTTTAGTCAAAGTTATACAAAATGTTATATTTTATACTGTTTATATACAGCTTTGATTAAAATAGAAGTATGTAAGGTCAAAATAATATCAGTCCCGTAATTGAAGGTTGCCCTATGTCAGAGCTTACCTACAGTATTCCCATTCTCAGTACTCTAGAAGAACTGGAACAAGCCATTCAGCGCTACAAAGCTAGTGACCTCAGCGGTTCTGAACTCCTCATTCAGTGGGAGGCTATCCGCGATGCCTCCCTCAATCAGGCTTTGTCTGCTGCTGATGCTGATAAGGTTCCGGGCCAAGACAGCTACTAAGCAAGCCAAAATTTAAAAGATATTCGCCATCAAAAGACTTATGGAGGAAACCAAATTGGTTTCCTCCATAACTGATTAAAGCGATCGGCCCCAGGAATTCAACCGGAGAAAAACACCAGCAAAAACCCACATAAATACAGCAGCAGCAAGAAAAAACTCTCAAAGCCGATGTTGCCAATGCCATGTTCTTCCCGACGCAACAAACCCAAGAGTAAGATACCAGTCATCAGAATGGTTAGGGCAAGCACAAAAAGTTCGCTTTGCGTTAAAGCTTCATAAATCGAGCCTTTCCTATAGGCTAAGTCGCACAAAGCTAAAACCAATACATCGAAGCTATTGCCACCCAGGACGCCGCTGACAGCCAGAGTAAAAGCCCCGCGCTGGACAGCAACTATGGTGGTCACGAGTTCTGGCAGTGAGGTTGATATAGCGGTGAAGAGGCTGCCAACGGCATTTTCCGAAAGACTTGTAGAGTTGGCGATCGAAACTCCAGCTTGTTCGACGCCATATCCTGCAATGCCAAGAACGGCAGCAAGTAAAAAGAAACGCAACCACAAACTAATTAATCCGGGGCTTTCTGACTCCTCTGCTTGCGGTTCTTTGACAGTTGATTCCTTTGTCTGCTGTGGTTTCCACATCGGCAGATTTTGAGCCTCAGCTACCAGACGCAACCCGAAAATGTAAGTGGCTACGAGTGCGATCGAGGCGGGATGAATTCCCCAAAAGGTGATTGATGGATAACCGATCGTCAGTAAAGGAATGGCTAATAAAACTATCAGCAAAGTTCCTTGCGTCAATGTTGCAGCGTCAGCAGCTGCGTATTCGAGATTTGCCTCCAGGTAAGTGATATCGGCAATTCCCAGAAAAGCTGTTTGGACGGCGATATCCCCTAGTGCATTGCCAATGGCTAGGTGTGGATAGCCTTCCAAGGCGGCGGTGACTGAGGTAACAATCCCCGGCAAGGATGTGCTAAATCCCAAAAATAAGGCCCCCATCAGGGCTTGTCCCAGTCCGGTTTTTTCAGCTAAACGCTCGGCGATCCCAGTCATCCAGAAGCCGCTGAGGCCAATTGCTAAAGCTGAGAGTAAGAAAAGACCAATGTTAAATGCGAGCGACTCGTTACCAAATTCTAGCATTGATATGATTTGTTTCTCTGTTTTAGTCTGAGAATCTGTTTGCCGCTCATAAGAGATATTCTTGAAGAAGAGTTATTCGTTAAGGGCAAGATCTAAAAGAGTATGGCAAACGGAGACAATCTGGAAGCAGAGATTAACCCATCTGAGGTTGTCGCATCGCCATTTGAGTCTTTTTTGAACGACCTGCATCTCAAGTACAAATCACTAGGCGATGGCAAGGTAGCGACTTACATCCCGGAACTGGCAAAGGTGAACCCAGATTTGTTCAGTATCTGCGCGATCGCAGTGGATGGTCGAGTTTTCGAGGTCGGCGATTACGATCGGCTATTTACCATTCAATCCATTTCAAAGGTATTTGTATATGGGATGGCCCTTGAGGAACACGGGCGCGATTATGTTTTGACCAAAGTTGGCGTTGAACCGACGGGAGAAGCATTCAACTCTATTATCCTTGATGAGCGATCGAAAAGACCTTACAATCCGATGGTAAATGCGGGTGCGAACGCTACCACTAGCTTAATTAAAGGTGCGGGGCCAACCGAACGCCTGAACCGAATGCTAGATATGTTCCGGCGATATATCGGCCACGATGTTTTTATAGATATATCGGTTTTCATGTCAGAACGAACTACCGGACACCGCAATTGGGCGATGGCGCACCTAATGCTCAATTTTGGCATGATTGACGAAAAAATTGATGAGGCGATCGACCTATATTTTCAGCAGTGTTCTTTAATGGTAAACTGTCACGATTTGGCAGTGATGGCGTCAACTTTGGCAAACAATGGCGTCAATCCCATTACGGGAGAACGAGCCGTAGATAGTTCTTATATTAAAGATATTCTCAGCGTCATGTACACCTGCGGTATGTACAATTTTGCGGGTGAATGGGCGTACACTGTTGGATTACCAGCTAAAAGCGGGATTTCTGGAGGAATTATTGTTGTCGTTCCCAATCAAATTGGGATTGCAGTGTTTTCGCCACTGCTTGACGATCGCGGTAATAGTGTTCGCGGGGTGAAAGTTTGTGAAGAACTTTCCCGCAATTTTGGGCTACATACGTTTGATTCAGGGATGGGTAGTTCTAAATTTATGGAAATGTTGTATAGAGGGCATATTCAGTAACTAATATTAAGGTTAGGGCTGGCGATCGCTTTTTACGCTCTCTTTCTCTTAGCTTTTTTGTAATTCAGTATTGATACCAAACATAAAGCACAAAATAAGACAATTATAATTAATGTAATCGTGAACTTTAGAATAAACGATGGGGTCGATTTTGGTACTGGTTTTAATGCCGAAAAGGTTAATTCTACTAATAACTTATGGGTGGCAGTTGAGGGATGGATGTTATCCCAAAATAAATATTCATTTGGATTATCACATATCCTGCCTTTGATTAAGCAGGGTTTTTTGACATTCTTAAAACCCAACTTTTCTGGAGATGTGATAGCTAGATTAAATAGGGAATTAACATCAAGATATGTGATATTGATATCGTCGCTTAATTTTTGCTGCAAACCGTTGACAGACGCAGCTAATTCGGAGTTATGCTTCTTACTTAAATTGCTGAGTAAATTGGAACGTTCAATTATCCTAGTCCCTGGAAGTTTTCCTAAATCCGGCAAGTTAACCACGACGATATTTTTAGCGCCAACTGCGGCAAGAGATTTAACTGCTTTTACTAAATTGTTGACTGGTGCGGTAGTGTCCGTAGCACCACCAAGGTAATCATTAGCACCAGCCCATATAATATAAAGAGCGATCGGATCGACGGCAGAATTAGTGGCTTTAAAGCGATCGATCTGCGCTAGCACTCCTGGAGGTAATGCCTGAGAATCCCCTGTAGTAGCACCTGCGTAGGCGAAGTTATTATTTAGATTGAGGGGTAATTTGAGCTTAGACGCCAGATATTCTACCCAAACAGGGCCATTCGAGTAACGTCCTTGAAAATAGGGCGGACTTGTGGGTGCTTTCTTGTTGGTAGCTTTGAAGACATTGCCCATATCGGAGAGGCTATCGCCAAACACATAAATGCGATCGAAATTCTGTGCTAGAATCCCGCTCGGAGAAACAAAAATAATTGCTAGTGCGATCGCTACTCCGGCGGTAGCTATCCATAACCTTTTGATCGACATATAATTTGAGTTAATACCAGTCGGATGGCACTATACGTTAATTTTAAAGTAAAATCAAAATAAGTATCTAACAATAGCATATAAAGGATAGAACATGAGAGCTAATCCTGGGGGACAAGTCGCGCCATCGGAAGTGATCGGACGCGATCGCTTAATTGAACGATTGTGGGACATTTTGGAGCGTCAGAGTCTTGTGCTGAGTGCTGAACGCCGAATGGGGAAAACTTGCGTGATTAAGAAGATGGAAGCAGAAGCGCCAGCAGATAAATTACCTATTTATCATGACTTAGAAAAAGTGCGATCGCCCTTGGAATTCGTCGAAGTAGTTTTGCAGGATGTAGAAGAATATTTGGGCGGATTGAAGCGGACAGCAAAGCGGACACGCGACTTATTAAGGCAATTAGGAGGAGCAGAATTCAGGGGGTTCAAATTACCCAGTTTTGCCGCTCCTCACTGGAAAAACGTGCTGACTCAAACTATTGAAGATTTGGTGGAAAATAAAGAGCGCACGGTAATTTTCTTTTGGGATGAAGTACCGTATATGTTGGGTAATATCGGCGATGAGGCGGCGATGGAAGTGCTGGATACTTTGCGATCGCTCCGTCAGATGCACCCAGAAATTAGGATGGTATTTACAGGTTCGATCGGTTTGCATCATGCGATCGATTCTCTCAGACAAGCAGGATATGCTAATGCCCCAACCAATGATATGTACATTGAGGATGTATCGCCTTTATCTTCAACTGATGCGACAGAGTTAGCACGTCAGTTACTTGAAGGTGAAAATATTTCTACGCCTGATTTACAGATAACATCTGCCGAAATTGCACAAGCAGTGGATAATATTCCTTTCTACATCCACCACATTGTTAGTCAATTAAAATCGCGTGGTGGTGTTGTTAGTGCAGCAACCGTCAGTGAAATTGTCAATGGTTTCTTGACAGATCCCCTCAATCGTTGGGATATGGTTCACTATCGGAGGAGGATTGATACTTACTACAATGACGAAAAGCGTCCTTATGCCTTAGATTTACTGGATATTTTGGCGATTACAAACCAGCCTTTGTCATTTAATGAATTGTTCGATAGTCTCAAGTCTCAGCCAACAACACAAGACCGCGAAATAGCACTGACTGTGATAACCTTGTTACAGCGTGATTACTACATAATTCAAGAAACTAACGGTAAATTTCTCTTCCGTTATCCCCTAATTAAACGTTACTGGGAGTTATCCAGAGGGCTAACAGTATGACAAGCACTTTCATATCTCGCTTCACCCCCAGTTTAATGAAGCAGGAAACACTGGAAACTATATTTGTCCAGCGTGAAACTTTAGCACAACATTTAGTAGAAGTAATCAGCGAAAGTGCGCTAACAGCCAATAAACATTTCCGACTGTTAGTTGGGATGCGGGGTATTGGTAAAACGCACTTAATAGCACTGATTTATCACCGGGTTTCCAAAATGGAGGATTTGCGGGATAAATTGCTGATTGCGTGGTTAGCGGAGGAAGAGTGGGGGGTTACATCATTTTTGGAGTTCCTGCGACGGATATTTTGGGCCCTTGAAAAAGAATATCCAGAAGAATATAATGCTCAGTTAAATCAGAAAGTTAAGGAACTGGAGGCAATTTATCAATCATCGCCTGATGAGGCTGAACATACAGCCGCCGCTTTGCTTAAGGATTTTGTCGGTAAGCGTACCCTGCTGCTGCTGGTAGAAAACTTAGATGATTTATTTGACGGTTTGGGTGATATTGGACAAAAACAACTTCGGGCATATATTCACAATTATTCATTTTTGACAATTTTAGCAACAGCACAGAGTTTATTTGATGGAGTTAGGTTGCAAGATTACCCTTTCTATGGCACTTTTAATTCTCATAACTTAGAAAAGTTAAAGCTAGATGAGGCTGTTGATTTGTTGACGAAAATTGCCAACTTAGAAGGCAATAGCGAACTAGAATCTTTCATCCAAACGCCAACGGGACGGAATCGCATCAAAGCAGTCCACCACCTTGCTTGTGGGAACCACCGCATTTATGTTATATTCGCCGAATTTCTCACTCGCAAGAAGTTAGATGAATTGATCGAACAGTTTAATCGGACGGTGGATGAACTGACGCCATACTATCAGGGGCGGATGGCGTGGCTTTCGCAGGAAGAAAGAAAGATTGTGAAGTTTTTGTGCGATCGCCAAGGTGCTATTCCGATACAAGAAATTGCGGAATCCTGTTTAATGGAATATAAAACAGCTTCTAGTAACCTTAAGGATCTTGAGAGAAAAGGGTATGTAATTTATGAAGCAATCGGAGACAACTATTTTTATGAACTACAAGATCCGCTGATGCGCCTTTGCTTGGAAGTCAAACAAAAGCGGACAGAGCCGATATGTTTATGCGTAGACTTTCTGCGAAAATGGTATTCACGGAACGAATTAGAGGAGCAATTGAAGTCACCTTTAAACAATATATCAGAGTTTGAAATTGTGCTGGCAGCACTTAAGAAAAGTGAAAAAAATGAACCTGAAGATCAGCGTGTACCAGCCTTGTGGAAGGAATATGAAACTCATATTAAAAAGGCAGACTTTGACTATGCTTTAAAACAAGGAAACAAACTGCTAGAGATTCGCGGTCATGCTTCAGACTATTTAGCCGTAGCATTTACCAAACTTTTTCTGGGACGCTATAATGAAGCGTTGGAATGCTGTGACGAAGCAATTAAGATTGAACCGAATAATTCAATAGTTTGGTGGGGACGAGGTAAAGTATTTTACGAACAAGAAGACTATGATAAAGCCTTAGAATCCTTTGACGAAGCATATAACTTCGATCCGCGCAATCTGATAATTTTGTTTGATTGGAAGTGCTGCTATCTCAAAAACAAAGAAAAAAAAGGTGAAAACGATGACTTAGAATCCTTGGACAGGGAAATCGAGGGTAACCCTAATAATATAGAGGTTTGGAGTACACGAGCTTGGAGACTGTCTGCACTGGGAAAGTATAAAGAAGCTTTGGAGTCATACGATAAGGTAATTTCTCTTGACCCTTTTGATGAGTCGGCTTGGAGCAATCGAGGCTGGGTTCTGTGCGGACTCGAACGCTACGATGATGCTTTGGCTTCCTACAACAAAGCGCTCGAACTTGACCTAAATTATGGTTGGGCTTGGTGTCAGAAAGGCTGGGTGCTGGAGCGATTAGAAAAATGGAATAAGGCTTTAGAAGCCTACGATAAGGCGATCGAACTAGACGAAAAATATTCTTGGATTTTCTTCCACCGCGCTCAAGCACTCTTGATGCTAAACCATTGGGACGAAGGTAGTGTAGCGTTAGATGACGCGCTGGAACGCTTTGCCCATTCTTCGGAGCCAAATACAGGCGACACGGCTGGAATTATCCGCAATTTGTTTAATGATATTCACCATACACAAATGTGGCGATCGCGCATTTCCACCCTAATAGAAATTTACAACAAGCACCAAGTCGTTGCTGAATTAGGACAGGGAATTGTGCGAAGCATCCCTGCATTAATGTCAGAAATGGTTAGCGACAAAGCAGCACAAACATGGCTTGAAGTGTGGCAAGAATTGACAAGTGAATATAAAGAATTCCAAATCCCCCTCCGTCTTCTCAATACTGCTGTTAAATATCGGGTGAAGAAAGGCGATCGGCGGGTTTTGCTGGAATTAGCGATCGAAGAACGACAATTGTTAGAACCTTTGTTGGGAGCGATCGAACCGATTAATATGAAGGTAAAATAAGAGGAATATGAAAAATATACGGTTTACCAGACACGCTTTACTACGATGTCCTCAGCGCGGTACGAATCAAGAGGAGGTGCGAGAAGTAGTTCAGACAGGCAGCAGAGAATCTGCCAAGGAGGATAGATTGATATGTCGTAAGAATTTTGAATATAATGCTGACTGGCAGGGAACATTTTACCGAATTAAACAGGTAGCGCCAGTTATTGTAGAGACAGATACGGAAATTGTTGTTATTACTGTATATACCTTTTACCTTTGAGGATAGAAACCATGAAAATCACTTACGACTCTGAAGCTGATGCACTTTACATTAGTTTAATTGAAGGCGATCGTCAATGCAGAACTTTACGTTTAAATGAAGACATCGCTTTAGATATTGGCGAAGGGGAATTACTCGTAGGTATTGAAATTTTAGATGCAAAACAGGTATTAGGGAAAGGCGAACTACCTTCTGTTGTGCTAGAAAATATCGCTTTTGTGCAATTAAAACAAGAAGCGTTAAAGGAATGAAATTGTTTGGCAAATCGGCATTGACAGTTATAGCAACCGCCAGGGCGATTAAGCCAACTCCAACTGTTACCTTTAGTCCATAATCCCTTACGGAGTAAGCTTTTCCCTCTTCCCTCTTCCCTAGCCCCTAGCCCCTAGCCCCTAGTCCCTAGCTATAAATGCTCAATAGCAGAATGCGTGCGATCGCGGCTGAGTTTATCTGCAAATCTAGCAACGAATTAACCTTATGCTTTCCCAACGATACTCGCTAAGAGATGCAATCAATACCCTCAAAGAAAATCGAGATAAACTAGAAATTGAACTTGGCAAAAAGAAGCTCGATCGATTGCTATTTAATCTCGAAGAAATTAGCTTGGACTTGGAAAGCATTTCCAAGCAGATAATTGATGTGGCGAAAGGATCTCCAAAAATAGAAAAACTTACAGAAATCTTTGATTTTTTCCAGTATGGTTCTATTCCTCACATTTTAGGACATTTGGAGACAATAGAGGAACTACTGGAAGAAGAATCTAGCGATCGCGAAACATCTGGCGATATTCACTCCAAAAACGCAGCAGCAGAAACATGGAAAAACTCAGCTAAATTTTGCATTTGAGTTGCTGTCAGTTCTCGTTCCCCATTCAGTACCTCAGACACCTGTACCTCAGTTTCCCATATACCAACCAAGTCTTTTATTTACTGCCATATTATCTTCCACCATCAAAGCGTTCAGCAGCTTGACACCTTTCAAAACAGGCATTACTTCATGTTTTTGTTCGTAATCATAAACTAAAGTGCCAAGCACATTTAAGTAGTCGCGGTCATCTTGGGTAATATTCCTTTTATCCAAAATAGAATTAATCCGATTTTGAGTAGCGGTTAACTCAACTTCACAAGTAATCGGACGTGGTGGAAATGTGGTAATTAGTTCCATGTAGTAGTTACTAGGAGTTTTCAAACCAATCGTCATTTTTCCAAGTCTCCTTATCATATATCGCACTTCATAATTAACGAACGCCGTGAGTATCATGAGCGTAAATTAAATGAGAAACTAGAGGCGGCTTGTCGCCAATGTGAAAAGCACGAACACGCGCTTCCTCTCCAAGATCCGCGACAGTCATGCGTTCGTGCTGACGCAGATGTTCCGCCCAAGATTCGACAACATAAGTTTCCAGGTAGCGATTTGGTAAGGCGGTGTCTTTCCACAAACTCCAGCGAATTGCACCGTCGCGCCGACGGACACGGCTTAAAGCGTGCATTGCTTCTGCAAAGTCGTGCGATCGCTCCGGGTCGATGCGATATTCTATGGTAATTAGCACCGGGCCTTCCTCTGGATTTAATTCGATCGCTACAACGGGTTCGGGCCAATGTAACGACGGCGTTAAATCCAACTTCTCACTAGCAATTAACCGATAAGGTAGCGCCGCTATTAGCCCCACAACCAGCCCAATTGCCGCACCAGAAAGGGCAGCAGAGTTTCCGAAATGCTCAGCCGTTAAGCCCCAGATGGCACTGCCGATCGCTAAACCGCCCTGAAATACCAACTGATAAACGCCGAGCGATCGGGCCTGCACCCACGTCGGCACGGCTAGCTGCGTCGCCACATTGAAACTGGACATAATCGCAATCCATGCCAGTCCCGCCGCCACCAGGGCCACGTAGAGCAAACCCAGATTGCGTAAATAAGCCAATGCCAGTGTGGAAGAGGCAAATACTACCGTTGCGCTGACGATCAGCAGATCGGTGGAAACTTTCTGCCGCACTCTCGGTAGCACAAAAGCACCCGTTACCGCACCCAAACCGATGCACCCCAGCAGCACCCCGTATCCAAACGAACCCAGTCCCATCTGCTTCGCTACCAGGGGCAGCAGCGCCCACAATGCACTGCCGCAAATAATAAATACACCTGTACGCACCAGCACAGTACGCAGGGCTGGCGAATACTTTAAATATCTTATTCCGGCTCGGATTGCACCGATCGTGCGTTCAGTGGGCAGGGCATTTTTGCGAGGCGATCGCTTCCAGGAGTAGATCACCAAAATTACGCCCACAAACGATGCCGCATTCAGCAGAAACACCGCCCCTGGGCCTGCTGCTGCGACGATAATCCCGCCCAATGCTGGCCCCAAAGCCCGTGCCACATTAAAGCCAGCGCTGTTAACCGTCACAGCAGTTGGCAGATCCGCACGCGACACCAGTTCGGGTATAATTGCTTGCCAAGCTGGCGCGTTCATCGCCGCACCCAAACCAAGGGCGAAAGTGAGTCCTAGCAATAACCAGGGTGTAGTCACATTTAAGAACGTCACTACCGCAAGCAAAATAGCTACCAGCAGCATCCAAGCTTGCCAGAATAGCAACAAGCGACGGCGATCGACAATATCGGCAAGCGCCCCCGCCGGAAGTCCGACTAGAAAAACTGGCAAACTTGTTGCTGTTTGCATCAGCGCCACCATCAACGGCGAAGGTGTGAGGGATGTCATCAACCACACCCCCCCGACATTCTGCATCCAAGTGCCGATACTCGATGCAATTGAGGCGATCCAAAGCGCCCGAAATAGGGGTTGGCGAAGTGGATGATTTGTCGATGCGTTTATCAACATTTCTCACTCAAAACTTTTAGATTTGGTGCGTGCATCCAAACTAACAGGCCCTGAGCCAAAATCATACACCATCAGCAATCCACCCATTATCGCTAAATTCTTCATAAACTGAATTACCTGAATGCGATCGGCAAAATTGGTATGGAAGATTAAGGTGGCTGGAATTAAGAAGAGGATAAGTGCGATCGCGCCCCACTTAGCTTTGTAACCTAACAACACCGATAGCCCACCAACCAGTTCTACAATAATTGCCGCCACTAGAAACAAACCTGTCAGGGGCATACCGTTCGCAGCCATATACTGTTGCGTGCCAGCCGGGTCGGTAATCTTGTCAAAGGCGGACTTGAGAAAAATGGCAGACAGAAAAGCTCGTGCTACCAGTGGGATGTATTTTTGCATAGCTTTGATGGTAATGTGCGATCGAGTTAAATAAAAACCGCCAAGGCGATTACGACAAATTATACCTCTTGCCAAAGTCGATTTTTAACTGTAGGGGCGAAGCATTTGCGCCCAGATTTATCGCTGAAATAAGAGTTTTTATCCGCAAATGCTTCCCCCTTTTCGGATTTATGCAAGAGGTCTATTGTAAGGGCTAACGCATTCAGGCCGATAATTTATCGCTTCTACTCAAAGATTTTCGCTCCCGAATGCCTTAGCCCTGCGTACCAAACCAGTTTAACAACGCATTTACAAAGGCTAGCAATCCTAAAAAAGCTATTAGAATTGCCGCCACCGCCACATTTAAAGCCAGCTTCATCCCCTCAGACGCACCTGAAAATCAGATGCGATCGCATCCTATAATCCACTGTCTTGGCGTAGATGCAAATAATCTCTGCGCGTTCTGAGATAATTTCAAAAGAACAACTTACGGTGCTGACTCAAGGCTGGGTCGGAGATAATACCATGCTGCGTGAATACCAGCTTACCAATTTTAAGGCATTCGCCGGGCCAGAAACCATCCCGATTCGACCCATCACCCTCATCTATGGGCCAAATTCCTCCGGCAAGAGTTCGGTACTGCAATCCCTGCTGCTGCTGAAACAAACTCTTCAGGAAGCAGAAAACCCAGAAACCCTTTTACTCCCCAAAGGCAATCTTGTTAATTTAGGTGGCTATCGGGAATTTATCCATCGTCACGATATCAGCAAATCATTTTCGTTCAAGGTTGTTTTCGATGTTGGCAATCAGGGAAAAACTAATGCTTTAGAAAACCTTCTCAGAGATAAGCTGATTCAGGCTCCTCTTTTAGGGTTGCAGGTTGCTTTCAGCTATGATAAACAGACATCAAATGTAGTTTTTTTATCAGTTGAATTGTTCCTCGAAGACGAGTCATACCCTGTGGTTATCTATAAACCTGAAAAGCGAGAGGTTTTGGAAATTGAGCGTGCTGGTTCGCGAGAGATTATCCTAAAAGTAGACAATATTAACTATGACTATAACTTTTGGAAAGCTTGGTTTGATATTTACGGCTCGAAAATTGCCGAAAACGCACTCGCAGAGGTTGACAGCCATCTGAAGCAAAAAAAGAGTCGAGCATCGCAATTATTACAGTCAGAGCGAAAAAAAGAACAGCTAGAAAAACTTAATAAGGAAATAACCGAATTAATCCAGTTGCAGAAACGCTTCGATAACTACAAATTTAAGGAATTTATAGAGGATTTCTCAAAAGCGTATGAGCATCCATTTATTATCTGTCGAAACTTCCTACCCGTCACGTCAGATGGCCTGCTTGCAGAAAAGTTACCTGACCCAGAAATCCGATACCTATTTCAGGATCACAGACGTCATTGGCTACCAGACATTTTGGGTATCACCCTTCAGGGGTGTTCTATGTTTCGACGTTTCCTAGAAAGCCTTATTTACATAGGCCCTTTGCGAGAATACCCAGAACGACTATACATCTTAAGTGGCAACTCAAGCCAACAAGTAGGAAAGTCTGGAAAGATGCTATCAGACATCCTGTTCAGGAATCCAGAGCTTTTGAAACAGGTAAACGAACAACTGGAGCGCTTTGGATTGGAATACGAACTTAAAGTTGCATCATACACTAACAAGGAGACATCCGAATTAAGTGATGTTTTCGCACTCCGCTTAGTTGACAAATACACTGGTGTAAATGTTAGCCTTTTGGATGTGGGATTTGGCATCAGCCAAGTGCTGCCAATCATTGTGCAAAGTATGCTTTCACGCAACACAACTATCTTAATTGAGCAACCAGAAATCCATATTCATCCACGCCTACAAGCAGAACTCTGTTCTCTATTGGCAGAGTGCATTAAGTCTCCTTTCGATAATCAATTTATTATCGAAACTCACAGCGAACATCTAATGCTGCGGCTTCAGAAATTAATCCGTAAGGGAGAGTTAAAACCAGAAGATGTCTCAGTTATTTATGTTGACCGTGGTGCTGAAGGCTCGAAGTGCTTGCACTTAAGATTGGACGAAGAAGGCGACTTTATAGATGAGTGGCCTGATGGATTTTTTGAAGAAGATTTTAACGAGATTTTTCAATAATATGCTGGTGCGAACAATCCTTCTGCCCTCAGTCTTAAAGGCCAATCCTGAGAACCAATCCGTTCACTACGGCATGATGATCGGACTACTTCAGGATCTAGAAAAAAACGGTGTAGTTCTTTTAGATGAAACTAACTGTATCAAAGCCGCACTGTTTCAAGATATCGGCAATTTACCAGTTAAGTTCAGGAAGAAAGCCGAGGTACTTTTGAAGGATCTTAAGAAGAAAAATCGCTTTGTTGAACTGTCGCTACCAGATGTATTTAAACCTATCTGCAAGAACAAACCATGCCAGCAATGTATCAGGATAGGTAAAGAATATTTGCCGCCAGCTATTTTGGTTAGTTATGGTTGCAAAGAGTGTACAGAGACACAGTTAGCGTTGTTCCCAAGTGTTGAAGTTATCGATGTTGCTGAATATCGCATCTCTAATTTATTTGAATCTCATTTAAAACAGGTCGATCGCGTTTTTCTCAACGGCGAATCTAAGCAGGATAAATTCGAGCAGGAAATCTTCATACCCCTTTTTAGAGATGCCAAGCATATAAAAATTTACGATCGCTGGATCGGTCGGTCAGCTTTACAACCTCCTGATATAGGCCAAATAGGAGATAATTATAAACTTACGCTGGAGTGGATTATTGATGTGTTCCTTCGAGAATCGCGCTTGGGAGTGAGTTGTGTCTTGGAGGTATACTGTGGTTTGGACACCCGTAATATATGCCAAGCTAAAATACGTACTTTTGTTGCCTCACTCCGTCAATTTGAATCTGAAATGAGACACACCCATAGTTTTCCTAACTTTAAATTAATTATCAAGAAGGAAACCCAAGCTAATCAAATGCCTCATGATAGATATTTGATTACGAATCAAGTAGCTATATCTATCGCCCGTGGCTTCGATCTGCTTTTAGATAAGAGAAAAGATCCCTATCCACGGCGAGTTCGAGATGTTACGATCGCTTACTGTTCGGAAGCGGCAAAAATTGAGCAGGCTGTACGAAGTTTACCAGATTTGTAATTAATTTGTATAATAAAGTCGGAGCGCTTAAAGTACGCCATCATGAAACGAACAATTGAACTGCCTGAAGAATTGGCAGACCTACTCGAACAATACCTCAAGGAAAATTCCCCGTCAGGATTAATCCTTTATATGCGCGAACGATTGGGAATATTTGAACCGGAATACAAAGACCTTTCTGAATTGCTAGCAGTAGCGGGCATGATTAAAGACAGCCATCTTAATCAAGAAGATTTTTCGGAGGATTCTTTTTGAAACAAATTGTAATTGACTCTAGCCCTATTATTGGCTTGTTTCATCCTAATCACCCGCAACATAATCAATGTGTTGCGGGGTTTAACCAGTTACAAGGACAAAAAACCAAGCTACTCATTCCTATACCTATTGTTTTTGAGGTTTACAAGTGGCTGTCGCGAAAAATTAGTCCAAGCATTGCTCAAAGTAGACTCAATTTAATGGTCAGGAGGTTTTACCTAATCTCTGTTAGTCAAGTCGATCTGCTTGAATTACAAGCTTTTGTCAGCAATTTACCGGATTGGCGCGGTACTTTAGAAGATGCGGCTGTGATTTCGACTGCTTTGCGCTATCGCTGTCCAGTTTGGACAATGAATTATCGCGATTTTAGTGTGTTTAATTCATTGGTGTTTTGGACTCCAGACAATACGTTCTAAAGTCCTCATATTAATTAAATAGTATCCGAATATATTATGCTATAATAAAATGTTGGAGCAAAAACAGGGCTGAGGGGAAAGTAATCAAACCTGAGTCACTGCCTAACCAAACTCGCACAAGACTCAGGATTGAACTATGCCTCTGCCAATTGTTGCTATTATCGGTCGCCCTAATGTGGGTAAATCTACCCTTGTCAATCGTTTGACAGGTTTACAGGATGCCATTGTCCACGATCAACCGGGGATGACGCGCGATCGCACCTATCGCCCCGCATACTGGCGCGATCGCGAATACACCGTTGTCGATACCGGCGGCTTAGTATTCGACGACGACACCGAATTTCTACCCCTGATTCGCGAACAAGCAATGACAGCACTCTCAGAAGCTTGTGCCGCTATATTTGTCGTAGATGGACAAGCTGGCCCAACAGCAGCAGATGAAGAAATCGCAGTATGGTTGCGTACTCAATCCGTCCCCGTCCTGCTAACCGTCAATAAATGCGAATCCCCAGAACAAGGTTTAACTCAAGCCGCACAATTTTGGGAACTGGGATTAGGCGAACCTTATCCCGTTTCTGCCATTCACGGTGGCGGTACTGGCGAATTACTCGACGATCTAATTACTTACTTGCCGCCAGTAGGAGAAATCCCAGACGTAACCGAAATTAAAGTTGCAATTGTCGGTCGTCCTAACGTTGGTAAATCGAGTTTATTGAACTCCTTTGTAGGAGAAAATCGCTCCATAGTTAGCCCGATTTCCGGCACCACTCGCGATGCGATCGATACCGTCGTAAAACGGGAAGATAAAACTTATCGCCTGATCGATACGGCGGGGATTCGCAAAAAGAAAAACGTTGAATATGGCCCGGAATTTTTTGGGATTAATCGCGCCTTCAAAGCGATCCGCCGCGCTGATGTAGTTTTGTTAGTAATAGATGCTGTTGATGGAATTACCGACCAAGACCAAAAACTCGCAGGTAGAATTGCTGAAGAAGGTCGCGCTTGCGTAATTGTAGTTAATAAGTGGGATGCGGTCGAAAAGGATTCCTACACAATCTACGACTACGAAAAACTTTTGCAACAACGACTGCATTTTACCGAATGGGCAGAAAGTATTTTTGTCAGCGCTAAAACGGGTCAGCGTGTAGAAAAGATTCTCGATTTGATCGACTCCGCAGCTGAGGCACACCAACGTCGGGTAACTACCGCCGTGATTAATGAAGTGATTCAAGAATCCATCAGGTGGCACTCTGCCCCAGTCACCCGTCAAGGGCGTCAGGGCAAAATTTACTATGGCACTCAAGTCAAAACTCAACCGCCCACCATTGCTCTCTTTGTCAACGATCCCGTCCGTTTCAACGATAATTACCGCCGCTACATGGAAAGCCAATTCCGCAAACAACTAGGTTTTAAAGGCACACCATTGCGATTGCTGTGGCGCGGTAAAAAAGCTCGTGAAGTAGAAGGCCCCACGAAAAACAGAGCTACCCGCGTCTAAAAATTTTAGATTTTAGATTGTTATACAATTTAACCATACAACCTAAAATCTATTATGGACAAGCAAAAGTTTAAGACTAGAACTAAGCAGCTTGCCTTGAGAGTTATTCGCCTGGTAAATGCCTTGCCACCAGGGCAAACTGCTGAATTTATGGGCAAGCGGTTACTGCGATCGGCTACATCTATAGGTGCTAAATATCGGGCAGCTTGTCACTATGAAGCTAGTCTCCATTTAGTCGATAAACTGAGAATCGTACAAGAGAAGACCGATGAGAGTTTATACTGGATGGAGCTTTTAATCGAATCTGAATTAATGCCTGCCGAGCAATTAAAAAGTTTGATGTCAGAAACAAATGAAATCTTAGCTATGACGGTAGCATCCATTACAAGTCTGACCGAAACTCCCAAGTCTAAAGTCTAAAATCGAAAGATGGATTTATTGCGATCGCTACCTTTAGGGCTATACCTCGAAGAACCCACCACTTGGCTGCACAAACTCGATCCGCGAGTCAAGCTAGGTTGGTTGATGAGCTTCCTGTTTGCGCCCATTCTGGCAAATGCCTCTAGCCGCATCGCCCTGTCAGTATTGCTGATTTTGATTACCTTGACAGCGAGAATTCCGTTGCGGGTGTGGCGTCAGCAAATGGTTTGGTTGCTGATCCTCAGTATATTTGTTTTCTTCTTGAGCGCTCTAGCCCCTGACGGAATGGCGGTAAGTTATCAGCCGCGACTACCAGCAGATGAAATGGCTTTTGTCAACCCTCAGCCGGGGAGCGGGGGAGCGGGGGAGCGGGGGAGTGGGGGAGCGGGGGAGCAGAAGAATTTCTTATCGGCGATCGCAAATCTAAAATCCCCAGGCTACAGTTACATAGTATTTAAACAGGGGCCGATCGCAGTTACCCGCAGGTCTTTAGATTTGGCAATTCGCGTCAGTACCTTACTATTTACGCTGATTTACAGCACTAATTTGTACCTGCTCACAACTGCTCCAGAGGAAATAACTGCTGGGATTGAAAGCTTAATGCGACCCCTGCGCCGATTCAACTGGCCGGTGACAGAAATTGTGCTAACTTTAACGTTATCTTTGCGCTTCATTCCCTTAGTCTTGGAAGAAGTGCAGAACCTAGTCCGATCGGTGTGGACAAGGGCAATAAATTGGAAAAAGCTAGGTTTGCGGAGAGCGATTAGACTGTGGATGACGATCGCAGAGCGACTGCTGAAAAATCTGCTCCTGCGAGCCGATCAAATCGCCAGCGCGATGAAAGTACGCGGTTTTACCAGTCCCGATCGACATCGGGTAGAGTGGAGTCAGTTGCGTATGAAGAGAAGTGACTGGCTTGCGATCGCAACTTTAGCGGTATTCTGGGGAGTGCGGTTGATTTGGGGGAACGGCGAACTGTGATGATGGAACCAGTACAACCCTAGTATTGGCGATCGCTCCTTGGCTTAGCCCGCCCCAGGCATAGCTAAATATCATTTGGGGTCAAGTGGGAGGTGCGATCGTAGCTGACGGCAAATTAGCAAAAAGATGAGCCCAGATTGCTATAAAGTAATGGGATGAATAGTTGAGATATACTGTGTTGCACATTTGTCAAAATACTGATATTGTCAATACCCCCGCCAAGCAATCTACTGTTGTCCCTTTTGGTGACAGAGTTGTGCAATACAACTGGCATCTGAGCCCCAGCCATGCTGGAGGTTATGCGAACTGGGTACAACCCAGATATAGGTTACCGCCCTTTATAGCTGGAATAAGTATTAATCAGCTTACGCTGAAGAATGAATGAAAACACAGAAACTTACCTGAATCATCCTACATTTGGTTTGCTTTACCGGGTGTGCGTACTTGAAGAACACAAGGAATTATTCACCACACTCTACGCTCAACGTCTGTTTTTTTTAGTTGTCACTACACCGGCTGGCATCACTTGCGAGCCGATTACCCGTTCGGATTCTCGCCTTTTGGTAGAAAATCGCCTGCGATCGCTGCGTCGCAGCGGTCAATATCAGGAGTACGATAAGCTCATGGTCATTCATCATCGCACATTTCAATGACCCGCTCCCAGTTATCTGATGCAATAGCGTCTCGGATTAGCCTCCTTCGCCAACAGCTACCCGAATCTGTCCGCTTGATTGCCGTCACCAAGCAGGTGTCGGTAGATGCTATGCGTTCTGCTTATGCTGCCGGAATACGGGATTTTGGCGAAAGCCGCGTGCAAGAAGCAGAAGCCAAACAGTCTCAGCTGCAAGATTTACCGGATATCACCTGGCACCTGATCGGACATCTTCAAACCAATAAAGCTAAAAAAGCTTTGGAGCATTTTCAGTGGATTCATTCTTTAGATAGTTTAAAATTAGCCCAGCAATTGGATAACTTGGCAGGATCGCTATCCAAACAGCCGCAAGTTTGCCTCCAGGTCAAACTTTTACCCGATCCCAACAAACACGGTTGGACAGTATCCGAACTGCTAGCAGATCTGGCCGTACTCGATCGGTGCCAACATATACAAATAGTTGGGTTAATGACCATTCCTCCCCTAAATTTGGATGAAGAAGAAATTCTGGCATTTTTTCAAAGTACCCGCGAACTAGCGGAAAAAATCCAGCAGCAAAATTGGTCGCGCATTCAAATGCAGCACCTTTCAATGGGTATGTCCGACGATTACCACCTGGCAGTGCAAGCGGGTGCGACGATGATACGCTTGGGGACAACTCTGTTTGGCGAAAGAGAGAAGGAGTGCTGAGTGCTGAGTGCTGAGTGCTGAGTGCTTCAGGAGTGCTGAGTGCTGAGTGCTGAGTGCTGACAATCTTCTTCCCCTAGCCCCTAGCCCCGTTCGGACTTCGGCGTGAGCGTTCGACTGAGCGCTCAGCCGAACGCTCAGTCGAACGCTGAGCGCTCACGTCGAAGCCTAGCCCCTAGCCCCTAGCCCCTTTTTTCTTTCTTGTTTCTTCTTTTGACTTTTGACTTTTGACTTTTGACTTTTATAGCCCCTAGCCCCTAGTCCCTAGCTATAAATCGACGATCGGCTACTTTAGCCGGAATAATTTCTAAAATTAAACAGACCATAGGCTAACATATTGCCAGCGTCGAGACATTATAAATAGAAGAGGTGCTTCCCAAGTCAAGTAACCTTACCATAAGCGAAGGTATGCGAAAAACTCCGATTTTCAAATGCCTCTTCTCTGCCAAAACGATCGAAACAATCTCTAGTAAACTGTAGTTGGATGGAGTGTGAACAACCGTGAATAATATTTTTACCAAGCTAAGAGATTTCGTTGGCCTCAACGAGCCAGTCGAATACGAGTACGACGATTACGACGATGCGGACGAGCGGAATAACTACCAAAACCTCTACCCAGAGGAAACTGCTCAACCCGCCACTGAAGAAGATCGCCGTCAGCGTCGCCGGATGCGCGATCGCATCACCGTAGCACCAGAAACTACAATACCATCCCCAATGAATAACGTGATTGGAATGCCCGGAGTTAGCAACAGCTTTTCTGAAGTTGTGGTAATGGAACCCCGCACCTTTGAAGAAATGCCTCAAGCAATTCAAGCTTTGCGGGAACGGAAATCGGTGGTGTTGAACCTGACGATGATGGACCCCGACCAGGCCCAACGTGCGGTAGACTTTATCGCAGGTGGCACTTATGCGATCGACGGTCACCAAGAACGCATTGGCGAAAGCATCTTCCTGTTTACGCCTAACTGTGTCCAGGTGAGTACCCAATCGGGTGTCGTTCACGAAGTCCCTCAGCCTCAAGTGCGCGTCCCCCGTCCAGCCACTCCAGCCCCCTCCTGGGCAACCGATCAGCGGATCGTTCAGTCGATCTAACTAGAGTTGGTCATTAGTCAGCAGTCAGCAGTCGGCAGTCAACAATGACTCTTGACTAATGACTCTTGACTAATGACTCTTGACTAATGACCAATGACTAATGACCAATGACTATAAAATTTGGCATCATCGGTGGCGGGGTAATGGGAGAAGCTCTCTTATCCCGCTTAATTAATCAACAAATATATCTACCGTCAGAAATTCTGGTCAGCGAACCCCAGGCGCAACGCCGCAGTTTGTTGACCCAGCAATACCAGATCGCAGTGACATCTGACAATAAGGAAGTGGTAAGGGCAGCCGAAGTGCTGTTTTTGGCAATTAAGCCGCAAGTGTTTGATAGCGTAGCGGCAGAGTTGGTAGAAGATGGGGTTGTTGTAGAAGGGCAGCTGGTGATTTCGATTATGGCTGGCGTTCCCTTGAATAAGCTGGAATGGGCTTTTCCGGGACAGCCGGTGATTCGGGCGATGCCGAATACGCCCGCAACGGTGGGCGCTGGGATGACTGCGATCGCTCCTGGCAATCATGTACAGCTGGGTCACCTTGAACGGGCGCAAGGTATCTTCCAAGCTGTGGGAGAGGTGGTGGAAGTGCCAGAAACTATGCTGGATGCGGTGACGGGTTTATCGGGATCTGGGCCGGGTTATGTGGCGATCCTGGTAGAAGCGCTTACCGATGGTGGGGTGGCGGCAGGCTTGCCAAGAGCGATCGCATCTGGGTTAGCACTCCAAACCGTACTTGGCACCGCTCAACTGCTTAAAGAAACGGGTATGCACCCGGCGGAACTCAAGGACAAGGTTACCAGTCCTGGCGGTACAACTATTGCTGGCATTGCTGAATTAGAACGTCTTGGTTTTCGATCGGCTTTGATTGAAGCGGTTAAAAAGGCTTATCGGCGATCGAAAGAACTTGGCAGTTAGGTACTGGGCAATTTGAGATTTCAGATTCCCCAATGACTAATGATATCGTGTCCGACTACTTATCAGTGATATTGTCAAATTGTCTGTTTTCATCGTTGGTTAAATTTTTACCGCAGATGAAGACAGATGAACGCAGATGAACGCAGATAAGAATAAGAACCTGAATTTTTTAGGTAACAGATGCTACCGGACATAATAAGATATTACGCATCTAAATCCAATATAAAAACGGGCAGGATGCCCATCCCACAAGAAGATCGGAAAAACTGACTGTCAAATTAGATGCGTAGCAGCTTATGATTAATAAAAGAATATTTGATTGCTACACGATTATTCCCCATACAACCGAGTCCAAGGTGTTGGTGCTTCGGGTTAAGGATGGTTGGTCTTTACCACATTTTGTGCCTGCTAAAAATCATTTTGCTCATGTTGGTCTGGTAAACCAAGCTATGCACGAGCAGTTGGGCATTGATGTAACAACGCTGTGCTGCGTCTACAATGACTTGGATACTGAGAGCGATCGCGTAAACCGAGTTTTTGTCATTGAAAATCACACTCCCGGCTGGAACCCACCTGCTGAGGCTCGTTGGATTGATAAATACGAATTGGATAATCTACCGCTAACTGTGCCAGTGCATCGTGATGTGCTGAAAGCTTGGTTTAATGAGGTTGAAGATTCTAAAATTAGCACACACCGAGTTCCTTGGGCAAGAATTGGCTGGTTTGAAAAGGCAACAATTTGGATTGACGAACAATTAAATAGTCTTGGCATAAGTGTTATTTCTCCTATTGAACAATTAAGATCTTGGGGTGTTTCCTGCGTGATGCGGATAAGTACGACGGCGGGAAATATTTACTTTAAAGCTACGCCCGATGTATTAGGTAAAGAATTCTTATTCACGCAAACTTTAGCTGAATATTATCCAGCAAATTTCCCCAAAATATTAGCTGTGGAACCAGAACAGCACTGGATTTTGATGCTGGATTTCGGTGGAAGGATTTTGTCAGAAGTTACAGATGTCGTTCAGTGGGAGAAAGCGTTGCGCTTATATGCTGAAATTCAGATAGAATCTGTTCAGCACGTTGATAATTTGATAAGGTTGGGTTGGCCCGATCGTCGTTTGAAAACGCTATCATACTTTATTGAGTTGCTGTTAAGTGATACCGAGGCATTGCAGGCAGGAGATTTTATAATTATTGAAGAAAGTGATATTGATGAACTGCGTGCTTTGATTCCCAAATTTAAGGCAATGTGCGACGCATTGGCAAGTTACAATCTGCCGCAGACGCTAGTACATGGGGATTTTTGGGCAAAAAATGTCGTTGTAACCGATGATAATAATTATATTTATTTTGATTGGCCGACTAGCGCCGTAGCGCATCCTTTTTTCGATATCGTTAACTTTTTGTATATTGAAAAATACGTTCCCGATATTCCCGATGTACGTACTCGCCTCCGCAATGCCTATCTGGAAGCTTGGACAATTTACGAACCGATGGAACGTTTGATTGAAGCGTTTGAATTGTCGAAAACGTTGGGAATGTTGTATCAGGCGATAACTTATTACTGGATAGTTTCCCATTTAGAAGAATTAGCTAGATGGGAGATGGAAGTTGCAGTACCTTTGTGTTTGGAAAAGTTGTTACAGCGCTTTTCTGGTGAGTAGGTACGCGAAACCCGGTTTCTTCAAGAAACCGGGTTTCTGGGGTTTACGACCTCCGACTGCAAGTTGCTGTAAAGTATAGAAGAGGGGGGTGGGGTAAATTGTGGGAATACTGAAAATCGGAGGTTAGATCGTGACAGATAGACAAAAACCAAACAAACCGCTTTTTTCCCAGCATTATCTGAAACATCGGCTTCAGGAATCCCCGGAATGGCAAGTGGATGTGGCAGCCAAGTTTCAAAAGTTAAAAAATCTTTATATTTCCAAAAAAGCTCTGTTGCCAACCCTGAGTGAAGCGCAAACAGAGGAAGTATTTATTAAACCTGCATTGGATATTCTGGGATTTAGCTATATTCCCCAGGTGACGACTCGCGGTAAAGGTAGGGCAGAACGACCAGATTATGCTTTATTTAATAGTGAAAATGAGCGGGATACTGCCTATCCTTTACAAAGTAATGAGACTGCGTTTTATGGGCGGGTAATTGCGATCGCAGAAGCAAAATACTGGGAACGTTCACTCAGCAAGGTTTCCGCTAACGATCGACGTGATATTTATAAGAATACTAACCCATCTTTTCAGATTGCTAGCTATCTCACGGGAACGGGGGTAGATTGGGGAATTTTAACCAATGGGAGAGAGTGGCGGTTATATTATCGACAAGCTTCTTCCACAGCAACAGAGTTTTATCAAGTGGATTTGGTGGAACTTCTGGAAGCAGAAGATTTAGATCAGTTTAAAGATTTTTGGCTATTCTTTCGCCAAGAAGCATTCGTTAAAGATTCCCAAGGACGCAATTTTTTAGAACGAGTGCGCGATGGTAGCACAACTTATGCGACGCGAGTGGGGAATGAGTTAAAAGCGTTGGTGTTCGATCGCATTTTTCCTGATTTGGCGGGAGGATTTGTCGCAGATGCTACCCGACGCGGGGAAGCGGTGACATCGGAACAATGAGATGCACCATTGAAAAACCGCAAATTTGAAAGAGGAATGGTATAATCTGTGAAAGTCTGCGTTCAAGATATTGATAAAAGTCGTTACTCTATCTCTTTGGGTTGTCACAGGAAAGCGAAATGGTGCAAAGTATTTCTAAGTTTGATATCGCCAGCCAAATTAGCCGTCAGCCCTACTACAGGACGCAGCTAGGTTCAGCTTACTTAGGTAATAGCTTGGAACTCATGGCAGAATTGCCAGATGAAAGCGTCGATTTAATTTGCACTTCTCCACCTTTCGCCCTAGTAAGAAAAAAAGAGTATGGTAATGTAGATGCTCATAAATACGTTGAATGGTTCAAGGCATTTGCCCGTGAATTCTATCGTATTATCAAGCGCGAAGGCTCGCTAGTCATAGATATTGGAGGAACGTGGCTTAAAGGTTTTCCCGTGCGCTCGATGTATCATTTTGAGTTAGTAATAGAGCTTTGCAAACCAAAATCAGAAGGTGGTTTGGGTTTCTTCCTCGCCCAAGAACTTTTTTGGTACAATCCAGCCAAACTTCCGACCCCTGCTGAGTGGGTTACAGTGCGGAGAGAAAGGGTGAAAGATGCTGTGAATACAGTTTGGTGGTTATCAAAAGATCCGCACCCTAAAGCCAATAACAAACGGGTTTTACGCCCTTACAGTGAGGCGATGAAAAACCTATTGAAAAATGGGTATGATGCCAAGTTACGCCCGTCTGGGCATGATATTTCTACTAAATTTCAGAACGATCGGGGTGGTGCTATTCCTCCAAACATCATAGCCGATCCTACGTGCAGTTCCGGCGCGTTCATTGGGCTGCCAGTATTAGGAGAATTTAATTGGATTTTAGAGCATGATTTAGCACAGCCTGTCAATGTTATCTCAGCTTCTAATACTGCATCTAATGATTATTATCAGCGACGATGTAAAGAAGCAGGAATTAAAGCTCATCCTGCTAGATTTCCCCAAGCATTACCTGAATTTGTCATAGCACTTTGTACAGAACCTGGTGATTTAGTTCTCGATCCATTTGCAGGTTCAAATACTACAGGACGAGTAGCGGAAACCCTCGATCGCCGTTGGTTAGCTTTTGAATTAGATCAAAATTATATTAAAGCATCGCAGTTTCGATTTGAAGAAGATGCCCCATTGGTTGTTACTCCATTAAAAGAGAGAAAAGTTCTGAAAGCCAAAGCGCTGGCTTTAGCCCCTGATTATATTGACAAATCATCTACAATAGACGAGCAAAATAGTTATATCCAATTAGACTTATTTCAATCACATAATAACAATATGGCAGATCAAAAACTAAAGTTTACCTACGGGCATCAGTTTGAACCTAAAACGATGAATTTACCGGAATTAGTGCAACTCTGTGTAAATTGCCAACCCGATCGCCGTCTCTTACAGGCTGAAATTGCCAAGCGTTATTATTCTAGTCACTCAACGCAAAATGATTTACAGCAAGGGGAAAATCGCAGCAAACTTGCGATGAATACATTTCTTTCTCTTCGTGCTTACAAGTTAGTTGAGTCGATTAATGATGATGATTGGCAGTACCAAGTAACAGATCTTGCTAATGAAATATTAGCTTATCAGAGCGATGCTGATGAAGCAGCTACAATTTTTGCTCGTCACATTCTGACTAACTTAACTGGAATGTCTTTGCTGAAAGCAGTGGAAGCAATTAACAGTAGAGGCGATAAACCAAAATTGGATTTAATTGGTTACGAACTTCAAGAGATGGGGTATTCTCTCTCTCCCAACGCCATCTATGTTAGCACTATGCGGCAATGGTTACAAGAAGCAGGGGTATTTGAGAAAACATACGAAATTAATTGGGATCGAGTCTATGACATCCTAGAACTTGATAAAGACTATATCGATGAGATTTATACTCTCACTTCAGAGCAAAAGTATTTTCTATTGGCAATGCTCCAGATGAGCATTATAGAGCTAACCAAGTGGAATGACATTGCTAACTATGCGGTGAGTGTTTATAAAGTACGGTTCCCCTCAAAGTCATTTGTTAAGGATATTATTCAACCTTTAGTAGAAGTAGGTTTAATTGAAACTGAGAAAACTACGGGTGGACGTGGTGCTAAACCCAATCTGGTTAAGCTGACTGAAAAAGCACAGCGTGAATTACTGTCTAAATTGTTAGAGTCTATTGCAGACATAACAGAAATTTCCCAAACTGAGCTAAATCGAAGTTTTGAAGATGTTGTCAATGATTTAGATCATGCAGATAAACATATTAAAGGCAAAGCACTAGAATTGCTAGCAATTTGGATGATTCGTTTGACGAGTCTTCGATTCACAAAATGGCGCAAACGGGACTATGAAACTGGACAAGGGGAAGTAGATGTTTTAGCTGCATCGGATCGCTTTGTTTATCACCGTTGGCAAATTCAGTGCAAAAACACCAAACGAGTAGATGTTGAGGTGTTAGCTAAAGAAGTAGGCATGACTTTTGTAACTGGCGCTGATGTAGTGATGATTGTGACTACTGGTGAGTTTACTAGAGATGCTTTCCAGTACGCTTATCGCATGATGGAAGTATCCCGTTACTATATGGTGCTGATTCAAAAAGAGGATATTGAGGCTATTAAAGAAGATAGAACTAATATTATCAAGATTCTCGATCGCCGCGCACGGCGTGTATTTGCCAAGAAGGAACTAGGATTAACTGATGATGCAGTTGATGAGATTGAAATTGAAGAGGATTCACTTACAGAGTTTGATGGAGCATTTGAAGAGGAATAGAGCAACCTCTGGGAGAAGGCGAAGCACCTACGCACTATCAAGCATAAAGATCGCTCACAACCTCGATCCAATAATATCCCAAGTCAACCAACCATCACCTCAGCCAACAACCGGAAGAAGCCGATGTAATCCACGATTTATTAGCCTATCTAGCCGAACAAATGATCGATTTAAACAAACAAAAACAAACCGAAATCAAAAGCTTTTTGCAATGGCTAGAACGGTTTATCGGTTGTCCAGTTGACACCCTCACAAATAAATCGAAAATTCAGAATTATTTAGGAGACTATTCCAAAGACGAACCCCATCTCAGCTTTGACGAGTTAATCGAAGTGCTGAAGAAAAACAAAAAGAAACTTAAAATCGATCCCGTTGCGCGAAAAGAACAGCAACCCTTAGAAAAAGAATATCAGGCAAGTTTAGATACCTTACTGCCAATCAAAATGCAACTGATGCGGTGTGATAAACTGATAGATAAGATTGTTTATCAACTCTATGGATTGACAGAGGAAGAAATTGCTATTGTTGAGAATAAACAAACCTGAATTAACTCTTTTAGGAGAACCAAAATGCAATTAACCAAAGAAAAGCTCAAACAAGAAATCGATCGATTTAATGACGATCAACTCAAGCAAGTTGCCGAATTTATCGAATTTATCAAATTTCGCAGTCGATTCAATCAAAAAGTAGTTGATTTAGATCAATTTGCCAGCCTCTATCAAGAATTTGCCCAGGAAGACAGAGAACTTGCAGAAGTTGGAATAGCAGACTACATCGAGCAACTACAAAAAGAGGATCGAGCATGATTATTAAGCGTGGGGAAGTGTGGCTAGCAACTCTCGATCCAGTTCAGGGTTCAGAACAGGCTGGCACTCGTCCCGTAATTATTTTTCAAGAAAATACTCTATCCAAATTTACCACAACCGTCATCACAATTCCTGTCAGCAGCAATTTGCGCCGTGCCGAGCTTCCTACTTGTATTCAAATATCTAGTGGTGAAGGAGGCTTGAATCAAGACTCTGTTGCCCTCTGCCATCAAATTCGCGTTCTCGATAAAACTCGACTTACCAAGAAATTAGGACAACTGGAACCGGAAACTATTGCACTGTTAGAAACAACTGTATTATTTACCCTTGGTTACTCAATGCCATAATCACATTAAAGGATGATCGAACGAGGAAATTGCCATTATCGAAATATACACCAAGTTGATCGATTTGTTAAAATCGGGAAAATGAGCAAACCCAGTAAATATAAAATTGCAACATTGGAGGTTTAATTAAGATGATTATGCAAGCAGAACAGAAAAAATATTACACCCCAGAAGAGTATCTAGAACTAGAAGTCAACGCAGAAGAAAAACATGAATACATTGATGGAGAAATAATCCTTATGTCCGGTGGAATGCCCAATCATAACCGTATTACTGGCAACTTTTATGCAGCCCTAAACTTTGCTCTTAAACGGCAACCTTACGATATATTCGTCAGCGATCAGCGATTGTGGATTCCCCAACGACGTATCTATACTTACCCTGATGTCATGGTAGTTCAAGGAGCTTTGCAACTCCAAGAAGGACGAAAAGATACTATTACCAATCCGGTAATGATTGCCGAAATATTATCAAAATCAACTCAGGCTTATGATTCTCCTTCGGAGACGCTATGCGAACAAGGCGAAAAATTTAAGTTTTACCGCACTATTCCCACTTTTCAAGAGTATGTATTGATCGAACAATGCTCAATGCACGTTGAGCGATACTACAAAACCGAACCGCATCAATGGATTTTTTCTGAGTATGATGGTGCAGAATCAATCCTAGCCCTTAATACAGTTCCCTGTGAAATTTCTCTGGCAGATCTCTATGATAAAGTTGATTTTGAAGCAGAGTAAAAATGAGGGATATTTCAGGTATGTTGTTGCGCTTTAGCGCTATATTAAAGAGCGCTAAAGCGCAACAACGTACCAAAATTTAACAATAATCGACCGACATGATACGATCGGTTTTGACAAAAAGTATTGACAATGTAAATATATATTGCCTACACTGTTAAGCATGGATGTGTATTTCGTACTCAATGGCACGATCGCATAACGTATCCGATTCATGCACTATGACCGTAACCACAGCAAAATGGACGATAGATGAGTATCACCGCATGATTGCGGTGGGCATTTTGGATAATCGCCGCGTAGAACTGCTAAAGGGGGAAATTGTCGAGATGTCACCGGAAGGAGAACCTCACGCCTATTTCAGTAGTGAAGCGGGAGAATATCTAATTAGATTGTTAGGAAATCGAGCAATGATTCGCTCTGCTAAACCCATTACGCTTCCCAACAACTCTGAACCAGAACCCGATATCGCGATTGTACAACGATTGGGGCGCGAATACCTAGAGCATCACCCATTACCTGAAAATATTTTTTGGCTAATTGAATACTCAGATTCTACTTTGAACAAGGATTTGGATACGAAAAGTAAAGTCTATGCGGAAGCGGGAATCCCTGAATATTGGGTAGTCAACCTTAAAAAGAGACAGCTTGTAGTATTCAGAGATCCTCAAGATGGTGAGTATGCTTCCAAGACTACGCTTACAGTTGGAACGATTTATCCATTGGCATTTCCAGATGTAGCTGTATTAGTAGATTCTATTGTCAGTATTTAAACAGTTGGTTCTGCGTCTGTCTGTAATTTTTGCCCGATTTTTGGCTCAGTTCCTGCTAATAAACGCTCGATATTGGCGCGATGACGCCAGATAACGTAAATACCAGCTGCGATCGCAAATAGCAGATACGGCAACGGTTCACCAAATCCAAACATTAGGGCGGAAACTGCGATCGCACCCACAATCGAACTCAAAGATACAATCCGCGAAATTGCCATCACTACCGCAAAAACTCCTAACGTTCCCAAACCAACTTGCCAAGACATTGCTAGCAATATCCCCAAACTGGTAGCAACTGATTTACCGCCTTTGAAATTCAACCAAATTGGCCAACTATGACCGATTATAGCCGCTAATCCAGCCAAAGCCACCAGCCAAGGTAAAGATAATCCCTCATTACTTGACAAATTGCCAGAGATGATGTATGCAAAATGAGCAAGCGCGATCGCAGCCGCACCTTTAGCAGCATCCACCAGCAAAACCACAATTGCTGGCCCTTTTCCCAACGTTCTCAACACATTCGTTGCGCCAATCGAACCAGATCCTTGGTCGCGAATATCAATTCCCTTGAGAATACGAGCAGCTAAATAGCCAGTCGGAAAAGAGCCTAGCAGATAAGCCACCAGCAACAACGCAATATTTACACTTAACTCAACCATCATCAATCGATCCTTTACTGAAAATTTCCAATTTAAGATTACAGATTAAATCATTGAATTAGGCTCCGTAGGTACGTAGTTGCGCTTTAGCGCTAAAGCGCAACTACGTACCTAAGATCAGCGTACATCTGCGATCGAAATTATCCAAAATCTAATTTTTGGACGAATCCTTAAAAACGATCGCGCTCCAAAGAATAGCTGGGCGATTGTGGATCGGGCGCAAACGCCAACCACAGGGGAAATTGCAGCACAGCTAGACTAATTTGGTCTTCTGTTTCGTCAATGATAATCAACGGCATCTGCCCTTCTTTCACCAACCGCTCAGCTTTGATTGCCATCGGTTCTGGGGCTTCAAACAGAGTCACTCCTCGTTCTGGGCCAAAATCGCTGCGAGAAATGCCCAGACAGTCTTGCAAACCGCGCCGCCATTCTCCCAGACGTTCGGGGGTATTTGCCAGGACTAGGCTGCGGAGACGATCGCCATATTGCGATCGCAACACCGAGATAATAGAAGAAGAAATCAGGATATTTTGCAGGCGAGAACCCATAGTCCGCAACGCGCCTTTACCACCCTGAGTAAAAAACCAGTAAGAAGCCCGTTCGGCGTGAACTGGTTCAAAAGTGCGCCGCAGTTGCCAAGGCGGGCCATAATAATCCGGTCGCGTGCGGTATTGGTCTAAAAGTTTGCGAATTTGCTTGGATTGTTCCTGAAAACCCTGTTCTGCAAATTTCGGCCCTCCAGATTCTTTGATCGGTTTAGCATCTTTAATAACGACCTTTTCTTCTGGTTCTGGTGCTTTAGGAATCAGTTCCAGTTGTTCTGCTGACGACGCCAGATCTTGCAAACTACCTACCAGATAGTCTTTAAAGCCTTGTACACGAATTGCCAAGTCTTGAGAAACTCCAGCAAATGTCGTTTTCATCTCAGATCGAACCCTTTCCTGGCGGCGTTCTAACTGTTCTATGGCAATTTGCAGCGTCTGCTTGCGTTGTTCTAATTCGCTCAAACCTTCTTGAATCAAGCTACCTAAAGTTGCTTGCGTTTCAGTCATTTGCGCGGAGAGCATCTTTCGGGTGACTTGTAGAGAGGAGATTTCCTGTTTGAGAGACTGTTCCTCTTGCTTTAATTCAGCTACCCGTGCTTCTAACTCAGAAATGCGATCGATCTTTATCTGCACTTTATCCTCTACAGGGGCTGAATCATCTTCTCTCAGAGCATTGTTGCTGGCAAGCTCTTGAGTATTTGCAGACGACCCGCCGATTACCAAATTATCGTTTGCAGGCATATCTTCAGTGCCAAGCGGCAGTACATCCCCTTCGATAAACTCATTGTTTTGTTCAGTAGTTAAAAGCGATCGATCGCCTACTACCAAATCATCTTCAGGTAACTCTGCAACAAAATCAACTGTGGCACCTTGCGCTTGTAAATTATCCAATGCCTCCATAGCTGGTTCTTGCTCTGGCTGTTGCTCTTGTTTTTGGGTTTGGGCTTCTTCTGAATTCATCTAACAACTAACGACTAATAGTTACTCAACAAAGGTAGGGCATTGGTGGCCTTTCCCACTAAAAACTCATAGACACTCAGCACGGCTGACCTTTCACTAAATCTTCGGACAGCGTTGTTCCAAGCAGATTTGTAACATCTTGGCATCGAACAACATAGGCAAGAAGTGGATGCTTTTGACTTCTTTAAAATAAAACAAAATTGGCACTCCCGGCCAAAAAATTCGCCAATTTTGCCATTCCCGGTAAGGAAAGCTGCGGATTATCTTATCAGATCGGTATACGTCTAAAGCCGTTTCTGTAAATTTCAGACGGATAGTAGCAGTCTGGAACAAGAGGAATAATCCGAACAAAGCGACGATCGAGCTAAGCCAGACTTGTACCAGCAGTAGCGGTATTGCGCCTACTACTAAGACAATTGGCAGCGTGTAACTGGCAGAGAGTTCAACCGTTTGTTGCGATCCGATGGGAGTAGCGGTGGTCACAGTCTTTAATTCCTCAAGATGAACAGACTCCACTTTTATTTTATAGGCTGACGCCTCATAAGCCTTTTTGGATCACACTGCCCGTGCCCTGAAACATTACCCAAGTCAATAAAAAATTGACAATAAAGATCGCTAGCAAAGATGTTACCACGGCAGTGGTCGTTGATTGTCCCACACCTTTAGCGCCTCCTGTCGTCGTCAAGCCCCAGCTACAGCCAATTACGGCAATTAGCGCTCCGAAGCAAAAAGCCTTGATCGCTGCACTACAGATATCCCAGATATCCAGGAAGTTGCGAACCGAATCTAGAAATATTGATTGGGAGATGCCGTAAAGGTTAGTGGCAATCAGCAATCCTCCCATCATGCCAGTTACTAGGCACATAATGGTCAAAATTGGCAGCATCAAGCAGCAGGCGATCACGCGGGGAATCACCAGATAATCGATCGGATCGGTTTTGAGCATCAGGAGGGCGTCGATTTGTTCGGTGACCCGCATTGTGCCTATTTCTGCCGCAAAAGCCGATCCGACTCGTCCCGCCAGCACGACAGCGGTAAGGACTGGGGCCAGTTCGCGGCACAACGCGAGTGCCAGAACTCCTCCCACGGCGGTGCCTGCACCCAAGTTGATAAACTCACGCGCCACCTGAACTGTAAATACCATGCCCACGAAAGCCGCTGTTACCAGGGCTATGAGCAGGGATTCTGGGCCAACTGCTGCCATTTGATCTAGGGTGTTGCGCCGGTGGATTTTGCCGTTGAGTAGGTGGATTAGTACTTGTCCGCCCAACAAAATTGCCGCTAGCACGCGCTGTCCCCATAACCTTAAACTGAAAAAAGCGATCGCCCTTACTCCACAAAAGTTCGCACTGCATTAAGAACTGTATCCAATATGAACGATCCCCAGTCACTTATCCTGTCTATTTTTAATTAAAACTTAAGATTTCTAACTTTTTGGCTCGACACTGAATATCGCGCCTATTGTGGTAAGTGGCAAGTGCCTTTTGCAGGCATGGCCGCTGTCAGTTCGATTTGGAGTACTAAGCAAGGCATGAGTATTTCCCCCAACTTCTTCCGCTCTCTGCTGCTAACGAGTATCCTCAGCTTTGTCGCCCCCATTCTGCTAATCGGGGGAACGTTGGCAGGTCTATCTTCGATCGGCTATATTCCTGGCCTGGGAATTATATGTCAGTCCGGCGCGGAGTCAATCTGGAAGTTCCTGGCCGTTTTTGGCAGTGGCTGTCCAATCCAGGGACTCTTGACAATTGGGACAACTTGTGCATTGGTCGGCGCTATGTTTGACACCTACGCTTTCTACAGGTATCAAACCCTTCGCGGGAATTGATTTGATAGCACGGGAATTGGGAATCGCTTCCCAAGAAAACCAAAAATCTTCTCCTTTATCTAAAATCTAAAATTCTCAATCAACCCTTACCCCTCAAAAGGTTTTCCAGCCTTGATAGCGGGTTTGTTCTTCCCTACGGACAGGTAAAACGCGAACCCTTGTTTAGCCGTCGCCGGATCGAGGGCAGTCTGGACAAGATTCGGATTAGTGGCGACATCAGCACCATTGCCAGTATTCGGTTTCGTTTCATTCTCTTGAAGACCATTCCAAGTAAGGTAGGTGCTTTTGAGATGGCGGAAGATTTCTTGATAAAGTTGACTCCTGACGCGATCGCCCCGTTTCCCATCTTCCAGTTTGATATCATCCACAAAAAATGCGAGTTCCAAACCAATAAAATAGGAAACCTCATTATGATTAATTCCGATCATCCTAATTTGCGGTTCTTGCCATTTTTCTCGCGACAGTTTCAACTTTTCTTTGAGCCACTTAATTAACTCCATCACAGAATCATCTAAGCGAGTTTCCGCACCTTGAGGATTGGATATCTTTTGATACAAGCGTTGCGTTCTGCGCTTTAACACATTAATCTTTCGCTCCCATTCGTCAGAAATGAAGTATTGATCCCGATCCAGTAAATTAGGATCTTTAAGCCAAGTTCGATACCACTCTCTAATTAACTCAATCAGTCCCTCTTCATTATTTTCCTGAAGATCAAATCCATTGCGGTTATTATTGGTTTCATCCATTACTTGGAAACCGATAAGTTCTAATATGGTTTGATATTCCTGTTGGACATTTTCTCTTTCGTCTTCCGTTAGCCCTCCTTTTTCAGCAAACTGCATTGTCACAACCAAAGCTTCCAGCGCTTGTTCTATTTCCTCTAATTGGAAATTGACCGCCTGTTCCGCCAGTAGCCGTGATTTGCCTATTTTTTGTTGTTGGGTGAGATTAGGGTCACATCCTTCGTAGCTATAGTATTTATCGATCGTCTCTAATTTAGTATCGATATCCCCTAGTGTATCGGCATGAGCTAACACAATTTGTTCGATCAGCTTACGGGTTTCATCAATATTAGATTCAGGGGGTATCTCTATATCCATAGCGATATAGTACAAAGAGGTAGGACGACTCAGATTCGTGAGTTTTTGACCCTGCAATACACTGTTAGGAATATAAACATCACAATGGGTACTAAATATATATAGCTGAGTCACCCGAACACCAATCCGGCGTAGCATTCCAATTGAACCATCTTCAAGGAGCAGAATATCACCAAATTGAAAAGGCGTATCAATCAGTAAAACAATCCCACTAAAGAAATTAGCCAAAATATCCTGAAGTGCAAAACCAAGCACAAAAGTCGCACCACCCAGCGCTACCCAAATGCCACTTAAATCAACCCCAAAGGTTCCAAAAACAAGAGCCCCGCCAGTTATGAAGATCAGCACAGGAACAACTGCTGATAGGATGGGAAGCAATACGTCATCCCACATGACTTCGCTTTTTTGAGTGTAATCTTTGAGGTAGTAAATAAAAACTTGTAGAAATAATTGGACAGACCAATAACTAATGACTATAATAATTATCGATGTCAGTATATGTTCTATACTTGTAGGAATTTTAACAGAGACTAGATTCTTAAAAGTGATTCTCAGGCTGAAGATAGCGAAGACGATGAGGGCTGGATAGGCGGAAACACCTAAGGTAACGACTGCGATGTCCCGTTCAAATTGCCGAAAGAGCGGGCGCAAGATATAAAATAAGAATACATATAATAGCCCAGTTGCCAGAGCCGTGATTAGCAAACTAATCAGGATCGAACTAGCTGTATTCATTTTATCAAATTGATGCAAGAGGTTTTGTAACATAGCAGTTGCTTTATTTAACATAGTTTGCCTTAACTTTATTTGTAAAAATGTCAACAATAATTTTGGATTTGGGATTGGGGATTTGGGATTAACTCCCAGACGGTCGTTCGGGGGCTGACAATACCGAAAAAGTTTTTTCTTTTCCACGACTGAAAGTCTGGGGCTTGAGACCTTTTTGATTTTCGGTTGTTAGTTGGAGCGACTTATAGCGAAACGTTCTCAAAGTTGAAATTGACAAAGGTGTAAATTTATGGCAAGTCTGACGATCGCTCCTAACTATTTTACCTTATTCTACTACCAGTTTTAAGCCGGGAAGCAATCGTTCTAAGTTTTTCAATGATTTACCTTGCCAGGGCACCTTTTTGCCGCCTAAAACTACTAATTGAGTTCCTTTCTTTTTCTTCATCCCCAGGACAAATTTAGATAACATACTAATGCCAGAACTGTTGAGGAATGCTAATTCTTTCACGTTTAATGTTAAGGTGTCTGGGTCTGCATTAGCCGCTTGATCGAGCAACTTAACAATGGGAACATATTCCTTGGGACTTCCGAGAGTAATATCCCCTTTAAAATAAACTGTTGAGGACGCTGGCTCGTATTGAACCTGATAGTCATCGCCTTTGACTTCTGGATTTGCCATAAATTGTTTCTCCTTTTTTTTATGGAAATGTCGAAATGATTCATCAGTAAAAATTATACAACAACTTGAGCCATTGTAGTAACAATGACAATTTGTGGATTACTGGGTGCAATCTCAAATTTCCAGCCTAATTTTGCTGAATAATCATTGATAGCGGTCAGCAAACCTAAGCCGGAGGCTTCACTATCTTCGGATTCGGCTGTTTTTTCAATCTGCTGAACATATAACTCATTAGGATCGGCGTCAAGCAATTCCCTAATAAAGGCTTGAAATTCCCTAGCCTTTTGAGTAGTAATACTGTTTTCCGTAAAAATCACAGCTGTTACTTTCTCGAACTCTTCCAGAAAATGAATGCCAAACTTAACTTTATTATGATTGTTTTCTTCGTTAGATTTCATGGCATTTTCTAACAATTCGTTGCCGACATAACTGACGGTATTTCTAGTTGCTTCGATCCGATCTTCCCGCCGATCGGGGTTTTCATCAATTGGCAGAAAGGTTGAAAAATAGTTGGCAACAAAATAAGCGGATAAGCGGTTATTACGCCACCGTTCTTCAATTGGTCGAGAACTGGAGGTAAAGCTCAGTTCTAAAGACTCATGTTCCAGAGGAAACTCTTCAATAAATTCTCCAAAAATTTGGCTCATATTTGTTACTTCTTAATTGATTGAAGGTTAATTAGTGGCTGCAAAATCTTGATGTCGAACATTGGCATATCATTAGCGAAACAACCTGAATTTTTTCCTTTTGCTCGCCGGTCTGTTAACTTCCTCAACGGGTTCCTCCTCCTCAACGGGTTCCTCCTCCTCAACGGGGTCTTCCTCAACTGGTTCCTCTTCCTCAAAGTCAAATTCTTTCTGTTTGAGAACTACTAAAGTTATGTCATCAAAAACTTTTTGTTTGCCGATAAATCCTTTAAGATCATCAACTATAGCTTGCTTAATTTCTTCGACAGAGCCATCCCAGTTTTGACTGGCAACTTCACACAATCTCTCAATCCCATATTGTTCTTTATCCATGTTGTAGGCTTCAGGAATTCCATCGGTATAGAGGACTATTCCATCCCCTGCATTTAATTCGATGGTGGTATGATTGATAAAGTCAGTAATTTCCTCATCTAACCCAATCGGAAACCCCAGATCCATCGTGTTAACGCGCTCAACTTCGCCTCCATTTCGCACTACAATCGTTTCTTCGTGCTGACCGCTGATACTGATTTTGCCTTTTGTATAAGTGAGAATGACTAATGTCAAACTCTTATCTGAATTCATGCGGCGGACATTTTTATAAAGAGTGCGGTTGAGGGCGTCTAAAAATTTAACTGGATCGAGTTCTCGAATTTCTTTAAGAGTACGGACTGCTGTTTGGGTCATGACCATTAAGATGCCACTTTCGAGTCCGTGTCCGGTGACATCACCGATCCCAATTGTAACTACGCCGTCTGTGTACAGGACATCATAATAGTCGCCGCCAACTTCGTCGGCTGGTTCCATAAAACCGGCAATTTCTAAACCTTCGATGGCTTCTAGTTCATCTGATGTAGGCAGAATCATGTGTTGCATTTGGCGCAACATCTCCAGTTCTTTAGCCATGCGGAAGTTTTCGGCTTGGAGGATGGCTTCGGCTTCGTTGCGTTTGAGAAGGTTTACATAAGCTTTAGAGTGGTAGCGGATGCGGGCGACCAGTTCTGCTTTGTCTGGGAGTTTGACTATATAATCGTTTGCGCCTAATGCAAAAGCTTTTGCTTTGATGAGGGGTTCTTCTTTGCTAGAGAGAACGATGAGGGGAACGTATCTGGTGGGAGCGTTTTGGGCTCTGAGAAAGCGCACTAAGACCAGTCCTTCCATTTCTGGCATAACTAGGTCTTGTAAGATGACTGTTGGCTGACATGATTTAGCGACTTTGAGTGCTTTGGTAGGGTCGCTACAGTAATGAAAGGTGATATCTTTTTCTGGAAGTAACATTCGACGAACGGCTTCGCCGATCATTGGTTGATCGTCGATGAGTAAGACTGTAATTGGATCTTCTACCACTGCTTTGATTTCCTTTTGAGATGTTGACCTGAAGATAGAATGTAGCGAGTAACTAGCGCATCATTGCTATTCGATCGATTAAGGTAGTGGCGATCGCATCTAGGGGTAAAACTTCCACCGCAGCACCCAAGTCTACTGCTGCTTTGGGCATCCCATAAACCACACAGCTGGCCCGATCTTGGGCGATCGTATGCCATCCCTTGTTGCGTAACACACTTAGCCCCTCCGCTCCATCTCTGCCCATCCCTGTTAGTAGCACCGCTGTTCCGGGGCGGTTCCAGTACTGAGCTACACTTTTGAAAAATACATCAACTGAAGGACGATAGGGATAATTAATCGGGTCTTTCGTATAACTTAAACTCAAAGTCGATAGCAACGACAGGTGATCGTTCGTTCCGGCAATTAATACTTTTCCTACTTCGATACGACTTCCTTGGGATGCTAGCTGCACGCTCAGGGGCGTTTGTTGATTTAGCCATTCTACTAAACTGGGGGTAAATTCTGCATCTACGTGCTGGACAATAACTACTGCTGCACCGAAACTTGCCGGTAAGCGAGATAGGATCTTTGCGAGAGCGTTAGGCCCTCCTGTTGAAGAACCGATCGCCACTAGAGGAGGCAAACGGGATGCGCTGGGTGCGAAGATAGATTGAGGGCTTTGGGTAGTATGGGTTTTGGATTTAGAAGTTCCACCTGATTTGCCAATCAGTTTCCCGATCGTGACAATTTTCGCAAGCATTGCTTGGGCTGCTTCAGGGTTGCCGCTTGGGCCCAAAACTGGTGTGCTGACGGCATCTAATGCCCCATATCCCATCGCTTCAAATACTTTAGACGCATTTTGCCCAACGCTAGCCGTTACCACCAGAATAGCGCAGGGAGAATTCTTCATGATCTGGCGAGTTGCTTCTACCCCATCCACGCTCGGCATGACCAAATCCATCAGAATCAGGTCTGGGGTATCTTGGGCGCATTTAGTCACTGCTTCAGCACCATCCCGTGCTATCCAAGCCACTTGATAGTCTTTTACAGTCATCAAGACGCGCCGTAGCGTCTCTACTGCCATCACCATATTGTTTACAATTGCTATTCTCATATTATTTAGTCATTAGTCATTTTATTCTAAATTTAACCAATAATATCATGTCCGGTAACATCGTTAGTACATGAGCGCTCTCGTCAAATTGTCTGTTGTTATCGTTGGTTAAATTTTTACCACAGATGAAGACAGATAAACACAGATGAACACAGATAAGAATAAGAACAGGATTTTGGATCGATATCGGATTCATTCGAGATCGATCCAAAATCCAAAATCTAATGACCGATCAAATCGAACACTGCGTTTACTAATGTATCGTCCTGAAAGCTGGCTTTGGTTAAGTAATAATTTGCTCCAGCTTCTAAACCGCGTAGGCGGTCTTCTTCGCGGTCTTTGTAGGAGACAATAATCACTGGGATTTTATTCAGTTTGGGATGATTTTTAATCTGGCTGGTAAACTCGATTCCGTTCATGCGGGGCATATCAACATCACTAACTACCAAATCGTAGTGATTTGTGGAAACGGCGTGCCAACCTTCCATTCCATCAACTGCGACATCAACCTTGTAACCTTTGTTTTGGAGCAATTTTCGTTCCATTTCGCGCACGGTAATGGAATCATCTACTACCAGAATACTCTTGCGGGTGTCTGTCACAACCCGATCGGCATTGCTAACAACACTGTTCAGATGGCTGTCGTTAAGCAGATTATCGACAGAACGCATCAAGTCAGAAGCATCGACAATCAGGATCGGGGAACCGTCTCCCATTAAAGCAGCAGCACTAATATCCTGAACTTTCCCCAGCCTTGGTTCTAACGGTCTGACCACCAAATCGTGTTCGCCCAAAAAGCGATCGACCACCAGTCCGTAATAGTCTGATTGTTCGCTGATGACGACAACAGATAAGGTGTCGGACTTTGGCGGGGGTTGCTTCAATTCCAATACTTGATAAGCCGCTACTAAGCCGATATTTTTATTGTCCATAGTGAAATATTGCCGGTTTTCCACTGAGGAAATCTCGTTTTTATCCACGTTGACAATTTGCTCAATCCGCGCTAGGGGAAAGGCATAAGGTTCGCCGGATATTTCTACTAACAGGGTGCGAACAACGGAGAGCGTCAAAGGCAACTGGAAGTTAAAAGTCATGCCTTTTCCCAGCCCAGAACTGGCTCGCACGTTGCCGCCAACATCGTGCGCCATGCTTTTAGCAATATCCAAACCAACACCGCGACCGGAAATTTCGGTGACGTGCTTGGCTGTGGAAAATCCAGGCAAAAACAGAAATTCCATCAGTTCGCTTTCGTTAAGTTGAGCTGCTATTTCCGGGGTTGCCAGACCCTTATCAATAATTTTTTGACGTAGGCGCTCTGGGTCGATTCCTCTACCATCGTCAGAGATGGTAATCGATAGCATTCCGCCTCGATGGACTGCTTCGAGTCGCAAAGTTCCTTCTGCTGGTTTGCCTGCGGCTAGTCGCTCTTCGGGAAACTCCAGACCGTGATCGATCGCATTCCGCAAAATGTGGGTGAGGGGAGCTTCCAGTTTTTTGATGATGTCGCGATCGACTGGTGTGGCTTTGCCGATAATATCAAATTTAACTTGCTTGTTCAGCTTCCTGGCTAAATCCCGCAGCATTCGGGGAAATCCCTGCACCCCATCGGCGAAGGGACGCATATTAGAGGCAATTACTTCCCGGTAGAGGCGATCGCTTAAACTGCCGGTGCGACGGGCATATAATTCTAGTTCGATCAGGCGATCGCTCAAAATCTGCCGACATTCTCGATCCTTAGCGCGAGCGGCTTCTAAATAAGTGTCGGTATCTTGTTTGTGGTGGACTGCCAGAGCTTGCTGAAAATTCTCTAAAATTTTCGATAATTCCAGTTGGCGTTTCTTGAGGATCGTCAGGGAATCCGCGAAAGGCTGAAGCCAATTTGCCTCGATCAGGGATTCGCCTGCCAAACCCATGATCCGGTTTAAATTTTCGGCAGAAACTCGGACAACGCGATCGGTATTCGGATCTTCTGTGGGTTGCTTGGCTTTCTCCACATTACTAGATGTTTGCGTAGCGATCGATTTGGTTTCCTTCGCCGCAGTTGGTTGTGTTTGGATGCCAGCAGACGCAGCAACAACCATTTCTTGCTTTGGCCCCAAAGCCGGTTTTGCCTGAGTTTCCTGCTTTGAGGGTACCCTTTTAACTGGTGCTATTCCCGGTGTCAGCAGAGCAGAAATTTCCTCTCTAGTATTTTCAACATCTTCCCGATTTTCCTTAACCCAACCTTGCCCGTGCTGACTGATGTTGATCAGCAGATCGACTCCATGTAGCAGCACATCAACCCCATCTGCCTCCAGAGTAATCTTTTGGTTCTGCGCTGCTACAAAGCAGTCCTCCATCACGTGAGCCAAATTAACGGCTGCATCAAGCGCCACGATGCGGGCGGCTCCTTTAACGGAATGGGCCGCTCGCATTAAAGATTCCAGTACTTTCGGAGAACCTGGTTGGCTTTCTAGCGCTAACAGTCCCTCGTTTAAGACGGTTGCTTGGGCGTCTACTTCCAGCTGGAATAACTCCAACATTGAGGTGTCGCCGATGCTTGACGTCTCATCTGCGTCTGGAGAAGGTTCGCTGTCTGCGATCGCAGTTGTTTGTTTCTGACTGGGCGTTTCTCGATCGGCAATGGGGGTAACATCTATAGCTGGCAGGTTTGGTACAATTTTTGTCTGTTTCCTGTTGAAATCATCCTCTAAACTTACCTCCACAGTTGGTATTTCCGGCTTTGACGATTTCTTTTTTGCCTCTATCCTTCCCTTGGAAACTGATGCCATCCCCGCCGTCTGCATAGTGTCAATACTATTTGTAATACTTTCGATATTATCTTGATTTTCTGATAGCCAATCCTCTAAATCCTCCTCCTTTACCCGGCTAATATTTAAGAGTAAATCGACCCCTTGCAGCAGCAAGTCAATCTGACCACCACTCAGAGTAACGCTTTGTTTTTGGGCGTTATCAAGGCAACTTTCTATACCCTGAGCCAGGTTAATAGCCGCATCGATTTCGACCAGCCTAGCGGTTCCTTGGATCGCATTAGCAACACGCATCAATGACTCCAGCATTTGGCGAGTCTGGGGTTCGCTTTCCAGGGATAATAGCCCTTGGTTTAATATGGCAACTTGGGCTTCCACTTCCTCCCGGAACACATCTAGCATCGTGATCTCGCTCATCATATCCTCCCTCTTAGTTTGTTATATAGCAACCTTCTCGGCAGTTAGGACATTCTTAATTCCACCAAACCTTTGATTGCCCTTTCTTCCCTCTTCCCTCTTCCCTCTTCCCTCTTCCCTCTTCCCTCTTCCCTCTTCCCTCTTCCGTAGCCCCTAGCCCCTAGCCCCTCGCTATAAAATTCTTTTGTTTAACGTGGAAAACAATAAATCTGAATCTAAGTAATTCACCTTATGCCCCTGCCAGCGAATCACCCCTTTCGTATAAGCTTCTGTGGCTTTTGAAATCACGACAGGTGTATTTTGTAATTCCCTTATTGGGAAGCGATGAATACCGCAAACTTCATCAACAATAAAAACCCAGTGATTTTCTTGGCTTCCCACAACTATCATCCGTTTAGCAGCAAGAGAACTGACACTATCTGAATCTGAAGAGTTAGCGTTATCTTCCAGGTCAAGCAGATGGCTGAGGGAAACGCACATAAGAATTTCTCCTCTAATGTTCACCAAACCCATAAACAGTTCGCTGTTGCGGTGGGGTAAGGTATGAATTATACAGGGATCTGTCACCTCCTGAAGTAACCCTACTGGCACGGCTAACCATTCGCCCCCCAGCATAAATATCATAACTGATGCGGTTTCTGGAGAAGGAACAATAGCTCCGCTAACTTGTGTTTTAGAACTAACGGGGGGAGTTTTTGCTAGGATTTCAGTCCACTCGTTTACATACTCTGGTGGTGCTTCTCTTTCTAATAAACTGCGTCCAGCGGCAGAATAAACAGGGCAGTTACGGCAGTGTATCACTGTTTTGAGTTGTTCGCAGGACCGATCGCCCTCAACTCCTATTTTATTCCAGCAATCGTTATTCATAATTTCTCATTCCAAAGTCATTTACCACCAACCATCATATTTAACCGATTTTTCAACTCAATTACTTGCCACTTTAAACCTCGACACTTCCTGACGTAAACCTTGTGCCGCTTCATTTAACTGATTAATCGCACCGTTAACTTCCCGTAAAGACTGGGCTGTTTGCGATGAAGCTTCACTTAGTTGTACCATTGCCTCACTAATTTGTACCGCTCCTTGTGACTGCCCCTCCATGCTGTTCCCCACTTCTTGAAAGCGGGGGGTTAAGGTTTGCACTTGTTCGATAATTGACTCTAATTTTGTGCCGATATGACTGACACTTTGTACTCCCTGTTCGACTTCTTTGGTGAATTTATCCATTTCCATCACCCCTGTGGAAACGGCCCCTTGCATCTCTTTGACCATATTTTCGATGTCCAAGGTCGCCACTGCTGTTTGATCCGCTAGGCGGCGAATTTCTCTGGCTACCACAGCAAATCCTGTGCCGTACTCCCCCGCTTTTTCGGCTTCAATCGCGGCGTTGAGTGAGAGTAAGTTGGTTTGATCTGCTACTTTGGTGATCGTGGTGACGATGCTGTTAATGCTGTTAGCTTTATCGCTGATTACTCCCAGTTTTGACGAGATACTGCTGGTAGAACCTGCCAACTTCCTCATGGTTGTTTCCATCTGCATTAAGTCTTTTTGACTTTCACCTGCTGCTTGTGCTGTTACTTGCGATGTCTGTTGGACTTCCCCAATTGTTTTTACTAGGTGTTTGGAGTTGGCTGAGATTTCTCTGGCTGTGGCGGCTACTTCATTTGTAGAGGCAATTTGTTCTGTCATTGTTGCTTCTAGTTGTTTGCCAGATGCCGCGATTTGGGTGGCAGATGTGGTTATTTGAATGCCAGATTGCTGCACCTGGCGGATTAATGTATTCAGGTTTTGGGTCATGGTGCGGAAGGCAACCATTAATCTCCCTACCTCATCTCGATCCTCTGTGGTTGGAACTTGAGTAGTCAGATCGCCAGCAGAAACCTTTTCGGCTACTCCTACAACTCCAGCAATTTTGGCACCCAGGGGTTTGGCTATTGTATTGCTGAAGTACCAAGCAAATACGGCTGCAATCGACGGCCCAAGGATCAGACCTACAAGTATAAAGAATGTGCTTGTACCCACATCTTGGGCGGCTGATTTGGCAGAATTTTGTGCCACTTTGGTATTAAAATCAATAAGTTCCAGCAGTACATTTGTTACTTTATCAAATGCAGTCTGTGAGGTCGTAGCTGCATATTCATTCATTTTTGTAAGTGCGTCGGCAGATGCTTGAGCAGATGCAAACTCAGGTGTATCTCTTTTCCCTTGGGTTAATAAATCTATTTGAACTTTTCTGGGATTTATCACACCTAATTGCATAAATTGTTCGTGCAACCGAAGTAACTGTTCGCGAGATGTTTGCCAATTACTCCATTCTGTCTTAAACCTTTCGTATATTTTTTCTTCCTCTGGAAAGCGATAAGCAGCATCGTAAATTTTCAATCCCTCTTGCCCATCCTTAATTGCGATCTGCATTTCGGCTAATTCTTTTTGTCTCTGTTCCATACTTAACGATGAGATAATCAGGGATTTTTCAGCACCATACTCCCTGGCTTGTGCTTCGTTAACTTTCCACAAACCGACAACGCTGGGAAAAACATGGTTTGCGATCTTGTCGATGTGCCCGCTCAGTCGTGCATTCCCAATCCAGCCTATTACAGCGACTATTACTACAAGTACACCGATGAACATAAATGCAGTGAATAGCCGCGCCTGCATATTCTGGTTTTTTAGCATGATTTCATCCCCTCTTTGTGATTGTTTGTTTCCGGTTGGTTTGACCAAGTGTGAATTTATATTTTAGCTGACTGCTGTCCACTTGCCTAAGATTTTTGCAGTCGTTGAATTCTTTGTCTTAGGACTGTTGCGCCAGCCAAATCACCACTATGTTCTTTGAGTAAACTTAGGTGTAAAAGCGCCTCATAGTTATTTGGCTCCAAATAAATCGCTTTTTGAAAGCATTGTTCTGCTTGTTTTTCAAACCCTCTAGCTTGATGGATTTGTCCGAGCAAGAGATAAGCTTCAACACTGGTGGAATTCTCCTTTAAATAAGTTTCGCATAGTTTAGCTGCTTCGGCTAACTGTCCGCTATCAGCTAATTTGCGTGCTGGCTCAAAATTGAGGAGTGGAGTTTGTTTTGAATTTACTTCATTTGGTTTGCTCAAGGGTATGGCTTGGAGTTTTGGAGAATTTTGATTTGACTGTGGACTATTTTGCGGTTTCTCCGGTTTGGGTATTTCAAATAGTTGGTTGGCTGGTTTCGGCTGAGATAAATTTAAGTTGGGAGTTGGAGAATATTTAATTTGATTTTTGATTGGTATTTGTCCCTCTGTTAATTTATCGTTTTTATCGCCCTCTTTACGGTAAGCAAAAGCAAAAGGATGCCGCACGGATACGAAGCCTGAGTCCAATATTTGTGATGTTTCCGCGTGTCCCAAAAATATCAACCCTTCTTTCGGTAATAAACGATTTAAATTCTGAAAGCTCTGTTCTCTAGTAGAGCGTTCAAAATAAATTAATACGTTCCGACAAAAGATGACATCGTAAGGGGATTTGTCCCTTAAAAAGTTGGGTTCTACTAGATTGCCGGACATGAAGTTAACGGCATTTTTAACCAAATCGCACAATTGATATTTATCGTCAATTTTGGTAAAATAGCGGTTCTGAAATTCTAGGTTGTTTCCCCGAAATGAATTTTGGTTATAAATAGCTTCTTTGGCTCTAAGTATAGATTTCTTGCTGATATCAACGGCATCAATGCGAAACTGATTAGGAGTCAAACCTGCATTGATAAGCGTCATGGCAATTGAGTAAGGTTCTTCTCCAGAAGAACAGGGGACGCTTAGCAGACGCAAGATCCGGTTTCTTCGGGTTGGCAACCATTCAGATGTGACGTAACGCTCCAAAAAAATAAATGGTTCCCAATCTCGAAAAAACCAGGTTTCTGGGACAATTACTAATTCAACCAACTCTTCAAATTCCTGGGGGGATGTTTGTAATAGCTGGAAATAGGTTGGCAAATCGGGCAAATTACAGGCTATCCTCCGTCTTTCTACAGATCTGGCAATTTCCCCTGAGCCAAGGATGCTGGCAGCCAAACCAACTTTTTCTTTCAGCAGTGCTTCAATTGTTGCCTGGATCATTGATCTTATCGTTACTCCCTGCTAATAAATACTTCTGCTGCGAATCTGACAGCAAATATTCTAACCTAATGCGCTGGATCATGCCTTTATCATCCATAAGCATTTCTCCTAAATAAGGAGGGGTATTGTCTAATTGGGTTCCTGCATCGATTAAATCGCTATCTGGCTTATTTAAAGTTTCGGTGACTCGTTCCGCCATCAAACCGAGGTAGCGCTTGCTGTTATCCTTCCCAAAGTAGTTGACCATGATAATTCGAGTACTCAGGTAGGAACGGCTGGGCTTGCCTTGAATTAGATGGCAGATATCGATGACTGGTACGATCGCACCTCTATATTTAAACAGACCGGCAACATACTCAGGCACGTGGTGTATCTTTCTGACAATGACTCTTGGTATAACTTCAACAACCTGGGAACTATCCAGAGCATAAAGGTTATCCCCAACATAGAAAAGTAGCATTAACATAGGCTGTCCCTAATATTTATCTATTCCCAGTGGCTTGTTTGAACCCCAAATATGGGTAATAAAACTTTTCAGTCTGTAACTCATTATACATAGCTTTAATGCTGACACACATCACACTGAGAAGGTTTTTTAAATTATACAGCGGGGTTCTAGATAGATGATCGCGAATTACTTTATCAATTGTATCATTTTTTACGTTTAGCTACTATTAAATCAATAATAAATAATTTTAATTTGAAGAAAGGTAGGAAAAGTAGGAAAAGTAGGAAAATTTCATTTGAATTTCTTTTTCGTCTCGGTATAAATTAAGTAATGTTAATATAGTTTTGCCATTTTTGATGAAAATCATCTAAAACTTACGCAATCGCCCTCCTCATTCCCCAGATTTGGGGGGAATGAGGAGGGTAGTCTCCAGATTTGGGGGCAAAGACAAGGGGACAACACCTTGGTTTTTGGGTAAGTCCTGTGATAGATAAAAGTTATGCAAGATTGGTGGAAAGCAACATTTCCTAAAGGGCGGCAGACCTTGAGGATTACTGATGCCAATGGGCACGCGGTTTCTATTGCTTATGGCGAAAAGGGAACAGGAAAACCGCTATTTTTAGTTCACGGGATTGGTAGTTGGAGCTATAATTGGCGTTATAGTGTAGAACCGCTATCTCAATACTTTCGGGTGATTTGTTTTGATGCTAAAGGCTACGGCTTTTCAGAAAAACCTGTGAGTCGAGAAAAACCAGATCATCAAATTATTGAATTAGAGCGAATAATGAGGGCTTTATGCTTAGATGAACCGGCTGTTGTTGTGGCTGAATCGCTGGGCGCACTTGCTAGCCTTGCGGTTGCTGAGGATTATCCCAAATTAGTGGCACGGTTGGTAGTAATAAATGTGTCAATTTTTCCTAAAGGTTTGCCTCATTGGGGAATGTTGCTGCTGTCTCAAATGCCGCTGGAGTTGCTGGAAACAATTGACTATGGTAGAATGACTTATTTGTTGGCACCGCTTGTACGGGAAATTATGGCGATCGAACGGCGTTCTGTGTTATTCGATCCCTCAAAGCTAACTGAGTTAGATTCATACTGGATGAGTTATCCGTTTATTGAACTTTCTGGTACTGTTACGAAGGTAGCAGAAGACTTACAAATAGCGGCGCGTGAAATTAGGCATTTGCAAGAAAATAAACCGAATCTGATTAGTAAAATTCAAAATAATCTGGAGCGTATTAAGTGTGCTACGCTGATTTTATGGGGTAAGGAAGATAGCTGGTTTCCGTATAGCGATGGGGAAAAATTGCGCGATCGCATTCCAGGAAGCAAGTTAAAAATACTCCAAAACTGCAATCACGATGCCTCATCCGGTTCTCCAGATGCAGTCAACGCAGCAGTTCTTCAGTTTCTGTGGGATACCGATTTTCTTAACCAATAGGAATAGCAGATGACTCCAATTTGACCGCCAACTTGACGCCAAACTCGACTTCAAAAGAACTTTTCTTATAATCTAAACTCCAAAGTTCTAAGGCGCAGTCATCGTCGGGCTGTGATGGAAAAAGTCGGAAACAAATTTCTCGAATACCTGGGCGATATTCGCACTGCACTCGCTTAATTGCGCCAATCTGTCGGCGATCGAGTGAAACTGCTAATCGCAACAATGCACTCAACTGACTCACCATTTGCCGATGTTCTTTTGTGGGCAGGTTGCGATAGTTATCGTGCTTTTTTTTTGGGGCGCTTTTGCGGTGGTAACGAGCGAAATTGGCAATGATATCTATCTCGGTTTCTGTGTAGCCCAATAACTCGCTATTACGAATCAAATAGTAGGAGTGCTTGTGGTGGGCTGAATGACTCACATGGTGTCCGCAGTTGTGTAAAATTGCAGCAGCCCAGAGGAGTTCTCGTTCGTGGAAACCCCAGTTGTGCAGGGTGCCTTGGGTTTGATCAAATAGGCTAAGGGCAAATTCGGCGACTCGTTGACTGTATTCCAGTTTGACTTGATATTTCTGGGCGGTTTTCATGACGCTGCGCTGATGAACTGAACTTTGATAGCGCAGTCTATCTTCTATTAAACCGTGGGTGAGCATCCAGTCAACAATGACGCCTTCGCGGAGACTTCGCTCGCAAATTGCGATCGCATCCCGCCCTAGTAACGTCATCGCTTCTTGTAAAATTATAGCCCCGGCAACGATAATTTCCGATCGCCGATCGGACATCCCCGGAATTGCGGCGCGTTCTGCATAATTCATCTTTCTCAAGCGTAGAACTAGGTCGCGCAAATCTTTGAGGCTAAACTGATAGCCGTTGAGGGGAGTGGGAACCATGCCCAACTTTTCGCGGGCGACGATCGTTGCTATAGTTTCTATGGTGCCTGCGGTGCCAACTAAGCGGGGAGACTCACCGGGTTTGAGATGTTCCCGCAACTCTTCGACCGATCGCTCTAGCATTCCGCGCACGTAAGCTTGCAGAGAGAGGAATTCGGCGTTGCTGATGGGGTCAGTACTGACAAATTCGGCGGTGAGTCGAACTGCGCCTATTTTAGTGCTGCTGAGACTTCGCGGTTCGTGACTATCTCCCAAAATTAATTCGGTGGAACCGCCGCCAATATCTATAATGCTATGGGGCTGGTTGTGGAATTCCATTCCCGACAGTACGCCCAAATAAATGCGTCGGGCTTCTTCTTGTCCTGAGATTAAATCGACGCGCAAACCTATTTCAGCTTCGATTTGTTTTAGGAAGTCTCTCCCATTGGGTGCTTCCCGCACTGCGCTGGTGGCGACAGCAATAATTTGTTCGACGTTTAAGCTTTTGGCGACTTCTTGACAGCGGCGCAGAGTTGCGATCGCTTTTTGCATTATCTCTGGTTTGAGGTTACCAGTTTCTGGGTCGCGATCGCCCAATCTTACGGTGTCTTTTTCTCTGTCAACGATCGTAAAAGCTGGTAGTGACGGTATAATCCGCACCACTACCATGTGAATAGAATTTGTACCAATATCAATAGCAGCGAGAATGCGGTCTTTCTCCAAAGCACCATCAGGAATATCTGAAACTGAATTTACCATCATAAATTTATCTAGGGTTATAACCCCATTCCCTCTACAAATAAAGATATCCTATAGGGGGTAAAAGTAATGCAAATATTTAATTGATGTCATGTCGATCCATCAAGAACTCCAACCCGAACCAACCTGGCTGACCATTATTCGGCTCTTGAGGTGGGATAAACCAGCAGGACGCTTGATTTTGATGATTCCGGCTCTTTGGGCTGTGTTTTTGGCATCGCGTGGTACGCCACCTCCATCGCTTGTAGGGGTCATTGTACTTGGTACTTTGGCTACCAGTGCTGCTGGTTGCGTGGTTAATGATTTATGGGATCGGGATATCGATCCGCAAGTGGAAAGAACGCGATCGCGCCCTCTCGCTGCTCGCGCTTTGACTGTACGTACCGGCATTGCAGTAGCATTTGTGGCGATGATTTGCGCTGGTGTTTTAGCGTTGAATCTCAATGCTTTAAGCTTTTGGCTTTGCGTGGCGGCTGTTCCGGTTATTGTATTTTATCCTACAGCCAAGCGGGTGTTTCCCGTACCTCAGTTGGTGCTTTCGATTGCCTGGGGTTTTGGGGTGTTGATTAGCTGGAGTGCTGCGATCGCGCATTTAGAACCGGCTACTTGGCTTCTCTGGGGTGCTACAGTCCTCTGGACGCTGGGATTTGATACGGTTTATGCCATGAGTGACAAGGAAGACGACCTGAAGATTGGCATTAATTCCAGCGCTATATTCTTTGGACGTTACGCTGCTGAGGCTGTTGGCATTTTCTTTGTCGGTACAGCTGCTTTGTTAGCGAGTCTCGGTGTCGTCATGCAATTGCATTGGAGCTTTTGGCTATCGCTGGGGATAGTAATTATAGCATGGATTTGGCATTATTCCCGATTGCGACAAGAAGATTTACCAAAACCAGTTTACGGTGAAATCTTTCGGCAGAATGTCTGGATTGGCTTTATTTTACTTGCTGGAATGATGGCGGGAAATTTGTTTTGAATTAGTTGTTAGTTATTGGTGATTAGTCATTAGTGTTTCCGAAAAACTCTCAATAAATGACTAATAGCCATTAGACTTCTCCAGAAATTAAAGGTGCGTCGCCTATAACCCTTGTAGAGACGTTTCATGAAACGTCTCTACAATGTTTTTTGGAGAGGTCTAATAGCTATTTCTCAGCGTAATCAATCACTTTTTTATTTTTACTTCTTCCAAACATAATTCCCTCCCAAAGCAATCCCCAACACAACTAAACCCATTACCAGCGATGATTTCCGGGGAACTGCCACGGGAGCAAAAGCTAAAGCAGACGGCTGATCTACACCCCCGCCAGAGGCAAAGATACCCATAAAAGCACCCGTAGTCCCGTTGTAGCGCAGCACTCGGTTGTTGTAGAAGTCAGTAACATAAAGATTACCGTCTGGGCCAAAGACCAAATCGGAAGCAACAGAAGCCTTGGGGTCGCCGGAAGTAAAAATATCGATAAAAGTACCTGTCTTGCCGTTGTAGCGCTTTACCGGGCCTCCGGCAACAACGTACAGGTTCCCGTCTGAGCCAAAAGTCAATTTACCGATATGACGTTCGCGACCTGCAAACACATCGATAAAAGCACCTGTTTGGCCGTTATAGCGGCGTACCGAGTTGTTGTCAGTGGTTCGATCGCCCACGTTGCCAAAGTCACCAACATAAAGGTTTCCATCCCGGCCAAAAGCTAAGCCAGTAGGATTAATTAAACTGCCACCTGATGCAAACATACCCATAAAAGCACCCGTTTGGCCGTTGTAGCGATTCACTCCAACCGACTGGCTACTAAAGACAGAGACGTAGAGATTCCCGTCCAGGCCAAAAATCAAGCCATTACCAGCGCCACTTGCGGCAAACACACCCATAAAAGCTGCCGTAGTTGGGTTGTAGCGCAGCACTCCATTGAAGCTATGAACATAGAGGTTCCCATCCCGGCCAACGATTAACCCATTTGGTTTAACCAGACTGCCGCCGGAAGCAAAGGTACGGATAAAAGCGCCTGTGGAACCGTCGTACTCTATAATTTTGTCGTTTTTAAAGCTACAGACAAATAGGTGCATACTAGCCGTTTGAGCTGGCAGGGATACCAGTACCGCAATCAGTACTGTTGCTAATACAGCAATGACTTTAATCGCCTGTCTCCGATTTGCTTTACGTCTGGCTGCAAAAATATTGAAATATATGGTTTTGGGGAAAAGTTTGGCAAGTTTACCCAGATTAGGTGCAGTCATAACTATCGTTAGGATGAGTTAATGGGATTTAGATATGAATTCAGCAAATAGTAAAAGTTCTGTTTAAAACAGGTTATCACTTATTGATAAATTACACTACATATCAATCAGTAAGAAAGTATATAGTTTTACGTATTACTACTTTAGATAGATCGCATGAGAAAAACCATTATTGGCGTGATGGGGCCAGGTGTAAATGCTACACCATCGGATTTGGCTTATGCTTATGAATTGGGTAAACTTATCGCCGAAGAGGGATGGGTATTGCTGACTGGCGGTAGGGATGCAGGGGTGATGGATGCGGCGAGTAAGGGGGCAAAAGCAGGTAATGGTTTAACTGTTGGCATTTTGCCTGGTAATGATACTAGCAATGTCTCGGCAGGGGTGGATATTGCGATCGTAACTGATATGGGAAATGCTCGTAATAATATTAATGTGCTTTCTAGCGATGTGGTGATTGCTTGTGGGATGGGTGCGGGTACTGCTTCGGAAGTTGCCCTTGCCCTCAAAAGTGACAAAAAAGTTATTTTGTTAAATAATACCGAAGAAAGTAAAGCTTTTTTTAGTAATTTATCGAAAGATAACGTTTTTATTGCGGACAATCCTCAGCAAGCTATTCGCACTGCTAAAGAAATAGTAATTTATACTTGATATTCTATCCAAAGACTGATTACTATTGCTTTTTTAACCCATCAGAAGAGATAGAACAAAGCATATAAAACTATATCTATGTCTGCACTGAAAAATATAGCCTTTCTGCGGCGGTAGGCGACGCCTGGTAAACAGGGGTACGATCGAGTTATAGAGCGTTAAAAAGCTGGCGGTGTATAATATGAAAGATAATTTTACGGCGATCGCATATCCGACGGGAACTTCTTTTTCGCTTGCCAAAGTTAGCACAAAAGTTTTTATGGCTTTAGCGATCGCTTTTAGCCTGTCCGTATCAGCTAACGCCCAACCCACAGCCCAGTCCGGAAACTCTCGTGCCGATCGAGTTCAAGTACCTGCAATAGTTTATCTACCCGACGTACAATTGCAGCGGCTAGCACCGCAAGAAGTTGCCGTAGCAGCAAATCGACCAGTAACCGATGCCGTCGGTAAAATTCTCCAAGCTTATAGAGGTCAGAATGTTGGCATCGCAGGCTATAACATCAAAATTAACCCATCTACCCACGAGGCTCGAATTAATTTTATCATCAAAGATCCTCGCGGAGCCGAAGTTTTTGAAAGTTTGAGCGGTGCCAATCAATATGCTTTGTTTGAAGCGATTCGGCAAACACTGCTGAGTCAATCTGTTTACAATATTGACCAAATAACTTTCACCGCTAACGGTAAACCTTTTGATATTTAAAGAGTGCTTTCCAGGGCCGATCGATCCCAATTTCCTGAATTTGCAGCCGCCTCGTAGGTAGTTTGAAAGAAAGCCAGAAGCGCTGCATCCGGATCGTCAGCTTGCCGTACCGCTTCATAAGGTAGGATGAACTCTCCCATATCCAAGCTATAAAAAGCCTCTTTTGGCTGAACGGGGTAGTCACGGAACCCTGGCGGTTCCGGGTAAGCGTAAGCGTAAAAAATAGGCTCTACCACCGACCCTCCACCGGGCCATAAGCCACAGCTGCTGACCTCATGGGAATATGCTTCTCGCGTCACCCAATCTGCTAAATTGAGAACCCCACCTGGATGTTCTGGCGCTCGCCGCCCGGAGAAGCGGGTCACGGCGAGGTCGAAACTGCCCCAGAAAAAATGCACGGGACTGCATTTACCGATAAAACGCGATCGAAATTTTGTCATTACTCGGTCTGCTTGCCGGAAAATCTGCCAAATCCGCTGTGCGTATTCCGGGTCGTATGCTGCGTGTTGGGTGTCTCGATCGAACGCGATCGGGTTAGCGACTTCCTGGGGCATCGTCCAAATTCGCGTTTCGATACCTAGCTCGCTCAGTGCGTTCATCACTTCCGCGTAAAAATCTGCCACTGTGCGGGGAACGAGATCGATTTTTTTGGTAGTGCGATCGCTCGTTTCAATTTCCAACTGGCTCGCGATAAAATTAAAGGTAATTTGAAAGCTGCGCGTTCCATAAGGAATTGAAGAAGTTGTCAGCCCGTGCGGCGTTACATAAAGCGTGGAATTCCAGCAGTGATTTATTTTGGGAAACAGCGCCAGCCGAATTTTGCCAACAATCTGAGTCCACATATGTAGCGTTTCATACGTATCTTGCCATGCTGCTAAGGGCAAACTCGGCCAAGCGGTATCGGTAGGTGTGCTAGGAATGGGATCTGCCACAATGGAAACCTCTGCGGACTAAACCAAATGAAAATATAATACTACGAAATAAGGTAGCTATCCGAGAGCTTTAGCGAATTGCAGCAGCTTTCTTACCAAGCTAGGAGTTCTCAAATATTTTTGATATTATCCCCATAGATAGGGTCGAGTTTTTCGCTTCTGCTAAAGCTTTCTCTGCACCTTCTTTATCTTCGTGGATTAACAGAAATTCGGCTTTGTAAATATAGCCATCGCGCGCTTCGGTTCTCTTTCAATTGCTTGCGAGAAGGTACAGTAGGGTCGTAAATTAGGTCGGTGGGGTAGAGTCTTGATTCACCCAGCCCGCTTTACCCACAACTTGGCAAATTTTGCTCAAATACGGATCATCGGCGAACCGCTTTGCTACAGGTGGTATACTGCTGATTCCAGGCAAGACACCAGCCCAGGGCTACGATCGCAGAGGAGATTGGCTGTGCGATCGCGCTCAAACCCTGCAAAATAGAAAAGTAGGTCAAAAAACAGCATCATGAAAATAAAAGTCGTCTTAGAACCCAGTGAAGAAGGGGGATACACCGTCTATGTTCCCTCTCTTGCAGGCTGTATATCTGAAGGAGAAACAATTGAAGAAGCATTAGAAAATATTCAAGAAGCGATCGAGCTTTACCTCGAACCAATAGAAGAGGATACACAAATATGACACCTGAACTCGAAACCACTCAAAAGAGTCTATATGAAACTGATTATGTACGCTGGGTTGAAATTACAGCAGAACAACTGCGTAACCAAAACTATGCTTCTGTAGACTGGACAAATTTGATTGAGGAAATTGAGGATATGTCAAGAAGTGGGCGGAAAAGCTTGAAAAATAACCTTGTGGTGCTTCTGCTTCATCTTCTCAAATGGCAATATCAACCAGAATACCGCAGCGGTAGTTGGCGTGGTAGCATCCGGGAACATCGCAGACGCATTAACGATGATTTGAAAGATTCACCCAGCTTGATACCTTACCTACAAGAGGTATTTGCCGAATGTTATGCGAATGCTCGCCTTCAAGCAGCAGATGAAACGAGTTTGTCACTGGAAAATTTTCCACTGGATTGTCCTTACGCACGGGAACTAGCGATCGATCCCGATTTTTTACCAGACTAAAAATGTTGAAATCCTCGCTCTAAAGTAAGAACTTCATCGGGATATTTACCAGCAATATCAACTAACCGCACATCAGTATCGTTGGTAATTCTTCCCACGAGCGCAGCACCTTTTCCCAATCTTTTCACCAATATCTCAGCATCTGCTAAGGGAAGACACAATACTAATTCAAAATCTTCACCGCCATACAACATCCATTCCATTGCTTTTTCTGGCGATATCCAATTATGGAAAGCGGGAGGGATGGGAATGTGCTGACGCTCAATTCTTCCCCCCACACCACTAGCTGTGCAAATCTGCACAACTGCATCTGCTAAACCATCGCTGCTATCCATTCCAGCAACTTCAATTTTCGATTTTGGATTTTGGATTTTGGATTCTGAATGTAAAATATCCCAGAGAATTGGTAAAACATCTAATCTAGGTTTGGGACGTTGATGCGCCTGAATTAATGATTTTCTCTCCCCATTCCTGAGATTTTCTCCTAATTCGGGATGTAATAATAATTCTAACCCGGCTCTCGAAGCACCGTGAACGCCAGTAACAACGATCGCATCTCCAGACTTAGCATTGGAACGGCGGATAATCCGATGAGGAGAAACATCGCCAAAAGCAGTAATTGAAATGGTGATGATGGGCGATCGGACCACATCTCCACCCACAATCGCCGTATTATATTGTAGCAAACATTCTCTCATCCCCTCATAAAGTTCCTCAACCCAACTTACAGGCGTATCGCCAGTAATGGCCAAACCAACTGTAATACCCAAAGGTGTTGCACCCATCGCCGCCAAATCGGATAAATTGGCAGCAACAGCACGCCATCCGGCGTCTTGTGGAGAGGTAGTGCGATCGCTAAAATGCACCCCATCCACCAACACATCAGTCGTCACAACCAAAGATTGTCCCAGCCGAATTGCGATCGCCGCCCCATCATCACCCACAATATCTGGCGGACAGAACCCCTGCAATCGTTTCAGCAGTCCTTGTTCGCCGATATCTCCAACTTTTAAAACAGGCGATTCATCCGTCACAACTAAATTTTCCAACTTAACCTCTTGGAAATTATGCACCTATTGCAAGTTTGTTGCATTTAGCACAGACGGGGATGCGATCGCACCCAACCTTAGTTATTTCCTCGCAAGGCAATCATGCGACTTTCAAAAAGTTGCCCTACCGCTTCTGTCACCGTTTTGATCACATGATCGTCACATTCTTTAAGAAACGCTTCTGCCTCTTCAATATTTACTTTTTCAATATTGGCTTTGAAAAACTCCTTAGCTTTTTGTAACAAGTATCCACCCGATTCAAACCCGATTGATTTAATGAGAAACGTAGTTAAAGGAGAATTTTTCAGATCGTAAGGAGAATCTTTATTTCGTCCTTTTGATAACAAGTCTAACACATCCTTTTCCAAAGAATTTTTAGGTTCATGACCTTCAATTACATCGGGAATAAAATTCTCCAGAGCAGCAGACTTTACTTTTATATCTGGTAATTCTCCCATCATAGTAGAGATAGGAATATCTCGTCCCATCCGATAGGAAAGCGCCTCAAGTATAGCGATCGTAGTCAGCTTACTTCCCAGATAAAGCTTCGCCACCTCAATATTCCTTCTAGTTCTTTCAACCAAGTCGCGATAACTTTCGTCATCCGGCTCACCCATAAACTGCTGGAAAACCACCTCCGGTTTGAGGAAGTTCATAAATCCTTCCATCTTTTGCAGAGACTTGCGATATCCCTGAACCGTGTAGGAATTGGCATTAAGGAGTTCGTGATTAGTTTCCGGTAAAAGATTCCATGTATTGTCCAAAAAATCAGCAGCATTTTGATAGGCAAAATTCTCAACATCCCTGTTTGCCAATCTCACAGCACGCTTGACCGCTGCACAGGTCTTGGCCTCTGTCCACCCCAAATTGAACTGATTATTAGCATTAATCAAACGCTGGTACAGCATATCCATAGCGCTGAAACCGGATTCCAACTTTGGACGAAAAGGAATCGTAGCTTCAATACAAGCCGCTATCTCAGCAATTGCACTAGCAGAAATAAAACGATCTAGAGATTTGGCAGCAATTACCGCACTCAAAAATTCATTTTGCCCCGCGAATGGAGAGAGCGTCTGACCGGGAACAAACCCGAATACAGCCATTACAATCTCAAACATCCGATCCTTGGACAATTGAGCTGAATCCCTAATCACTAGCTGTCCGCGAACATCTTTGACAAAAGGAGTAATGTAAGTACTAATGTTAAAACTTACACCCTGATCCACCTGCACGTAAACCAGATCGTGAAACAAAGCCGCCAGAACCTCTATGGGGTCTTCTGTGCCACCGACATCAAAAATATGTTCTGGAGTATGAAAATAGCGCCAAGGACCTGTCATCGTTTGGATAATCAGTTCAGATATTGGCTCAACTTCAGCCGTTGAGATCTCACACTCTAGCTCCCCAATGGCTGAAACCAACCTCTTCTGGCATCTTTTCTGAGCTTCTTTAAGTTCCATATTGACCTCCCCGTTGTCCCTGATACAAGTGCATGGTATCAAAGGCGTCCCCAAAAACGCCATCAGTAAATTATTCACTTAAGCATTGGCTGGCGCAAAGAGCGCAGACCCCTCACCTAAAGTTTGGGAAATCGGTAGAATGTATCCCCGTCAGCATCAACTTCTGGAAGTGCCTCAAAAGTCTTTACCTGCGCTTCCAGGTACTGTTTAGCTAGTTGTGGGTCAACTCTAGCAGCTGCCGCCATTTGAATTGGAGAAATCAAGCCATTTTGCTCTTTAAGTAACTGATAGAAAGCATTCTGCAACTGCTGCTGCTTCCGCTCACCATTAATTGCGCTAATGATTAATAAGCCTGCCATTCCAGCAAGCGCCAGCACAAACATAAACTCAACAATTGCCATAGGCTGATATCTAGTAGAGGAGAGGAACTGGGGGAGTGGGGGAGTGGGGGAGTGGGGAGTGGGGGAGTGGGAGAGTGGGGGAGTGGGAGACTATTTCTGTCTAGTCTTTTCCCCAATACCCAATGCCCAAACTGACCCCAGTGCCCAATGCCCCGATCGCCTATCACCTTTTTTGGTTCTTTCGTGTCACATAAGCTGTAGTAGGGACACGGCATAATTAAATCTTTTGTATGACCGACTTATCTATAATGCCGTGTCCCTACAAAAATGTTCATAACGAACATTCGCAGGCCGGATTCCGAAAGACCCCCTTTTTTTTTATCAATAATTGTGACTGGATAGCACTATGGTGCAACAGTAGCACGATCTAGCTAAAAATTTGGCTCTGGGTCAGTAAATAAATGGAAACAACCTTTTGGTTCTTTGCTGATAAGCCTTGTATTGCTCACCGAACCTTGCTTCCAGCATTTCTTCTTCGATCGCAATTCTGCTACCCAACCAAATTGTACAGACCAAACCCAGCACCACGCAGCTAGCAAAGCTTTGCAGCATTGTGCAAAATCCCGTGAAAAGTAAAACATAGCTTAGGTAAATTGGGTGACGCACGATACTGTAAATGCCTGTTGTTACCAGCTGATGATCGGGCTTGATCGCAATCCGGTCAAAAAATCCTTTTAATGTGCGAATTGCCGCTTGATTAATAATTATCGCGGCTCCAATGATAAAAATTGCCACATTCACTTGCAAAAGATTATCAGCACTACGCCAGACAACCCCAGAGCGCGAAAAATCATACAGCGCTAACCAATGCACAGCTAAAAGACCAATAAACTGCACAGCCAAAGCCCAACGACCAGATCTGCGCTTAAACTGCTCATCTTCACTGGTCTTGGTCAGATTACCATATCTAAAGACACGCCAAATTGTGCCCTGAAAAAAACCAAGATAGCCAAGTAATAAGAAAATTACTTGCCACTGCTTTACTACCCCAAATAAAAGCGCTGGCAGCACAATCAATATGGCTAGCATTGCCACCAATACCAAAGCTAACTGTATTGCACTGACAGAACTGCTCATGGTTCAGAAAAGGAAATTGGTAATTGTTGATTAATTTCCAGTGGCAAATTTCAGATTTTAGGTAGAAACTTTTCCTCTTCAATTTGCTTTTCTGAAATCTGAAATCTGAAACACCGCTAAGCTACTTGAGGTTGGACGAGATTTTCTGCTCCTTCGATGACAAGAGCCGACTCAATTGTGTCGCCCTGCTTCAGCTTATCCAAAACTTCTTTACCTTCAATCAGGTAACCAAAGATGGCATAGCGACCATCCAGCACGTTGAGCCCAGCTGGCGTCAGTTCTGGTTCAAATAGGAAGAAGAAAAACTGAGAAGACCCGCCATTGGCTTCAAATTCCGGTCTAGCCATCGCTACAGCACCGTAAGCCGAGAAGGGTAGCACTGGTCGATCGAGATAACGACCGGCTTCTTCCAGGGTAATACCGTACATGGGGGCTTCATCTCCCTTGATTAGCAGTTCTAGGGGAACAGCGCGGTATTTTCCGGTAGTTGGGTCAATGAAACCTTGATCTGGGCCGTCTGGATCTCCGGTTTGCAGGAAGTAGGATTCTTCAGCCCGGATAAACGGTAACCCGTTGTAAAAACCGCGTTGTACCAAATCGACAAAGTTCCCGGCGGTAACAGGGGCGCTGTAACCGTCAAGGACGATGGTGAGGTTGCCCTTGTTGGTGGTCATTTCCACGGTGGCGCGACCTTTGAGTTGGGGCAGGTTGCTGTATTCAGCTGGAACTTCAAAGGGGAATTTCTGCACCATCATGTTTTCTAGCTGACCTACTTTATCTAGCAGCTTAGACCGCTCTTTCGAGATCTCTTCCTTATCCTGGGCTTCAAGGGCTGCTCTGAGGTCGGGGAGACCTGCTTGTAGGTCTTTTAGCAAAGTTTCGGCTTCGGGTTTTAGCTCTTGGGGGACGCTTTCTAGGAGTTGGGGCTGGCGATCGCTCAGAATCAACGATGCCTTACTGATATCTGAAGAGATTGCACTCCACCTGCGATTAGATCGCAGCTGGGTAGAGATGTCTTCCAAACTCGCTTGCAGTTCTCGCACTGGCTTATTGTCTATAGGCAGGGCGTACCGCAATAGCGCTTTTCCATCGGTAATGGCATTTCCAGATGGGAGGCGACTCTCGCGACCGCTGCTGCCAAAAAAGTTCCACCCAGCACCGGATAGTCCGATGGAAAGGGAAACCAGCAGCAGCATCAAAACGCCGCTTTGCAGCCAGCGTTTTAGCCCATCAAAGATTGGAAGACTGGAACGAGGCATAAATATATTTTTAGGTACACACAATTTTAGATTGTCCCATAGAGTCGGGAACAAGGGGCTTTCTTGCTAGGGAAGTCAAAAGTCATTCATTCAAAAGAAAGGGGCAATTGGCTAGGGGAAAGAGGGAAGATCGCAAAATTGAAATAAAATCTAAAATCTAAAATCTAAAATCTAAAATTCCTCTAGCCCCTAGCCCCTTTTTCCTTGTCCCCCAAGAGCGGTACAATTAAAGGCCGATCGATCTGGCTAGTGGAATAAGGTTCATGATTTCGAGTAACGACTTTCGGCCTGGTGTTTCGATTGAATGGAATGGCGGCGTGTGGCGGGTCGTGGAATTCCTCCACGTCAAACCAGGTAAAGGTTCGGCTTTTGTGCGGACAAAGCTGAAAAACGTCCAAACTGGCAGTGTGGTAGAACAGACCTTCCGCGCCGGGGAAACCATGCCCCAAGCCAATCTGGAAAAAAATACGATGCAGCACACCTATAAAGACGGCGAAGACTACGTTTTTATGGATATGGATTCTTATGAAGAATCACGACTTTCCGTCACTCAGATTGGCGATCGCGTCAAATACCTTAAAGAAGGTATGGAAGCTAACGTCATCCGCTGGGGAGATCAGGTGCTGGAAGTAGAACTGCCCAACTCTGTAGTGCTGGAAATAGTGCAGACCGATCCCGGCGTTAAGGGAGATACCGCTACAGGCGGCACCAAACCCGCGATCGTGGAAACTGGTGCCCAGGTAATGGTTCCTCTGTTTATTTCTGTGGGAGAGCGTATTCGCATCGACACCCGTACCGATTCCTACATGGGTCGAGAATAATGCAGAAGTCAGGAGTCGTAAGGGCGGGTTTAACCAAAATATGGGGGGAACATTTGCTCCTCTGCGATCTCTCTCCTCTGCTTTGCCACGACATGGATAGGCACGGATGCAGGGATAGAGGAATCTGTGTCAGTCTTTCCGGTTGGCTCCTCTGTCCCCCCGCTCAAGAGCCCTCTAGTCCTCGATCGTATTAATAACGAAAAAGCCGTTGCTGATTGAATGGGATAAAACTTGCTGTGGAATTGGACTTTAACGAACTCCGCGAACTCCTGACGGTTTTGAATGGAACCGATATTACCGAGCTAACGCTTAAGAGCGCCGACTTTGAACTAACAGTGCGTAAAAACACTGGCTCCATTCGGGAAGCGTCTGAGCCGATCGGTTCCGTGCAGCCGTCTGCACCAGCTATACCTGTTGACGCTAAAGAAGTATTGCCATTTTATACCCAAGCTCCAGCGTCGGGCGGAGTGGCCTCCCCAACGACCATTTCTGCTCCCCCGCAGGTTGAGCAGAAATGGGAGCCGATCAAATCTCCGATGGTGGGCACATTTTACCGGTCACCAGCTCCGAATGAAGCCTCTTTTGTGGAAGTGGGCGATCGCATTCGATCTGGACAAACAGTCTGTATCATTGAAGCAATGAAGCTGATGAACGAAATCGAAGCAGAGGTTTCGGGACAGGTGATCGAAATTTTGGTGCAGAACGGTCAACCTGTGGAATATGGCCAAATTTTGATGCGGGTTAACCCTGATGGATGATGGTTGTATGGTGGATTACTGTATTTGGTTAGAAAAAAGAACTGCTAAAATTTGGGGATCGGTCAATTCCAAGTTAATTAAATGAAACAAGCGCAACCTGTACCACAAGAAGTTGTGCAACAAGTGGCTGAGTACTTCAGCATTTTGAGCGAACCAATGCGCCTGCGGCTGTTAAACTTGCTCCGCAACGGCGAAAAGTGCGTGCAAGAACTGGTGGAGGCGACCGAAACCAGTCAGGCTAATGTTTCTAAGCACCTGAAAGTGATGCTGCAAGCTGGTATCCTCAGCCGCCGGAGTGAGGGAACTTCCGCCTACTACAAGGTGGAGGATGAGTTAATTTTCGATCTGTGTAACTTGGTGTGCGATCGCTTAGCAACCCGTATTGAACAGCAAGCTCGTTGCTTTCGAGACTTTAGCCTAGCCAGCAAGGAGTGATAAAGTCAAAAGTCAAAAGTCAAAAGTCAAAAGTCAGACTTTTGACTTTTGACTCTACAGGGGAAAGTCTTTCTGAAAACCTTGGCGAGTCAATGGCTGTTCCAGCACCAAACCTTCACCGCCTAAAGTCTCCAGGCGTTTCCCATCCACAGAGATAAACACCTTGGCATTGGGGTCTAAGCTGGTAGCCGTGTAGATGACTTGTCCCAAACGCCCCGTCATCGAAGCACTGCCACCCCCAGACATAAACTCCTGGGACAGATCGACACTAACACCTTCATTTTGAACGGTTACGCTTCGGAGTTTGGTTCCTTTGGGAATGCTTGTAGAAACGCGGTCATTGGTATCGCTAGGCCCAGCCAATAAGCGGATGAAAGCTTGCTCTAAAATAGCGCTGGGATTTTTGCTTGCAGCCTTATCCAGCGTTACAGGACGAGCAACCAACTCAAATTTATTGTCCCGATCTTGAAGCCAATAAATATCAGCCGTATCCTGTACTGGTAATGGCTGCAGAGAGTTGGGAGACGTGGGGCTAGGGCTAGGGCTAGGGGTAGAGGAAGGGGTAGGGGTAGGGGTAGAGGTAGGAGTCCGCGAGTTTAATGCCAACCAAACCGTTCCGCCACCAATAGCCAAAATCAACGCCCCGATAGTCGCAATGGCACGACTAGAAACACGACGAGGTGGTTGTCGGTTATCCATAAACAGGTATCTCCGTAAGAATTGGCGGGTTTGGTGTGAGGAGACGGTCAGTCATTCGATGCGAGGATTTTGGATTGACCCAAAGGATGAATCCGGTTGGCTCCCAAAGCAATAATTTCTTGGTAATCCAAAGTACGCAAAAATGCGATTATTACCGGGAAATATTAGTTTTTCCCTTTTTCAGGAGCGGGTTGTGGCTGTACTCGCACAAACGCCGCTATCTCCATTTGCTTTGGATTTACATTTAATTGTAAGAGCCGCGCTGTAATTCCGGCTTCTTCCAGTTTATGTAGATCTAACTGCTGAGTGAGACTTTGCACGATCGGGTTTAGCAAGAAAGCCGGAACGGGATTATCGTTGAGAGAGGCTTTTGGCGAAACAAATTGCACCTGATGCCCAGAAACTATACCCAGTCCCGACTCTACTGTAAGAGTCAGCTGTTTGGAACTGTTTTGCTCGGTTACAGTTTCGCCTTTTTCCTGTAATGCCACCTGCAAGCGCAGGCGATTATCAGCTAGAAATTCCACCCGTGGATCGGTTAACTCGTAGGCTTGGGCCTGTTGGCCGCCCATATTGCCCAAAAAGCGGTTTCCCAGAGTCCGCAACCTAGCTGTTACAGCTGGTGATTGCAGGAGTTTGTTGATATCTTGCTCGGTTAAAACTAAACGCAATCCCGCCTGCACTGGTTGCCGCAAAGCCCCTGTTGGCAATCTCTGAGCCCCTTGGGGGGGGGAACTCGGACGGGGCTGTCTAAGATCCTGTAAATTGACATCAAGGCGATCGGTTTCCAATTCCAGGGCGGCTATTCGCAAATTTGGCGTCACCCACAAGCCGCGCCCAGCAATCCGTACTCGTTGTACTTTACCTTGTATAAGTTGGTGGGAGGGAGCATTGTCAACGCGGACTTGCAGCTGTTCCACCTTGGTAAATCGGGAGCGAATCGCATTCTGGGCCACGCGATCGACGACTAAGCCAACTGGGGAGAGAAAACCAAGCAAGCCGGATAAGAGGATTGTGATTAATTCCATTGGGGAAAAGGTGATTGGTGATTGGTGATTAGTCAGTTGTCAGTTGTCAGTTGTCAGTTGTCAGTTGAAGAATAAAAAAGGTTACTCACTCTCCCACTCCCCCACTCTCCCACTCCCCCCTTTTTGAAGGGGTGACTTTTCTAGCTAACAGCTGCATCAATCCACTGTTTGAGTGTGGCAACAACTTCATCAAGAGCAATTTCATGAGCTTTGTGATTTGCTCTTTCCACAACTTCAACTTTGCCTGATTTAAGAGATTTTCCGGTGACAATCCGATAGGGAATTCCAATCAAATCGGCATCTTTGAATTTGACCCCTGCGCGTTCGTTGCGGTCATCAAGTAGAGTTTCGATTCCAGCTTTATTTAGCTGCTCGTAGAGTTTTTCGGCTGCTTGCAGTTGCTCAGCGTCACTGACATTGGGAACTGAGATGATGACGTGATAAGGTGCGATCGCAACAGGCCAAATTATCCCATCTTTGTCGTAAGATTGCTCTACAGCAGATTGAGCTAAGCGCGATACGCCGACACCATAACAACCCATCACTAGGGGAACTTCTTCACCTTGTTCGTTGGTGTAGGTTGCTCCCAGTGCTTTAGAATATTTGGTGCCTAGTTGGAAAATGTGACCGACTTCAATTCCTCTGGCACTTTGTAAGGTTTGATCGGGGTTGTGCATGGCCCGATCGCCCGGACGAGCTTTTCTTACATCCACCACAATTTCTGGTAATTTGAATTGATCTCCCCAATTAGCACCAACAACATGATAACCAGATTCATTAGAGCCGGTGACGAAATTCTTTAAATCGACAGCAGTCCGATCGATCAATCGCAGAAACTTAGCATTAACCTGCTTATTCGAGGCAATATAATCATCGCCGACATCGGGAGCAATATATCCCAAAGGTAAACATTTTGACGCCCATTTTTGTTGTGCTTCTGCGTCTGGAACCGTCAGCAATAACAAAGTTTTCCCGCCATATTTCGCCGCCAACTTAGTCAATTCATTCTGCAATTTTACCTCATTTACTTCTTGATCGGCGCGAATTATCACCAGCACCAACACTGTCATGCCATTATCGTAAACAGCCTGATAAAGGACATTTTTCACCACTTGAGTGGGAGAACATTTGAGGAATTGGCATAGTTTTTCTATAGTATCAGTTCCGGGTGTTTCCCGTTTTTCATAACTTGTGAAAATAGAAGTTTCTGCATCGGCTGGCAAAGAAACAGCTTTTTCTACATTAGCCGCGTACTGACCATCTTCGGTGTATAAAACTTCATCTTCTCCCGCTTCAGCCAATACCATAAATTCTTGAGAACCAGAACCACCAATTGCACCTGAATCAGCTTGCACTGCACGGAAACTTAAACCGCTTCGCCGCAACATATTGCTGTAAGCTTGGTGCATATCCTGATAAGTTTTCTTCAGGCTTTCCTCATCAGCGTGGAACGAATAACCATCTTTCATAATGAATTCGCGTCCGCGCATCAAGCCAAATCTGGGGCGGATTTCATCGCGGAATTTGGTTTGAATTTGGTACAAGTGCAGGGGTAATTGCCGATAGGAACGAATCATTTCCTTAGCAATAGTAGTAATTACCTCTTCGTGAGTTGGCCCCAATCCTAATTCTCGCTCTTGTCTGTCTTTGAGGGCAAACATAATACCCTCAGCTTGGGTGTAGGTGTCCCAGCGACCGGATTCGCGCCACAACTCTGAGGGTTGCAGTTGCGGTAGCAGACACTCTTGTGCTAGTGTAGCGTTCATTTCCTCGCGCACAATCTGAGAAACTTTTTGCAGCACGCGCCACATCAGGGGGAGATAAGCGTAGATACCGCTACCGATGCGACGAATGTAGCCTGCGCGGAGTAGTAATTTATGGCTGGGGATTTCTGCTTCGGCTGGATCTTCCCGCAGTGTAACGAATAACATTTGAGAGAGTCGCATCGTTTGTTCCTTTTGCCAATTGAGATGATTGCTTTCTTCAGTCTATAACATCAGCTGTAATCGCTAGTTAAGTGCTATAGACCTTTAAAGCTACTCTATAATCTAAAGAAGCTTAAATTGCAGTTGGCGTGTGAGGCTGAATTGACTAGCATTGGCTCGTATCAAGTAAAAATTCAAGATCGAGCGGCTGGAGAGCAAGTGGCTCTAATTTTGGCCGCAAAAGAAGATGATATGCCTAGAGATTGGTCTTTTAGCTGGTCTAGCTTGTGGAAAAATACTAATTTTGAGTGCCAAAATATTGTCAAACTCGTTTATACCGATCGAATGTGGGGATTGGTGCGATATGGTCTTTATCCTTATCCCGGTTCTCCAAAATACCTGGAAATCGAACAATTAGAGGCATATCCTACCAGTCAAGATGAGTCGGCTGACCGACCGATCGCTCCTATCGGTAAATGGTTAATATGGTATTGTATCGAGATTGCATTAAGATATTGTACAGTACCAGAAAATAAGCCTTTAGTTGTTCTGGTTTCTCTAGAATCAGCTGTCTCATACTACAGAGACGTTATTATGATGGAGTATCTGGGGCCAGCGCCCAGCCCACCAGGAGAAGATTTATATGCCTTCAGATTCTCACCAACAGCAGCCAGAAGTTTCTGCGAACGACAAGAAAATCAATACGGAGTCCCTACCCTTGTTAACCAGTGAAGAGGTAAAGGCTGGGACAAAGGTTATTCTGACTCACGCTGGACGGCAAGCTGATGTAAAAAGATCTGGACTTGGGGAGCTATTTGGTGTTGCTGATTTGCTGCCTAACGTGGGAGAAACTGCTCCTAAAGTAGATCGAAACGCTCCAAGCGTGAACCGCGTAGGCAGATCGATTAAGCGTAATAAGCAATCTCCAAATGATAGTGAGATCACTGCTTAAATTGGGGTCTAAGGAAGAGACTATTTATCAGGTTCGCGGTAAGACCCCAACTATACCGACAGGTTAGCTGGGGGTATAAAACGGTCAAAATAGGGTAATCCATGTACCCTGTTTTCACAAATATTGTTATTGTATTCTATAGAATAAGTCGCCGTAAATCAGTCTAGAACATGATTAGGGCAATATCTCAAGTTCCTGAATAAGTTGGGTAGGGGTGAGAATGCGAAGGCTGACATTGGTGAAGTCTTGGGGATTGCGGGTAACAATTGCGTCCAGTTGATTGATGACGGCTGTAGAGTATTGAATTGCATCTTCAAAGTCTCGGAAGTTGGCTGTGAGTGCAATTGAAATTGCGGCTTCATTTACATTGGCAATTCGGCAGAGATTGGCTAGATTTATTAAGAAATAAAGTGCCAAGTCTCGACCTTTGGCTTTGCGAATTAGGTAATAAAGATCGCCAAATGTTGAAGCTGAAACATACCCTTCAAATTTCTGCTGCTCAATTAGTAAGAAAATGCGATCGCTTTCATAAACGAAAGGCTGTCTCTCTATGGCACTATCGAGAATTATGTTGGTGTCAAGGAGTACTTTCACAGATATTTCTCTTGTAGGGCTTCTAATCTGGCTTGTTCTGGGTCAAAGTCAGGAGAAACTGGATGGTTATTTGCCGACCATTCTCTCATAAATTTACTTTGGTATTCAAGTTTACTTTGATTACCGACAGACGATGAATTCGTTGTGGCATCAGTAGCAATATCAAGATTTTCCACTTCCTGCCAGATGATGACTTCGACATCTCCTACTGGTAGGTCGATCGGTTCTGTAATAATTAAGTGACCCGCTGGGTCGATTTTAGCTTTCACTTTGTAGGCTTGCATAAGGTTATGGGATGCGCTTTGAGAATGAGATATTATATATTGTAATCTATTGTAAGAGTGAAGGGCCGATCGCGCTATCTTTAGCCTGGGTAGGCAGGCTTTGTCTGTGTAGCCGGGACTTTAGTCGTTTGGCATCTTTCACAATCTCTGCTATCCAAAATATCGTTATATCCCAGTATTATGGCAGTTTATCAAGACCGCGAAGCGTTCATTCCCTATCATCGGCGCGATATTATCGAACTTTGCGTTGAAGATGGCCAGTTGCCCACCGCAGATGTGGAAAAGTTCCGCGATTTCTGCGAAATATTGTCGGCTTATTATCATTTTCATCTGCATCAAAGTTTGGAAATGTTAAAGGATAATTTCGATCCGTTTAACCCGGATGCCGATAGCGAACCGAGAATTGCACTTGGGACCGATCGAAAGGTAAAGATGGAAGCCGAACTGGTCGCTGCTTTTAAGAATATTCTCCAAAGAGCCAATTACATGGCTTTATCGCCAGAAATGTTACAACGGGCTTTTCAGGAAAAGACTTTAATTGAATTAAAGACAAAGGTTGATTTTGATGATTTTGAACAGATAGTCTGTTATTACCGAGGCGACAGTCAAAAGATAACTACGGTCAAGAAGTTGTTCAAGAAAGTAAAACGGAATGTTGCTGTTTTTGAACGGGTAGTATTATTGCTTAAATTCAAGGATGCCGCCTATTTTGAATCAAAAAAAGTTAAGTCCGATCGGCTAAAATTTGCGCCAGGTAAAATATATATTTATTTTTATAAAAACATCCCCAAATTTGACTTGGAGTTGTTATTTCCGAACGTCAAAATTAGCATGACTTGGAAAGATCGGCTTCTGTTTGGCATTCCAGCTATTGGGGCTGCTATTCCGATTCTACTCAAAGTTATACCTCAACTGTTGCTTATTATAAGCGTGATATTATTTGTCGTCTTCGGCCAAGCAAATATCGGCAAAGAGAATACAAGCAAAAAGGCGGTGCGTGATGTTACGCCTGTATTGGTGGCCACTCTTTCCCTGGCGATAACTTTTGGCGGTTTCGCCTTCAAGCAATACAGCAGTTATAAAAGCAAGAAAATCCACTTTCAAAAAAAAGTTACCGACACTCTATTTTTTAGGAATTTAGCTAATAATGCTAGTGTGTTTGGAGCCTTAATTGATGCTGCTGAAGAAGAAGAATGCAAGGAGATTATCTTAGTTTATTATCATCTGTTAATTAGCAAATTTTCTCTAAGCCCCGAAGAATTGGACGATAGGATTGAGGAGTGGATGGATGAAAAATTTGGTACGAAAATTGATTTTGATATCAATGGGCCTCTGGTCAATCTGGAAGCAATACGCGGTAAAATTATCAAGGATGGGTCAGAGGAAGCTAGTACGCCAGAAATACCTTTGCTGAGTTACGATGAACGGGGGTTTTGCAAAGTTGCATCCCTAGAGGATGCCAAAAAGATCGTAGATTATGTCTGGGACAATGCGTTTGTCTGCGGAAAATAAGGCCCGATCGCACACCGTAAGCACCTTCCAGCGATATCCTAGATGCGATCGGGCCTTACCCGTGGCAGCATCAGATCAGAAATTTTTAGATGGTGTAGTTTGAGAAAGTGCGATTCGCTGACGCGATAGCTTCGCTTCACGTGCAGCGTGCCGTAGGCAATCGCTATTTCCTTGGTGTCAATAATTGTTTATGCTATTACCTAGATCACCGCTCTCATGAGCCATGCTATTCAACACATCAATATTATGGCAATTTATAAAGACCGCGAAGCTTTCATCCCCTATCGTCGCCCCGATTTGATCGAACTTTGCGTTGAAGACGGCGAGTTGGCTCCCGCAGATGTCGAAAAGTTCCGGGATTTTTGCGAAATATTGTCGTCCTATTACCATTTTCAGTTGCATCAGACTTTAGAGATCTTAAAGGATAACTTTGTTCCCTTTAACCCGGATGCCGATACCAAGTTAAAAATTGAACCTACTTCAGCGCAGCAAGCGGACATGGAAGCTAAACTGGTTGCAGCTTTTAAGGTTGTCCTGGAAAGAGCCAATTATGTCCCCCTATCTGAAGAAATGTTACAACGGGCTTTTCTGGAAAACTCGTTGATTGAACTAAAGACAAATGTCGATTTTGAGGACTTTGAGCAGATAGTTTGCTACTACCGAGGCGACAATCAGAAAATCACTTCTGTCAAGAAACTTTTGAAGAACGTAGAAAAGACGATTGAGACCTTTGAGCGGGTGGTATTGTTGCTGAAATTCAAAGATGCTACATATTTTGCATCTAAAAAAGGCAAGCAGAAAAATATGAATTTCACGCCAGGGAAAATGTACATCTACTTGTATAAAAACATCCCCAAATTTGACCTAGAATTCCTATTTCCCAACATCAAAATCAGCATGACCTGGAAAGACCGTCTTTTGCTTGGCATTCCGGCTATTGGGGCTGCGGCTTCGGTGGTTGTGAAAATCGTACCCCAAGTGTTGCTGATTGTAGGGGTGATATGGTTTGTGTTCTTCGGAAAAACCAGTTTCCTAAATTTCAATATCAGCGAGGAAAATGTAAAGAATATAATGCCTGTAATGGTAGCGGCATTGTCTCTGGTGGTGGCGTTAGGTGGGGTTGGCTTCAGGCAATATAACAATTACAACTACAAAAAGGTCAAATTTCAAAAAAATGTGACCGACACTCTTTTCTTCAGGAACCTTGCTAATAACGCTAGCGTTTTTGGAGCATTAATTGACGCCGCTGAGGAGGAAGAATGTAAAGAAATTCTTTTGGCTTATTATCACCTGCTCACCAGCAAAAAACCGCTTACGCCAGAACAATTGGATAACCGAATTGAGACATGGATGGAAAATAAATTCGGTACGAAAATTGACTTTGATATCAAAGGCCCACTCCGCAATCTGGAAGGGATACGGGGCAAAATCATCAAAGATGGAGTAGATTCAGGAAGTACGCCAGAAATACCTCTGCTGACTTACGATAACGAAGGGTTTTGCAATGTACCATCCCTGGACGATGCCAAAACAATCATAGATTACGTTTGGGACAATGCTTTTACGTATGCTACATAATTGATAGGTGCGATCGCATACAGCGGCTTGCAAATGGGTGAGAAGTAAATTGTAGGGGCGGGCTTCGCCCCTACGAACTATGATGAAAATCGTTTGATTGTACCTCACGCGGCTGCAAGCCGTTGTAAAAAGAGATATGGACAAAAATCACCCAAAGTGGTGATTTAGGGGGAGCAAAAATCTAGTATTATTAATAAATAGCAACTTGCGTTATGTAAACCAAAATTGGTTTTAATTGACCAATATGAAAACAACAATCCTAATTTTGGCAGCCAATCCAAAAGGGACTGCCCCTCTAGAACTGATGGAAGAAATTCGCGATATTGATGAGGTACTTAAACGCTCAAAGAATCGCGATTTGTTTGAAGTTCAATCAAAATTAGCTGTACGTGCTGAAGATTTACAAAATGCTTTATTAGAGACTAAACCAAGAATTGTTCACTTTTCAGGACATGGTACGGGCAATGAAGGTTTAGTATTACAAAATAATGCTGGTAAAGCACATTTGGTTAGTACTGAAACTTTGGCTAATTTATTTGGGTTGGTGGCAAATTCGGTCGAATGTGTTTTGTTTAATGCCTGTTACTCTGAAGTACAAGCGAAAGCAATTGTGGAAAAAATTAATTACGTAATTGGGATGCGACAGTCGATTCGAGACGATGCTGCGATCGCTTTTACAACGGGTTTTTATGGGGCATTGGGTGGAGGAGAATCAATTGAGTCTGCTTACAGTTTTGGTTGCAATCGCATTCAATTGGAAATTTCTCGTTCAAGTGTTGTTGGTGTAGATAAAGCTGCGACAGTTCCCGAATATCTCATTCCCGTACTGCTGAAAAAAGAAGTTTTAACTCCTATGAAAAAAGTCGAAGCCACTCCACAACCTAACGCAAATAATACCTTTGATATTAAGGATAGTAACATTACAAACTTAACAGGTTCAGGTTCAATTATAACAGGAGATAATTTTATGAACAGTAATGATTATAGCCGCAAAATTGAAATTGGCAGCGTCGGTAGAGATATTAGCGGACAGGCATTAAATTTGGGTGAAATGAATATCAGTGGTACTGTGACTAATACGATTGGTCAGTTAGAAAAATCTGATGCCCCTGAAGCACTAAAATTAGCAGAATTGTTGAAACAATTGCAAACGGCGATTGAGGCTAATCCCGATTTAAGTGAGGACGATAAAGCCGAGGCTTTAGAACAAGTGAAAGTTTTGGCAGAAGCAGGTAAGAAACCTCAAGAAGGAGGTTTACAAAAGGCCGCAAAAACAGCTATCAAAGTTTTGAAAGGAACGATTACTAGCTTGCCTGCTGCTGCAAAGTTGGTGGAATATTGTAACGAAATGTTCCCGACTATTGTTCGTTTGTTAGGTTTGGCTTGATTCTGTAAATTGACAATGCAATAAGTGTATGTTATAACAATACCTTCGCCAAAATGAAAAATACCTTGATTCGTAGGTTGGGTTTCGCTTCACTCAACCCAACCTACAAAAAAATGGCGAACGTATTGTTATAAGTAGACAGTTATTGCCAATAACGTATAGATATGTTAAGACTTATTACTAAATTATTAAACTGACTTGACAGACATTTTTGCTGTGTTAGTTTTGAGTTGTTTCGTGATACGTCAATGCAATATTACAGTCATAGGAGTTTCATGCAATGGCTACTTTTCGGATTCAAGAATTGGCAGAAGCAAAAGGTTTAACTATAGAGGAACTGAGCGAAGTTTCTGGCGTTTCTATGAAGAGGATACAAAGATATTATACGACTACATCTTTTACATCTGTTGAGATCACAGAACAAACGGCTGGTGAACTCAGACAAATAGCAGCTAAGTTGGATTTACCTGTAATGGAGTTAGTAAAGCCTGTACTAAAAAGGGCTGCTTTCAAGCTTAATATTATCAAGATTGCTCAAAAGAAGGGTATAACGCTAGAAGAATTGAGCGAACGTTCTGGCGTACATCCTTCTTTTATTGACTTTTACAGTACTCAAACTATCTCTAAAGATAAGCTTGCTGAAGATCCTTATCAAATGCACATAAGTGAAATTAGTAAAGCTTTAGAAGTTTCTCCTGAAGATTTAAAAGTTGTGTCAGATCTAGCAATAACTATATTTCCTCTTGAAGAATTTGCAAAAGAAAGAAACTTATCTTTAGAGGAACTTAGCTTGATTACAGATATACCTGTTGAGTTGATAAATTTAATCAAGACGCACCCTGTAAATCTAGCCAGACTGGGTAGTGAGTTGGGTTTTTTTGGGTGGTGTTGTGGAAAGTGTTAATATCAATAGACAGAATTAATTACACTATGACTTATGGCTAAGTTATAGTGTAATTAATTCTGTCCAACTACTTAGGAATATGTGTCGTTTTTACAAAAATTAATATGAAAATTTTTAATCAAGATATTCGTAGTCATAATTTTAAAAAAATTAGTTTAAATAATAGAGATTTCAAAAAAGCACAAGCAGGACATAAAAATATTCAAAAAGTGTTAATTTTAACTGGGGAAATACTCCTATGTTGTTTGTTAAGTCTCGCAGCTATTGTAGCAGGAAAAATGCAAATATACATTATACTACATAAGATGAATTTTATAAGATTAGCAATTAGCTCAAGTATATATATGTGTAGTTTGATGTTCTTTATAATAGAGGTACAAGAATTGACAATATTGCTCACATTTATTTCGACATTAGCTACCATTAGTATAATATTTTATAGTGATCTTAATAGAGAAATATTTACTTTTAGTTTTACTTTTAGTGTAAGTATAATTATAGCTTTATTGGGAGCAATTTCTATAGCATTATTTGGATCTTTTTGTCTTATATCTGGCGGATTAGTAGGAGAGTTTCTAGCTTTTTTAGCATCGGGATTTACTATAACGGTGTTATCTTGGTTTCTGACTGATTTTTCATCAAAACAGAGAATACTTGAATTTACAATAACTTTAATTTCTGCGATCGCAGTCATCCTTACAGGTGCTATTATCGCTCGAAAAGCAGTTAGAGGATCTCCTAAATTTGCCTGGATCAGAGAAAAAGCAGTATTTTGGGCTACAATAGGTGGAACCTCATTTTATGGATCGGATTTAACAGATGCTTGCTTTGATGGAGCAGATTTACCCCATACAGATTTTAGAAAAGCAATTTTAACTCGGACTAGCTTTGAAGGCGCAACTAGATTAGACCTTTCTCGACTGCAAGGAACTATATTAGAGCAGCCAAAAGTAAGAAAATTGCTGACAACAAAAATAGGTCGTAATGAAGATTATACGGGAGCTAATTTTGAAGGTGCAAATTTGAGAGGAGCAGACCTTACAGACGCACTCTTAAAAGAAGTTAAGGCGTTAGACGCAGATTTTTCTGGAGCGAATCTTACAGGAATTTGTATAGAAAATTGGAGTATTAATAGTGAGACTCGTTTTGCGGGTGTTCAATGCGACTACATCTACCGAGAATTGGATCAAAATGGCCATCCGATTGATCAATATCCTATCGATCGCAACTTTGAGCCTAGAGAATTTGAATCTCTGTATCAGGAAGTTGGCAACGTTGTTGAGTTAATTTTCAAAGAAGGCGTCAACTGGCGTGCTTTTAGCTTTACCCTCCAAAAACTTCAAGTAGAAGATGAAGGATTAGGATTACAACTTAAGGGAATCGAAAAACGAGGAGATTTGTGGGTTGTTAAAGTAACGCATAATGAAAATGCTTCAAAGCGGGATGTTGAACAGTACCTTCAGGTCAGGTATGAAGAAATGAAGCAGCTACTGACTGCCAAAGAACAACAAATTAACCAATTATTAGGAATTGCGACCAATCAAGCTGAAGCTTTGAAAAATTATAGTAAGCAATCTTTTGGTAATAGTTTTTTCATTACAGGTAGTACGATTACTAATCTAGCTGGTTCTGGACAAATTGATTATGACGAAGCTGCTAGTAAAATTCGCAGTATTGTTGCTAATAGTGGTGATTTATCTCAAGTCGCCCCTGTCGCTCAAAATTTTTTACAGCAACTTCAAAATCAAAGCGTTGCGACTTCTTCAGTACAACAAGCTGAACTGATTCAGCAAGTAATTTTGACAGAGGCGAAAAAAGATACTTTCTTTAAGCAGTTTCTTCTCCAACAAGGTCAACAAATTGTTGAAGCAATCCCAGAGAGTGCGATCGCAACAGCGATTCGGAATGCGATCTTACAACTGCGTTAGCGCCAATATTCTCCAGCAATTCGCCACCGAAATTCACCGCGCAACTAGCATTTCCGTGCATTACGTACCAATAAGATAGTAGGGGAAAATTTTAGATTCAAGAATAGCTAAATTCAACAGATCTTTGTCCCACAACTTCCGGTACGCCCGCAACTAAACGCAAATCGTCGCAGTAAAAGGTGAACCAAGGCTGACCTAAATTTAACCGGGCAAAAGTACTTTCTGGGGGGACTTCCAATTCGCCGCTAACTAATCCCACGCGAGACTGAAACTCACCTTTGAATAACAGTAAATCAGAATCCAGAGAACCGAAACACATCCCAGATAACGGCAGTGGGAATGCTAAACTTGGCTGGGTGTAGGTGAGGCCGCAAAGTAATCGGTTTCCTTGACGGACAATAACGCGATTACGATCGTTTTCCCAAGTAAACTCAGCCATTTCTTTGGGCAATCCCCAAATTTCTCGACCCCCAGCTAGAGAGTCTGGATTGTCTACATATATATGAGAAATCCAAGCACCGATTTTGTCTGCATAACGCGCAAAACCTGCAACAACAATCAACTCGTTATATTCCATAACTGAACCGAAACTGTAGGAAGATATATAAATTCCTCCTAAAGTTTTTCCAGGCCAAAAAGAGATGATTTCTAATTCTGAGGGAATGAAGGGACGCGCTTTTTCAATATCTATCAACTGCAATGTCTGAACGGCGTAGCCTTGTAGTGTCCAAGGTGCTTGGGGATATGGCATTTGATGCTCCTTTTATACCAAAGTGCTGAGTGCTGAGTGCTGAGTACAAACAAAGTGTCGATATAAAACCAAAAAGGGTTGATAATGAGTGCGATCGCACTTTTATTATCAACCCTTTTCTCAAAAGTCATTTGTCAATGACTGCTGACTAATGACCAATGACTAATGACTACTTAGTGTCAGAGAATTCGGCGTCAATTACATCATCGCCACTGCCGCTAGAAGTTCCGGGAGAAGCTCCACCATCAGGGCCAGGGCCGGGGCCACCAGCACCACCAGCGCCAGCTTGTTGATAGATATTGCTGCCGATCGCAAACAGAGTTTGTTGCACTTCTGGCATCAAAGTCTTGATTTGATCGTCATCTTCCTTAGCAACAGCATCTTTCAGGTCTTTGATCAAACCTTCCAGCTTAGTTTTGTCAGCGGCGGGAACTTTGTCACCCAACTCTTGGAGTTGCTTCTCAGCTTGGTAAGACAGAGAGTCTGCTTGGTTCTTGCGATCGATCTTTTCGCGACGTTCCTTGTCAGTAGCCGCATTTTGTTCCGCTTGCTTGACCATCTTCTCAACTTCGTCTTTCGCCAGAGTGGAAGCACCAGTGATGCTGATGGATTGCACCTTACCAGTACCTTTATCCTTCGCCGTAACGTTGAGAATACCGTTGGCATCAATATCGAAGGTTACTTCAATTTGAGGAACGCCGCGTGGTGCTGCGGGAATTCCATCTAGGCGGAAGTTACCCAAACTCTTGTTGTCGTTAGACATTTCCCGTTCGCCTTGCAGAACGTGGATTTCCACATTCGTTTGACCATCCACAGCGGTAGAGAAAACTTCCGACTTCTTGGTAGGAATGGTGGTGTTGCGTGGGATAATCTTGGTCATCACACCGCCCAAGGTTTCCACACCCAGAGACAGGGGACTCACATCAAGCAGCAGGATGTCTTTCACTTCACCAGAAAGGACACCAGCTTGAATCGCGGCACCAATTGCCACCACTTCATCCGGGTTGACGCTTTGGTTGGGGTCTTTACCGAGTGTACGCTTCACCACCTCGTGTACTGCGGGAATCCGGGTAGAACCACCGACTAGCACCACCTCATCAAGCGCAGATTTGTCGATTTTGGCATCGCGGATCGCGTTCTCTACGGGGATGCGGCAGCGATCGATCAAATCGGAGCAGAGTTCTTCAAACTTAGCCCGCGTCAGGGTCATATCCAGGTGTTTCGGGCCTTCCTGGGTAGCCGTGATAAAGGGTAGGTTGATTTCAGCTTGAGTGACGCTAGACAGTTCGATCTTGGCCTTTTCAGCGGCTTCTGTCAGGCGTTGCAGCGCTTGTCTGTCTTTCCGCAGCTCAATGCCTTCATCTTTCTTAAATTGATCTGCCAGATAGTCAACGATTTTCTTATCGAAGTCGTCACCACCCAAGTGGGTATCACCAGAAGTCGCCAGCACTTCAAACACGCCGTCGCCAACTTCCAGGATAGATACGTCGAACGTACCGCCACCCAAGTCAAAAACTAAGATAGTTTCGTTGCTCTTTTTGTCAAGTCCGTAAGCCAGAGAAGCAGCGGTAGGTTCGTTGATAATCCGCAGCACTTCAATCCCGGCAATCTTACCGGCATCTTTGGTAGCTTGACGCTGGGAGTCGTTGAAGTAAGCCGGAACGGTGATTACAGCTTGGGTAACGGTTTCACCCAGGTATTTGCTGGCATCGTCTACCAGCTTACGCAGTACTTGAGCGGAAATTTCTTCAGGCGCAAATTGCTTACTTTGCGCGGGACAGTCGAGTTTAACGTTGCCGTTGTTGTCGCGCAGGGCCTTATAAGATACTTCGGTTGCTTCGTGGGTAATTTCCTCGAATCGACGACCGATGAAGCGCTTAACGGAATAAAAGGTATTTTCGGGGTTCATCACCGATTGGCGCTTGGCGATTTGACCGACAAGGCGATCGCCGTTCTTCGCGTATGCTACAACGGAAGGCGTAGTCCGAAAACCCTCTGCGTTGGCAATAACTGTGGGTTTGCCACCTTCCATTACAGCCACACAGGAGTTAGTCGTACCTAAGTCAATTCCAACTACTTTTGCCATAAGAGTGTTCGGGTTCCATTAACTACAAAAATTTTGGCTCTCGATTGACCAGCCGAATCTTGGAAGATGCTTTGACTACAAACTGTCTCAACCGAGTCCATTCAGCAGCTTTGTCCAGTTTGAATACTGTCAGTTCACTGAAAGACTAATCTCTATACTGATTGCGGTTAGGTTTCTCTTGAAGGGGGGTTTCCCGAACCTTGGGGGGGACGGTTAGCTTTCAAGAGGCGTCGTGTCGCTGTAGTCGCTTTACATCTTTCGATCGCTGCCACTGAATCTAATAGTAGGCATATCCACCGACTTGGGGTTTAGGGTGAACCGTAATCAATTAGTCGTGTTTGCCGTCAGGAGGGGGAAATGGGGGAAGTGGGAGAGTGGGAGAGTGGGGGATAAAGCTAAAAAACCCGGCTCCGACCGACTTGTTATGTTAGATTAACAGTTGATTATTAAAATTAATCTGATATCAAGCCACAATATGAAGTTTATTAACCCCAAAACAGACTACGCTTTCAAAAAGATTTTTAGCTCCGATGATAGCCAAGATATTCTGATCAGTTTTCTGAATGCGATCGTCTATCAAGGTCAGCCTGTCATCGCCAGCTTAGAAATTATCGATCCCTACGCTCCCGGTCGCATTTCAGCTTTAAAAAACACTTATTTTGATGTAAAAGCTAAATTGAATAACGGCCAAAATGTCTTGATAGAAATGCAAGCGTTTAATGTGCCTGCTTTTACCAAAAGGATTGCTTATAACACCGCTAAAGCTTACGCCAATCAACTTAAAATAGGGGAAGAGTATCTGGAAGTTAGACCTTTGATTTCATTAGCAGTGATGGATTTTACCCTGTTTGAAGTTTCTCAAACGGTAATTTCCCAATTTATTTTTAAAGAGAAGCACCAGCTATTTGATTATCCAGAATATCCGTTTGAGTTGGTATTTGTGGAGTTACCGAAATTTAAGAAAACTTTAGAGGAGTTAGAAAGTATAACGGATAAATGGCTGTATTTTTTGCGAAAAGCACCCGACCTGGAAATAGTACCACAAAAGATGGCAATTGTGCCAGAAATTGATAAAGCGTTTGCGATCGCCAATCGAATCAATTTGAGTGTAGAGGAGTTGGAGGATTTGGAGAAGCGGGAACAGTTTGTCAGGGAACAAAAAGGATCGATCGAGTTTAGTCGTGAGGAAGGTCGTGAGGAAGGTCGTGAGGAAGGTCGTGAGGAAGGTCGTGCTGAGGGAATACAAACAGGTCAACTAACATTGGTGCAGCGACTATTAAGGCGACGATTTGGCGAAATTACAGATGAAATTCTCAATCGTTTGGAGCAGTTATCATCAGATGACTTAATGGCTTTAGGTGATGCTATCTTCGATTTTTCCAGTTTAGCCGATTTAGTGGCTTGGTTGGAAACTAAGTAATTGTGCGATCGCGAAAGCAATTCATAAGGCTATGATACCTAAAACTACTCAAAAACCGCTATACGATCGCGACTTTTTTCTATGGCTAGAAGACACGGCAGCCAGATTGAAAGCGCGGGATATCGATAATTTAGATTGGGATAATTTGGTGGAGGAAATCGAAGCTTTGGGTATTTCGCAAAAGCACGAAGTAGAAAGCGGTTTAAAAACAATTTTAGCTCACCTTCTCAAACGATGCTACGTGCCTCTCCCCGATTGTTTTCGAGGTTGGCAAGTTACTATTCGTACACAGCGCAATGATTTGCAGCGCCTTCTCAAAAAAGCACCAAGCTTACGCAATCATCTGCTAACAGAATTTGATGATATTTACCAAGAAGCGCTTTCCGAAGTGTGTGAAGAATATCCCGAAACTCAGTTTGCGCAGACATGGGAATTTAGCCGCGATTTGGATGCAATTTTAACAGAAATATTTTGGTAAAATGAATATTATCTATGATTGGTTAGTGAAGTCGATGTTTTCATAAAGTTCTGCAATTTTAATTTGAAACTCAAATACCCTAAAGGATAGGGTAACATTGGGATCGTCGTATTCGGAAAAAATCCATTGATTAACAGCAGTTTTAACATAATGTTCAACATGAATTCGATATTGATCGATTAAAAGATATTCTTGAAAAGTGGGAATAGTGCGATAGGCAGCAAATTTTTCACTGCGGTCATAATTTTGGGTAGATTTAGATAGAACTTCGCCAATAAAGCAAGGATTTATTACTGTGTCTTTGCGTCCAGTTTGCAATTCTAGCGGCTTTTGGAGTACCATCACATCCGGGTAGGTATAGAGGCTAACATCTGGAATCCAAAGTCTTTGATCGACATAAAAAGTTCGGTAAGCTTTTCCTTTGAGAGCAAGCTTAAGAAGAATATAGAGGTTTCCAGCAATATCGTTATGATTAGGTGTTCCACCAGTCATCGGGATAATTTCTCCATTGTAATATTCGTTGCGAGTTTCTGAGGCAATTTCAAGTTCTAGATATTCTTCAGCAGTGTAGTTTTTTGTCTCAATTTGAGCAATCATGTCTGGTTTACTCCTAATGGGTTAAGTTGCTGGTTTGTCCAATTGCTGTTGTTTCATTGGTTTTAATAACTTGTTATTCTCCTATTTTAGACTGTAGGGTGCGTCAGAACTGTAAACTTTTTATAAGATTTAAGGTTTTCGGTCTGACGCACCCTACCATTCTTCTTCTAATTCTTCAAGGCACATTTCAATTACTTCGCGGATATTGTGCATGAGTTCATCAATGGTTTCTCCTTGGCTATAGCAAGCCTTGAGTTGTGGAACTTCACCGATATATATTCCATCTTCATCACGTTCAATGACAACGTAAAACTCTTTATTTTTCATTATTTTGTTCTCGATTTTGTTAAATCAATTCCTAAGTTTTCAAGTTGTTGATTTATCCAAAGAGTTGCCCTTATTCATATCAGATTAAGTTTCAGAACAAATCTCATCACAGAGATTTCTATCGTTTTCACTAACATTCGGATTAGTTTTGAGATAATTTCTAATCCAATTACAACCTTTTTTGAGTAAATTATTCAGTTTAACATCTAAGTCTAAAATGAAATCTTCAGGATCGATACGCCATAATCTAACTGTTCTGTCAAAACTAGCAGAAGCAATGATTTGACCATCGGGGCTAAAACTTACTCCCCAGACTTCATCAGTATGTCCTTTAAAAGTTGTTAATAGTTTACCGTCTAAGTTCCACAGTTTAACTGTATGGTCATCGCTGGCTGAGGCGATCATTAAACCATCTGGACTGAAAGCAACACCCACTACTCCATTGTTATAATCTACAAGTTGATTTCGTTCACTAATTTCATAGCTTCCTTGCTGTAGTCTTTCAACCACATTTCTCTTTAACTCCTCTGAAGGCTCTTTAATATTGCGTAACTTGACACCAGCTTTAACAGCAATTACCAAGGAGCTTAACTGTTGTTTTAACTGTAATTCCTTTTGAGATAAATTCAATAACTCTTTGATTCGTTCAATATCTTCTTGTTCCTGATACTGACGACTTGCTAGGATAAATTCTCTTTCTTCTTGGTCAATAATACATTCACTTCTTTTATTTAACCATTCTTCAGCTTCTACCAGTAAAGCTCCTCGTAGCAAAGCACCATTATCTTTGCCGCTATTTTCCCAGATATTTTTTTCAGCGCGTAACCGATCTTGCCATTTCCGAAATTCCCGATCTTCCTCCATCCACTCGCGCAGACGATCCCATCCTCTAATTAAAGCTTCATGCACTACCTCAACAGTCGGTTTTTTCTTAACTTCATCGCGTCCTGTAACTACTAAACGAGCTTCTGCATTAGCTAACTTAGTAACTAACAGCCAATTTTCTGCCCCAATTTCATCACGGGTTGCTAGACGACGAGTATCATCGGTATTTTCCCCAAAACGAACTAATTGGGTAAAGATATGCTTAACTCGATTTTGCTTATCTTCATTTAATTTTTGATAAAATTCCTCAGCATGATTAGCTAAGGCTTTCTCAACTCCTCCGATTTCGTTGTAAGCAGCAATTGTTAATTGACCATTACTTTGATTATCCCACAATTTTTTTAATGCAAACTCTAGTAAAGGTAATTCACCAGGGTTACTCTTAATTGCATCTAAGATAATTTTTGTCAGTCCATCCTGAATGTTTAGTTTAACTTCTTCCGCAGGTTTTTCAATGGCTTCTCGTAATTCCTTTCCATTCATTGCGAGGATAGTTTCTGGCTTCCACTTTTGCAATACTTCTCCTAAAGGTTGATAAGCTATGGCGTGTCCATAAAAATCGGCTCTGAGAGTAATTACCAGAACAATATCAGGCGATCTTTTTTCACTTTCTGCATTAACAACTTCTAATAATTGGTCTATAAAAGTATTTCGTTCATCTTCTGGACAAAGAGTATAAAGTTCTTCAAATTGATCTACAAAAATCAGAAAACGCTGGTTAGACGAATTTTCTTGTAAACTGCTATCTAAAACATCTTTTAGAGTTGATTCACCTGTTTTAAAATCGTTTGCGGATTTTTTTGCTTCGGGAACACGCTTCAATTTATTCATCTCAGGTTCTAACAAGGATAACAGCGCATTAGCTAGTTGAAAGAACGGCGTTTTTGTTGGTCTGAAGGTGATAAATTTCCATCCTCCCTGTTGCTCTAATTTATAAATTAGTCCGGCAAAAACTACAGAAGACTTACCACTGCCAGAGTTACCAATGACAGCTACAAAAGGTTCTGTTTGTGCTGCTTTCACCAACTTTTCAGTAAATTCTTTGCGTCCATAGAAAAAAGGTGCATCTTCTTTTGTGAAAGCGGATAAGCCTTTATAGGGGCATATTTCAGAAATGACAGTTTTTTTAATATTTGATGTATCCCCTAGAGTCTTAGCTGACTCAGGATGAGGAACAGATACTACATCAGTTTCTATGCCTGCAATCGCCTCCCAGTTTTCTAACTTTAACACTTCGCAAATCTTACGAAAATTGTCTGCACTAATTTTCTTGCCAGAGAAAAACGAGTGCAGGGTTGTACGAGAGACATCTGCTAATTTTGCTACCGCCATCCTGCTTAAAAAGCGGCGCAAAGCATCATTAGCTTTTTTAAGACCATCTGGAGATACCTTAAGCGTCACTCGTCCCATTTTGCAGTTGATTATAAGTAATTATACTTATCCGAACACAAGTTGAACATTCAGCATACACAAATTATACATTGACAAAGCCTTGCCTAGTCAGTGGTTCAGAAATTTAAGCTGACAATTAAAGAGTCCACCAAGCAATAACTCGAATAGGTAAGGACATGAAAGCTCAGACTACACCCAAAACACTCAACGAGAAAACTGCCCGTATTTATACGGATGACTTACTACACCAACAATATCAGGCAGGAGAGCGTAATTTTGCAAATTGGAATTTAATGGATGCCGATCTGCGAAATTTGGATCTGCGAGATATTAACTTGCGGGGAGCTAATTTATCTGGGGCATTGCTAATTTGTGCCAACCTTCAAAACGCCAATTTAGAAAATGCCGATTTGTCGCGGGCCCATATTTGTGATGCGAACCTCACCTTCGCAAATCTATCCGGTGCCAACTTAGATCACACAAACTTAGATGGCGCTGTTTTTGATAACCCCTGGTGGGAGTAGAAATTTTGCGATCGCGTTTTTTCCCTTTTCTCTTCAAAATGCGATCGCCTTCCCTGCATAAAACACAAAAACTAATCCGAATAAATCAATATAACCAACCCGGAGGCACTACCCATGTTAAAATTCATCAAATCATTCTTCACACCTCAAGACGAAAACACAACAAACCTTGATTTCCCTTACGATAATAAAGAAGGCATTGTGGAGAAACATATTTGCCCCAATCGCAAAAGCCGTGTTTATTTTAATGGTACTTGGTGGCCAGCCCGTTGTGCAGAAAATGTGATCCTAGAACCAGGGGAAATTGTAAATGTTGTTAAGATTGAAAATATCACGGTTTGGGTGAAACCTTTTTCTCCTAAATAGTTAAATCAAATAGCTAGCTTTCCCTTGAAAACGCTTTCGGAATCACATTATGGTAGGGTGCGTCAGAGGTTAAACCTTAATTGGCTCGATAAGACAGCGCTTCTCAGGTGATTGAGGTAAACAGAAACCAGGTTTCTTAGAGAAAGCTGGTTTTTTAATGATATAATTAATTAATCAATTATCTTCCAGCCTATTATGGTACAGTTTAATCAAGAAATCCGCTTACCAACTGGTGCTGAACTCCCTAATTCTGACGATACTCCCGTGGATAACGAAAATCAAAACTTTATTCCCAATTTACTTTTATTCCTGCTAAAATTCTACTGGAATCAGCGCAATGATTGGTTCTTTGGCATAGATATGGCAGTATATCACACGACGGGAGTTAGTCCGCTCGTACCCGTTGTTCCCGACGGTTTCTTGAGTTTAGGAGTGGAACGGTTTAAAGGCGATACTTTGCGCGTAAGTTATGTGGTTTGGGAAGAAAATAATATTCCCCCGATTTTCGCCCTAGAGATAGTCTCCCAAACTTACGGCGGCGAATACGATAAAAAGATCGATATTTATGCCAAATTAGGAGTATTGTATTATGTTGTTTATAACCCTTACTATTGGCGGCGCGACCAACATCAACCTTTTGAAGTTTATCGCTTAGTTAATGGCGAGTACCAACAGCAAATTGGGGAGCCTTTTTGGATGCCGGAAGTAGGTTTAGGGATTGGTAGAGGTCGATATTCTGACGGGGAATCTCAGCTTGAGGTATTGTATTGGTTTGATGAGCGAGGTAATCGCTATTTGACAGCAGAAGAAAGGTCAAGACAAGCAGAAGAATTACTCGCTAAATATCGGGAAAGATTTGGCGAATTGCCGGAATAAAAAGTGCGATCTTAGGTACGTTGTTGCGCTTTAGCGCTCTTTAAGATAGCGCTGAAGCGCAACAACGTACCTAAGAATAAACTACAATAGAAAAGCTCGATCGCCTTTCAATCTTATGGCCTTTCTATCTCCCACTCTGCAAACCAGACTCTCCACTCCTCTAAAAATAGGCAATTTTGAAGTAAACAGCCGCGTTCTCCAGTCTCCCCTCTCTGGCGTCACTGACTTGGTATTCCGTCGCCTGGTGCGTCGCTATGCGCCAGACTCGATGATGTACACGGAAATGGTGAACGCGACGGGACTCCATTACGTCAAAGAGTTGCCCAAAATTATGGAGGTAGACCCGAACGAAAGGCCAATTAGCATTCAATTGTTTGACTGTCGTCCCGATTTCCTAGCTGAGGCTGCTGTTATGGCAGTTGAAGAAGGTGCCGATACAGTAGATATTAACATGGGTTGCCCTGTAAATAAAATTACTAAAAATGGCGGCGGTTCTTCCTTATTGCGACAACCGGAAGTAGCAGAAGCAATTGTCCGGGAAGTAGTGAAAGCTGTGGATGTTCCGGTAACAGTTAAAACTCGCATCGGTTGGTCAGATAAAGAAATTACTATTCTCGATTTTGCTAAGCGAATGGAAGATGCTGGTGCAAAAATGATTACCGTACACGGTCGCACTCGCGCTCAAGGTTATAATGGTTCGGCAAAGTGGGAATGGATTCGCAAAGTTAAGGAAATTCTCTCTATTCCAGTTATTGCCAATGGGGATATTTTTTCTGTGGAAGCTGCTGTACGTTGCTTGGAAGAAACTGGTGCTGATGGGGTGATGTGTTCGCGAGGAACGCTTGGTTATCCGTTTTTAGTAGGAGAAGTTGACTATTTCTTGAAAACTGGTAAAGATAAGGAAACTCCGACGCCAATTCAACGGCTGGAATGTGCTAGAGATCATCTGCAAGCGCTGTGGGAATATAAGGGAGAACGGGGAATTCGCCAATCTCGCAAGCACATGACTTGGTATGCTAAAGGTTTTGTTGGTGCTGCGGAATTGCGGGGTAAGCTAGCACTGATAGAAACGGTGGAACAAGGTTTGGAAACGATCGATCGGGCCATTTTACGCCTTGCCACTGGTGATTATGCCAATACTAGCTGGCAAGAAGAAGATTTTCGGTAGTAGATGAGTGATATCGTTAATTTGTCTGTTTTCATCGTTGGTTAATTTTTTACCACAGATGTAGGCGCTTCGCCTTCCCGTAGGGTAGACAGATGAACACAGATAAGAATAAGAATACGAATTTTTTCGGTAACCGATGCGATCGGAAACGATCTGACTTTTGTAAAATGGTGGAAAGGCAAAAAATGCAGGCGTAGAGCAAAAACGATGGCAGAGATAGAAGATTGGGGCGTAACTGTAGAGGAATACTTGGAGGGACTGGCACAAGGTATAGACATCCTTGAGGTCAAAAGACTGGAAACCAAAGGAATTCCCCGCCACTTGGCTATAGAGACAATTGAAATTGAGAAAAAAATTATCAATGGGACGGCGACTGATGAAGATATTGTTAGAGGTCTGATAATTATGACTCCCTCTCTTAGAGACAAACACATCATATAGCAATCCTAAATCAGTCGTGAACACATATTTAATAGTGAATGTTGGGTTACGACGCGGGAAAAGACCTATCTGTGAGCATTATAAGTTAATTACCGCGTCTAACCCAACCTACCATTTGTTTACATCTCATTTAGGATTGCTATATAAGGGGAAATTTTAGATTTTAGATTTTAGATTTTAGATTTGAAATTCAATCTGCAATCTTCAATTTAAAAGCTTTACCAATTTCCCCATGCCCAATGCCTTATTTCTCTGTGAGAGTCCAGACGCCATCGTCCCATTGTGTCTCTACGAATTCGGGATGATCCAGCCAGTACTGACAGCGCTTCAGGTACAAGGAAGCTGATTTATCGGGAACACTCATATCTTCCAGAATTATGGCAAACTCATTCATTGCTTTCCTAAATTCCTGATTGAGGTAATGTTCGCGTCCCTTATGGTAAGTCTCGATCAAATTCTTCTGATCGTCTGAAATTGGCTCGTCGCGCAAACCAACCAGTTCATAAACTCTCACTGGGTTATCTTTGCCCTTGACGCGAATAAAGTCAAGCTCCCTGTACCAAATGCGATCGGCACATGGCTCAAAGGTATTTTGGCTGATCACAATGTCACAGCCATATTGCTTACTAGCACTTTCCAAGCGTGACGCTAAGTTGACTTCATCACCGATAGAAGTGAGTTCCATGCGCTGAGAAGAGCCAATATTGCCACTGATAACTGAGCCGGAGTTGATGCCAATGCCAATCTTTATTTCTAGCTGATTGTTTTCGCTGCGCTTGGAATTGAATTCTGCTAAGCGCTGGCGCATTTGCACTGCTGTTTGGACTGCCATCCAGGCATGATCGTGCAATGGCATGAACGCACCAAATACGGCCATAAGCGCGTCGCCAATGTATTTGTCTAGAGTGCCTTTGTACTTAAAGACAGCATCGACCATTGACTCGAAATATTCGTTGAGCATTTGCACCACTTCTTCCGCCTCTAAGCTTTCGGTCAAGGTGGTGTAGCTGCGAATATCTGAGAACAGAATGCTGACTTCTTTGCGATCGCCTCCCATCTTGAAATTATCGCCGCTTGCCAGCAGTTGTTCGGCGACTTCCTGAGTCATGTAGCGATACATCGTACTCTTGAGGCGCTTTTCATCGCTGATGTCGTCCATCACCACTAAAGCGCCGCTAACTTTAGTAGCATCGCTGGCATTGGCGATCGTATTAATCGACAGATTCACACTGTGTTGTTCGTTACTGACGGATTCTAATACTTGATCTGGGTAATATTGCTGGCGCTTTTTCTCGTCCGTCGTGTTTAAAGCCGTTTCAAACCATTGTGTAAATTTATCTTCGTCTTGTTCTTCTTTGCCTTTGATCCGCACCAATTCGTAAATTGGTTTTCCTTCCAGTTTTTCATCCTCACCAAAGCCTAGCAATCGCTTCGCACTTTCATTCGCAGCGATCACGTTACCCGCTTTATCTGTGGAGATCACGCCGTTAGATAAGCAGCGGAGAATATCTCGCTGCATTTGCTGCTGTTGCTTGACCTCTGCAAATAGTTTGGCATTTTGCAAAGCCACACCCGCTTGGATATTAAATATCTGCATGAATTCTTGGTCGCTGCGATTAAAACTCGCTTTCCAGCATTCCGGTGCTTTCGGCCATTCAGCGGGATCGTATGCTGGCCAATCGCCCTGTTTTTTCTTGTTGATTAATTGCGTGACACCAATCAATTCTTGATCTGCGTTAAACACGGGCATACACAACATACTGCAAGTGCGATAACCGAACTTTTTATCGGTTTCTTTGGAAGTCTCCGAACGGGGATCTTCATACAAATCAAATCCAATCATCAGCGGTTCGCGGGATTCGGCAACTATACCGGCGAATCCCGCCGTTCTGGGAAGGCGGAGTTCTTTTAATTCGCCACCACTGGGTATTTTCGTCCACAATTCATTGCGATCGTGATCTATTAACCACAGGGTGCTGCGATCGGCATTCATCAATTTCTTCGCTTCATCCATCACGCGCCCCAAGGTCTCTTCTAGGTCAAGACTGCTCTTGCTAAGGGCTTCGTTCGCTTTCATCAGCGCATCCGCTGCTCGCTGTCTTTGGGTAGCTACATAAAAAGATTTAGAACTTTCCAGAATTAAGCGAATCGAAGGAGCGAATTCTCTAAAAACTCTTTCGTCTTCTTCTGTAAAACCATTTAGATTGATGCGTTCATCTAAATGCTTGGTTGGCTCGTTTGGTAATTTTAATTTGTTGATTAATTGGACAACTGCGACTAATTCGTCTTGCTCGCTTAATAAAGGCATCACCAGCATCGTGTAGGTGCGGTATCCGTTTTTTTGGTCTTGCTTTTGGGCAAAAGGGGAACGAGGATCGTCATAGAAATCAAAGGGAATATTAATCACTTTCCGAAAAGTGGCTACTTCGCCTGCAATCCCTTGGGTCGCCGAAAAGCGAATTTCTAGAGCGCGTCCTTCTTCATCTTTGGCAACAATTGACCACAGTTCGTTCTTCTCTTCGTCTACTAAATAAATTGTTGTGCGGTCTGCATTCAGTAATTCTCCTGTTTTCAAGGTAATGGCATTCAACATATCTTGGAGAATGGCATCAAAACCCTGACTGTCGGTCAGCATTGTCAGGGTTTGATTTATGATCCTCAGTTTGTCTTCGACGCCAACAACAACTTCTTTAAAAGAATCTTTGTTGAGGGGGGCGAGAAACGTTGAAAAGGAGCCTTCTGTTGTGGCTAATGCACCGCCACGATTAGATTCCTGAGTAGCAGTCTCAGGCGGTTGATGCGCCTGCGGATTTTCCCCCTGGGGGACTACATCAATCACTTTGCGATCGCGCGCATTATGCGGTTTTGTTTTATACACTTGCTGATTTTCCACCCCGCCGATCGGTTTCTGAGGATGAGCTTGTCCTTTTCTACGCAGGGGCGGATTATCAACTTTCGCGACTAGATCAACTCCCTTACCCGATAGCGTTTTAATCTCATCAGTATCTACTTGTGTCATTTTACGCACCTGCTCATGCTCTGCTTGTGCGACTGCGTTATGATATATCCTCTTACCTTTCTGAGTATTACTTTGTGTCATTTTACTCAAGGGCGGACGATCTGCTTCGGCGACTACATCGATCGTCTTAGCTTCCTGAGTATTCCCTTGTGCGACTACATCGATCGTCTTAGCTTCCTGAGTATTTACTTGTGCGACTACATCGATCGTCTTAGCTTCCTGAGTATTCCCTTGTGTCATTTGAAACACAGGCTTACTTTCTGCTTCGGCGACTACATCGATCGTCTTAGCTTCCTGAGTATTTACTTGTGCGACTACATCGATCGTCTTAGCTTCCTGAGTATTCCCTTGTGTCATTTGAAACACAGGCTTACTTTCTGCTTCGGCGACTACATCGATCGTCTTAGCTTCATGAATATTCTCTTGTGTCATTTTACGCACAGGTTCATGCTCTACTTCTTCTGGAATTGAACCTATTACACTCGGCACAGGAGCGTATACTTGTGTAATTTGTTGCAGAGGCTGATTTTCCATTTCGGCAATTGCATCAACTACACTCGGTGCAGAAGTACCCGCTGGTGCAATTTGAGACACGGAAGTTTTAACGTAGGGGACTACATCTATCACAGTGGCAGTCTGTGCAACAGATGGCAGATGCAAACGGGATACGATCATAGTTGTTTATAGAGTATTGGAGTTACAGATTGGTATGTGAAAACCTAGAAGTTTAATTTACAGATTAGTTTACTATATGTTTTTTTTCCACGCTCCTGTGAGGTTATATGATTCTGACATTATGCGACGGGATATTTGTGCCGATGATTACCAAACTTTCCCCATTGCAGAATTTTCGTAAGCCAGGAGCTTTGAATCAACACTTTAGAACTCTTTTGCGGTCAAAGTGTTAAGGATTGTTTAAAGTTTTGTCAATTGCCGTCTCAGTATGAGATCCTGAGTCTGGGAGAGGTTTTGGCTTAGAAATTGGTAATGGCTGCATTTGACGGTGAGAAGCAGCTTGTGCCAGGAGAGATTCGGCAAAGGCGATCGCCTCAGTGCCAAACTCTCCTCCAGCTAGTTGAGCGAGTTCTTCACTGCGAGTGAGATGATTATCTAGGGCAGATACCCGCACGACGGTGCGAACATCTGAGTTCTGAGTGTTGGATATATCATGACTGGGGACTGCTGACTCCTCCTCGATCACTTCTTTATCAACTCGGAAGTGACGATCGGCCATAGCAGCGACGAGAGGTTGGTGGGTGACGCATAGGACTTGATGGTGTTGAGAGAGTTGGTGGAGCTTTTGAGCGATCGCTACAGCAACTCGCCCGGAAACTCCCACATCAATCTCATCAAATATGAGTGTTCCCACAGAATCCACCTGAGAGAAACACGCTTTCAGCGCAAGTAGAAAACGACTCATTTCCCCGCCAGAGGCAGTTTCTGTCATCGGATGCAGCGGTTCCCCTGGATTGGGACTAAACATAAATACAATCTTGTCAGCACCATAAGATGTAGGCGGACAGGAAGTAGTTTCCACTTGAAATTTTACCTTTTCCATCGCCAGGGGCTTAAGTTCTGACACCAAACGTGCTTCCAGTTCATCGGCAGCAGTGCGGCGCAACTGACTTAGACTAGCACAAGCTTTCTCAAGTATGGCTTTTCGTTGCTGATATACTTGTTCCAGAACTTCGATCGATTGTCCGCCGCCTTGTAGTTCCTCCAACTCAGATTGGACGCGCTGGCTATATGCGATCGCTTCCGCCAGACTGGGGCCATACTTGCGGCAAATTTGTTTAAGATCGCGGATGCGCTGTTCCACCGTTTCCAGACGTTGGGGATCTGCTTCTAAATCTTCACCGTAGGCATTAATTTGTCGTCCCGCTTCTTCCACCTGAGATAGAGCCGCACTTACCATATCTAGAATTGGTTGCAGCTGGACATCGTAATTCACCATATCAATCAAAACTGCTTCCGCTTGACCCAGTATGTCAGCAGCGGCATCAGCTTCGCCATCATTTTGATATAAAGCTTGATAGACTTGGTAACTTTGCTTTTGCAATTCTACAACATGACTGAGGCGCTGACGTTCCTGTTCGAGATGTTCTGATTCATCGGGATCTTGAAGATTAGCGGTACTCAGTTCTTTTAGCTGAAATTCTAGTAAATCCAACTTTTGCAAGCGCATCTGCTCAGACTGGCGACGATTTTCCAAGTGAGAGAGTGCCTCAGAGCAGGCTGTAAAAGCCGCGAAGACCTCTCGCCGCTGTTGGAGTAGGGGGGAACCGCCGAAACTATCGAGACAATGACGCTGACGTGCTGGCTGTCCGATTTGAACCGTTTGACCTTGGGCGGTGATCTCTACCAAACGCGATCGCAGTTGTTCGATCTGCTGTCGGTTTACCACCACCCCATTAATCCGCGATCGACTGCTACGCAACACACCCTGACTGGTAGACATTTCCCGACTGCACACCAAAGAAATTTCATCCAACAGGTCTATTTCTTGTTCAGCAAGCCAGTCAGTCAACTCCGCAGTCAACTTAAAAGTCGCTTCCACTACCGCACGAATAGCCCCAGTCCGAATCGACCTGCTGGTAACTTTACCTCCTAAAGCGGCATCGATCGCATCCAGAATAATCGACTTTCCCGCGCCAGTTTCCCCAGTCAACACATTTAGACCTGGGCCGAATACAAGCTCAAGACGATCGATTAGGGCAAAATTTTCAATTCGCAATCCGAGTAGCATGAGGGAAAGTCAAAAGTCAAAAGTCAAAAGTCAAAAGAAAAAAGAAAATAGGGGCTAGGGGCTGGGCAGAGGGGGAGAGGGGGATTTAGCAATCCCAAATCTAAAATCTAAAATCTAAAATCGACCAAATTAGGTATAGCGCAAGTTTGGGTAGCTCAGGTCTTCATCCGAGTCATTGTTACAATGTTTAACATAACTACCCCGACTCGGTTCGATATTCATGAATTTAAAGACGGTATCGCCAAGCTCATCTAATTCTTATTCAGAATCAAGGCTTCAGAAGCCTGCATACCCAGCCATGAGGGATGATACAACGAAAGTTGTTGCCCCCACCGTAACGGTAGAACCGGCATCGCAGTCGCCAACGCCAGCTAAACGGGTGACAGTTGTGGCATCAGAGAAGGAAACAGAAGGGCTACGCTATGACCCAGAAGCGATCGCCGAGTATTATCAGCAGCGTTCATTACAAGTATGGGGAAGATTTATAGGCATAGTGTGGCCGTTTGTCACATTTGCCCTCAGCTTGTGGTGGGATCGTCAGCGGGGGCGCATAGCCAAGAACCAGAAGCGACGAGCCGTTCGGCTGCGGGAAATATTAACCAAACTAGGCCCAGCATACATCAAAGTGGGACAAGCCCTATCCACCCGCCCAGACTTAGTTCCGTCCTTATACTTGGAAGAACTAACCAATCTGCAAGATCAATTACCCCCCTTTCCCAACGAGGTAGCTTACAGGTTTATAGAAGAAGAACTGGGTGCAAAACCCGAAGAAATATACGCAGAACTATCGCCAGAGCCCTTGGCGGCTGCTTCTCTGGGCCAAGTTTACAAAGGCAAACTCAAAACAGGTGAAAGTGTCGCCGTAAAAGTACAGCGACCCGACCTTACCGAGAGAATAGCACTCGATTTGTACATCGGGCGTTCTTTGGCTGCATGGGCGAAAAAGACCTTTAAACGGATACGCAGCGACTTAGTAGCAATCCTGGATGAATTTGGTAGCCGCATTTTTGAAGAACTGGACTACATCCAGGAGGGACACAACGCCGAGCGATTTGAGCAGCTATACGGTAATGTACCGGATATCTATATTCCCAAGATTTACTGGGAATACACTCAGCGTCGCGTTTTGACGATGGAGTGGATAAATGGCACCAAGTTGACTAATCTGGAAGCGATCGAGAAACAGGGAATAGATGCCCGTCATTTGATAGAAGTAGGAGTACAGTGTTCCCTGCGTCAGCTGCTAGAACACGGCTTCTTCCACGCCGACCCCCATCCCGGCAATTTGCTAGCCAGCCCAGATGGCAAATTAGTTTATCTGGACTTTGGCATGATGAGCGAAGTCAAGCCCTATCAGCGTTATGGCTTAATTGAAGCAGTCGTGCATTTGGTCAATCGGGACTTTGAAGGCTTAGCCCGCGATTACGTGAATTTAGAGTTTTTGACGCCCGATACCGACTTAACGCCCATCATCCCAGCATTTGCCGCCGTATTTAACGATGCCCTGGGAGCAAGTGTAGCCGAACTAAACTTTAAGAGCATCACCGATCAGCTCTCAGCGTTAATGTACGAATATCCGTTCAGCGTACCCGCTTACTACGCCCTAATTATTCGTTCCCTCGTCACCTTGGAGGGAATCGCTATCCAAATAGACCCCAACTTTAAAGTTCTCAGCAAAGCCTATCCCTACGTTGCCAAAAGGCTGCTGACAGATACATCGTTGGAATTAAGGACTTCTCTACGGGATCTCTTGTTTAAAGACGGCAAGTTTCGCTGGAATCGTTTGGAAAACTTGCTACGGAATGCCCGGATCTCTCAAGACTACGACCTCAATCAGGTGCTGAATCAGACTGTAGACTTTCTGTTTTCCGAACGGGGCGAGTTTATTCGCAAAAACTTAGCCGATGAAATTGTCAATGGTTTAGACTCTTTAACCCGCAATAGCTTCCAAAACTTTACCTATACCTTTCGCGAAAGGGTTGGTTTAGCGGTAAATGAGAAGCCAGTTGTCAGCGAAACGCCTCAAAGTTTGGCACATATCAAACGGATTTGGGAGATTCTCCAAGAAACTCCTGGTTTTGACCCAACGCAACTGCTTCCTTTGATTCCCAAATTGCTAGTGAAGCCAGAAACCCAGCAGATGGGCCAGCAAGTCGCTAGCGGTTTAGCCCAGCGTGCTGTGGCGCGGCTGATTCGGGAAATTTTAGTAGCCCAAGAACCTGAATCAATCCAGAATAACGGTCATAAGCAGAACTCATCCACCAGATTAGCGCTGCCTGAGTAGCTAGGGAAATTTTAGATTTTAGATTTTAGATTTGAAATCTGAAATCTGAAATCTGAAATCTAAAATTTGAAATTCTCCCCCACTCTCCCCCTCTCCCTCTCCCTCTGTTCCCTAGCCCCTAGCCCCTTATTCACCCTCTAACGCTTGAACCTTTTGCTGACAGGCTTCGAGTTCTGAGCTAAAGCGGGTGAGAAGTTCCTCTTTTTCTGCTTCTAAGGCTTGAACCTGTTGTTGTAACTTGATTTCCAACTGTTGAATCTCTTCTCTACGGGCTTCTAGTTCTACGGAACGGCGGGCTAAATCTTGCTTTTCTAATGTGAGGGATTGCAGCCCTTGTTCAACCCTTTCCTTTTCTTGCTGCAAAAAGGCCGGGGTAATGCCACTGGCGAGATAATTTTCCACCAGATTCAGCACCCAGTCTGTGGCAGCTTTAACGCTCAAAATCTGGCCTGCCTGGGAAAGTTCTATTAAAACCAGTAAGCCATCGTTGTAGGAATCTGCTTCTTTTGCCGGAATTATCTCAGATTCGCTCATCAATGCCCAAGTATGTCCAGATTCTTGGCGAGCTATTAATCGCAGCCTGGGCTCACTTGACAATCCTTGCTTTTGCACCAGGGCCAAATGTAGCATTGCCTTTATTTTTTACTACCTCACGTCCAATTTATAATATCGTTTCTGCTCTAGGTGACTCAGCTAAGTATGTAATATTTCAGTATATTTTTTGAGTGGTTAAATAAAAGTTTAACCCTCTGTCATCCCCCTAGTAGGGGAAAATGACGAATATTGCGCGATCGCGTTCCCTGTCCCAAAACTGATCCAAGCTCAAACATCTATGCAAACAACCTTGTCCCCACGCTGGCTAGTTCGCCGAGATATCGATGGATTTTTCGGGCTAGCACTTGATAATTTTATTCAAATCTTGCTCATTGTCAATCTATGCGGGGGTGTACTTGGCTTCCCTGCGTCTATGATTTACGGACGTATCCTACCGGGAATAGCGCTGAGTTTGATAGTTGGTAATTTTTATTACAGTTGGTTGGCTTACCGGCAGGGACAAAGGGAACAGAGGAATGATATCACGGCTTTGCCTTATGGTATCAATACGGTGAGTCTGTTTGCTTATATTTTCTTAGTGATGCTGCCGGTGCGGCTGGGGGCTTTAGCTAAGGGCTTTTCTAGCGAACAAGCGGCGGAATTGGCTTGGCAAGCGGGTTTGGTGGCTTGTCTGGGCAGCGGATTAATTGAGTTAGCTGGTGCCTGGATTGGCAATACTCTGCGTCGAATCGCTCCTCGCGCCGCTCTACTCTCTACTTTAGGCGGAATTGCGCTTACTTTTATTGCGATCGGCTTTCTCTTCCGCACTTTTGCCAATCCAGTTGTGGGTTTAGTGCCATTAGGGGTAATTCTTTTAACTTACTTTGGTCGGGTAAAGTTTGCCATTCCCGGTGGTTTGTTGGCGGTGTTGCTGGGAATTGCCCTTGCTTGGGGAACGGGATTGATGAGTTGGGATAGCGCCCGATTTGCCGATGCTGTAAAACCAATAGGGGTGTACTTACCTGGTTTCTGGTTGGGAGATTTGTGGCAAGCACGCGGGGTTTTGGTAGAGTATCTCAGTATTATCTTGCCGATGGGATTATTTAACCTGGTTGGCAGTATTCAAAATTTGGAAAGTGCGGAAGCGGCGGGGGATACTTATCCGGCTACGCCTTGTCTGGCGGCAAATGGGATTGGTACGATCGTGGCGGCTATCTGCGGTTCCTGTTTCCCGACTACAATCTATATCGGTCATCCGGGTTGGAAAGCGATGGGGGCGCGGGTGGGATATTCTGTCCTGAATGGTGTGGTGATGGGTTTGCTGTGTTTGAGCGGTACTGTTGCGTTTTTAGCATATTTTGTGCCGATCGAAGCTGGGATGGCGATCGTACTTTGGATCGGTATTGTGATTGTTGCCCAAGCTTTTGAGGCTACACCACGTCATCACGCGCCAGCAGTGGTTGTGGGGTTGCTACCTGCGATCGCGGGTTGGGCAGCACTAATCGCCAAAAACTCCCTTCGCGCCGCTGGTTTGGGTACGCCAGACAACCCTTTTACCGCAGATTTAGTACCTCTATTCAAACTCAGCGACACCTATATTGATGGTGCTTTTGCACTCGAACAAGGGTTTATCTTTTCAGCAATGATTCTGGCGGCGATAACAGTTTATATCATAGAACGGCAATTTCGTCAAGCGGCATTTTGGTCTTTGGGAGCGGCTTTACTTTCCTGGGTAGGGTTAATGCACAGCTACAATTGGACAGTTGCCGATACTGTGATTAAGTTGGGTTGGGGTGCGGGAAGTTCTTGGGCAGTTGGTTATATTTTGTTGGCGATTTTGTTTTTCTATGCGGAATGGCAAGAGAGGAATGAAAGGGGCGATCGGCAAAGTAAAGAATCTGAATAAGTAGGTAGTTAACCCTAATTAAGAATAGTCGCTCATGCTTCAGGTGAAATTAAAGCTAAAGCGCGATTCAAAATTTCTTCTCGATTAACCATATTTTCCAATTCGGCTGTCTCATATCGCCCTTCTGCTACTTCCAGCGATGCTTTATCAGCTGCCATTGGATATGCAGCTTCTAAAACTTCACGTAATTCTTCCGCGTTCAGGTAATAGCCCCCTGCCTTATGGCGCTTATTCTTTTCCTGAATTTCCCTGGCACTATTGCGAATTGAAACATCCCAAGAACGAGTGGTACGATTTTCAGCTTGCTGCTTAATCAGGTGCAGCAGCAAAATTTTTGCATAGCTGCGAATGTTATTAATTTTGTCGTCGCGGCTCATTTCTTCCAGTTCTTCGATTATTAGCAATGCTTCTGGAATATCACCTTGCAAGAGCAAAGATTTAAGAGCAAGTAATTCTTCCATAATCAATACCTGAATATTGGTTAATTGCTATTGTATCCAAAAACTCGTCGCCTAGTCCTGGCTATTGGCTTTCATACCAAGTAGCTGTGATGTCCATGCTGACCGACTTGAATGGAAGAGTGGGCGACTGGTACACCTCAAATATAGCCGAAACAGTTTCGATCGTCAAATTGAAACCGGACTACGGGATTATACAGATAAAGATGCCACCATGCTTTTCATGGACGTTTTAAAATTAATTTGTAATATCCTAAAGAGCCTCCTTCCGGGTTCAAAGTAAAGGGCATTAATAGACCAGCGATTGAATTTCTGATTAAATATTTTGGTAATAAATTAGCAATCAATTTTGCTTTCCAAGACAAGTTAAAAAACTTTACAGACAATTTTTTCAACCTTGATACAGTTGGCTGAACTGCTGAGGAAAGGTTTTCAATAGTTTGAATTTGAAAGCCGATAGATTTGGCATTGGCAGTCCATTCCTGAATTTCTCCAAACCCATGCTGAACTGCCATCGATATTTCTGTGAGTTGAGTTGCAGTTTGAAATAATTTTGGGAGTTGTTCGAGTTTGGTGTTGCGATAACCATCAAATATAATTAATTGACCACCAGGACGCAGCACGCGGAAAATTTCTGCCAACGGTATTTTGGCTTGAGGTGCATGACATAAACACTCAAAGGCAAACACAATATCAAATGAGCGATCGGGAAATTCTAAGTCATTGAAATTTCCTTCTTGAAAAGTCAGGTTAGAAAAGGCACGGGCTTTTTGACGTGCTATTTTAATATGCAATGGAGTTATATCGATGCCAGTGAAGTTTACTTCTGGATACTGCTGTGCTAAAAAACGGCTATTAAACCCTTTGCCACATCCCAACTCTAAAACATCATTAGCGCCAAATTTGTTAATTTGTTCTGCAACCACTTTGGGTTGAACATAGTAACCATCTGGATGAAAAACACCATCGAAATTCAACGCCATGTGGATAACATCTTGTCCGGAGTGATAGGTTTGATAGCCCCATTCACTTTGGGTGTAGTAAGATACGGTAATATCGGAATCGAATTCCTTTAAGACGCGATCGCATCCAAAAAGCCTGTCAATTTTAGCGATCGCATCTGCTAAAGTCAGTTGACTGGCAAGCATAGCATAGTCTTGTTGCGAACCCGCAGTGAGTAGTTTAATAATCAAGTTTTTCAACAACTTATTCCATCCTATAAATGCTTGAAGAAATATATCATATCATGTCCGGTTGCATCGGTAGCGTAAGCGTGATGCGAGAAATTGTCTGTTGTCATCGAGGGTTAAATTTTAACCACAGATGAAGACAGATGAACACAGATGAACACAGATAAGAGAGTTATTTTTTTTAGACAACCGATGCCACCGGACATGATATTAAAGCTTAACGCGATCGCGCACTCGATTCGATGACAAAAAAGCCGATCGCTCCGCAACCCTCACGATAACGGTTGAGATTCATCCACTAAAGTGGATTGAGCCAACAACGGTTCTCCACTGGCTGGAGGTTCCGCCGGTTTACCAAAAGCGATCCGCAGAAATGGTGGAGCCAGAAATGTGGTCAAAATCACCATGATGATAATGGCAGCTTCCAACGGCTTGTCAATCACGCCACTGGCAGAACCGATGCCTGCAAACACCAGCCCAACTTCGCCACGAGGAATCATCCCGACACCTATAGCCAATCGATTAATCCCCGGTTGCCCAAACACTGCCCAGCCTGTTACTATTTTGCCTGCGATCGCCACAGCAATCAAAAATACCGCAATAAACAACCCCGCCCGGTTATCGGGCACAGTTGGATTCAAGACCCCCAAATCCGCTCTAGCTCCTACAGCGACAAAGAAAATGGGCACAAAAAGGTCGGCGATGGGTTTCACCAATTCATCCAACTCATTGCGGGCATCAGTTTCATCCAGCACCAACCCAGCCGCGAATGCTCCTAAAATCGCTTCCAGATGAATTGCGTTGCCCAGGAATGCCATAAAGAAGGCAAAAGTAAACGCCGGAATCACGATATTGCCACGGGTTTTAAAATTTTCCACAATAGCAACAAAGGTTTTGTTGAAGATGCCACCCAACAGGATAGAACCCATTAAAAAAGCTGTCGCACTGACGATTAGATAGATGACATTGACAACATCAATCTCCCCAGTTTTGGCTAAACTAGCGACAACCGCCAAGACAATAATTCCCAGCACATCATCAATTACCGCTGCACCAACAATAATTTGACCTTCTGTGGATTTGAGTCGTCCCAGTTCGGATAAAACCTTGGAAGTAATGCCAATACTGGTTGCCGTGAGTGCCGCCCCCGCAAAAATGGCCGGAATGGCGGGCACGTGGAAGAATGTCATGAGTCCAACTGTACCAGCCGCAAAGGGCACTACTACCCCAACAAAGGCAACCACCGTGGCTTGAGAGCCGACTTCCTTGAGTTGGCGCAGATCCGATTCTAGCCCAATCTCAAACAGCAAAATGATTACACCGATTTCTGCCAGAACGGAAATAACTTCGCCCTGGGACTGAAATATGCTGGTCAACGCTTCTGGAGTCAGATTGTTAATCCATTGCAGAACAGTCATGACCCCCGAATCGGATGCTGAGAGTCCACTCTCCGGGAAGACGATCAGATGCAAGGCAGATATGCCCACAATTACCCCAGATACCAGTTCGCCCAAAACGGGCGGAAAATCAAGGCGCTTGGAGATTTCAGCGCCGATTTTACTGGCGACATAGATTATCACTAAACTCAGTAGCACCCCGGTGAGGACAATCGGAGCATTTTCGGCTTCGACGGTTGCCAATAGCGGGTTTTGAGTAACGAGGGATGATATCTCAGGGAAACGATATGCGATCGCATTGATCAAAAACATAGGCTAGGCTCTTCTGTACAGCATTGTTCAATGTTAAAAGAATTAGGAAAAATGTTTTTCTGACCATTCCCCATTCCCCATTCCCCCTTACCGCCATAACAAAAAGCTCGGTTTGTCAACCCCTCAGAGATCTAACAATATAGACTTGCAGCCCTTTGTCGTAGGTATGGTGCTTTGGGCACCGCATCATTAAAATTTTCGGATAACCGACATATTTATGATGCCGTGTTCCTCCAAAAATGTTTCAATATGAACATTAGCATAATAATTCCGAAACACCTATGTTATAATATATTACTATTAGATTGCCAAAGAGAAATCATGACTATCGATACAGAGATATTTCAAACTATCGTCAAAATGCCAGATCCTCTAAAAAAAGAGATATTGCATTATGCAGAATATCTACTTGAGAAACAAGCAAAGACTGAATTATCTCAAGAACAGCTTGAAGAAATTCATGGTTATGGTAGTTGGGCTGGTCAGATCGTGATGTCTGATGATTTTGATGAACCACTGGAAGATCTAAAGGAATATATGTAAGATGAAAGCCCTCTTAGATACTCATGCCTTTCTTTGGTATTTGCTTGGCGATCCAAATTTAGGTGCTAAAGCGAAAGAAGCGATCGATACTAAAACAGGTTTGTATTTTAGTATTGCCAGCCTTTGGGAAATCTCCATTAAAATCAATGTCGGTAAGCTTCAACTGAATCGGCCATTTCAAGACCTGCGAAAGGAATTGCAATACATTAACGCTCAACTCTTACCGATTACGTTTGAAGATACAGAAACTTATCTAAGTCTGCCATTGAATCATCGAGATCCGTTCGATCGCATTCTGGTAGCACAGGCAATAAATCATTCCCTTGTTTTAATTAGTCGCGATCCGGCTTTTGATGCTTATCCAATTCAGCGGTTGTGGTCATAAGGAAAGCAAAATGAAGTTTTAGATGATATACGATGCAATGATGGAGTATGGAGGATGAAATGGTCGTTACACTACAACTGCGTCAAATAGATGTTCAACCAGGGCAATACTTGACATTGCGCGATATTAGTTGGGCAGAGTTTGAAGCAATTATAAACGAAATTGGAGAACATCGCGCTGCACGAATTGCTTACTATCAAGGGGTGCTGGAAATTCGGATACCGTTACCAGAACATGAAGTTAACAAAGAACTAATCGGCGACATGGTTAAGTTGCTACTTGATGAGTTAGAAATGGACTGGGAGCCTTACGGCTCGACAACATTTAAACGTGCAGAAATGTCAGCAGGTATAGAACCAGATACCTGTTTTTACATCCAAAATGCTCGCCGAATGATCGGAAAGCGACGGCTTAATCTGTCAGTTGACCCACCGCCAGATTTAGCAATTGAAATAGACGTAACTTCAAAAACGCAACTTTCGGCTTATGTAGCGTTATGTGTGCCGGAAATTTGGTGTTATGGTAATGGCAAATTGCAAGTATTCCTGTTACGTGAAAGCGAATACGTGCAGGTAGAAAGTAGCCCCACATTTGCTAATTTGCCTGTGATTGAAGGAATTGTGCAATTTCTGAAATTGAGCGAAACAGAGGGAGCTAGTGCGGCACGAAAAGCGTTTCGGCAATGGGTGCGTGAAGCTTTGATTTTACCGAAATAGATATGATAAGATAATATCTTATTGTAGCAAACACCAACTAAAATACTAATAAAAAAAGCTACTTCTTTATGAACATTACAGACATAAAAACAGCGGTGACGCAACTCTCACAAGATGAACTGGCAGAATTTGTCGAATGGCTCAACAAGTTCCAAGAGTCTCAGTGGGATAAACAAATTGAAAAAGATAAAACTAAAGAAGAAATTATCAAAGATTTCCGTCAAGCTTGGCATGAAGCAATGAATGGACAAACCATTCCTGTTGCCAAAATTTGGGAAGGACTTGATGATGTCTGAGCAACCGTTTATTCAAGTTGAAGCCGCACCAACCTTCAACCGAAATTTACGCACCCTTGCCAAGAAATATCGCAGTATTCGCAGTGATATACAACCCCTAATCGAACAACTTGAACGGGGAGAATTACCGGGAGATCAAATATCTGGGATTGCGGATGAAGTCTTTAAACTGAGAATCAGAAATAGCGATATTCAAAAAGGTAAAAGTGGTGGCTACCGTCTAATTTACTATGTCAAAACTGCAAAAGGTATCGTTCTGCTGACCGTTTATACCAAATCTGAACAAGTAGATATTGCAGGGGATGAAATTAAGTATATTATTTCAGAGTATGAACAACGTGCGGTTGAAAATGAATAAGATTAATATATATAGTTGAAGCTTTGGATGTTCACTCATTCAAGTCTATCTGATTAACTACATCCAAAGGTATGTCTAACGCCTCTGCAATTTGCTCGTCGCTTAAGCCAAACTCCCGTAATTTATCAATTGTTTCAATCTTAGTTTGATTATTGCTTTGCTGCAAATCGGGAGTTTCAGGATCGCTTTTTTCTGGGGTAGGAGTCGAGGAAGCAGAGCAACTGTTAATGTAACCAATATTTATAATGCTTTGGGGACTTTTATTACCAATTCTATTAGCAATTATATTCTGATTTATTTGCCGTTCTAATACAGATTCAAGATTACTTTTCTTAACTTGTTCCCCAAAGACATCAGATAACATTTGCAAAAGTTCGTGACTGGCTTTTTTAACGTGCTGTGCGCTATAACCATAAGTTTCTGAAACATCAGCATACTTTTGACCCTTCAATATTCCAGCTATAATCCTCCGTTGCAAGTCATTGAGATGTTTGTCTGTCTTGGCGTAGACAGCTTCATCAACAAATTGCAATATCTGAGGAACGTCCATAGGTGGGTAAATGAGACAGCTATGGTTACTATAACCAACTTTTTCCCACTTTTTGCAACTTTTTTTGCTGAGAATCCCAATTATTTATCCCAATTTGAGAAAGATCCAACTTTTTCCAACTTTTTGGCCTTTTCAGATGTGGTGCGGCAGAGCTAGCATTATGGAAAGCTTTACCGTACATAGCACCATCTGTTATGCCCTTGGTGGATGTTATGCCGCAACTGGGGCAGGGTTCATTTACTTCCGGATGAAGAGTACGCCATCTGGAATAGCTTTACAAGTCTGTAAGGAGCAAGTGTCATGGGTACTAAATTTAAGAGAAGAATTCTCTCAATTGACGGTGGTGGTATCCGGGGTATTATCCCTGCGATCGTTCTCAACTACATTGAAGAGCGCACAGGAAAACGAATAGCAACAATGTTTGATTTAATTGCAGGCACTTCAACAGGAGGAATTTTAGCACTGGGTTTAACTAGAAAGAATTCAGACTCTAGCATCAATAAGGAGCCAGAGTACACAGCTGTCGAACTTGTAAATTTCTATCGCCAACATGGAAAAAAGATTTTTACAGAGCAGTTTCCCACGGATATAGATGATTTGATACAACCCAAGATAAACCCAAAAGGTCTGCAAGAAGTTTTAACAGCGCTTCTAGGTGAAGCTAAGGTTGAAGACGCAATAAAAGAAATTTTTATCACGAGTTATGATATCGAACTGAGAGCACCAGTTTTTTTTACAAGCAATCGGGAAGCAGAGGACACCAATAGTTTTGATAGCCGCAAAATATGTACGGGATTCAAAATGGTTGAGGCAGCAAGGGCAACTTCTGCTGCACCGACATTCTTTCCGCCGTACAAACTCGAAACAGGAAGACATCGTACTTCAGAGGGATATTACGCTTTGATAGACGGCGGAGTTTTTGCAAATAATCCTGCCTCACTTGCAATGATGGAGGCGATGATTTCTTACAAGAGAAGAAATCCTGGTGAAGAACTACAACGTACTGATATCCTTGTTGTTTCTTTGGGTACTGGCTCACTAACTACACCATATAAGTATAGAGATGTGAAAAATTGGGGACAACTCAAATGGGGACTTCCCTTACTTAGCGTTGTTCTAGATAGTCAAAGCGAAGCTGTTGCTTATCAGCTTAGTAAGTTAATGGTGACTAGAGGAGAGAACAGAAACTACTACCGTTTTCAACTTGCATTGAGTAGCGACCATAATCACGATCAGCTGGATAATGCAGATCCTAGTAATATCGATTACCTAGAGATGCGAGGTAAAAAGCTGATTGAGGAGGATCGGGAAACGTTGAATGAGTTGTGTGAGCTTTTGAAGCAGGACTACTGACATATATTCTGGTTAAGCTTCTACTAAGAACGGTGATAATGCGTAAGTCGTGATTAAGTAAACATTGGTAGCCTTCCCATTGAGCGATCGCAGGATAAATCGAAAGGGTCTACCTATACCACTACCTAATGACCAATTTAGGTGCAGAGAAAGGAGAATGCGATCGCTGGCTATCTATCACTTTGCACGGTTAGCCAAGCGCGATGTTGTCAGCATTCTGTTAAAATGAAGACGACTGAAAGAGGCAATTCTTATGGCTATTCGTGACATCACGATCGCCAAATTGCAGCAACTTTCCGAACCACTTTTGCAGGAAGTAGTGGGCAGCGCCCACCTCTACCGCTATTTGCCAATGACTATAGCTTGTCCATTAATAGCTGTAGGTAGAGCCCCTAAAACCTTTGGTATCAGAGGCGTCAGATCCGCCAAGCGGTTAGATGATGCCTGCAAAACAATCACCGCTATGTCAAATTCTGGTAAATTCTGCTGAAATGATAGGTTGCGGTCAACTGTGATGAAAATATCAAATTCTGCCGCCGCCAAAGCAAGAAGCTGTCCATTTTTTGTGCCTGCCCATCCCATCTGTGAAACTGTTTTCACCTCGTAACCCACAAACTCTTTGGCAAGTTTGCGATCGATGCACTCATCTAGAAGAAGCTTCATCCTATGCCACCATGCTGATAAGTTGTTTTCCAACCTCTTCCAATAATGCGATAACTTGATCCTTAGTTACCGTCGGAAATCCATCGATAAAATCATCAATTGACTCTCCCGCCTTCAAATAGTCAAAGAGTGTCTGCACCGGAACTCTTGTGTTAGAAAAAACCGGAGTGCCACCCATAATTTCAGGAGATGTGCTAATAACAGGGGAGTTTTTAAGCATGGTCTTTCATCTTTCTAGTCTAGTATCTATAGTTTATCAAACTCTGCAAAACTTAGTGTGCTAGAGGCGATCGCTTTTCGCAGCAAATACCAAGGAGAGGTGCTTGCTGCGAAAAGCGATCGTCTTTTGATCGCAATTCACCCCTCTTTATTCCTGAGATATGATAGAGACGACTTCTAGAAACTTTTCTATGAGCATCAGTCTCACTTCTGAACAAGAACGCTTTATTCAAAGCAAGCTGCAAGCTGGGAAATACCGATCGGCCCAAGAAATCCTGGAAATTGCCTTGCGATTGCTGGATGAATACGATCGGGCCGATACCGCAGCAGTTAAAGAACGAATTCGTAGCAAACATTATGTTTTTGACCCTACATGATTGAAACCGTTTACATCGAAACTAGCATAATCGGGTATCTGACTATCAGACCGAACAATAATTTAATTCTGATGGCTAACTCAGAAGCTACGCGAGAATGGTGGGATACTCGCCGCCATCAGTTCGATCTTTACATTTCGGAAGTGGTTTTGGATGAGGTAGCAAGGGGCGATGTAGAAATAGCAAACAGGCGACTTGAAATTTTGCAGGACTTTCCACTGCTCACTGTTAATGAATCCGTCCAAAATTTAGCAGCGCAATTTCTTGCCAAGAGCAATCTTCCACCTAAAGCTGCCGATGATGCACTCCATATTGCAGTGGCTACGGTTTACAGTTTGGACTATCTGTTAACATGGAACTGTAAGCATATTGCCAATGCTCAGATTCAAAAAAAACTGTTGCAAATCAGTAATGATGCTGGATACGAACTACCAACTATTTGTACGCCCTACGAGCTAATGGGAGAGTAAAAATGTGGAAGGATGAAGTGCTTGAAGAGATTTACAGAATTAGGGAAGAACACGCTAAGTCTTTCAACTACGATTTACAGGCAATTTGCGATGATTTGCGGAAGAAAGAAGCTGAAAGTGGAAGGCAACTCATTTCAAAACCTCTTAAACAGCGCCGTCAGCAACCAAATCAATCAATGTCTCCAACTAGCTAAAAGTTATCTGCTAGGTGCGATCGCTTTTCGATCGCAATTCTCCCCTACTTTATTTGTGAGAATGGTTTCGCATTTAGGTAGCGTGATAGACTTAAGACTAGAAAAGTCAAAAAGGAGAAATTATGACTACCGATACTGCTTTATGGAAAGTCGTTCTTAATATGCCAGATGCTCTCAAGAAAGAACTTTTGCATTATGCAGAATATTTGCTTGAAAAGTATCCAAATGCTCAAGAAAATACCAAAAAATCCGAAGAAATTCCTCAAAAACCTCGTTTAGCGGGTTCCATGAAAGGAACTTTTGTTTTGCCTCTGCCAGATGATTTTGATGAACCACTGGAAGATTTTGAGGAATATATGTAATGGATTCTATTTTGTTGGATACCCATGTTTTTATTTGGTTAGCAGAGGATGATTCAAACTTACCTGTTTCTATCCGAGATATAATCGAAAATACAGAGCGCGTTTTTGTCAGTATTGCGAGTTTTTGGGAAATATCAATCAAGATTAAGATAGGTAAAATTTCTTTACTATCTGACTTTAATGACATAGAATCTAGCTTTGAATCTACAAGATTTAAGCTATTGCCAATTTCGTTAAAAGATACAATACAGCTTTGTAATCTCCCCTTGCATCATAAAGATCCTTTCGATCGCATTCTGGTAGCACAGGCGATGAATAATTCTCTAGTTTTAATTAGTCGTGATGTTGCTTTTGATGCTTATCCAGTTCGGCGAATGTGGTTATGAATAAGCGGTAGCTACGGTTTACAGCTTGGACTATTTGTTAACATGGAACTGTAGATATATTGGTAATGCAAGTATAAGACCAGATAGCATTTGGCCCAACTTTAAGAATCATATCTTTGGGAGTAAACATTTCCCAATATGGTAAACCAGAATCATCCTCAATTTCTGGGATAAGTATCAACTCATATCCATTAGAGAAACCCATATTAAAACCTAACTCTGGAGTGGGTACAAACCAACTAATATGATTATTTTCGATCGCTTTAATTTTTTGTCGAATATTTTCCGCATCTTCCTCAGAAGTAACAATGGTTTCTCCTTCCGATTTAAGCTTCCAAGGATTTCCTCGCGTTCCTACTATCCACTCTCCTTTTTCTTTACCAACCATCGATTTTTGTGAGTAAGGAATTTTTGCGCCAATATGAAGGCTTAATTCATCTCCATAACTTAGGTTTGCTTTCCAACAGATTTGTAAGAAAACCTTCATTGAAATCTCTGCTATTTCTTTTATATCCGTTAATTTCCTTACTTCCCGAACTAAATTAGTAGTCATAAGTTTGATTTTAATTAACTAAATTATACCTAAAAACTCACCCGCTTTTTGTTGTAACTCTTGGTAAGTAAAATCACCAAGTTCATTTTTTGTCCCCCCGTTGCCTGCGGCTTTTTCTTCTTCTATAAAATCTCCAAAATCTCTTCTTTCTGATTCATTCATATTGAACTTTCTGGCAACTACTTCCACTTGCTGAATGTCTTTTTTCTTACCCACTTTAGTTTGCTATTAGCCTTTTAGACAAGGCAGGCATTGCCCACCCTACAATATTAACCCAGGTGCTTCAATCTTTACCGTAAAATTTCTACTCTATATTTTCCAAATCATCACCTAGCGAGGCATACTTACCGCTATCGGTTCAATTTTGGAAACTGCCACTGCAATAACTGTAAACGCCTCACCCTCTTCATTCAACATCTCTAAAACATAGCCATCTTCCTGCCCTTCTGGTCTAGGGCAATAATCTACTATAATTGCAGTAGCACCCTTTGCTAAATTGTATTCAGCAATATCTTCTTTTAAATCCACTTCCAAAAACATTTCCAATTGCATAATTCACCTCTTTTTAGTTAATTTGCCTCATATTAAGTAGTAACAACCCGTGTTTAACCTTGTGATCGAGATTTAGGTTTGGCTTTCACTACAATTTCCACATCTCGACCTAAAGCATTCAAGAAGCGGAACAACTCTACTGTTGAAAAGTCTGATAACTTTCCGTTTATTAAATTGGTTACTTTTGGTCGATCGATTCCTAAAAGCTCTGCTGCTTCAGCCTGTGTTATCTCTTTTTTAGTAATAATGCTGCCAATCTTACGCGCAAGTTCAGCTTTCACGAGCAACTCATCTGAGTTTTCTAGCCCCAAATCGGCAAACACATTACCGCTACTTGCTTGCACTTTGATTTCCTGAGTCATTCTTTTCCCCCTTATACTGCTTTTTGTAGTTTTCTGCGTGATGTTCTTTTGCTCTTTTAAGCCGTTTTTCAATCAATTCTATATCCTGTTTTGGCGTAGCAATGCCTTGCTTTGATTTCTTTTGAAAGGCGTGCAAGACATAAATTACGCCTGCAAATTTTACAGTGTAAACAGATCGGTAAGTATCTCCATCAAAGTCTTCCACGACCTCAAGCACTCCCGCACCCTTGAATCCTTTGAGAGGCTTGGCTGAGGGATGCTTTTCACCACATTGAGCCAAGTACAAGGCATAGCCTGCGACTTGCTGAACCTCCTCTGGGAACTCTCTCAAATCGTCAAGTGAACTCCCAACCCACTCAACCACTTTTAACGATGAACTCATCCCTTAAATATGGTATTTTTGGCATATTTTGCACAAGATAAGGTGGGCATTGCCCACCCTACAATATTAACCCAATTGGTTCAATCTCTCGCGCAAAATTTCCGCTTGCTTCTCCGCTTCCGCCAACGCATCTCTAGCAGCTTGTACCACTTCCGGCGCAGCTTTATCCACAAAATTAGGATTGGTTAATCGCCCAGAAATCGATTTAATTTCCGTTTCGACTTTGGTTAATTTTTTCTGCAATTTGGCTCTTAAAGCTGCCTCATCTACGATACCAGCAAGGGGAATTAAAACTTGCACAGTACCAACTACACTCGCGATATTTTGGCCAATTTCTGCATCCAAATTAGGAGTAATGGTCAGATTCTCGACCTTAGCTAAGGTTTGAATATAACTCTCGCCAGATGTGAGTATTTGCCGTTCTCTGTCGCTTTCACTTTGTAAGATTGCGGTTACTTTCGCACCCGGTTTAATATCCACTTCAGCGCGGAGATTTCGCAAAGTGCGAATCGTGTTAATTAGCAAATCGAAATCTTGTTCTAACTCAGGATTAATCAGCGCTATATTTGCTTTCGGAAAAGCTTGCAACGCCAATGATTTATCATCGCCAGATTGGGTGAGAGTATGCCAAATTTCCTCAGTAATATGGGGCATGAAAGGATGCAGTAATTTTAATGTTCCTTCCAATACAAAAGCAATTGTTTGTTGGGCAACTTTTTTAGAATTAGCGCCCCCCTGATTCCCCCCAACGAGGGGGGACGAAAGAGGATTAAGACTTTTATTTGCTGCATCTTTTTGCAGGCGAGACTTCACTAATTCGATGTACCAATCGCAGAAATCACCCCAAAAGAACTCATACAAACCTTTGCCAGCTTCTCCCAAACTGTAACTTTCGATATACTTGCCAGTTTGTTGCACAACCTGATTATACCGGGATAGAATCCAACGGTCTGACAATTCGAGATGTTCTGTTGCTGCTTCGCCTAATTGCTGCGGTGTTTGTTCCTCCAAATTCATCATCGCAAATCGAGAAGCATTCCACAATTTATTAGTGAAATTGCGGGAAGCTTCTACCGCCGATGATTCGCCAGTTTTGCGGTTATATCCCTCCATGCGGATATCTTGACCCGCACCAGCTACTTGCTTGACCAAAGTATAGCGCAAAGCATCTGTACCGTATTTATCAATTAACTCCAACGGGTCGATGCCATTACCTTTCGTTTTCGACATCTTTTCGCCGTTTTCATCCAACACCAAACCGTGAATGTAAACGTCTTTGAAAGGCATTTTTCCGGTAAAATGTCCTGCCATCATCGTCATTCTGGCAACCCAGAAAAAGATGATGTCAAAACCAGTAACTAGAGTAGAAGTAGGATAGTAAAATTCCAAATCGCGAGTTTTTTCCGGCCAACCTAATGTAGAAAAAGGCCACAATCCAGAAGAAAACCAAGTATCCAACACATCTGGATCTTGTTTTAGCTCGAATGCCTTTTCCCCATTAAATAGAGCTTTTGCCTTTTCGCGGGCTTCCACCCCGCAACGCGCTACCACAAATGGCGTACTATCAGTTATTTCCCCATTTGTTTCGCTAACAACATACCAAGCGGGGATTTGATGACCCCACCACAACTGACGAGAAATACACCAATCTTTTAATTTGACTAACCAATCGCGATAGACTTTAGTCCAGCGATGAGGTACAAATTCCGGCGAGTTTTTCTCATCCAAGAATTGTAGCGCTTGGTCAGCCATTGGACGAATTTTGACGAACCATTGAGTAGAGAGAAGAGGTTCGATCGCAACTTTACCGCGATCGCTATAAGGTACAGTATGCTTATAATCCTCAATCTTGACCAAAAACCCATCATTTTCAAGCCGCTGCACCACATTTTTCCGCGCCACAAAACGGTCTTGACCTTGAAACAGCCCCGCATTTTCATTGAGCGAGCCGTCCTTATTCATAATATTGATAAACGGCAAATCGTGCCGCTTACCCATCTCAAAATCGTTCGGGTCGTGCGCTGGCGTCACCTTCACGCAACCAGTACCGAAACTGGGGTCAACCAACTCATCAGCAACGATCGGAATTTCCCGATTCATAATTGGCAGCATAACCGTTTTGCCAATCAGATGCTTGTAGCGATCGTCCTTGGGATTCACCGCCACCCCGGTATCCCCTAACATCGTTTCCGGTCGAGTTGTCGCCACTTCCAAATAACCAGAACCATCAGTCAGAGGATAGCGGAAATGCCAGAGATTCCCGTTCACCTCCTTATCATCTACCTCCAAATCAGAAACCGCCGACTGAGTAGCGGGACACCAATTCACCAAATAATTGCCACGATAAATCAACCCCTCATCGTAGAGTCGGACAAAAGCCTCCGCAACCGCATTCGATAAACCCTCATCCATCGTAAAGCGTTCCCGCGACCAATCAACCGAGATCCCCAAACGGCGCATCTGGTTGACAATTGAACCTCCAGAATTTTCCTTCCATAGCCAAGCCCGTTCTAGGAACTTCTCGCGTCCCAAATCAGCACGAGTTTTGCCCTCTTTTTCCAGTTCCCGTTCCAACATCACGTGAACTGCGATACTGGCGTGGTCAGTTCCCGGTATCCACAGAGTATTGCGTCCGGTCATGCGGTGATAGCGGACGACAATATCCATAATCGTTTGTCCCAAAGCGTGACCCATGTGCAAACTACCAGTCACGTTGGGTGGCGGAATGACCATGCTGTAAGGTTCGCCGCCGTTTTCTGGGTCAGCTTTGAAGCTTTGGTTTTCTTCCCAGAACTTTTGCCATTTGGCTTCGGTGGTAAAGGAGTCGTATTGGCTTGGTAGAGAGGGGGTGGTTGCAGTCATTGAGGAAAAACTATGGAAGTACAGGGGCTAAAACCCTTAGTGTACTTAAATTGTGCCACAGATCTGGCGATCGAGAAAGTTTGGGTCTTTTGGAATTATTAAGAATTTTGTTGTCCAAACCTAGCCAAAAGTTCCTCACGGGATAACTCCAGCAGCAAGGGGGTAAACTCCTCTGGCGGTAATGACAGTAGGCGATCGATAATAATTAAAAGCCGATCGTCCAACGAACCAAAGCGAACTCGCAGCAAGTTTTCGACTACTAA